>JBJEOB010000001.1:0-24212 GCA_051880495.1 Lachnospiraceae bacterium
TCATCTGAGCTTTTTTTCTTTGCCCAGTTTTTTCATAGGTCATTTGACACTATCAATTTGCAAATACCTATTATCCTACTTGTTAACTATGGATTATTATAAACAAAACAGTGATAAAAGTCAAACATCCTGCTGATTTTTGATAAAATACCTGCGGTAAGCAATAATAAACAGTATCACGGAAAGCCCCGCAGCAATATAATCAGTCAGCGGCTGTGTCATTGCGAGGTGCTGTGGCGTATTGCTTATTGCCCTTATAGTAAATAATATCGGGAAATAAATAATTCCCTGACGGCTTATGGACAATATGAGCGATGGAAGTGCTGCTCCCATTGACTGTATCGCATTCATGAAAACAAACAGTATTCCAAGAATAGGGCCTGACATTATATATGTTCTTGAAAATGCAAATGCATAATTAAAGGCCTCTTCATTTTCAAGGAACGCCCTCGCAAGCGGTGCCGCACCCATGTAACATATGGCCGTCATCACACAGCTTAATGAAAATGCAAGTCCAAGTGAAAACAATAACACTGATTTATAACGCTTCCTGTTTCCGGCACCGTAACAGTACCCAAGAAGCGGCTGGATACCTGTACCGACTCCTATGAGCAGCATGACGGCAATCATATTTACCTTCATAGCCACACCAAGTCCTGCCACCTGCAAATCCCCGTGTTCAGACATGCATTTATTTATTACAATGTTGGAAACGCTCATAAGCACACTGTTTAATGATGCCGGAATTCCTATTGCAAATATACCTGCCGCAATATTTCCTCCGGCCGAGTAATCCTTTAACCTGATGGATAAAAGCGATTTTTTTGAAGCAAGATGCGAAACATAAATGACTGCCGAGCAGACATTGCCAAGTACCGTTGCAATCGCTGCACCAGCCACATTCCACTTTAATCCGAGAATCATAACCGGGTCAAGTACGATATTAATCAGATTACCGACTATCATTCCGAGCATCGCTTTATTTGCCTGGCCCTCGGAACGGATTATATTACTGAAAGCATTGCTGATAATCAGAAAAGGTATACCGAATGAAAGAATTGAAAGGTACTGCGTGGCATATCCTATCGTATCATCACTTGCCCCTATCATACGGCAGACAGGCTCACAAAACACAAGTATTATCACCATTGAAACAACACCAATCGAAAGGCTTGTCCAGAAACAGAATGATGATGCATGCTTTGCGGTATCTTTTTTCCCCTCTCCCAGCATCCTGCTTATTAATGATGTTCCACCTATACCAAAAAGCATTCCTATTGCCATAAATAAAAGAAATGCCGGTGTAGCAACCGACACTGCCGCAACCATAAGCGGATTTTTTGTCTGTCCTATAAAAAATGTATCTGCAAGATTATACACCAGAACCATTAACATACTTATAACCGATGGAATAACATTGGTAAGTACTGCCTTAGGAACCGGTGCGTCTCTAAAAATCTGCTGTGTCTTATCCTGCATTTTCAACTTTCTCCTCACTACAATATTTAAGTTAGGTGTTTGCAAAACTACTGAATTTATGATAATAAACAAGATTTGCGGGTACAAATTAAGTGGCAATTGTGAGCCGCCGGTACTTAGGTGCCGTTATTTGGCACCTTATGTACCGCTGCGAGCGAGCATTAGTGCAAACGTGCCACTTAATTGTACCCACAAACCTGTTTATGTGATAATTAGTATAGTTTTGTACCCACAAACAATTACATTGGTTTCGCCTTAGCAATTTCCTCCAGATACTTTTTACCCAGCGGACTGATTGCCGTGCCCTTGCGTTTAAGATAGCCTATTGTCATCTCTTCATCTGAATTAAGCGGAACTGCCTTGTAATCAGAACCGTTAAGCTCCTCACATATAATTCCCGAACACAGCGTATAGCCGTTTAATCCAATCATAAGATTAAGCATGGTTGCCCTGTCATTTGCCTTAATCAGCCTCTTGTACTCGTATGTACTGAGAACCTCCTCAGCAAAATAGAAGGAATTGTTATTACCCTGCTCAAACGAAAGACACGGATACTCCTCAAGTTCCTCAAGTGATATTATTTCCTTTTCTGCAAGAGGATGTCCCTTCCAGAGATAAACATAGATTCCACACTTAAGAAGTTCAAAAAACTCAAGATCATAATCGTTGAAAAGCTTGGTAAGCACCTTCCTGTTAAAGTCATTGATATACAGAATGCCAAGTTCACTCTTAAAATTCTTAACATCTTCTATTACTTCAAATGTCTTGGTCTCATGTACTGCAAACTCATATTCATCCATACCGAACTGTTTAACCATTTTAACAAATGCATCTACCGCAAATGAATAATGCTGCATTGATACACTGAACCTCTTTTTCACGTTGGCATGGTCGACATACCTGGTCTGAATCAGTTCATACTGTTCTACAACCTGTCTGGCATATCCTAAAAATTCCATTCCCTCCGGAGTAACAGACACTCCACGGTTATTTCTTCTGAAAATGTCTATTCCTATCTCAGTCTCAAGCTCCCTGATGGCTGCCGAAAGACTCGGCTGCGAAATGAAAAGCGTCTTGGCGGCTTCATTCATTGAACGGCTGTCAGCCACGGTAATTACATAATTTAACTGATTTATGGTCACCTTAGTATTCCTCCGCAATATCTATTTCTTCCTGTTCCTGTGCATCAGTAGCTTCACCAAACGGTGTATGGTGTAAATAACCAAGCCAGTATCCACAGCCGACAATTCCGGCTCCGCCTATTATATTTCCGATAGTTACCGGCAAAAGATTCTTAAACAGGAAATTAAAAACAGTAAGTCCTGACGCCGCAATATTATACTCACCGGCAGTAAATAACGCCGCCATGCCGAAATACATATCGGCAACACTGTGTTCAAAACCACACATTACAAAAACCATAACAGGCCAGAAGCTGGTCATAAGCTTACCTGAAACTTTTTTAGCCGCAAATGACATCCATACTGCAATACAAACAAGAATATTACAGAGAATACCACGTATTAAACTGTCCATAAAAGAAAGGTTACAGCGGTATGCACCTGCTGCCACAATGCTTTCGGCAAGTCTGCCCGAAAAAAGGTCAGGTGTGTGGCCAAACACAACACAAAATGCAACAAAGCCTGCTCCGATAAAATTACCAATAAATACAATCACCCAGTTTTTTAACATACGCCATACGGTAACCTTCTTTTCGAGTACGGCAAGAATAATAAGAGTATTACCCGTAAACAGTTCACTTCCGGCGATGAGCACCATTGCCATTCCCGCAGGAAAAACAATCGCACCGATAAGCTTTGCCACAGACGGATTATCAATTGTTGCCGAAGCGGCAGTTGACGTGATTCCTGCAAATCCGATAAAAATTCCTGCAAATATTCCGAGAATAATCATTTTAAACGCTGTAAGGTTTGTCTTATGTATACTGACTTCCACGTAGTTTCTTACAATTTCCAATGGTGAATGCATTGCCGTTTCCTCCTGATTAAAAAAATATGTCTATTAAGTATATCACAAATATTCCTGTTTTAAAACCTGTTATTAATGACAATTTCCACGGCAGTTTGTACAGTCACCGCCACACTGTAAGGATTTTTTTCTCTTTTTATCTTTTATCATACTTCTTACTGCAAAATAAACCAATGCCAGTACAACGACAACCGTTATAAATGTACCCATAAGCCACCTCCGCACTATACTGATGCTCTGCCTGAAACATATTTTTTCTTGATATTTAAAAACTGCTCCATATTTCTCATAAGTGCGTACAGCTGCGCACGGTCTTCAAACTCGCGGCGTTCAACAGGCAGCGGAATCTCCTTCATTTTCATGTCAAGCCTGTTAAAATCCTCAAGCAATGTACTTACAGAATTGTCTCTTGCATATTCCACTGATACCTTTTCAAAAAAATCGGCAATAATCTTTGCCGAGATAGGTACTGTATGAATCAGACTCACTCTCTGATACATTTCATGCAAAACCTCAATCTGATTTCTTCGCATAAGAATATATTCTATATCTTCCTTTCCGTCCGAGCCGAACTGATTGGAATCATTTTCCATGGCGACAGCCAGGGCCTCATCAACAGACTCATTAAGTTTTTTAAAGCATGAGCCGTCATAATCAGCCAGATTTTCATCCATTATCCGAAGAGACATTCTGTGAAGTGCCCGCTTTATCTGTTCATCAGTTTCGTCTTTAAGCCGTTCCATATAATCAGTCTTTTTACGAAGGAAAAGATTAGCTATGATTCCGATTCCGACGCCTATGACAAATAACAGGATTTCATTTAAAAGTGATTCTGCATTCATATTGCCAAACGATAAGAAATGTGAAATCAGCACAGAGTCCATCGCCATCGCATTGTTCCATTTCATAAACTGGCAGGTTACAATAAAGAACAGAAGATACAGTAAAAATGCACCTGTTACAAAGCCACACAGCGAATAGCATACGTATGCAATTAAGAGTGCCGCTCCAAAGGCCAAAAACCTTGTCATTGCAATCTTTAAAGTTTCCTTCTTGGTAAGTGCAACCGATAAAATCGCAACTATCCCCGCAGAAACAGCAAACTGAAGATTAAGCAGCTCTGCCACGCATATTGCCGTACACGCAGAAACTATAATTTTGATTGCAAATAACAGATTTTTCTTCCATGTCTGCCTCATAATTAGATTCATCTCCTGAAATAAAGATTTATTTGCCCGCACATTCGCCCGTCTGTCCCTTCATGATTTCAATTCCATGCTTTAATGACGGAATAATAAATGACAGACTCTCCTTAACCGCCTTCGGACTTCCCGGAAGGTTTATTATAAGTGTCCGGTTTCTCATCACACTGACTGCCCTGCTAAGCATTGCCCTCGGTGTTATCTGAAGGCTGTAATACCTGATTGCCTCGGCTATGCCCGGAACATTCTTTGTCGCCGCACGCATAGTTGCCTCGGGAGTGTTATCTCTTGGCGACAGCCCTGTTCCTCCTGTTGTAAATACAACATCAACATGCTCTTCATCGCACAGTCTCACCATTTCATTGTAAAGGGCATCCTCATCATCAGGAAGAATCTTCATGCTGACTACCTTATAGCCCTCGCGCTCAATGTACTCTCTTATAGCCGGTCCGCTTAAATCTTCCCTTTCACCGGCACTTCCCTTATCACTCGCCGTTATTATACCGGCTGTAAACATTTCATTATTTGCTTTCTCTGACATGAAGCTCATCACCAACCTTTATGACTCCACCATGAATGACTCTTGCAAATACACCTTCGCGCGGCATAATACAGTCGCCCACCTGATGAAAGATTTCACATTCTGAATGGCACTTTTTACCAATCTGTGTCATTTCAAGAACAACATCATTACACTCAAAAACAGTTCCGACAGGAAATGTTTTAAAATCAAAGCCTTCCACAAGAAGGTTTTCTCCAAATGCACCATCCTCAACACGTGCGCCTCTTGCCCTGAATTTCTCGACCTCATCAAAAGACAACAGGCTGACCTGTCTGTGCCAGTTGCCTGCATGGGCATCATTTTCAAGCCCCCATTCCTCTATAAAACGACACTCGCCAACATTTTTCTTGGCAGTACCTTTCTTTTCACTTATACATACCGCTTTAACTACTCCCATATCTATCCTCCAATTTGTGACATTTTTCTCTTATCCAGCTTAACAGGGTTGCCAAAATCATGTTCCTTTGGTTTATCCTTAAGTGCTGCATTGATTGCGTCCTTAATCTCATCATCTGATTTACCGGTTCTAAGAAGCGTCTTAAGGTCAATTCCATCTTTGTGATAGAGACACAGCTTAAGCCTTCCGTCCGCCGTAAGACGCACCCTGTTACATTCAGAGCAGAACTTATGTGACATCGGTTCAATAAAACCGATTCTGCCCTTAAATCCCTTAAATTTAACATATCGTGAAGGTCCGTCAGTGCTTTCATGTCCGCACTGCTCATATTCACCAAAACAGCCCTTTAGCCTGCCAAGTATTTCATCACCCGGTATCCCGGTATAATTAGCTCCGCATCCTATCGGCATCAGTTCTATAAATCTTACATCAACATCCATGTCCTTGGCAATGGATGCGATACCAATAATATCATTTTCATTAAATTCCCTGCACGGCACGCAGTTAATTTTAACCTTTAAACCGGCGGCTTTTGACTTTTCAATCGAACCAAATACCTTGTCATATTCATCGCTTCCCGTTATCTTCTCAAAAACTTTCGCATCTGTCGTATCAAGACTTATATTTACATTCGTAAGACCTGCCGCCTTTAACTCGTCTACATACCCAGAAAAAATTGTGCCGTTGGTTGTCATTGCAACTGTTTTAATTCCGTCAGTATCTGCCACGTCCTTTACAAGTTTTACAAGATTTCTTTTTACCATTGGTTCGCCACCTGTAAAACGGACTTTTTTTAGTCCCATACCTGCCATTATCCTTACAATCCGTGCAAATTCCTCAAGTGACAGTATCTCACAATGTTTCATAAGCTCTACGCCGCCCTGCGGCATGCAGTACTGACATCTGAGATTGCAGCGGTCAGTGACAGATATCCTCAAATATTCAATTTTTCGTCCTTGACCGTCCTGCATTTCTCCTCCTGGCGCTATTTCTCCATCCAGATAACCTCATTCTCGGGAATCTTTAGAAACAGCTCATCCCTCTTTAATTCATTCCATTTGTCCTTATCAAGCTCGTAGGTAAGCACTGAATAATCAGTGTTTACACTACATCCTTTATTTCTAAATAACACGATTGTTGAAAATGTATCCTCAATTTCACGTACAATCTCACATTCAAAGACATTTGTCTCTTCCATTTTAGCTGCTGGCATGAGATAATGCGCCCTGAAGCCCGCATATTTGTACTCTCGCGAAGCATCGGGACAGCAAAGCTTAATTCCCCAGTCATCAGCAATGTACAAGCCGTTTTCACACTTCGTAAGATGCGAAACATTTTTACATCCTGTAAGTAATGTGGCTGCCAGTGTACCCGGACTTTTAAAAAGCTCACGCTTATCCTTTATGTCTGCTATCTGCCCGTTTTCCATCACGGCAATTGTATCAGTAAGCCGGTAAGCCTCATTTCTGTCGTGTGACACAAATATTGCCGGCTTATCTGCTTCATCGAGCATATCCATTATTTCATGCTCAAGCTGTGCCTTCAGATAATTATCAAGTGCCGAAAACGGCTCATCAAGTAAAATTATATCAGGGTCTGCCGAAAGCATTCTTGCCATGGCAGTCCTTTGTTTCTGCCCTCCCGACAACTGTGACGGCAGATTTTTTTCCATACCTTCAAGATAAAATCTTTTAATAAATTCTGCTGCCTTTTCCTTATCTTTTGCCCCGCACATAATATTCCGGAATACGGTCATATTAGGAAAAAGTGCGTAGTCCTGGAAAAGATAGCCTACCCTTCTGTCTCTAGCAGGAATATTTATATGTCTGTCAGAATCAAACAATACCCTGTCGTTTAGCACAATTTTGCCGCTGTCAGGTTTTTCAATTCCTGCAATGCATTTTAATGTCATGCTCTTGCCGCAGCCTGAAGCACCAAGAAGGCCAAGCACCTTACCCTGCATTTCAAACTCCGTGTCAAACTTAAAATCACCAAAATCCTTTTTAATTTTTACATACAGGCTCATCTTTTCACCTGCCTTTTCTGACGGCTTTCCAGCATATTTACCGCAAGAAGCACAACCGTACTTATCGCAAGGTTTACAAGCACCCACTTAAATGCCCCGGCATCATCATTGGTTCTCCAAAGCTGATATACTGTTGTGGAAATTGTAGCCGTCTTTCCCGGGGTGTACCCGATAAGCATGCTGGTAGCACCATACTCGCCAAGTGCCCTTGCAAATGCAAGCACAGCCCCCGCAAGTATACCCTGTCTGCACACGGGCATTCTTATTTTCCAGAAAATAAACGTGTCACTAAGTCCCAGCGTTCTGCCTGCATTTGCAAGTGTTTCGTCAAAGCTTTCAAACGCACCCCTGGCAGTACGGTACATAAGCGGAAATGCAACCACTGCTGCCGTTAATATTCCGCCATACCATGTCATGACAAATTTTATTCCAAACTGCTGCAAAAACATTCCAAGCGGTCTCTTTGTTCCAAACAATACCAGAAGAAAATATCCGCAAACAGTAGGCGGCAGGACAAGCGGAAGCGTAAGCACCACATCAAGCACGCCTTTAATAACTCTTGGAAGTCTCGCGGCATAATATGCCGCAAAGATTCCAAGGAAAAATACTATAATCGAGGCAATTCCCGCAATCCGCAGGGAATTCCATAACGGAAATAAATCCATAGTATACCATCCTTACTTACTGACAGGTGAAAAACCTACCTTTTCAAACACAGCCATTGCCTCATCTGTTGTAAGATAATCAAGGAATTTCTGTGCTTCCTTAGCATTTGCAGCCGTCTTAAGTACAGATGCAGGATAGATAATCTGTCCGCACATTTCGGCTGTTGCATAATCAACTATTGTAAGCCCTGCACTGTACGCATCAGTACAATAAATAACTCCACAGTCTACAGAAGCCTCAGACACCTGTGTCGTAACTTCCTTTACATTGCTTCCGTATGTAATAAGACCTGCTGATGCAAGCTTCTCTTCCTCAAGACCATAGTAGGTTAAAATCTTCTGTGTGTACTGTCCCACAGGAACATCGCCGTTACCCATGCAAAGAAGAACATTTCCTGATTTTAACGCGTTGTTTAAATCATCAAAGCTTTGAATATTCTTTGGATTTGAAGCCGGAACACACAGAGTAACCTTATTTTCAAGAAGATTAATACGGCTTTTCGCATCAACAAAATCCAGTCCGTTTGTGTTAACGGCCGGGTCAGCAGTAATATCGAGCTGGTTCATCTGCTTCTGTCCTGCTGAAATAAACAAGTCACACGCTGCTCCCTCTTCAATCTGTGTTTTTAATGTTCCTGATGAGTCAAAATTGTAAGTAATCGTTACATCCGGATTAGCTTTTTCATATACTGTCTTAATTTCATTAAGAGTCTCTGTCATGGATGCTGCCGCAAATACAACTATTTCCGTCTTTTCCTTTTGTCCGCATCCTGAAAGCATTGCCATCATACATACTAAAACCATAAAAAGTGCTATATTCTTTTTCATTATTAAATTTTCTCCTTTAATTCAAATATGAGTCAGCAGAGTTTTGTTCCACGCACAAAATGTCCGCTCTTTCCACCTGATTTTTCCTCAAGATGGATTTCCCCCATTTCCATTCCCCTGTCCATGGCTTTACACATATCATAAATCGTAAGAAGCGCAATATTAACGCCGGTTAAGGCTTCCATTTCAACACCGGTTCTGCCTGATAACTTAGCCGTACACACAGCCTTTATAGAATGTTCCATGTTATTTAATTCAAAGTCAACCGTCACCTTGGTAAGCATAAGCGGATGGCACATCGGTATAAGGTCAGAAGTTCTCTTTGCCGCCATTATCCCCGCAATACGCGCAGTGCCGAGCACATCACCCTTTTTAGCCGTGTGGTTTACAATTGCATCATATACCATCTCATTTACATATATTTTACCGCTGGCAGTCGCAACACGCTCAGTCACAGCCTTATCGGTAACATCAACCATTATTGCATTTCCGTTTTCATCAAAATGTGTAAATCCAGACATTTTACTCTCCTTTTATTTACCGAATCCGCAGTTAGGGAAATGGCAGACTTCGCAGTTTAAACACAGTCCGCCCTCTCCGTATGTGCTAAGATCACAACCGGTTAATTTTTCGCCCGCAAGAATTCTTGGAAGCACCAGGTCAAATATCGTTCTTTTTGCGTACATTACGCAGCCCGGCAGTCCCATAACAGGAATCGTTCTGCCTTCATGCGTGTAGTACGAAAGAAGAAACATTGCTCCCGGAAGAACCGGTGCGCCATACGAAATGATTTCTGCGCCAAATGCCTTTATTGCACCCGGTGTTCTGTCGTCCGGGTCCACGCTCATTCCACCCGTACACAAAATCATATCTGCACCTTCATCCACAAATTGACCTATTGCTTCTACAATATTTTCCTGTCCGTCATCGACGATTTTCTGACCGATTACATCTACATCAAATTCCTCTAATTTTGCTCTGATAACAGGTCCGAAGCTGTCCTTTATCCTTCCCTTAAAAACTTCACTTCCCGTAGTAACGATGCCGGCACGCCATTTTTTAAACGGGAGAATCGAAAGAAGCGGTTCATCACCTGCAAGCTCCCTTGCCTTCTGCATTTTTTCCTCTTCAATCACAAGCGGAATTATCCTCGTGGCAGCAATCTTATCTCCTGCCTTTACCGGGAAATTGCCATGCACGGTAGCAATCATCATTTCACCAAAGCTGTTTATTGCATTTAATTTTTCTGTATTTACCTTCAGAAGGCCGTCGCACTCTGCCTTTATCTCAATCTTGCCTTCTTTGGGCAGCGAAGCGGTCATATTTTCATTTATGCAAATGTCCCTAAGTATAGCTGCCGCCTCATCTTCATGCAGGATACCCTCTTTCTTCTCCCATACATAAAGGTGCTCTTTTCCGACAGATAATAATACAGGAATATCCTCTTCGGTCACGATATGGCCTTTTCTAAACACTGCGTCCTTAACAACCCCCGGAATTATCTGTGTTATATCATGGCATAATACATGTCCTGTTGCATCCTCTGTTTTTATAAGTTTCATTTACATTACTCCAATCCGAAATATTTTTTCAGGCACAAAAAAATCCCATCTACATCATCAAGTCCGTATACTGGACAAGATACCTGCCGGGATACCACATCGGTTGCAATGCAGATTAAACTGTCGGGATTACACACAGGATTCTGCGAAACTGCTTTTCTTACCACTTCTATCTTAGGATAAACGGAATTTTTCATTCCCTCGATAATGATTACATCCGTATCCTTTATCATGCAAATCATCTCTTCGATACTTTTCTTTCCTGTCGAATTAATTGAAAACTGCCTGTCAGAAAAAATGGCACTAACCAAAGCCCCCGCCTGTGTATAACAGAATGTGTCCGTTCCGTCATGATCCATGACATAATCATGTCCGTCATGCTTAATTACACCAACCGAGTAACCTTCATTTATAAACTCATTTATAAGTTTGACAATAAGACCTGTCTTTCCGCTGTCCTTTACTGCACTTACGCAGAAAACCACAGGGAGTACAAGCCTTTTATATTCCTGTCTTGTATTGATGTTTTTGACGATTTTTCTGTCAAAATCAGTATGTTCAAGCTTAATATACTTGGTTCTCACGCTGTCTAAAATGTTCATAAGACGATACTTTCCGTCTTCAATAAGACCGCGTATCACGCCAAGCATTTTCTTTGAGTAGATTGCACACAGCGGATGTATGTGCTCTTCATCCATGACAACATAACAGTCATAGTCTGAAGAAATGAATTCCGTCATGTACAAAACAAGGTCTTTTGAAACAAACGGCATATCTGCCGCACATACAAATACATATTCCTCCGAAGACGCATTGAGTATCTGATAAATACCCTCGATAGGACCTATGTCTTTATGTTCGTCATATACAAATTCCGCATCAATATCTTCGTAGTCACCCTTATGGGCAGCAGAAATAATGAGCTGTGAAAAGCCACTAAGCTCATCTGCAATTCTGTCTATAAAACGTTTATTATTTATTGTTAATAAAGCTTTATTTTCTCCCATCCTGGTGCTTTTGCCACCGGCAAGGATACCTGCACTAAGTCTCATACAATCTACCTGTCTTTTTTAATCTAAATACCGCGTATAAATCTTACCGTAACCATATCTCCCACTGATACCTTATCGCCCGCCTTAAGGTCGATAAAGCAGTTACACTCAGTCATGTTTCTTATCACACTCGATGCATGATTGTCTGACGGAATGGTTACACTGCCGTCAACACAATTTGCACGTATAAATCTTCTCAATCTGTTAATCTTGGTATATTTACTTTTTAATACAGCCTTGCATATCTTAGGTCTGTAAAAATCATTATGCATCATTTTGGCTGCAATTTCCCAGAAATAAATCTCGAAATTGGCAATTGCCGCATAAGGATTACCTGACAGACAAAGCACCGGCTTATCCTTATATATCCATCCCATGGTAGGCGTTCCCGGCTGAATGTTGGCTCTGTAAAATATCTGTTTTGCACCCAGCTCTTCCATCACATATGGGATTAAATCCTTCACACCGACAGAAACGCCGCCGGTAGTTATAAGGACGTCTGCTTCATTTATCTTTTCTTCAATGTGTGCCTTAAGAGCTTCTTTTTCATCAACACACGACGTATGTGATGTAACACAAAAACCCTCCCTTGTAATTGCACCAAGGAGCACATATGCAATACTGTTATAAATTTTCCCGCCGCTTAGAGGCGTTCCTATTTCTGTTATCTCGCTGCCGGTTGAAATAATTGCTGTTTTCAGGTCCTCATAAACATTTATCCACTCTATCCCAAGACTTGAAAGAAGTCCTGCATGAACGGCTGTAATGCGTGTATTCTTTGGTACAACAAGCTCGCCTTCCTGTATGTCCTCTCCGACCCTGCAGTAATTCATGTACGGCTTTGCCGACGAATATATTTCGACATAATCCATGCCGTAATCAGTGTCCTCCTGGCGTATTACGGCATCGTAGCCCTCCGGCACCATGGCACCTGTCATTATTCTTACTGCAGTATTTTTTTCGTAGGAAACATCCTTACAGTCACCTGCACATATTTCAGCAACAACCTTAAATTTCACGGGATGCTCTTTGTCGCATTTACTTAAATCACCTGAAAATACGGCATATCCATCCATCGCAGATTTAGGAAAATGCGGTACCATCATTGGGGCATAAATGTCCCCGGATGCGATTTTTCCATAACACTCCGTTATATGAACTTTTCTGACTGCACTTTTAGGTTTTATTTCGCTCAAAAAGGCCGAAAGACACTCTTCAATCTCTGCCACGGTTAAAACTCCTTTGGATTAGCATTTTCATACTTAAGAAAATAATATTCAAGGTCAAAATATGTTTTTTCGTCACTGCTCTCGCTGATGCTCCAGTCCGGATTATCATCGAGATTCGGGAAAAATGTATCCGCATCATATGCAAAATCAATCTTAGTTACATGTGCGATGCTGCAATACGGAAGAAACTGCCTGTAAATAGTCTCTCCGCCTATAATAAAAATATCTTCGGTATCATATTCTTTTAATTTAGCAAGTGTCTCTTCAACACTATGACAAACAATTACGCCCTCTTTTTCGTAGTTGGTATTCCCTGTTATGACAATGTTGGTGCGGTTTTTTAACGGGTTACCTCCCGGAAAACTCTCAAGTGTCTTTCTTCCCATAACAACAACCTTGCCCATCGTTTCTGAGCGGAAAAGCTTCATGTCTTCAGGAATACTCACCAGAAGCTCACCATTTCTTCCAATTGCCCAGTTTTTATCAACTGCTACGATTAAATTCATTTCTCTTCCTCCTAAAGCCACATCCTGATTAGATTGCAACCGGAATATTCGTAATCTGCGGTCCGGTCACATAGTTTTCCAACTCAAAATCATTTCTCGTAAACTGATAGAAATCCTTGATATCCGGATTCATCTTAAATATCGGTGCATCATATGTCTCTCTTGTAATCAGTTCCTTTACAAGTGGAATATGCCTGTCATAAATATGTGCATCGGCAATTACATGAACCAGTTCTCCGACCTCCATATCACAGACCTGTGCAAACATATGCACAAGTGCGGCATACTGGCATACATTCCAGTTGTTGGCTGCAAGAATATCCTGTGAACGCTGGTTTAAGATTGCGTTGAGTTTTAATTTTCCTGTTTCCTTATTAGGAGTTACATTAAACGTCACGCTGTACGCACACGGATACAGATTCATTTCATGAAGATCCTGATGTACATAAATATTGGTCATAATTCTGCGGCTGTACGGATTATTTTTCAGGTCATAAAGCACTCTGTCCACCTGATCCATCATACCTTCCTTGTACTGGTGTTTAATACCCATCTGATAACCATATGCCTTACCGATGGAACCGTCTTCGTCAGCCCACGCATCCCAGATATGACTGTGCAGGTCATGTACATTGTTGGACTTTTGCTGCCATATCCACAAAATCTCATCGACACAGCTTTTTAATGCCGTACGTCTGAGTGTAATCGCCGGAAACTCCTTTGAAAGGTCATAACGGTTAACCACACCGAATTTCTTAATTGTGTATGCCGATGTTCCATCCTCCCATTTTGGACGAACCTTCTCGCCCTCCGTTGAAACACCGTTTTCAATTATGTCTTTACACATATCTATAAATATTTTATCTGCCATGCTCATAACAGCAATTCCGCCTTTCTCACACTTTATTTACTATTTCATGCGGTACATATGCCTTAACCGCTATTCCGTCGCCGGTATATCCTTCACTAAGGAGCTGCCCGTATTTTCGTATTGTCTGAATTTTACCGGCATCACCGTAATCATACACCTTCTCAATATATACCTTCTGCTCACGAAGAATTTCCTCAATGGTACTTTTTAATTTATCAAGTCCCATTCCGGTCTTTGCCGATATCTTAAGTGTCCTGTCAGCCACAAGGTCCTTTAACGTAACATCACCGCTGACCGCATCCATCTTGTTAAACAGCGTAATAATCGGTTTATCCTTAACACCCAGTTCATCAAGCGTCTCATACACGACATGCATGTGGGTATCAAGATCAGGATTGGACGCATCTGCCACATGGATTATGATATCGGCATATTTCGCTTCCTCAAGCGTACTTCTGAACGCATCAATAAGATTATGCGGAAGCTTTCTGATAAATCCTACCGTATCCGTCAGAAGAACCGTTTCTTTGCTGTCAAGCTCCATACTCCTTGTTGTCGTGTCAAGTGTTGCAAACAGCATGTCCTCAGCTAAAATGCCCGCACCCGTCAGTGCATTAAGCAGTGTCGATTTACCTGCATTGGTGTAACCTACAATTGCAATCACCGTCGAAGGATTCTTGCTTCGCTGTGCACGAAGGACTTCACGGTGTGCCTTGACATCTGCAAGTTCTCTGTTAAGCTGGGCTATACGGTCACGTATAAGTCTCCTGTCCATTTCAATCTTCTTCTCGCCCGGTCCCCTTGTACCGATACCGCCGCCAAGTCTTGACAGCGAGCTGTACAGACCTGCAAGACGTGACATCCTGTATTTTAACTGTGCCAGTTCAACCTGTATCTTGCCCTCACTCGTAGAGGCATGTCTTGCAAAGATATCAAGAATGACAAGCGTTCTGTCCATCACCTTTGTGTCAAGCTCATTTTCCAGATTTTTAAGCTGGGCAGGCGATAATTCATCATCGCAGACGACTCCGGTTGCGCCTGTTTCTGTAATCAGGTCCTTCACTTCCTCTATCTTACCCATTCCGATGTAAGTTCCCGGGTGTATCTTCTCCCTGTTCTGAATTACAATACCTGCCGTTTCGGCTCCCGCCGTCTTGACAAGTTCCTTAAGCTCCAGAAGTGAAACCTCTGTATCATCATTATCACTCGTACTGACGCCTATCAATATTAACTTTTCAATGATTTCCTGATTGTCATGTAATTCCGCCATAAAATCCCCATATCAGCTTTATTTTTACTACATCATTTTATTATACCAATTTAACTGCAAATTAACAATGATTAAATTATTTTAAACATATCCGGTCATACTATGATTAATCAGCTTTTGTGGAGGTAAATATGCTTATTTGTAACGGTAAAATATTGACAATGGCAGGAAGGGTTATTGATAACGGATTTGTAAAAATAAATGGCAGGACAATAACTAAAATTGGTGAAATGAGCGGGTCATGCACTTTTTCTGACAGTAATGAAAAAATAATAGACGCAAAAGGCGGCATTGTCATGCCCGGAATCATTGACGCACATGCGCACATCGGAATAATGGAAGAGAAAAAAGGTACAATCGGCGATGACTGTAATGAGGGCACCAGACCCGTAACCGCCTCTCTTCGTGCAATTGATGCAGTCAATCCGATGGATGCAGCCTTCCATGAAGCCATCGCAGCCGGAATTACGGGAGTTATGGTCGGTCCCGGAAGTTCCAATATCATCGGAGGACAATTTGCATTTATAAAAACTCACGGCAGATGCATTGATGAAATGATAGTAAAAGCGCCCGCCGCCGTCAAAGCAGCACTTGGTGAAAATCCCAAGGTATGTTACGGTGACCAAAACATTTATCCGTCAACACGAATGGCAAATGCAGCCATTTTACGTGATGCATTAAGAAAAGCAGGTGATTATAATCCCCGTGACGGATACGATGCGGAAATGGAGGCGCTGCTTCCCGTAATCAACAAAGAAATACCGTTAAAAGTTCACGCGCACCGTGCCGACGACATTCTGACGGCTATAAGAATTGCAAAGGAATTTAATATTGATATTACTCTTGACCACTGCACGGAGGGTCATCTTATTGCCGAATATATAAAAGAATCCGGATTTCCTGCAATAGTCGGAACCGACCTTACTTCAAAGAATAAAATAGAGGTTGAAAATATGAGCTTTAAAACTGCCGGTGTGTTAAACAAAGCCGGTATCACAACCGCCATAACAACAGACCATCCCGTTGCTCTGATTCAGTATCTTCCTATCTGTGCAGGGCTTTCCGTAAGAGCCGGACTTCCTATGGAGGAAGCTTATAAGGCTATAACAATAAATGCTGCAAAAATATGCCGGGTCGACCGTTATGTCGGTTCACTTGAAACGGGTAAGGATGCCGATATTGCTATTTTTGACGGCAATCCGATGAATACCTTTACCAATACGCTTTACACAATTATAAACGGTGAAATTGTATATTCAAAAGAGGACGACTAAGCGTCCTCTTCCTCACCTTCGTGTACGTCTTTTTTAGGTTCTTTAAGTCCGGGTATCTCTATACCCTCTTTCTGACAATAATCCCACAATGCCGCATGTATGGATTCCTCTGCGAGCAAAGAACAGTGAACCTTAACAGGCGGAAGACCATCCAGTGCTTCCATAACAGCTTTATTGGTTACCTGCATTGCCTCATATATTGTTTTACCCTTTACAAGCTCTGTTGCCATGCTACTTGTCGCAACTGCTGCACCACAGCCGAATGTCTTAAACTTACAGTCCTTTATGACTTTTGTTTCTTTGTCAATATCAAGATAAATTCTCATGATATCTCCGCATTTAGCATTACCTACAGTACCAACACCGTTGGCGTTTTCTATTTCTCCGACATTTCTCGGATTATTAAAATGATCCATTACCTTTTCACTATACATAATCTGTCACCTCACACATTGCCTTTTACAAAATCTTCATACAGCGGAGACATACTTCTCAGTCTCTCCACTATTTTCTTTAGCTCGTCCACAACAAAATCAATTTCTTCTTTTGTGTTGTTTTCAGAAAGCGTAAATCTGACAGAACCATGCGCAATCTCATGTGGCAGGCCGATTGCCAGAAGTACATGCGAAGGGTCAAGCGAACCTGAAGTACATGCGGAACCGCTTGATGCACATATACCCTTCTGGTCAAGCAGAATCAGCAGTGATTCGCCCTCTATGAATCTGAAACAAAAATGTGCGTTGTTTGACAGTCTGTCAACTCTTGAACCGTTTACCCTTGAATAAGGTATTTCCGCAAGAACCCTGTCAATCATATGGTCTCTGAGCTTTGCTATTTTTTCATTTCTCTCAGCCAGACCGGATGCAGAAAGCTCTGCCGCATATCCCATGCCGACAATACCCGGTACATTGCTTGTTCCGGCACGGCGGTTACGCTCCTGGCTTCCGCCGTGTATAAGATTTTCAAGCTTTATTTTGCTTCTTACATACAAAAAGCCTACTCCCTTAGGTCCGTGGAATTTGTGTCCGCTGGCACTGAGAAGATCAATATTCATTTCGTCTACGTTAATCGGAACATGTCCAAATGCCTGAACGGCGTCCGTATGAAACAGCACACCATGCTTTTTTGCAATGCTTCCTATTGTCGCAATATCCTCAATCGTACCTATCTCATTATTAGCAAACATTATCGAAATAAGAACCGTATCCGGTCTTATTGCCGCCTCAAGTTCATTTGTGTCTACCTTTCCATCTGCGTCAACAGGAAGATACGTAACCTCATAACCGTTCTTTTCAAGGAACTTACATGTATTAAGCACAGCATGGTGCTCAATTGAGCTCGTAATTATGTGCTTTCCCTTGTCCTTCAGGCTTAAAGCCACACCCTTTATTGCCCAGTTATCGGATTCAGAGCCGCCCGCAGTAAAATATATTTCACTGCTTTTGGCACCAAGTATGCGTGCAATCGAATCTCTGGCATTTTCCACTGCTTCCCTGCTTTTAGACGCAAACTGATATATACTTGCCGGATTGGCAAAATCATTCAAAAGATAAGGTTTCATGGCCTCAAAAGCATTTTCATCAAGGCTAGTTGTAGCCGCGTTATCAAGATAAATAATATTGTTCATTGTATTTTTCTCCTATTTCATTATTTCCTATAGGTTTAGTATGATTTAATTATAATAAATTAATGGGGATTGTCAAGTCCCCATTAAATAAAATAATTAATTAAGCCCTGCCTTAAAGTCAGAAACATACTTTTTCGCTACTTCGGCATCGAAATTATTTGCTTCCATTAACCTTATAAATGCCGAACCGACAATTGCACCGTCAATAATGTCACTAAGCGGCTTTACATCCTCTGCCGTTCTGATACCAAATCCCATCATTACAGGTATTTTTGATACTTTCTTTACCTCTGACAGATAATTTCTTATGTCTTTGTGGAAATTAGCGCTCTTACCCGTAACTCCCATCTGCGATAC
Source organism: Lachnospiraceae bacterium (assembly GCA_051880495.1). GTDB lineage: Bacteria > Bacillota > Clostridia > Lachnospirales > Lachnospiraceae > MGBC120314. The sequence continues at coordinate 18,897 of JBJEOB010000001.1, forward strand.
GCAGTAAACGAAGCCTCTCGCATTTTCAAGTAGCATCGGCACTCTCTGTTTAGATACCGGTGAAACAAGCTGGATAAGTATTGGCGAAGCCTCACCTGTTAAATATAATTTAAGCTCATCCTGCTCCTCAAACGGAAGGTCAGGTATGATAAGGCCGTCTACGCCAACGCTTTCACATTTTTCCACAAAATTATTAAGTCCGTAGTGCATAATTGTATTGTAATACATCATAAATACGATTGGAACCTCACAATCCTTACGTATTTCTTCCATCGCCTCAAATACCATTTTAAGATTGGTGCCATTCTGAATTGACCTGTATGAAGCATCCTGTATTACCGGACCATCCGCAACCGGGTCAGAAAAAGGAATTCCAAGCTCAATAACATCAATACCTGCCTCTGTCTGGGCACGTACGAGCTCAATTGTCTTTTCAATTGACGGAAGTCCTGCCGTGATATATGTAATCATTGCTTTTTTGTTTTCTTTTTGTAACTGCGACATTCTGTCTTCTATACGGTTCATTATTTGTTGGTCTCCTCTCCATTTAAGTATTTCTGCACGGTATGTACATCCTTGTCTCCACGGCCTGATAAGCATACCACAATAATATCATCCCTGCTCATGTCCTTTGCCATCTTAAAGCAGTGTGCAAGTGCATGTGCGCTCTCAATTGCCGGAATAATTCCCTCAAGCTTACATAATTCAAGAAGCGCATCCATTGCTTCCGAATCGGTTACCGATACATATTCGGCTCTGCCGCTGTCTCGAAGGTATGCATGTTCAGGGCCGACGCCCGGATAATCAAGACCTGCAGAAATCGAATGTGCAAGCTGGATATTTCCATTGTCATCCTGTAAAAGATATGATTTCATTCCATGAAGCACACCCGGGTTTCCAAGTGCCATTGCTGATGCATGCTTGCCTGTCTCTATTCCAAGACCTCCTGCCTCAACGCCGACAAGTCTCACATCCTTTTCATCGATAAAATCCGCAAACATACCGATTGAATTGGAACCGCCGCCGACACATGCCATTACAACATCCGGAAGCCTGCCCTCTTTTTCAAGAATCTGTTTTTTAGCTTCCTCACTGATTATTTTCTGGAATTCCTTTACCATCTTAGGATACGGATGAGGTCCCACTGCAGAACCGATTACGTAAAATGTATCCTCAGCTCTCTCAGCCCATGTACGGATTGCCTCATTGGTTGCGTCCTTGAGTGTTGCACTTCCTGTTGTTACGCTCTGTACCTTTGCGCCGAGCAATTCCATACGAAATACATTAAGTGCCTGACGCTCGATATCCTCAGCACCCATGTAAACTGTACACTCCATATTAAAAAGTGCTGCACCCGTCGCTGTCGCAACACCATGCTGTCCGGCACCTGTTTCCGCAATAACCTTGGTTTTTCCCATTCTTTTTGCCAGAAGAATCTGACCAATAACATTGTTTATTTTGTGCGCACCCGTATGGTTTAAATCCTCTCTCTTTAAATAAATCTTCGGGCCGTACTTTTCCGTCAGACGCTCTGCAAAATAAAGAGGTGTCTCGCGTCCTACATACTCCTTTAAATAATACTTGTATTCCTTAATGAATTCAGGATCCTTTATTGCCTCCTCAAATGCCTTCTCAAGCTCGTCAAGAGTATTCATCAAAGACTCCGAAACAAACTGTCCTCCAAATTCTCCGTAATAACTTTTTTTCATTTTGTCCTCCTGTCTGACATTCAAATTTCCAATTTTCTCACTGTCGTTACAAACTTTTTTATTTTCTCCGGGTCCTTTCCCCGAAACTCTCCTTCATATTCAACGCCCGAGCTTACATCCACAATATCGGGATTGGCTTCCTTTATTGCGTCAGCAACATTAAAAGCATTAAGCCCGCCTGCCAGCATAAGCCATTTATCCTGCCTGTTGTAATTTTTAACAACCGACCAGTCAAATGTCTCTCCACCGCCCGGAACTTTACCGTCAAATACTATGCCGCGAATCTTCTTTTCCTTTAACACATCCGCCGTTTCAACAGCATTGTCGATATTAAAGGCCCTAAGTATCGGAATCTCTGCCCGGCTTAGTACTTCCTCCTTAAGTTCACCGTGAATCTGTATAAAATCAAATTTCATCCGTTCAACGGCAAGGAGCTGTTCAATAGTCGGCGAAACCGTTACCGCAACCGTTTTAATGTCCGGATTAAGCGCATGAAGCCGTTCCTTAATCGGAAGAGCATCGGGCGGATACACATTTCTTTTGCTCTTTGGATAATACATCACAAAGCCCGCCATATCCACGCCTGCCTCATACAGATAATCCGCTTCCTCAACTCTTGTAAGCCCGCAAATCTTAATTTTTGGCATCGTACACCTTCTTCCAGTGTGTAGCAAGTTCCCTCGGATTTTCCGATTCCATAAATGCCCTTCCGATAAGGAGCGCATCCACGTTACTTTGCTTTAACAGTTTTATATGTTCATCCTCGGTAACACCGCTTTCCGAAACAATCACCTTATCATCCGGAACCATGCCTGCAAGTCTTCTTGTTGTCTCAAGCTCGATTTCAAATGTCTTAAGGTTGCGGTTATTGATTCCGATGATTTTCACATCAAGCTTTAACATCCTCTGCATTTCCTCTTCGTCATGAACCTCACAGAGAACGTCCATTCCAAGGCTGTAAGCTAAATCATAAAGCTTCTTAAACGTTGCATCATCAAGGATTGCCGCAATAAGCAGTATACAGTCAGCACCGATTACTTTCGCCTCATACACCTGATATTCTTCAATGATGAAATCCTTGCGTATAATCGGAAGATTAGAAATTTCCCTTACCTGCTTTAAATAATCGACACCACCGTTGAAATGGTCCTCCTCAGTCAGAACGGAAATCGCATCAACAGAGTTATTATACTGGTCAATTCTGTCCGTTAATTCAATCTTACTGTTAATCACACCCATGCTCGGTGAAGCTTTCTTAAATTCACCGATAATTGAAAGACCATCCTTTGCAAGTGCATCGTAAAATGAAAAGCTCCTGCGTGTACTCTTAAGTGCCAGCTCTTTCATTTTTGCTTCGCTTATTATCGCCTTATGCTGTGGCAGTCTCTTCTTTTTTGATTCTACTATCTCATCTAAAATCATGGCTAAATCCTTCCATTTACAAAATTCTCAATCAGACGTTTTCCATGCTCCGTATAAATTGATTCCGGATGGAACTGAAGTCCCACAACAGGGTATTCTGTGTGCCTTACAGCCATTATTTCGCCATCGTCGGTTCTTGCGAGAACCTTAAGGCAATCCGGAAGAGTCGACTCAATAATTGCTAATGAATGGTATCTTGCGACTTTGATTCTGTCGTCAATTCCCTCGAAAATGCTGCTGCCGTCATGTGTTATTTCTGACTGCTTGCCATGAAACAGCTCCTTGGCATAGCTTACTGTTGCTCCAAATGCAACACCGATGCTCTGGTGTCCGAGACAGATACCAAGAATAGGAATCTTTCCCGCAAAATATCGTATAGCCTCCACACATATTCCTGCCTCAAGCGGGCTTTTCGGACCCGGCGAAACAACGATTTTCTCCGGATTCATTTCCTCAATTTCCTTAATTGTCACTTTATCGTTACGAACCACCCTGATGTCCGTGTTAAATGTTCCTATATACTGATAAAGGTTATAAGTAAAGGAATCATAATTATCAATTATAAGTATCATTACAAATTCTCCTCCTTTACCAAAGTCTTTGCAAGCGCCATAACCTTGTTGCAGCACTCCATATATTCGTTCTTCGGAACGGAATCCGCCACAATTCCTGCGCCCGCCTGCAAATACACTTTATCACCTTTTTTTATCATCGTTCTTATCGTAATACAGAAATCCATATTACCGTTAAAATCCACATATCCTGTAGCGCCACCGTAAAGCCCGCGCCTTACGCTTTCCAGCTCATCAATGATTTCCATTGCACGAATCTTCGGTGCACCGCTTAACGTACCTGCCGGAAGGAACGATGAAACAAGGTCAAACGGATGAAACTCGCCCTTTTTCTTTCCCTCTACCAGCGAAACGATATGCATTACGTGCGAATATCTCTGAATGTTCATAAACTGTGAAACCTTAACCGTTCCAAACTCAGAAATTCTTCCCATATCATTTCTTGCCAGGTCGACAAGCATTACATGTTCTGCCCTTTCCTTCTCGTCTGCAAGCAGCTCCTTCTCAAGAGCGATATCTTCCTCTTCTGTACTGCCTCTTCTCCTTGTTCCTGCAATCGGACAGGTAAATACTTTGCTCTCCTGCTGTTTTACCACCATTTCAGGCGAGCTTCCGATTACCTCAAACTCACCAAAATTAAAATAATAAAGGTATGGTGAAGGATTAAGCTCCCTTAGCTCCTTATATAAGGCAAATCCATCCTGCTTCGTCTCTATCGTCCATCGCTGCGACAGAACCGTCTGGAAAATGTGCCCCTCTCTGATATATTCTTTTATCTTATTTACCTTGGCACTGTATTCCTCCAGGGTATCCGACTTCTTAATTATTCTACCGTCCTGCTTTATTCCTGTCTTTACCGGCTTGATGTTCTTTCTTACATTTTCAATCATTTCTTCGGCCTCTTTTACCGCCAAAGTCCTGCCGTCCGGCGTATCCTCGCCCAGCACGACAGCCGTAAGTGTCTCTGCCACATGGTCAATTACTATAAATTTTGTAGCAAGCATGAACTGTACCGTTTCAATTCCGATTTCCTCAGGATTATTATCCGGAAGTTCTTCCGAATATCTCACAAAATCATACCCGAGACATCCGACCAGACCGCCTGTAAATGCAAGTTCTCCGTCTTCCTTCGTCACATGAAAATCACTGTAATATTTTTTGAGAAGCTCTAACGGATTGCCCTCCCTGCTTTCTTTCGTTCCGTCTTTTTTGATAATCACAAGCGAATTTTTTTCGGAACGGATGATTTCCTCCGGTTCAACTCCCATTATCGTGTAACGGTCATGATTCTTATCATAACTTTCAAGAAGGAAACCCGTCTTTTCATTACCCAGCGCCTCAAATATTGCAACTGAAGTCTCATTTACAATACTTACCGTTTTTCTGTAGGCTTTTAAATTTCTTTGCATATCAAAACTCCTTTACACTCAGTCAGGAATTTTTTTGCACCGGATAGAGAAATTGCATCGCAATTTTCTATCAAACAAGATAGAGAAATTTCAACGAAATTTCCTATCAAATAAAAAAAGTCCCTGACTATTATAGTCAGGGACGAATATACTCGTGGTGCCACCCTTATTCGCAGATAAATCTGCCTCATTCCGATACGGGGA
>JBJEOB010000002.1:0-24163 GCA_051880495.1 Lachnospiraceae bacterium
TTTCATCAGACATGAATTGGAATCTGAATAACAGTACTTTTCTGCAAGTTCTCCATAGTTTGCAAGTACCGGAAAATCCTTTTCCAAAAATTCAAAGTTTGAAACCATAGCTACCTCCTATCCTTCGTTTAACTTCTTGATAATTTTTATTATCGGAAGTTAATACTAAAACGTATACATATTTGCCAGAATCAGCTTATTCCTTATCTGGCACAAATTCCAAAATATCATCCAGCTTACAATCCAAGGTCAAGCATATCTTCTCTAATACACCCACTCTAACATCTTCATTTTTACCAAGCTTTGCCATAGCATTGGTACTGATTTTGGCATCTTTTATAAGCTCAGTCTTCATTATTCCACGCTCATTCAAAATATCCCATAACTTACTATAGTTTACCGCCATTTTAATCCTCCACTTTGATAAATGTTCAAACAATTTTTCTGAAATATATTGTAACATTCTTTATCTTTTTTCTCAATTGCAAATTGAAAATTGCAATTTACAAACTCTCTTGCTAGATACTATTATATCTAAGCCTATAAAAGTCCACCCTTTCAAAAATGCCGGTCAGATTTCTCTAACCAGCATTTCTTTACTTTGATTATCCATAAGAGGAAGACTTTCTTTTTCATTGCTCTTTATGAATGTAAGAATTTAACCCACTATATCCCTTGATTTTTCGCCATCTAAGAATTTTTATCAGTTCTTAAAAGTTTTGAATGCAATTACATTATTTCCACATATTTGCATAAATCTCGTAATTTCCACAAATATCTTTTGTAACTATGTTTGTTTCAACTAGATAATTTATACATTCTCTTATATAACTTTTAGAAAATCTTTTTGCTTTATCTTCTGACCATTCCTTAAAATACTTAACAATATTATCTTCAGAAATTTGATTATTCTTTTGAATAATAAATAGAACTGTCGCAACTCCCTCCAATTTTTTATCTGTTGCAATTTGATTCACATACGATGTTGCCTTATCAATTGCAGGAAGTAATTTCGCTAACTTTTCCTCTGTCTTTTTACTACATATTACCTTATATACTTGGTCATATGTGTCTTGTGAATTAGTTAAACCATAGTATTTTTGATATTCATTCAGAGATTTTGCGACAATATCGATAGAATGTGCGTATGGTCCATACTTCCATTTATCAAATTTAAAATACTCTTCTTCTAAAAAATAATTTGTAAAATACCCTGCTTTCTGCAATCTTAATGAATTAAATTTTTTTAGATGCAGCCGAATTTGTAATAATACCAGTCCTGAAACACTTATGTCTGGTGCTTGTTTTGGCATTGCTTTATAGGAAATAGACGGTTCATACACCAAAAAATTATATTCCGTCTCATAATTTTGTAATTTATCAATAATAATGCTTTTTACAACATTCCAATCAAGACCGCCATTTCCACATCCTAACGGTGGTATTGCAATTACTTTAGGTTTATATTCAGCAATAAATTTAACAAGTAAATCTAATCCTTTTTCGATGTAATCTATCTTAGATTTTTCCCGCCATTTATCTTTAGTTGGGAAATTTACTATCCAAACTCCATCTTCTTTGTAATAATGAATTGTACCAATTCTAAGTTTACCTGATTTACACGCTTTTACATAATCAATATTATTTTGAGGAAAACGCATCTTAAACTGATATGCAATACCTTTCCCCATAAAACCTTCACAATTAACTGTATTTATAAGGCAATCTGCACCAGAATCAAAAATATTACCCGTAACAAATTCTATCATGGTGTCCTCCTTTCCAATATCATAATCACTCATTAAACCAAACGCCCATAACATTAATAAATGGTGGTGGGAAATCAACTCCATTTTCGTTCAAAATATATATAGTTTTTTCCTTAACATCTTCTGACGGAACATAGATACATTTAAAATGATTAATTGGAATAGTTTTTTCAGTTAGACATTCTGCCATTTTTACATGTTTAGCATAATCATCTATTCGATTTTTTTCCATCATAGTACCCCAATCTATCCTCTGAAACCCCTCATCATAATCATATAATATACATTCTTCTGCTGACAAAGGATGCAGTGGAAGTATTTTAAAATGATTCATTCTTGCTAACTCTCTGTCAAAACATAAGTATATCATATCCTGTTCTTGATATGAATGTTTTACTGCAACATCAAAAGCTGAATATGGATGAAAATGAAACGGTGTATATGCATCTAAGCCCAATTCTGTTCTCTTTGATATTATTTCAGGATTTGCAATATCTCCAAAATTAATCTTTTGCTCAATTACTTTTTCCCTTGGTAGTAAACCATATTTTATAATGGACTCCAAATTGTCAAGCTTTGTTAAATGATATAATAGTTTACCTGTCTTTGCTGTCTCTATGCCCATAATTATCTCCTCTGCTCAAATTTCTCTATAGTGCCTCAACGCATCCTTAATATACTCCACCTTCTCCTGCGGACACTGCTTCACCTCTGGATTCTCTTTCTTGGACTTATTATAATTCACACCCATATCCAGCCCACACATACGCTTCACCTGTGCAATATAAGAAGTATGCACATTCACGCCATACTTATCTTTCACATAATCTTTAATCTCCGCATAAGTCGCCTTGCTCTCCGCACTCGTCACATCAAACTCATCCAACTCCAACTCCACCTCAACATAATCATCAGCCTTTCAGTTTGGACAAAAGAACTACACTCTCGCAATGTCCTGTGCCGGGGAACATATCAATTGCACACGCCTTCACCACGCGGTAACCGGACTCCTGGAATACGGCAAGGTCACGTATCAGGCTGGTTGGCTTGCAGGAGATGTAAACCAGATGCTCCACACCATAATCGATAATTTTGGTAAGTGCCTTTGGATGAATTCCATCCCTTGGGGGATCGAGGATAATCATGTCCGGTTTTTCGGTGATGTCATCCAGAACCTTTAGCACATCGCCGGCTAAGAACTCACAGTTGTCAAGCCCGTTTAACGCAGCATTTTGCTTTGCCGCCTCCACAGCCTCAGCAATAATCTCCACGCCTACAACTTTCTTGGCAACCGGCGCTATAATCTGGGCAATCGTTCCTGTGCCGCTGTATAAATCGAATACAGTCCGGCCTGCCACATCACCGATATATTCACGTGCTGTCTGATAAAGCACCTCAGCGCCGAGAGAGTTGGTCTGGAAGAATGAAAAAGGAGTAATTTTAAATTTGAGACCGAGAAGCTCTTCATAAAAATAATCCTGTCCGTAGAGGATTTCTGTCGAATCATTCTGTACGATGTCAGCAAGGCTGTCGTTAAATGTATGTAAAATGCCAACAACCTTTCCGGAAAGCGGGAGTGCCGGAATGTCATTTATAAGGGCAGAAAAGTCAAGCTGATACTGGGTTGTGGTTACAATGTCAACAAGTATTTCCTGCGTCTTTACTGCTTTGCGGACCAGAAGATGTCTGAAATATCCCTCGTGGCTCATTTTGTGGAGGAACGGAAGACCTGATTCTGATGCAAATGCGAGGACACAGTTGAGGATTGCGTTGTAATCCGAATCAACGATTTTACAGCCGTTCACTGTTACGATGTCGTGGAAGCTGCCACGCTTATGCATACCGAGGGCAAGAGGGCCGTCCTTGACTTCATCGCCGAAGGAATATTCCATCTTGTTTCGATAGCTTTCATGACGCGGACTTGCCTTGATGCCCTGGAATTCGTATTCGTAGTCTGCAACAGAGTCAAGAAGGCCCTTTATTTGATTTTTCTTGATGTTTAGCTGTTCATCGTATGACACGGTCTGGTAAATGCAGCCTCCGCATTGTCCAAAATGCCGGCAGGCTTCATTGGTTTCGATTGGCGATTTTTCGAGGATTTCAACAACCCGTCCTTCTGCCTTGCCTTTTCTTAACTTGTTTATCTGAACATTTATTTTCTGACCCGGGATGGTGTTCTTTACGATGATTTTGTTATCCACGCCTTCTGCTGCCACAATTCCTTTGTTAGGGAAATCCACTCTTTCCACGGTTCCCTGTAAAATATCACCCTTCTTCATGTTATCTCCAATTCATGTTATTATTTTTTAGCACTCTTCCAATCCGCCACAGTGCGTTCCTCGCGGAGCGTTTTTTGTATAATAGGAAATTTCCTATTATACAAAAAACCGCCAGACTGCGCACACAATCCGGCGGTTTTGCTTCAACTGTAATTATTCTTCATCGCCAGCTTCTTCATCTTCAAAGAAGTCGTCGTCAAAATCATCATCGAAGTCTTCTTCGAAATCATCAAGATAATCCGGTGTGAAATAACGGTATACGGCATATGCGATTGCTGCCACGGCTACTACCGCACCGATAACTGCAAGAATACATACAACAGGATTGCATGACTTCTTCTCCTCAACAACGATTTCCTTCTTCTTACCAAAATCATTTAACTTAGCTGCTGCAAGTAATTCTTCTAATTTATTCATATTCATAAAGGCACATCCTTTCCCTTAAATATTTCCACTTTTGAATATTATAACACTAAATGCGTTATTTTACTACTGTTTTTTTAATTTTGCAAAGCTTGCAAACATTTTTTTGACACCAAAATTCTGAAAATCGACCGTTACCTCGTAGTCTCTTCCGCCTTCAACTATGGACTTGACCACACCGGTTCCGAATTTAATATGTGAAACCGTATCACCGACATCGTATTCCAGCTTATCAGCCTTGGGATTGCCGATTGGCTTTGGTGCTGAATAATTAGTTTTTTGAACAGAAGGCATAAAATCAGGTTTTATCACCGGTTTACCAAATCCACCCACTGACTGTGCCTGTACAAATGACGGTTTTGCCTGGGCTCTGTAACCTGCAGTAAAACCCTGCTCTCTCTTTTCAAGCAATAATGGCGGTATTTCCTTAACAAAACGGGATACAGGATTATATGATGTTTCGCCTCGTATCATTCGCTGTCTTGCGCAGCTTATGTTCAGAGACTTCATTGCTCTCGTTATTCCTACATAGCAAAGGCGTCTCTCCTCCTCAATGTCATCCATATTTCCAGAGGAAATCGTCATATAGCTTGGGAATAATCCGTCTTCCATTCCGACAAGATATACTGCCGGAAATTCGAGTCCCTTGGCACTGTGAAGTGTCATAAGAGATACACGGTTGACCGATTCATCCATGTTATCTATATCAGCAACGAGCGCAACCTCCTCCAAAAATCCGCTAAGTGTCGGCTCTTCTTCGGCATTTTCCATGTATGTCGAAGCCTTTGACACAAGTTCGTCAAGGTTAGACAGTCTGTCAGCAACTTCATCATCGGTGTCGGCTTCTGATTCGATAACACTTCTGTATTCGGTGCTTTCGATGACTTCCTTTATAAATTCATCTACCGGCATTGATGAAGCCTTGCTTTTTAAGACACTGATAAAATCAGTAAATGCTTCTATCTTTGACGCTGCTTTACCTATTCCCGGAACATCGTCTATCATGTCAAGGGCGTCAAAGAAATTGTAATCCCTCTCGATTGCATAAGTATCAATCTTGGCAATGGTAGTGGCACCAATGCCTCTTTTGGGAACATTTATGATTCGCTTGACCGCTATATCATCCAGTCCGTTATCGACAGTTTTTAAATATGCAAGAATATCCTTGATTTCCTTGCGCTGGTAGAAATTCACACCGCCATATACCCTGTAAGGGACATTGGCAGTTATAAACCTTTCTTCAAGTGCTCTCGACTGTGCGTTGGTTCTGTAAAGCACGGCACAGTCCTTGTAGGAATAGCCTTCCTTTAAGACCTTTTCTTTTATGTCATTTACAACGCCCTCTGCTTCTTCAATGCCGTTGTCATATACGGTAAAAATGACTTTATCTCCTTCGCCCTTATCAGACCAGAGTGCCTTGTCCTTTCGACCGAGATTATGTTTTATGACTCCGTTGGCGGCATTAAGAATATTACCCATTGAACGGTAATTCTGCTCGAGCTTAATTACGCAGGCATTAGGGTATGTGTCCTCAAAATTTAAAATATTGCCGATATTGGCACCACGGAATTTATAAATTGACTGGTCATCATCACCGACAACACACAGATTCTCATATTTTGCCGCAAGCAGACTTACAAATTTGAACTGTGCCGTGTTGGTATCCTGGTACTCGTCAACCATGATATATTTAAAACGTTCCTGATAAAATGTAAGAACATCAGGAAATTCTCTGAAAAGTTCTACCGTAAGACATATAAGGTCATCAAAATCCACCGCATTATTTTTCTTTAGTGTTTCCTGATATTCGCGGTAAATTTCTGCGGTCATTCTCTCCGCATAATTTCCACCTGCATTTATATACATCTCATCAGGACTGATAAGTTCATCCTTGGCAGAAGAAATCGCCCCAAGTATGGTGCGTTCCTTATACAGCTTTGTATCAAGATTTCTTCTCTTTATTATGTCTTTTACCACGCTTTTCTGGTCGTCAGTATCGTAGATGGTAAAATTGGTGCCATAGCCGAGACGGTCTATGAAACGGCGTAAGATTCGTACGCATGTTGAGTGAAACGTACATACCCAGACACTTTCTGAACCGTATCCGATAAGATTATCCACTCTTTCACGCATTTCCTTTGCCGCCTTGTTAGTAAAGGTTATCGCCATAATGTTATATGGGTTAACCTGTTTCTCCTCAATAAGATAAGCAATTCTGTGTGTAAGTACCCTGGTTTTACCAGAGCCCGCTCCTGCAAGAAGCAGAACCGGGCCCTCTGTTGTAAATACACCTTTTTTTTGCTGTTCATTTAATGTATCATAAATACTCATAAAAAACTTCCTGTATTATACTAATTTGGTACCGCACTCCGGACAGAATTTTGCTCCGCCTGTAGGTGTACCACATTCAGGACAGAACTTAGGTGCAGTGCCGTTACCTGCAACAGGTGCTGAAGGTGTGGCATTTGCCATGTTATTTGTCATGCCCATGTTGTTCATCATCTGCTGTCCCATAGCCATGCCCATCTGCATCTGAACCATATCCGAAGCAACACCGCCGCCTGTGCTTCCCTTGCCCATTCCGTCAGCCATTGCAACCTGTGTATATTTATTGATATCACCTATCATGCTCTGTGATGCAGCCTTCTCCTGCATTTTCTGAACCTCTTCAGGATATGAGAAGCTTGAAACTGCAAAGCTTGTTACTGTCATACCAATCTTGCTGAGTTCCATATCAAGATCCCCGCGTATTCCGAGCGAGATATCGTATGCATTAGCCTGAAGATTAAACATATCCTTGCCTTCCTTGGCAATCCACTTCATAAGGAGCTGGTCAAGAACACCGAGCACACGCTCACGAACTTCATCAATGCTGTACTGCTTCTTAACACCGGCTACTTTCTCGATAAGGTCCATATAGTCTGATACTTTACAGCTGAATGTACCGAAAGCACGGATTGGCATACCGCCCGGAAGTCCCGGTGCCGGAATCGAAATTGCATTCTTTGTTCCCCACTTTAATGTAAATTCCTTTGTATTAATAAATAATACTTCTGCACGGATACCGCTGTTGAAGCCAAACTTAAATCCGGCAAGTGTTGATAAGAAAGGAATTATCTGTGATTCAATATCATAGCTTCCTTCATCCTTAAAAATACCTTCAACCTTACCATTATACATAAAAATGGCATCCTGGCCCTGTCTGATTATCAGACGGCTGCCCTTTTTAATTTCCTTGTTGGACCATTTCCAGAAAACAATGTCATCGCGATATTCTTCCCATTCAACAACATTTGCCAACTGTCCGCTAAAAATTCCCATATCTTATACCTCCATAAAATCTGCCGAAACATCCTCCGGCATTTCATATTCATATACTATTTCATCACATTCCTCACACAGCAATGTTGATGAGTTATAATCATTCTTCTCATAGTAATCTGAATCACGTCCCAGTAATGAGAATATCAGAATCAGTGCTGCCGCTGCCGCAACAATAATTGCAACTATCTTGGCAACGCTCTTCGGGTATTCACCCTTAATTGCTCCGTTTTCCCCATTGATGAGAACTGTATAATTCTTACCCTTAAAAGAATAATTTGTTGAATAAACCGGCACCAGTACATGCTTATATGTCTCATTGTTAAAATGCGCATCAATTCGCACATCCTTGACCGCATCATATCTTTTTAGCACATCGTCTGCTGCCATGGACCGAAGCGTTTCTGACATCCTTCTTATTGCTTTGTCATGTCCGGTCTTTAAATCAACTGAATATACCTCTGAACCATATCCTGACAGATAATCAGGAGAATATGACGGCATATTCTTCGTATCATAATTATCTATACCATTTAACAAAATCTTATCATTACGTTCTGACGCACAAACAAGTACATCATCAAAAAATCTTCTGACATTACCTGTTGTTGCATACCAGTCCGTAACAGTTCTGGTATGTGTATTACCATTACTGTCCTTATATGTCTCCGTACGGTTTCGTCCGCCCATTGCGCGATAATATGCATGCGCGTCTGCATCAAATGTCCAGTACGGTATGTACATTCCCTGAAACTTTCCATGCTGATACAGGTTCTTTAATGCATTTGGCGCAAGATAACGTTTCTTAATCCAGTTTCTGAAAATATCCTTGGCATCGGCAACAGTTATCTTAAATGTTACCACTCCGTCAGGAACAATAGTTTCAGCCTGCTTATCGGCAATAACATAGCTTGAGCCGCAATACGGACACGACAGTGCCGTGCTGTTACTTTCAACCTCAATGGGTGCCCCGCATCCGGAACAAACCATGGTCACGGTTGTCTTTTCTTCAACACGTATCTTATTGATGGCATTCATGTCAAGGGTATGTTCCACTATATCCTCACTGTTATTTGCAATCTGAACTACAGTGTCACAGTTCGGACATTTAAGAGCCTGTGTCTTTACGTCAAATTCCATTATGCCGCCACAGGCTTCACAATAGTAGATTTCATCAGCCATAAATTTACCTCCCGGTTACAGGATAAAGAAATTACAGTGCAATTTCCTGTCATATAAATAAAGCCCCAGTCAAAAACCAGAATATGTGGTCTTGGGCCAGGGCTGTGGCTTAATAATTACTGCTGTGAAACACCCATTTGAGCCTTGAGCGCTGCAAGTTCATCATCAACTGCTGCTGATGATGCTGACGCATACTTAGCTTCCATATCTTTCATTGAAACTCCAGGTGCACTGGCATTAAGCTCTGTCATGGCATTAGCCTTGTCAAGCATACGGTTAGCTTTAGCTTCCATACGGTCAAATGCTGCAAGAGAAGCTTCTGAGCTTGCTGTGTTTGAAGTCATCTTGTTAATCTTTTCGGTTGTCTTGGCAACCTTAACCTTTGCCTTAATCGCATCCCTTCTGGCGTTAAGGTCATTGATATCTGCAACAAGCTTATCATGCATCTGTCTCATCTTAGCTGCATTTTCAGCCGCTGCCGTATATGCTGTTTCGAGAGCACCCTGTTTAGTAACAAGCTGCTGCTTCTTTTCAAGAAATGCCTTAGCATCTGCATCATTACCGGCAAGTACTGCCTTCTGTGCATAATCCTGCATCTTCTCTACTTCTTTAACACATTCATCCAAATCTCTCTTGGCTCTTGTCTCCTCAGCCATGATTGCTGCTGTTTCAGCCTTAACCTTGCCAAGATCGCTTTCAAGGTTTCTTAAGTACTGGTCGATCATCTTCTCCGGATCTTCCATCTTATCCATCAAAGCATTGATATTGGATGCCATAATGTCCTTAAATCTTGATAAAATTCCCATGTTACCCTCCTACATCACCGCAGATAACTGCTTTATTAAAAGTACAATCTGATTATATTACATTTTTTCCTCGTTGTCACTAAATTTTATATACTAAATTTTATAGAATTTTTATATGACAAACTTGTTTACTAAATACGTCAAATGGTTTATAATTATATGATAATAATACGCAAAAAAGAGGTACGATATGTCTAACGATACTAAGGATTTCGTCAATTCAGTAGTCAAAAGGCTTGCTCAAATGACATACATCCGTCCGGATGAAATACCTGATATCAACTTATATATGGACCAGGTCACAACTTTCATGGAAGATCATCTCAATGACGCCAAGCGTTATTCAGATGACAAGATTCTGACAAAGACAATGATTAACAACTATGCCAAGAATGATTTGCTGCCTCCTCCGGTCAAGAAAAAATATTCCAAGGATCACATGATAATGCTGATCTTTATATATTATTTCAAAAACATTTTATCAATCAGTGATATCCAGTCATTACTGACTCCTCTTTCAAATGGATTTTTTGACGGACAGGGCAGTGTGTCGCTTGAGAAGATATACAAGGAAATATACAATTACGAGCGAAGCCAGATGGTTGAAATAGCCAAGTTAATCAGCAGAACACAGAGAGATTCACAGGAACTTTTTTCTGATGTCTCCGATGAGGATGAACGCAGGTATCTCCAGCTTTTCTCTCTCGTTTGTATGTTAAGCTTTGATGTTTTTGCCAAGAAACATGTAATTGAAAGTGTGATAGACCAGCTCAACGAATTTGAGGAAGCGAAGAATCCTAAAAATTCCAAGGATAAAAAAGAAAAAAACAAGAACTAATTAAAGGGTGCTTATACGGCACCCTTATTTTTACGGTATTTATTGGGCGAAACACCTTTTATTCTTCTAAATGCATCCCCAAAATAATTACTGTCATTAAAACCACATCTTATCGCTATTTCCGTAATAGAAAGCTTTGTCATAATCAGAAGATCCGACGCTTTTTTTATCCTGACACTTATAAGATATTCCTTAAAGCCAAAACCTGTAACTGATTTAAATTTTTTTGAAAAATAAGAGCTGCTCATGCCAAACCTGTCAGCTACATCATTAAGTCCTATATTTTTGTCACTGTTTTCATAAATGTATTTTGCCGCATTCTGAATAAGCTCATTGGCGGCATCAATTTCCTCCACATTGGAACCGTTCTTATAACATCTTATGATAAACAGCACCAGTTCATGAAAATATGTAATCTTGAGCATTTCCGACAGTTCATCAATTGTCTCCTCCTCATACAGCATACGGTTCATAAGGTCCTCGACATACTGTCTTCTTCCGTCCGGAATATGCATATACATATTTTTCATAACATCCATAATATAATCCCTGCCAAATTTCTGATAAAGGTCAGAAATAACATCATCATCAAATATAATTGCAATTCGTTCATGGCTTCCGTCACCGTAACAGTTAGTCCTGTGAATCTCTCCTGCCGGAATTGTTATCAAGTCACCTTTGCTAATTTTAAATATATTATCATTAATCGTAAAGTTACGTTCACCTGAAACAAGATAATATATTTCATGCTGGTCATGCAGATGTGCCTGCTTCATATTATGATACGGACCGCGTTTTGCCCTTGTTATTCTAAAGTACATAGCAGTTCCTCCTTGGCAAATAATCTGTAGTAATTCATTCATTAAATATAATATAAGTGGAAAATACTGTTTTTTCAAGATAAAATATAAATAGTTTAAAATATCTTTAAGGAAGAATAATATGCAGAAAACAGAGAAAAGGGATCTTATTTTAAATGGCAACCTTATAACTGTCATAATGACGCTGGCAATTCCCATTGTTATAAACAGCTTTATCCAGACAATGTATAACCTAACGGATACATACTGGATGGGACAGCTTGGTACAAATGAAATGGCATCAATTACCACTGTCACGCCGATTCAGAACATAATAATCAATTTCGGACTTGGAATCACAACAGCCGGTTCAATTCTGATTTCGCAGTATCTTGGCGCAAGAGAAGACAAGCAGGCCAACATTATGGCCAGACATATTTACTTGTGCTCAATGGTATTTGCATTTGCGTGTGCCGGACTTTGTTTTGCATTTGCTCCATCCCTCATAAAATGGCTTGGTGCAGAAGGTGATGTATTTACATTTGCATGCACATACCTTCGCATTGTTATTCTGGATATCCCGTTTCTGTTTACGATAAACATGTATACCGCCGTCTACCAGTCGCAGGGCGATACGGTAAAACCAATGCTGCTAAACCTTTTCGGTGTTGTAATCAATATGATACTTGACCCGCTGTTAATGATTACATTCGGTCTGGGCGTTGCAGGTGCAGCCATCGCTACATTTGCTTCCAAGATTCCATGCGCAGTCATCGCATTACTTGCACTTACCGGAAGGGATAGGCTCATTACCATCAGCTACAGGGATTTTCATTTCGAAAAAGACAAATTCAAATCAATTCTGCACGTCGGTCTGCCTACTGCTATTGGCGGAAGTACAATGCAGTTTGGATTTCTTCTCATGGGCAGAAATGTTCTTAAATATGGTGCGATTGCGAGTGCAGCATACGGCATCGGCAATAAGATTAACGGTCTTATTTCACTTCCGTCCAATGCAATGGGCTCAGCCACAGCCACAATTGTCGGTCAGAACATTGGTGCCAACCAGAAGGACCGTGCAGAACAGGGATATAAGCTTGCCATGCGTATTGCTGTCATTTTCCTGTTTGTAAGCGGACTTATCCTTTCGCGTAAATTTATCGCCAGACCTATTGTATCAATTTTTTCATCAGACCCTGAGGTTATATATAATGCAACCAATTTCCTGTCACTGATGGCTTTGTGCTGCTGGACCAACGGCATTTATAATGCCACAATGGGACTGTTCCAGGGCTCGGGCCACACAGTGGTTACAATGATTATTGATGCATCAAGAATCTGGGTTTTCAGATTCCTGACATTATATATCTGCGAATCTGTGCTTAAGATGGGACTTGAGAGTATATGGTACTCCGTTGTAATAAGCAATGCCTCATCTGCACTTATTATGTATATTCTTTACCGCATGAATATCTGGAAAAAAGATGTCGTAAAGATTCAAAAGCAATAAAAAGGATTGCATGTCTTAAAACCCTCCTGACATGCAATCCTTTTCTCCTACCTTGTTATCAATAGTTTATCACCACGTTTAACTATATCTGTATTCCATTTATTTACCTTTTTAATTTTGTCTGTAGTTGTCTTGTAACGTTTTGCAATATCCCAGAGCGTCTCCTCTCTTGTTGCGATATAACCTATTATTCCCGGAAATGATGACAGTTCCTTTCCGGTCATCGGTGTCATTGCCGCATCCGTAATAAATTCCTTTTCCACTATATTCATAATAAGGATGTCAATTCCGACAAATACCCGTACTTCTATTTCATCTCCGCCGGTCATTGAAGCATTTATCTGATCAATGCAGGCATCAAGCATATATTCAATCTGATTTGTATCTGTGTTTAATGAAACCGTCTGTGCAAACGGAACCTGGCATTTAAAGGACGACATAGGGCTTGCATCATCAACTGCTATGTAGATTACGGTAATGTCGGCATATCCGTTTATCACCAGCTCATTTTCCTTAATCTCGGCATTTTCAATGTGTGCATTACCATACGAATAACATATCTGTAACGGTTTTTCCTGCACGCCGTTTATCTGGTATTTGTTGTAACCTCTGGCTTTGAGTGAATTTTTTAATACCATCTGCTGAAAGCCTCTGTTTTCACTTTCAATTGATGTATGATTGCATGTGGAATACATATCCCATACCACATTTTCCTCCTCTTCGTTGTATATTTTCATGCTTACCTGAATTACGCCTTCAATTCCAAACACTCTCTCCTCGCCGTCATAATCCGGTTTTAATGTTACAGACGGCTCCATAAGCCTTATCATAATAAATGAGAACATATCCTCATTTACCCCGTTTATTTCTACTTTGCCCTCAAACGGCAGAGCCGTCTCATACCATTCGTTCATCTGGTTTTCCTGGTCAGATTCATATATGACAAATACTCCGATGTCACCTTTTACATAAACTCCGTCTTCAATCACTCTGCTTTCCCTTGACTTTATCCGCACATCACTGAAAATCATTCTCTGCACATTAGGCTTGTTTTTAGGCAGCTCCACATCCTCTTTTATTCTTATTACATCATCACAGCTTGCTTTTATCTGTGAAAAACACATATTTTCTTTTCTGGTGAGGACATTTTCTCCTTCCGTGTCGACCACAATATCATTCTCAACAATATCATCACCCGCACATACGATTTCAAGCAGTGCTTTTATATTTACTTTTCTGCTGTTAATAATCTTAACCGTAAAATCTTCCACATCTACCGTTACTCTTACATTCGACAACGAAGCAGTGTTATCAGTTTCAAAATTTTCTTCAAAAAAGGACTTTCCGTTAAGATGCTCAAGTTTTCCGCTGTCCTGACACAAATAAAGTATGTCATATTCTATGTAACCTCTTACCGCTTCCTTTTCTTCTGTTGTTTTTACTCCCTCAATCATTATGTCATGCGTACTGCAGATAATTTTTGAAATATCACACTTAGTTTCCGAAAGATTAATATCCTCATCTACCGTTTTCATTTTTTTCATCTTTTTCTGAATACAGCTTAACCGAACATTTTTCTTCAACAGCTCCATTTTCTTGCCTCCTAATCAAATACTACCGGATAATCCATATTTTCTATCATAATTACTATATACGGGTATGTAGGTTCTTCATTGATTGTCTCACCTTTCTGCGGTCCTATAAGGTTAGTATCAATTCGTATGGCATTTTCAGTAAGGTACAAATCCTTTACTGCGATGCTATAACCACTTGTCTTGTGTTTTCCATATCCAATTGCAATGTACATATTTTCCTCTGCCGAAAAAACAACCCGAAATTCTTCCTCTTTTTTTTCGGCAATAACGTCCTTTATCTTCTGCGGAAGATTGGCCTCATCTACGACCGTAAAGTCGATATCAGCCACCTTCTTTGTACTGCTGTCAGAAACGCTGCAGCCACAAAGCACAAAACTTAAAATCAGTAGCGGTATTACCGTTTTCAGTATCTTCATCTAACCTCAATCCTTTCCCGAAAGCTTATTATTTGGTGTTTAATTATATTGGCGATATTCGGAAAATATGATTATTTCCTATTATACAAAAAAGCTGCCATACCATTTTCACGGTATGACAGCCCTTAATAAATCGTTATTAAATTATTCTTCTACATCTGCTGCTTCATCATATGCCTTAATAATCATATCCTGAAGTTTTTCTCTTGTCTCAGAATTAATCGGATGAGCAATATCACGATATTCTCCATCTGTAGATTTTCTGCTAGGCATTGCAATAAACAATCCCTTTTCACCCTCAATAACCTTAATGTCATGTACTACAAATACATCATCAATTGTGATCGATACAACAGCCTTCATCTTGCTGTCCTTTGCCACTTTTCTAACCCTTACATCTGTTATATTCATAACCATTCTCCCTATTTAACTTTTTATGTGTCGTATCTTGATACCTGTTCTATTACAATCTTAACCTGACCATTCTCACCAACAAACTTACTGTTGGATCTAATCGTATTGTGGCTCTCTACAATACAATTCTCAATGTATGAGTTATCTCCGATATAAACATCATTCATGATTATAGAATTCTTGATTGTACAGTTATTGCCTATGTATGCCTTCTTAAATACGATTGAATTCTCTATCTTACCGTTGATAATACAGCCGCTTGCAACCAGACTGTTCTTAACCTCTGAACCATAGTTATATTTAGCCGGCGGAAAATCATCAACCTTGGTATATATCTCAGGATATTCTTTAAAGAAATAATCCCTTACATCCTTCCTTAAGAAATCCATATTGGTCTTATAGTATGAGTCAACGGTTGAAATGTTGCTCCAATATGATTCGAGCTTGTATCCGTAAATCTTCTTAACATTTTTATAACGTACAAGGATATCCTGTACGAAATCATATCTGTCCTCTCCTGCCGCTTTCTCAAGAAGTTCAATGAGCTGACGTCTTCTGATTACGTAAATACCTGTTGATACAGTATTAGAGTTAGTAGCTATAGGCTTCTCTTCAAAGCTTGTAATCCTTCCGTCATCATCAAGACTTACAACACCAAATCTGCTGGCATCTTCGTCCTTGTCCAGCTTCTTTACAACAACTGTAATGTCAGCCTTCTTCTCAATATGATATTCAAGAACCGCATTGTAATCAAGCTTGTAGATACCATCGCCTGAAGCGATAACTACATATGGTTCATGACTGCTCTTTAAGTAATCAAGGTTCTGGTATAAACAGTCTGCCGTACCTCTGTACCAGAAGCCGTTATCAGCAGATATCGTTGGTGTAAATACAAACAATCCACCCTGTTTTCTACCGAAATCCCACCATTTTGAAGAGCTCAGATGCTCATTTAATGATCTGGCATTATACTGAGTCATAACGGCAACCTTCTTAATGTGTGAGTTAGACATATTACTCAAAGCAAAATCGATGCTTCTGTAGCTTCCTGCCATTGGCATTGCTGCAATAGCTCTCTTATTGGAAAGCTCCTTCATCATCTTGTTATTTCCACCTGCTAAAATGATTCCTATTGCTTTCATTATTGTTCACCTGCCTTAATAATAGTGCCTCCGCCTGCCAGTATTCCGTCAGGATAATCAGCCTGTGTAGTAACACCTGAAATTGCCGTATTTTTACCAATCTTAACATTATCAGGAACTACAGAATTCTCACCGATAGTAACCAGTCCTCCCTTGTAAATCTTCGGGAACTTCTGATTTTCAGCTTCCTGTCCGATACCAAGTTCGCATCCTGAACCAATTGTTACATCTTCTGCTATAATAGCCCTGTTGATCACGGTGCCCTTCTTTATTACAGTTCCATTCATTACAATGGAGTCACGGACAACAGCACCCTCTTCAACAATAACACTCGAACCGATAACCGAATTGATTACCGTTCCATATATTTCCGTACCTTCACCTATAATACTCTTTTCAATATGAGATTCTGCAGAAAGATACTGAGGCGGAAGTGCATCACTCTTGGTGTAAATCTTCCAGAACTCTTCATACAGGTTAAATACAGGAATTATATCAATCAATTCCATGTTAGCTTCCCAGTATGAACTTAATGTTCCTACATCCTTCCAGTATCCGTTGTATTCATATGCAAACATCCTCTTGTTCTCTCCGAAGCAATATGGGATGATATGCTTTCCAAAGTCACATTCCGGCTGATCCTTAAGCTTTAACAATGCTTCCTTAAGTGTCTTCCAGCTGAAAATGTAAATACCCATTGATGCAAGATTGCTTCGCGGATTAGCAGGCTTTTCCTCAAATTCGGTAATACGGTTGTCACCGTCAGTAATAACAATACCAAATCTGCTTGCCTCTTCAATCGGTACAGGCATCGCTGCGATTGTTACATCAGCATTGTTAGCTTTATGATAATCCAGCATTACCTTGTAATCCATCTTATAGATGTGGTCACCTGACAATATAAGTACATACTCAGGATTATACGATTC
This sequence comes from Lachnospiraceae bacterium, assembly GCA_051880495.1. Classification (GTDB taxonomy): domain Bacteria; phylum Bacillota; class Clostridia; order Lachnospirales; family Lachnospiraceae; genus MGBC120314. The sequence goes on from JBJEOB010000002.1 coordinate 17,425, forward strand.
CATATAATCCATGTTCTGAAAAATAGCATTGGCTGTACCGGTATACCACTCACTGTTAGTGCTCTTCTCATATGGAGGAAGCACTGTTACTCCGCCTACATTCCTGTCAAGATCCCATGGAATACCGATTCCGATATGTGCATTCAGTCTAAGCGGCTGATACTGTGTAAGAACACCAACAGTATCCACTCCTGAATTAATACAGTTACTCAGAGGAAAGTCAATAATTCTGTACTTTCCGCCAAATGCAACTGCGGGCTTGGCAACCTTAGCTGTCAAAACGCCCAGACGGCTTCCTTGTCCACCTGCCAGTAACATAGCTATCATCTCTTTTTTTATCATGCTATCACCTCGTGCTGTAAAATTATAAAATATAAGTTATCCTATGATACTTTGACTTAGCAACATTATAACACAGACTTCTTGTTTTGTGAATAAAATTAACAGAATTTTTTTGAAATATTTATCTATTTTGGCAAAAATAACCAATAAGTTGTATATATTTTGTAAACAATTTCCGTGTATTTTTTCTAAGTCCCATATCATATCCTTTTTTATAGGATAAACTATTTGATATTTATTCTGCTTGGCATTATAATATTCCAATGGAGTTCTTCCAGAGTAAAGGAGATTTTTACAATGTATCAGATTGATTTTAATAAACCTTGCAATGTACATTTTATCGGTATTGGCGGAATCAGCATGAGCGGCCTTGCTAAGCTTCTTGCAAGCCGTAATTTCAGGGTGTCGGGTTCCGACTCCAAGCGTTCGGATTTAACCGAAGAACTTGAAAATGCAGGATGCCATATTTTTTATAAACAGGAAGCATCAAATATTTCAGACGATCTTGACCTTATTGTGTATACTGCTGCAATACGCGACGACAATCCTGAACTTGTGGCAGCCAGGGAATCGGGTGCTGCTCTTCTTACAAGAGCCGAACTTTTGGGACTTGTAATGTCAAATTACCGTGTTGCAATAAATGTTGCCGGCACACATGGCAAGACAACCACGTCGTCATTTCTCTCTGAAATTCTTATGGCAGCAAATTTAGATCCTACAATTTCGCTTGGAGGAATACTCGACAGTATCGGAGGCAACTTCAGGATAGGACACTCCGACGTTTTCTTAACCGAGGCATGTGAATACACCAACAGCTTCCTGTCGTTCTTTCCTACAATCAATATTATTTTAAATGTACAGGAGGATCATCTTGATTTCTTTAAAGACCTTGATGATATCCGCCATTCATTTAAATTATTTACAGAGAAACTGCCGCCACAGGGAACTCTTATCATTAACAGTGACATTGAGAATATTGAATATTTTTATAAAGATGCAAAATGCCGTAACATCATTACAGTAGGAAGTAATCCTGATAAATCCATGTACAGCGCAGCTGACATCACATTTAACCAGCTGGGAATGTGTACATATACATTAATTAAAAATAAGAAAGAAGTCTGCAAGATATCATTAAGTGTTCCGGGTGTTCACAATGTTTACAATTCGCTTGCCGCTATTGCGTGTGGAGAATTGCTTAATATTAATATAGAAACGATTGCATCATCACTTAAAAATTACACCGGTGTAAAACGCCGTTTCGAATATAAGGGTGTGCTTATGCCAAATAATGCTGTAATTATTGATGATTACGCTCACCACCCTGTTGAAATCGAGGCTACGTTAAATGGTGCAAAGCACTATCCCCACAACAGAATGTGGTGCATTTTCCAGCCGCACACATACACCAGAACAAAGGCATTTATGGATGACTTTGCAAAGGCGCTTAATCTCGCCGACATCGTTGTTCTTGCCGATATATATGCAGCCCGCGAAAAGGATAATCTTGGTATAAGTTCAGCGACATTGATGGAGAAAATTAAAGAACTGGGCGGTACATGTTATTATTTTAAATCATTCGAAGAAATTGAAAAATTTATTAAAGAAAACAGTATTAACAATGATTTGTTGATAACTATGGGTGCAGGAAACATCGTAGAAGTAGGAGAAAATCTGCTTAAGTAACTTTTTATCAGACTTATCAACATTATCCACATTGCATACACGATTTATCAACCATTGGTTTTTCGCGCAATGTGGATTTTTTGTTGATAATTGTGGAAAAATTGGGGTATAAGTCCTATTCCCCAGAAAAGTATCTTATGATATAATTCACTTGCTAAATACAATTTAGCATGTTTTAGAAAGCGAGACACTACTATGAAATGTTTGACACTGAAAGCTGATAACCGTATGGATTACACAACCGTATCCAACGTTTTTATTGATAATTATATGCCACAGGCCAATGGAGAGTTTGTTAAAATATATCTCTACCTTTTAAGATGTATGGCAGACCCTGATAAGGATATTTCCATTTCTTCCATTGCCGACAGATTTGACCATACCGAGAAGGATGTCATCCGTGCATTGCGCTATTTTGCAGGCAAGGGACTTATTTCCATAGAATATGGCGAAGATGATGAACTTTCAGCAGTTACATTTCTTCCTGTCAATTCGGACTTTACAATCATACACCCTAATCCTTCCGAAAAGGAATCTGCCAAGGGAAGCCTAAGCGTAGCTTCTGCTGCCACTGCCGAAACAGATACCGCCTCTGAGATTCCGGAAAAACCTGCTTTTTCACAGGCACGTCTTAAGGCACTTTCACAGAACGAAGATTTGGGACAGCTTCTGTATATAACCGAAAAATATCTTGGCAAGACACTTACAACCAGCGATACCAACACTATTCTGTATCTGTATGATACTCTTCATTTTTCTACGGAACTTATTGAGTATCTTATTGAATATTGTGTCAACAATAATCACAAGAGTATGCGATACATTGAGAAAGTTGCTCTTTCATGGGCTGCCGACGGTATAGATTCAATCGAGAAAGCAAAGGATAACACGTCACGTTTTAACAACCGCATTTTTTCAATAATGAAGGCATTTGGTCTTAGCGGACGCAATCCTGCCGCTTCTGAACAGAAGCTTATTAACAAGTGGTATAATGACTACTGTTTTGACAACGATATAATTTTGGAAGCATGCAATCGTACAATCAGAGCTATCCATTCACCAAGTTTTGAATACGCTGATTCAATCCTTACCAGATGGAAGAATCTTAACGTTACCTGTCTTTCTGACCTTAACAATATTGAAGATGTGACACCTAAGCCAATGAAGATTTTTTCATCAGCAAAAAGTGCTAACAAGTTTAACGATTTTCCACAGCGTACATACGACTTTGATATGTTAGAAAAACAATTTATGGAGGAATAGACTGATGCGGCTTACCAATTCCCAGTACGAATCTATTATGCGCCGCTATAGCGAACGACAGTCTGAGAACAATGCAATTCAGACTATGCGTAGGAATGAAATACAGAGTAAAATTCCCCAGATTAGCGAAATCGACCGCAAGATTGGCGATTTATCCATGGAATATGCTTTATTTGCCCTGGATAATACATCTGCGTCCGTCACTTCAATCAGGGATTTGAACAATATAATTAAACAGCTGTCATCACAAAAGAGGGAATTGCTTTGTCAGCATGGTTATCCTGCCAATTACCTTGATGCTGTTTATCAATGCCCTGATTGTCAGGATACAGGTTTTATAGACGGTAATAAATGCCATTGTTTTAAAAAGGCTGTTACCGACTTGTTTTATTCGCGTTCCAATGCGAAAAATATCCGCAAAGATGAGACATTCGCTACATTTTCCCTGGAAAAGTACTCTCGTACCGTTACCGATGATAAGCTGGGAAAAAGTTCTTATGAGCATATGAAGGATGTGCTTGGAATTACCAAAGACTACGTTAGAAACTTTGGCCGTGATGATTCGGTAAAGAATCTTTTATTCTACGGTGATACCGGTCTTGGAAAGACCTTCCTGTCAAACTGCATTGCCAATGAGCTGATAGAAAGCTGTCACAGTGTCATCTATCTTACTGCAATAGAGTTTTTTAATACACTTTCAAAAGCAGAATTCAATAAGGATTCTGACGGCGATGATGTTTTACAGGAAATTACTGATTGCGATTTGCTAATCATTGACGACCTCGGAACAGAACTTTCTAACAACTTCACCAACTCAAGATTGTTCTATTGTATTAATGACCGTATTCTAAAAGATAAAGCTACTATCATTTCTACCAATTTTTCTTTGGAGAAGCTTTACGACCAGTATTCGGACAGAATTTTTTCACGAATAGCATATTCGTATAAAAAAATTAAGTTCTTCGGCAACAATATTCGGCTTCTTTCGCGTAAAACAGCTAATTAAATCACTTTCTTTACATTTAATAAGGAAGTTCTTGACGAATAACGTTGTGAGTTATATTATAAGCAGGTATTGCTTAATTTTATTTTACAGACATGGAGGATATATAAAATGCCACGTAATGATGTTATGTTGGAAACTAACCCGGTTGGTGCACTTGGAATTATTCCTTTAAAAAGCTGCACAGAACTTGGTGCAAAAGTTAATGACTATTTAGTTGAATGGAGAAAAAGCCGTAACAATGCCCATGTAGGAACATTGGATTTTGCCGGATATCAGCGAGATTCATACATTCTTGATGCTCAGACACCTAGATTTGGTTCCGGTGAAGGCAAAGGTGTTATGAAGGAATCCGTTCGTGGTTATGACTTATTCCTTATGGTTGATGTATGTAATAACAGTCTTCAGTACAGTCTTGGCGGCAATCTTAACAGAATGTCTCCGGATGACCACTATGCTGACCTTAAGAGAGTTATTGCCGCTGCCGGTGGTAAGGCACGTAGAATTACTGTAATTATGCCTTTCCTTTACGAAAGCAGACAGCATAAAAGAAGCGGCCGTGAATCATTGGACTGCGCACTTATGCTTCAGGAATTGGTTAACATGGGTGTTGATAACATCATCACATTTGATGCACACGATCCACGTGTACAGAATGCAGTTCCTTTAAGCGGTTTTGAAACAGTTCAGGCCTCATACCAGTTTATCAAGTACCTCTTATTAAACGTTAACGATCTTGAGCTTGATAACGACCACTTAATGATTATAAGCCCGGATGAAGGTGCAACAAGCCGTGCCATCTATCTTTCAAACGTACTTGGTGTTGACATGGGTATGTTCTATAAGAGAAGAGATTATTCAAGAATTGTTGACGGACGTAACCCTATCGTTGCACATGAGTTCCTCGGAAGCAATGTAGAAGGCAAGGACGTTATGATTATTGATGATATGATTTCTTCCGGCGACAGTATCTTAGACGTTGCCAAGGAACTTAAGAAGAGAAAGGCAAGACGTGTATTTGCTGCCAGCACATTTGGTCTGTTTACAAATGGTTTCAAGAAGATTGATGAGGCATATCAGAATGGCATTATCGACAAAATTCTCACTACAAATCTTGTATACCAGTCACCTGAATTATTGTCTAAGCCATACTATATCAATGTTGATATGAGTAAATATATTGCTTTACTCATTGACACATTAAATCATGACTGCTCAATCAGCGAAATTCTTGATCCTGTTGAGAGAATTCACAACAAGGTTGCTGAATACAACAAGGCAAGACAGAAATAAATAATTAAAAAGAAGCTATTGCATAAAGATGTATGATTTTATCACTCTTTCTGCAATAGCTTTTTAATTTTTGCTTATATTTTCCCGGCGTGCTATTTTGCCGAAACTGCTTTTGCCGTCAGATATCCAAGCAGCAGGGAAACCGGAATTGTAATCAGCATATTTATATATTCCGACATACTTCCGCCAAACATGAATGTTACTAACTGTCCTATAAATCCGCCCCATAAATATGTCTCATATGAATATTCACCAAGCTTATCCAGATACACATTTTTCCTGTCTGTTGCAAATGCAAGATAACATAACAGATAAGGCAAAAACACCATGCATGCAAAAATAAACTGGTGCAATAACATAAATACGCATAATCCAATCGCCGAAAATACGGCAATTCTTTTATTCAGGCGGATATTTTCAGCATATACACGGTATACCATTCCAAGATAAAACATTGTAACCGGAAGAATCAACGCCTGCATACCGCCTATATTGAATGAAAAATACCCAATAATACCCGATAACAACATATATGATATTACAGATAAAATCATCCTGTTTTTCTTTAACAGACCGGCTTTATAATATATAAAGCACATTATATAACACGCCACTTCAACCCTGATTGTCCAGATAGGTCCATTTACGGCATTTCCATATATATTGTGGGTAAATACACCCGGAAGCGTATGGTCCGTAAGCAGAATCAGGTTTTTCAGATATCCATACGTATCTGCATTTCTAAAGTACTCAGAGGGAGAAAGGCTTGATATAACAGGCCCTGCTATAAATACAATAAGCAGTGTTACAAGTATGAACGCCGGAAAAATTCTTGTCACCCTTCTTTTAAAATAACGCTTTGTATCACCATTTCTAAAAAGGCTTCCCGTTATCATCAGTCCGCTGTAGAAGAAAAATGCATTTACTGCCAGTGCACCAAAATCTCCGCTCTCGCCCGAAACAATATATAACCAGTCTGTCCTCAGATATCCGGTTGCAAATGCATACGCATGACTTACTATAACCAAAAGAGCTGCCATAAGCTTTACAGTGTTAAGATTATTCTCTCTGTCTGCAATTTTTTCATTCAAACTGTAATATGTCATAATTTATTTTTAGTAGTAGACTGTATCGTATGTCTGAAAGTATTAT
>JBJEOB010000003.1:0-24139 GCA_051880495.1 Lachnospiraceae bacterium
ACTGTTAATGGCGTGCAGGGTGATGGCACAAACAGTGCAGCAGAGATAACTGTTATAAAAGATTCTGCGGTTAATGCAGAATTTAAGGATGTATACGATTATGAGCGCGGTGAGCTTATAATTACAAAGACTATATCAGGAAATGTTGATAAAGCACTCGCAGAAGACACACTTAAATTTACCGTTACCAACAATGATACGAATGAAGTTAATAATTACAAATTAAGTGATTTCACGTATGATGAAACGGCTAAAATATGGAAGCTCACCCTTCCTGATATGCCTGCGGGAGGTTACACGGTAAGTGAAACTGTTTGTGATATCGAAGGATACGAAACAAAGAATGTAACGTATAAGGTTACGGGCGGTACTGAAACAGAAGGTAAAACCGTGATTGCAAATGTTGTTTTAAATGGCAGTATTCAGGTTGATTTTAAGGATACTTATGAACCGGAGCAGGGTAAATTTGTAATTGTAAAAACGATTGCTGGTATTAACGATGATGATAAACAGGCAGCATTATCAAATATCAGATTTACCGTAAAGAACAACAAAACGGGCGTAGGAAATGTGTATAACCTTAAAGATGATTTTACATATGATTCGGTAAATAACGTATATAAAAAGGAATTTACCGGCGATGTGGGAAGTTATACCATTACTGAAACTGCATTTGATGTTGACGGATACGTAACGAAAGAGGTAACATATCAGGTAGATGACAATGCAGTTGTAAATGAAAAGTCTGTTGATATTGTTGTTAAAAAGGATAAGGTAACACAGGTAAAATATATAAATACTTATGTTAAGAGTGCAGGTACACTTCTTCTTTCAAAGATGATTATCGGAGATATAAACCGCAAGAATGTGGAAGAAAAAGTAATCTTCGATGTAACTGAAAAAGCAACAGGCAGGACGGTAAGCTATTCACTTGCAGATAATTTCCGGTATGACTCACAGGCAGGAAAGTACGTGATGGAACTTCCTCTTGTAGCCGGAGGTTATACAGTTACTGAAAGAACAACGGATGTAAGCGGATTTGTATTAAAGAGTGTTACATATAATCTTGATAACAGAGGCAATATTTCGGGAAGCAGTGTTGATATCAGTGTTTCAAATCAAAATATTATAGATGTATACTTTAGAAATACCTATGAACCTGACACTGTATCAAAAGGAAAAATTGTTATTACCAAACTGTTTAATGATATTGACAGAAAGAGTGCAGAAGGTTTTGTCGAATTTGTCGTTACGGATCTTCTGACAGGTGTTTCGAATGCATATCTTGTGAGCAGGGACTTCACGTATGATGAAGCAAGCGGAAGATATATTCTTGTACTTGAAAGACCTGTCGGACAGTACAGGATTACAGAGGTGGTCTATAATATTGACGGACATCCGATTAAGACGGTAACATATAATATCAATGCTTCTGAAGAAATTGCCGGCGTCGAGGCGACGGTAACCGTTGAGAAGGATAAGGAGGTATGGGTAAACTATACCAATACTTATGATACGGATTCGGATGAACCTGATGAACCGGATGATCCTGATAAGCCTGTAAAGACAGGAGATGCATTTTACAATAAGATGGTATGGAGCATTGTAATGATGATTTCTTCAGCAATGGTAATGTTCGTTTTCAGAAGAAGAGAAAACGAAGAAACGGAATAATTAACGAGGTGACAGAAAATGAATCTTTCGATTACGGGAAGTCTTGGAAGCGGCAAATCAAGTGTGTGCCGTGAACTTAGGGCAATGGGTTATGAAATAATTTCAGGAGGCGACATCTTCCGCTCTATTGCAGCAGAAAAAGGCGTGTCTGTTGTGGAATTAAACGAGATGGCTAAACTTGACAGAAGCATTGATGATATGATTGATAATCGTACAACGCGGCTGGGCATGGAGAAGGACAATGTAGTCTTTGATTCAAGAATTGCATGGAATTTCTTAAAAGACAGCTTTAATGTATTTATTTATGTTGATGTAAATGAAGCTGCAAGAAGAATTTTCAATGATGACCAGAGAAAGTCCGAAACATATGCTTCAGTGGAAGAATGCAGGGAATCAGTTGTATTAAGGCAGAATCTTGAAATGGAGCGTTTTAAGGACCTGTATAACATTGATTACTATGATGTAAATAATTATAATCTTGTAATCGACAGCACCAATGCAACTCCGAAGGAGGTTGCGGATGCAATTATAGAGTATTTTAAACGCTATCAGCAGGAAAAATTTGACAATGTTATGCTCATAGGTTCGCGTTCTCTTGCAGCGCCGTCTGTCTCTGACAAAGTAACACTTGCGGTAAGAGATGGAAGAATCTGTGTTGAAGCAGGCTACGAAAAGGTATTAAATGCCGTTGAAAACAAAGAAACATTTGTACAATGTGAGATGAAGAAAACGGAAAACGGCGGATGTATGCTTCATAAAAATTAAAATCGGGTGAGCCGGTTTAAGAGGGGGCAATGTATTAAAATTTAATACATTGCCCTCTTTTTGATTGAATCTATTGAGAAGCTTGATTAAATATTATATAATATAGGGAATAATACATAAATGACAGGAAATGATTTCCCGGATGGAGAATAGATGAGAATACTAGATGGTACACCACAAAAAGATGGCTATAGAATGCCTGCGGAATATGAAAAACACAGGGGCTGTGTTATGATATGGCCTGAACGTCCTGATTCGTGGCCGTATGGCGCGGTTGAGGCAAGAAAAGCATTTGCTGAAGTTGCCTGTGCCATAGCAGAGAGCGAAAATGTTACAGTGTTTACAAGCTTTTTGCAATATGACACCGCCCGCAGAATGTTACCTTGTCACATACGCGTAGTTGAAATGTCGTCAGACGATTCGTGGGCACGCGATGTTGCTCCGACATTCGTAAAGAATGATAAGGGCGACATACGTGGAATTGACTGGGGATTTAACGCATGGGGCGGATTATATGACGGACTGTATTTCCCGTGGGATAAGGATAACAAAATGGCGCGCAGGATATGTGATTTGTATGAAACGGATGTGTATGACCGCAGAGATTTTATTCTGGAGGGCGGTTCGATTCATGTGGATGGTGAAGGAACAGCCATGGTAACCGAGACGTGTCTTTTAAGCGGTGGAAGAAATCCGGGACTTAGCCGTGAGGAAATCGAGGAGAAACTTAAGGAAAATCTTAATGTTACCAAAGTGTTATGGCTGCCGTTTGGTATATATAATGATGAGACCAATGAGCATGTAGATAATATATGTGCATTTGTAAGACCGGGAGAGGTTGTGCTTGCATGGACAGACGATGAAAATGACCCTCAGTATGCCATGTCAAAGGCAGATTATGACTATCTTCTCTCTGAGACGGATGCATGCGGCAGAAAGATAAAGGTTCATAAGCTTCCACTGCCAAAGCCGGTAGTGATGAAGGCTTCTGAGTGTGAGGGGATTGAATACTGGGATGATGAACCGACACGAACTGAGGGTGAACGTCTTGCTGCATCGTATGTCAATTTCTATATTGCAAATGGCGCGATTGTAATGCCGGCATTTGGAGATGCAAATGATGATGTGGCAGCAGGCATACTTGCAGGACTTTTTAAGGACAGGAAAATAATACAGATTCAGGCAGGAAACATTCTGATTGGAGGGGGCAATATCCATTGCATTACCCAGCAGATACCGGAGTGATTGGAGGAAATATGAGAAAAGTTACAGTTGCGGCAGTGCAGATGCGCTGTGAGGAAAAAAGAGAAGCTAATATAGAAAAAGCGGATATGCTCGTAAGAGAAGCCGCAAAGCAGGGAGCTGACATTGTTCTTCTTCCTGAATTGTTTGAAACAAGGTATTTCTGTCAGGAAAAGAAATATGAATATTACGGACTTGCCCAGACTCTTAAAGAGTCAAAGGCGGTCAAACATTTTTCAAAGCTTGCAAAGAAACTTTCGGTGGTTATTCCCGTAAGCTTCTATGAGAGAGACGGCAACAGATTTTACAACAGCGTTGCGGTAATTGACGCTGATGGCAAGGTATTAGGCGTGTATAGAAAAACACATATACCGGATGACCATTTTTATCAGGAAAAATTCTATTTCTGCCCGGGCGATACAGGCTTTAAGGTATGGAATACAAAATATGCTACAATTGGTGTCGGAATATGCTGGGATCAGTGGTTTCCTGAAACGGCCAGGGCAATGGCCATACAGGGTGCAGAAATACTGCTCTATCCTACGGCAATCGGTTCAGAGCCTATTCTGGGCTGTGACAGCATGATGCACTGGAGAAGATGTATGCAGGGTCATGCAGGCTCTAATCTTATGCCTGTGGTTGCTGCCAACAGAATCGGTGAGGAATCTGTGCTTGCCTGTCCTGAAAATAACAATCAGGAATCGTCGCTCATATTCTACGGCTCATCATTTATAACGGATGAGACGGGAGAGGTGCTTTCGGACGCAGGAAGAACAGAGGAGAAGATAATACTAAATGAATTTGATCTTGATGCGATTGAAGAGAACCGTTTAAGCTGGGGAATCTTCAGGGACAGAAGACCGGAATGCTACGAAATAATAACGAGATAACAGACGGGAGGATATTATGCTTGAATTAAGAGACGTGTCTTACAGTATTGAGGAAGAAAAGGGCAATACGAAGGACATTTTAAAAAATATAAATTTAAAGCTTGAGGATAATTTTATTGCAATCACCGGCCCGAATGGCGGAGGCAAGTCTACACTGGCGAAGATGATTGCCGGAATCATTAAGCCGACAAGCGGCAGGATTATCTTTGACGGTGTTGACATTACTGAAAAAAGTATTACTGAACGAGCTAATATGGGTATCAGCTTTGCGTTCCAGCAGCCTGTACGTTTTAAGGGCATTACCGTAAAAGACCTTATCACACTTGCGGCTAAGGACAAAATTTCCACATCGGGTGCATGTGAGTATTTGTCTGAGGTGGGACTGTGCGCAAGAGAGTATATTAACCGTGAGGTTAATTCAAGTCTTTCGGGAGGAGAACTTAAGAGAATTGAAATTGCAATGATTATTGCACGTGGAACAAAGCTTTCTCTGTTTGATGAGCCTGAAGCCGGAATTGATTTGTGGAGCTTTAAGAATCTTATAGAGGTCTTTGAAAAGATGCATGAAAAGAATAAGGGTTCAATAATCATTATTTCGCACCAGGAAAGAATTCTTAATATAGCTGACCGTGTGGTAGTTATCGCTGACGGATGCGTCAGGGAAAATGGAAAACGCGACGAAATACTGCCGGTGCTTTTAAATGAAGGAAGCAGCTGCAAGTTTTTTAAGGAGGATTAGAAATGGACGAGATTCAGAAGACATTACTGGCACAGGTTGCTGACCTCCACTCCGTACCTGCGGGTGCGTATAATTTCCGTGTAAACGGACAGGGAGCAGGCAGAAATACGACTGCCAATATTGATATAGTTACAAAAACGGACAAGGAAGGAATTGATATAATAATCAAACCCGGCACCAGAAATGAAAGTGTACACATTCCTGTAGTGCTGAGTGCAACAGGACTTAAAGACCTTGTATACAATGATTTTTATGTCGGTGACAATTCAGATGTTACGATTATCGCAGGCTGCGGTATTCACAACGGAGGAAGCGATGCTTCTTCTCATGACGGCATCCACACCTTCCACATTGGAAAAAACGCAAGAGTCAGATATGTCGAAAAACACTACGGACAGGGAGAAGGAACCGGTGAGCGTATCATGAACCCTACAACCATAATTGAGATTGATGAAAACGGATATATGGAGATGGACACGGTTCAGATTCGCGGAATAGATTCTACAAAGAGAGATACGAGGGCCGTGCTTTCAGACGGAGCAACCCTTATTATCCGTGAAAAGTTAATGACTCATGGACAGCAGACGGCAACAACAGATTTTACTGTTGACCTTAACGGTGTTGACTCAAGCACCAATGTTATTTCACGTTCTGTTGCCAAGGATGATTCGGTACAGACATTTCTTGCCAAAATCAATGGAAATAACAAGTGCGCAGGCCATTCCGAGTGTGATGCGATTATCATGGATAATGCATCAGTGCGTGCAATTCCGGAAATAACGGCAAATAACGTTGATGCAAGTCTTATTCACGAGGCTGCAATCGGTAAAATTGCAGGTGAGCAGATAATAAAACTTATGACGCTCGGTCTTACTGAAGAGGAAGCTGAAAGCCAGATTGTGAATGGCTTCCTTAAATAAAAAATAACGGGGAATTGTGAAATGAAAAAGCTGCTTAGATATTTAAAAAATTATAAAAAAGAGAGTATAATTGCTCCTTTATTTAAAATGCTTGAGGCTGCATTTGAATTGTTTGTTCCTCTTGTTATGGCTGACATTATTGATGTTGGTATTTTAAATCATGACAGACATTACATCCTCGTAAGGGGAGCGATTCTGGTTGCACTTGGAATAATCGGGCTTACATGTTCACTTACTGCACAGTATTTTGCGGCAAAGGCAGCGGTCGGATTCGGCACGGAGGTTCGAAACGACCTGTTTAAGCACATCAATTCATTGTCGCATACGGAACTTGACCTTTTGGGAACATCAACGCTTATAACAAGGATGACAACTGATATCAATCAGGTCCAGAATGGTGTTAATCTGTTTTTAAGACTGTTTTTAAGGTCACCATTTATTGTGTTTGGTGCAATGATAATGGCATTTACGATAAATGTTAAGGCGGCACTTGTTTTTGTGGTTGCAATTCCGCTTCTTTCACTTGTTGTGTTTGGAATTATGAAAATATCGATACCGATGTATTCAAATGTCCAAAAACAGCTTGATAAGGTTGTGCTTGCAACAAGGGAAAACTTAAATGGTGCAAGGGTAATCAGGGCATTTAACAGGCAGGATGAAGAAAAGGAATCATATCAGGAAAAGAACAGCGTTTTAAAGAATCTTCAGATGAAGGTAGGTAATCTTTCAGCACTTATGAATCCGGTCACATACGTGATTGTCAATCTTGCAATAGTGGCAATTGTGTGGACAGGAGGAAAGGAAGTAGACAGCGGGATTATAACCCAGGGAGAAGTTGTGGCACTTGTAAATTATATGTCACAGATACTGGTTGAGTTAATTAAACTTGCCAACCTCATAGTAAATATTACAAAGTCACTTGCATGCGCTGACCGTATTGCTTCTGTTTTGGATGTCAGGTCATCAATCACGAATTCACAGACGGCTATCTGTTTTGACGGCACTAAACTGGCAGGCAGTAATGAAAATGATGTTCCAATAGTTGAATTTGAAAATGTTTCTTTTGCATATAGCGGAGCCGGTGCAGAGTCGCTTACCGACATATCCTTTAAGGTTATGCCGGGTGAAACGGTGGGAGTAATCGGAAGTACGGGCTCAGGTAAGAGTTCGCTTGTAAGCCTTATTCCAAGATTTTACGATGCAACGGGCGGAAGCGTTAAGATTAACGGAAGAAACATTAAGGATTATGAAATAAGCGATATACGTGACCTTGTTGGATTTGTTCCGCAGAAAGCAGTACTTTTTAAGGGAACGATACGTGATAATATGAAATGGGGTAAAAAGGATGCCACTGACGAAGAAATTCACACAGCTCTTAAGATTGCCCAGGCCGAGGAGATAGTTCAGGGAAAGAAAAACGGACTGGACACTGAGATAACTCAGGGAGGAAGCAATCTTTCAGGCGGACAGAAACAGCGTTTTACAATCGCAAGGGCTCTTGTTAAAAAGCCTCGTATTCTTGTGCTTGATGATAGCTCGTCAGCACTCGATTTTGCTACCGATGCCAAATTGCGCGCAGCTATCAGGGAAAATACCGACAATTCAACGGTGTTTATTGTTTCACAGAGAGCGTCGACGGTACGTTATTCTGATAAAATAATCGTATTGGAAGATGGAAGGGCTGTTGGAATCGGCACTCATGACGAATTGATTAAAAATTGTGATGTATATAAGGAAATCTGTATGTCACAGTTGTCGGATAAGGAGGTGTAGTCCCGTGAAAAATCAGAAGAATCCCAAATTTGACACAAAAGAAACAATAAAACGTGTTCTTAAGCTTATTGTTCCTTATGGTATATTTGTTGCACTTTCACTTATTTTTGCGACGGGCGTGGTTGTATTTACACTGTACGCACCAATCCTTGTCGGAAATGCTGTTGATATGATTATAGGACCGGGAAATGTTGATTTTGCCGGTATAGGAGTTATTCTTATTAAGATAACCATAATTGTTTTTATAACGGCTGTTTTACAGTGGCTGATGAACCGTATCAATAACCATATAACGTACAGCATTGTCAGAAAAATTCGTACAGAAGCCTTTGACCACATACAGGGACTTCCGTTAAGATACATCGATGCAAATCAGACCGGTTCAATGCTCAACAGGGTAATAACGGATGTTGAGCAGTTTTCGGATGGTCTTTTGATGGGATTTACGCAGTTTTTTACAGGTTTTACGACAATTGTAGGAACACTGATTTTCATGCTTTCCATCAACGTAAAAATAACTCTTGTTGTTGTGCTGGTAACACCATTGTCATTTTTTGTGGCAGGTTTTATTGCAAAAAAGACATATACACTGTTTAAACGTCAGTCAGAAATTCGTGGCGAGATGACGGGGCTTGTTGATGAAATGGTAGGAAACCAGAAAATTGTCCAGGCATTTAATTATCAGGATGAGGCGATAAGCCGTTTTGAAAAGATTAACGGTGAACTTAAAGAATGCAGCCACAAGGCTATTTTCTTTTCATCAATCACCAATCCTGCAACACGTTTTGTAAACAGCGTGGTTTATGCAGGTGTCGGAATCACCGGCGCATTTGCCGCAATAAACGGTGCAATCTCAGTAGGACAGTTATCATGTTTTTTAAGTTATGCCAACCAATATACCAAGCCGTTTAATGAGATAAGCGGAGTAATTACCGAATTGCAGAATGCTCTTGCGTGTGCTGCCAAGGTGTTTGAACTTCTTGATGAGCAGGAAGAAACGGAAAAAGAAATGGCATTTTCAAGTGTAAATGCTATTCTCTCGCGTGGCAGGGATTTTGAAGGCTGTGTTAACTTTGAGCATGTATATTTTTCATATGTGCCTGAAATAAAGCTTATTGAAGATTTTAACCTGAAGGTAAAACAGGGACAGAGAGTTGCGATTGTCGGACCAACGGGATGCGGCAAGAGCACACTTATTAACCTTCTGATGAGATTTTATGATGTTGACAGCGGAGAAATCAAGGTTGATGGAATCAATACGCAGAATATGACAAGAAACGTTCTTCGTGAGCGGCTTGGCATGGTGCTGCAGGAAACATGGTTACAGACCGGAACTATCCGTGACAATATTGCATACGGAAAGCCTGATGCGACAGATGAAGAAATTGAAAATGCAGCTAAAATGGCACATGCACACAGCTTTATAAAGAGGCTTCCGGATGGTTACAATACAGTTCTTACGGAAAATGGAGGCAATCTGTCACAGGGGCAGAAGCAGCTTTTATGTATTGCAAGGGTGATGCTTAAGCTCCCTCCGATGCTTATTCTGGATGAAGCAACATCTTCGATTGATACGAGAACGGAAATAAAGATTCAGAAGGCGTTTAATACACTTATGGAGGGTAGAACAAGCTTTGTGGTGGCACACAGACTTTCTACCATCAAAGAGTCGGATATAATTCTGGTTATGAAAGCCGGAAAAATCATAGAACAGGGCAGTCATGAGGAATTACTTGCGATGAATGGTTTCTATTCGGAGCTTTATAATTCACAGTTTGCCCATTAAGTATGTAAATAAAATATGCAGGGTGGTCATATGAAAAAACCTCAGATTGATATCGATACGGCAGATATGGAAGAACTGAATAAACTAAAAAAATGGCTTTTTAATGAAAATATGCGTCTTGTTGCCAAGGAAAAGGAACTGGATGATGAACGTGAACTTATACAGGTGCAAAAAGGAATTTTAAAAAAGCAGCAGCGAAAAAACACTATCTATAAGGCACAGCTCGACAGCCAGAAAAATCTTTTTGAGAAGCAGTGGGCGGTAATGGAGGATGAAATAAGGCGCCTTACCGCGGAGAGAGAGCAGTTTGAAAATAAAAAAGCCGTATTCCGGGATGAAATTTTAAGGGATGCCAGAAAGAACTTTCGTGCAGAGGAAAATGGACGCGTCTTTTTCAAGGGTATAACTGACGGGGCATCTTTACGCAAAAGATATAAAGAACTTTTAAAAATTTATCATCCGGATAATTCCAATGGTGATAATGAGACTCTGCTTGCGATAACAAGGGAATATGAGAGGATTAAAGGACTGTATTTTGAGTAGACACAGAAAAAAATATTTGTTATAATATAGTGTTAGAAAAGATTACAAAATACTGACGTTGACAGGACTAAAGGTGGGAGTACAGGGTATGATAAGCTATTGTTTTAACTATATTGTAACAATCAGCCACAGCGCGGATAATTGTTTTGAGCACCGCCACTTCCACAGCCTTGAAATAGCAACTTATATTTCTGTAGTCAGTAAAGAATTTGAAATGTTTGACGATATAGAGAAATATGGGGAAGAATATATTGCAACGTATCAGAATAAATATCTGAATGATTGTGAAGAATTTGGCGGCGATACAAGCATTGAAAACATTGGCGAGGTAATGTATGCTGCCCTTGAAAAAATTCTTGAAAATACCGGATTGTCACTTGAAAGATTTGAAATAGGAGAAACACCGTTACGTAAATATGTTATAACACACAGAATATAGGAGGAGGAATATTATGAAGAAACTATTGATGAAACAAATTACAGCAGTAAGTACATGTATAATGGTTATGTTTTGTTCAGTTTGTGGATTTGCCGGAATAACAACTGCATACGCGGATGACACAGACAATATTGCCGATTCTTATGCAGGTGGTGGCACAAATGTTACGGCATGGGACATTGCAAAAGACGGTGATGTTTATTATTTTACATTTACCGGTAATTCTGCGAGTGAGTGGGATAAGAGTTATCTTACCGGTAATGTCATTACGCTGTCATATCCGGGTATGCCGGGATATTCAGCTAACAACAGTTTGATTCAGTTCACATATGAACAGACTATAAAGGATGCGTGGTATAATGACATTCCGGGTGCATCAATCAGTGTTACGGACAGCAGTGTTGGAACTGAAGCCGGTCAATTTAGTGTGGTTTGCGCAATCCCGGCAGCATTTTTTGCTGATTCTGATTTTGACCTGACATTTTGCGGAACTACGGTCAACTCGTCAGCAATTGCAGGAGCAGAACAGCCAACAGAACCTGTAGAACCAATACCGGCTGACCCTGTAGAGCCAACAGAACCAACAGAACCGACACAGCCAACAGAGCCGACAGAACCTACAGAGCCTACAGAGCCGACAGAACCGACACAGCCTGTAGAGCCAACGGAGCCGACAGAACCAACGCAGCCTGTGGAGCCGACAGAGCCTACAGAACCAACGGAACCTGTAGAGCCGACAGAACCAACGGAACCTACAGAGCCTGTGGTACCGCAGTACAATGGAATTGTGATTGATGGAGATTTTTCGGACTGGGATGCAGTGCCTAAGAATCCGGCAGGTGACCCTACACATGACCCACAGTATATTACTTCGGCTGCATTAGTGTACGATGGTGATTTTACATACGTATACATTGAGGATATAGGCGGAATGACTGCCGCAGGAGCAGGCACACATTCCAATGGTAAATATTCGATAACGTCAGAGCTTGGATATCAGACAATATTCCAGCTTACAAGAGATAATGGCGGCTCAATAAGCGGTATTGACGGAGCAAGCTGTGTATACAACGGTAACAGATGGGAGATTGCCATTCCGTCGAGTCAGCTGCCTAAAAACGGTGGTACGATTTCATTGGGATTGTATGGTTCAGAACCTTTTGCTACGGCAGTTAATCTTAAGGGTGGCGGATCAGTTGACCCGGGTGATTTCAACGGAATTGTTTATGACGGACTGTATGGCGACTGGGATGCCTACCCACACACACTTATCCAGTACGCAACGGCAGGAACTCAGGATTCACGTGTTGACGGTGAAGGAGCTCTTTATGCTGACGGAAGCACGTTATACGGCCATGTAGTATCTTCAATGCAGGCACATATTACAGAAGCCGGCGGAGAATTTGCTTATGGTGTTACGATTAAGCTTAATGGACAGTATGATTTTTATCCTACATTGGTGGCCGTTGATGCGGCAGGCAATATTAACTGGAATCCTCAGAAGTCACAGCTTTCAGAGGGTACGTATGAGTTTTACATGATGGATATGAACGGATGGGGTAACTCACAAAATATTAATTCGCTTACTCCGGGTGACCGTTTTGTCGGTAAAATCTTTATTACAATCGGATCTACTGTTGATGAGATGGAATTTATGATTGATCTTAATCAGCTTGCAGATAAATTTGGAATTGAAGTTACTGATATTCAGACTATTCAGGCTCAGTACAGCAGGATAGGTACACAGTGGCTTCAGACGGCAGGTGCGTCTACAGGTGTATGGCTGGGACTCGCAATCTGTCTTACAGTTGTTGGAACAGCATGGATAAGACGCAAACGGGGAGTTGTATAGGATGAATTGGATTGTAGGCATTATTGTTTTTATAATATGGCTATATATATTACATCTCCTCACCAAAGGTAAATTATTGTCATGGCGTTTCCTATGGGGAAGCCTTGGAATATTTACAATAATGATGGTGTTTATAAGACCGGTGCTCACGCAGCCAATGGCACAAGGAGTATCGGCCTTAGCTGGTTTTGTGGGAGAAATTAGTAATACTTTTACGGCATATTTTAAGTACGGAATTATTTTTATTGAGACGGCAACAGGTGCAATTACACTGCAGATTGATTTTGAGTGTTCCGGCATTGTTGAAATAATGGCTTTCATTTCGCTTCTCCTGTTTTTTGATGTTTACACAAAATATGAGAAAGTACTTGTAGGAATAATGGGTTTTGCATATATAATGCTTGCCAATGCATTCAGAATTATTCTTATATGTGAAATTGTCCATGTGTGTGGAAGCTCTGCATATTATGTTGCACATACGTTTATCGGACGTATTTTCTTCTATGTGTTGTCGGTGCTTTTGTACTTTTATGTGTTTACCAAACCACAGGTTGTTAAGATGAAAGTTGGAGATTTCAAATATGATAACAATTAGCCGTTATCTGCACTCTGTTTTATTCTGGGGTGCATGGATAATCATTCCTGTGATAATGGAGATTATACCGTCAATAGGCGGATTTTTTCTCATATTAAGGCGCAGAAGAAAAATTAAAAAAGCGTATGAAAAACCTGTATTATACCCTGAAATATCACTTATTGTTCCTGTGTATAATTCGTCACAGACATTATTTGCCTGCATTAGGTCAATATCAGAGAGTGATTACCCAAATGACAGAATACGTGTTTTTCTTGTAAACAATCAGGGAAAAGATAATAGTTTTGAGGTATTTGCAAAGTGTCAGAGTGAGTTTCCGGATATCAAAATGCAGTGGCTCAATTCAAGACAGGGCAAATCACGTGCATTAAACCTGGCACTTTACAACAGTGAAGGAAAATATATTATTAATCTTGACAGTGACGGTCTGCTTGAAAAATCAGCTCTTACGCATATGATAGACAAGTTTGAGGCGTGCCCGGATCTTAACTGTATGACGGGTGCCGTGCTTACGACGCCGTCGATGATAGAAGAGTACAAGGGCTTTTTCCCAAGACTTCTCCGTAAGCTTGAGTTTATGGAATATGCACAGGCATTTCTTGCCGGAAGAAGCTATGCATCGGAATTAAATGCTGTATACACATTGTCAGGTGCATTTTCGGCATTCCGTAAATCTGCTATTCTTAAGTCAAGGATGTATAACACTAACACAATCTGCGAGGACACTCAGATTACTTTCCAGATGCGTTACATTCAGAAAGAACGTATCGAAATATGCGAAAATGCATTGTTCTTTGTAGATCCGATTGAGGATGTCAATAAGCTGTATACACAGCGTCAGCGCTGGCAGAGGGGCAGTCTTGAGGTTGCCAAGCAGTTTCTTGATGAAAATAACAATTTTGGCGGAAAGTTTGACGTTAATATCAAAACTCTTTTATATGACCACACATTTGCGTTTCCGCGTCTTATATGGTATATTGCGCTGATATGCCTGATGTGTATGAATTATTCAAGTAAAGTAATAATCGGGTCAACGGCATTTATATTTGTAATTTATATAATTGTCGGCTTCATGTATTTTGCAACGGTAAGATATTTCCTTAAGGAATTTGATGATATTTATAAATATTATACAAAGCACTGGTGGGTAATTTTTCTTTTGCCGTTCTTTAATCTGGCGGTATTTTTCATACGTGTTGCGGGAATTGTAAACAGTGTAGGTACTGACAGCGCATGGAGAACAAGAAATCTTACCGAAGAGAAGAAGGCATTTCTTGATGTATTCCACGAGGAAATGCAAAAACCTGTTAATCTTGTGAGAAAACTAAGAGACCTTGTTAATGTCAGGGACGATGAAAATGAGGCTAAAGAAAATGAAAAGTAATGAAAAGTTCAGTTTGAGAAAATGGATAAATAAAAATTTATTTCCTGTTGCGACGGTTTCAAGTGTTCTTGTGGTGATTGGAGTTGCAATACTGGTGTGGCAGCAGATAGTGCGTTTTGAAAACGGTATTCTTGATGTGTGTGCAACACAGCAGGATGGTTATGTTCAGCTGGTACTGGATCAGATTAATATCAAATCCAATCGTGATGATGAAGAGATTGTAACAGATATTCTGGCGTCTCTTGATGCATCGTCCAACAAGTACTGGACATTTTCAAGAAATGAAGCGATGCTCTTTGTAAAGGACGTTTTGGAGACTAATAAGTATCATGGATTTACCACGGCAACATATTATGTTTCTGATAGTGCCAGGGAGTTCCTTGACGGGCTTAAGTTAAATAAGGTTACGCACAAGACCATTTCGATTGGCGAAAAGAATTATATTGCTTCAGGAGTGGTTTTTGAGTATTCGGGTGCGGAGTATAAATTGTGTCTTTTAACAAACCGCAGTGTGTTCCTTGATAACAATCGTTTCCTGGGAGCAAAGATTAGTTTATGCGTATTATTTGGCATCGTGGCCTTTTTGTTTCTGGTAACCGCCATGGAAATGGCAAGAAAAAACAGTGCACTTGTCAAGGATGTAAGTAACAGAATGAATACAATCGCACAACTTAACAGCAGCGTTAACAGACTTAATGACCGCCTTAATGAGAAGGAGGTTTATGATACGCGCACAAGTATAATGAGCGAAGATATGCTTGGTGAGTTTCTTGTAAAACTTGGAAAGAAAAAGGTTGCTCCGCTTACCTTTGCAAGGTTAAAATGCCTTAATGAGAAGGGTAAAGACAGGTTTTTTGAAAAGGGACAGGTACTTCTCGACCATACGGTGCTTCGTTTCTGTTTATCGTCGGGAGAATACCTTCTGATATTTGTAAAAGGTGAATATAAAACGGCTATGAAGCTTGTAAACATGCTTGTTGATGATGATATTGAAATAAAGGTTGTAGCTGAGTGCGATGAGACTGAGTATGTGGAAGAGTTCTATGAAAAATTTAAGAAATGGGGTGTGTAAGTGTGGAAAGTAAAATATTTCGTGAATATCGATTTAAATTTTATTTAAACGCCAACCACTACCTGATATTTGGAAACAAGCAGGGGGAAACACATCCTCACACATGGGAATTTGCACTTGATATTCTTATCAGCAAGACTAAATATGTTGAGTTTGGCATGTTTGAAAGAGCTATAGAACAGTTTTTTGCGCCGTACCAGAACAGCGTTATGAATCATAAGGAGCCATTTGATTCCATTGTACCGACACTTGAAAATATGGTTGAGTATTTCAGTCATAAACTTAGAATTATTGTCAAGGAAATCGGTGGTGAGCTGATTCGGATGGAAGGCAGTGAAACCCCTACCCGCAGTTATATAATCGATTTTTATAATGAGAGGGAAAAGGGAGAGGAACTGGAAAGCTATTCAAAGGAAACGATATCCGGAGTAATAGATTCCATGATTGATGACATTATTGGTTAGGAGGACTTGGCATTGAAGGATAAGGCTAAGTTTTTGTTGTGTACTGCAGTCTATGCGGCTATAGCAGTTCTTATAGGATATATTGTCAGTATAAATGGTGTCTATCCGTCAGGATCAGACACCATGTGTCATATATACAAAGGTGATATACTGTTGCAGGATATTATGGAAGGCCGGTTATATCCTCTATATGATACACTCTGGTACAATGGTGTGGAAATGCTTCGATACTGGGCTCCGCTGCCGGTGTATTTTCTGGCACTGTGTCAGTTTCTGGGTGGAAATGACCCATTTATGGGATATATATTTTTTGTTTCACTTGTTTTCTTCCTTGGCGCAATGTCATGGCTTTATGTGGGCAAAAAGACAGGCAGATTCCGGATGGGTGCATTTATTGGTGCACTCTGGTTCTTCATGCCTAATAATATGTATGCGCTTTTTTATGAGGGAAATCTGCCAAGAGCATTGTGTATGACCATGCTTGTGCTGCTTATTTATAATGTGGGTGAATACCTTAAATCTGATGAGTATAAGTATCTTGTGGCTACGGTTATATGGTTTTTGCTCATTATCTTCTGTCATTCGGGATATGGAGGAATGGTTGCACTCGGGCTTGTCATTTTCCTTGTCATATATGCAATAATAATGCGTCAGTATTTAAGATGTCTTAATACGGCGGCAGCGCTTGTGACCTCGTTTGTGCTCTCCGGAATATGGCTTATCCCGTCACTTAGCGGTGGTATTACGTCTACTGACAGTTCAGAGGTTATGGCTACTTTCTTCCAGAGTGGTTTTCTTTCTCTGAATCCTTTGGACAGGTTTACCTCGTATGACCATTTTTATTTCGGACTTGCTGCGTTTTTACTTGGCGTGTTTGGTGTTTTCTGCAGTAAGAAATCCAATATTGCCTGCTTTCTGGCGGGAATTGTTATTTTCTTCTGTACCACGAAATCGATGTATCCGGTTCTGAAGATTCTGCCGGGAAGCCAGTTTTTGTGGATGTTAAGATTTATTTCAATTGCATTATGTCTGATTCTCTTTGGTCTGCTGAATTGGAAGACACTTAAAAAGCCTATTCAGATAGCGGTATGTGTTCTGCTGGTACTGGATGCTTATCCTTCGCTGGAGCTTATGACAGGCAATGGAAGCGGCCAGCCGGTATGTGAAAGAATGGATGAACTGGAAAATGGTACACTGATTGCAAAAGCCAAGGAAATTACGAATCAGCGTATAGCACTTATGGACGAAAGTTCGCTTGGCGCAACGGGAGCGTACCTTGTATCTGATTACAAAGCTCAGGTGGCTGCAACATTTGGTGCAGGATGGCAGTCTGCAAATACAGGACCAAACATTGTTCAGCTTAACAGGGCACTCACCAATGGCAATTATTTATATTTGTTTGACAGATGCTTAGAGCTTGGCAACGATACGGTTCTTATACAGCTTTCGCAGATTGACAGACAGAACCATCCGATAAGCGATATGGACAGGGCGGCAGAAAGACTCGGATATTATGTTGCCGATTCTAACAGCGCATATCGTGTATATCACAGGGATATTGAGGGAACATGGGGAACGAAATGTAAGTATGAATCGATTGGCATAGGAAGTTCTGCCAACATACTTGCTTTGTCATTTCCAAGTATTGAAGAAACGACTTCAACTAACTTAAATGACTATACTTTTGAGGAACTGTCGCAGTATGATACCGTATTTCTGAGCGGATTTACATACGATGATAAATTAAAGGCTGAACAGCTTATTACGGATTTAAGCGAGGCGGGTGTGCGTATTGTCATTATGGCTGACGGAATACCTGAGGACAGAAACAGCAATGGTCAGGAATTTTTGGGAGTTTACTGTTATCCGATTGTTTTCTCAAATGGATATCCTGAACTTGATACAATTGACGGCGTTTTAAACTGTGATCTGTTTCCAGACGGGTATACAAAGTGGAAAACAGTATATCTTCAGGGGTTGTCTGAGTGCTGGGGAACAATTACTGAAGATGACCTTAATCTTGAGTTTTACGGAACGGTTAAAAATGACAATATTATAGTCATCGGACTTAACCTGACATACCATTATTCATTGACAAATGATGCTGCTGTGGGAACATTGCTTTCGCATGCACTTGATATTGACCCGCAGCTTCTGCCGGACAGGCAGATTGTACCTCTTGATATACAGTATGATGGAAATACAATTACGATTATATCCGGTGAGGATAACGTAAATACAACGCTGGCATATCACGACATTTTCACATCGAAACAGAATGTAGGGACAAAGAATCATCTGACTTATGTTGATTCGGGAAAGACCGTAATTGTGATGCATTATCCGTATTTCTGGCCGGGGCTTATAGTGACTTTGCTTGGCATTTTTATTGTATTATTGTTAAAAAAACTACTTGTTAAAACTGCATAATGTCTATTGACCGAGCTGTTGTTTTTTGTTAGAATTTACCATGTAGGTGCTTGTGTGAAGAAGCACTAATTCACTTTACGAAAGGAAGACAAAAAATGACAGCTTTAGTTTTAGTTATTGCTGCAGCACTTGTAGCATTAGCTTTCGCAGCATTCAACTTCACAAAGGTGAAGAAGATGGATGAAGGAACAGACACTATGTCTGAGATTGCAGCAGCAATCAGAGTGGGTGCAAATGCATTCATTACATATGAGTATAAGATTATTGCAATTGTCGTAGCTATTCTTGCAGTATTATTTATATTCATGTCATGGCAGTCAGCAGTCTGCTTCGTAATCGGCGTTTTAATGTCTGCAGCAGCAGGCTATGTCGGTATGAAGATTGCAACATATGCCAACGTGCGCGTTTCCAATAAGGCACGTGAAACAAAAAATATTGGAGAAACACTTAAGGTTGCATTCCGCGGCGGTTCCGTAATGGGACTTTGTGTAGGCGGTTTTGCACTTTTAGGACTTTTCATTGTGTACATCGTATTCGGTATCGGCATGGGCTTAATGTCGGTAGAAGCTATTAAGAACGGAGCGGTATTTACACAGTGCCTGTCCTGCTATGCATTAGGATGTTCCATCGTGGCAATGTTTAACCGTGTCGGCGGTGGTATTTATACAAAAGCAGCAGATATGGGAGCAGACCTTGTTGGTAAGACAGAAGCTCATATTCCTGAAGACGACCCTCGTAACCCTGCAACAATTGCAGATAACGTAGGTGATAACGTAGGTGACGTTGCAGGTCTTGGCTCTGACCTTTTGGAATCATATGTTGGTGCTATTTCATCAGGTATTATTCTTGCATCTCATTTATTCCTTGTTTCAGCTGCTAACAGCGGTAACATCAGCGAAGCATTATTGGAGAAGATGTTCTACTATCCGTTAATTTTTGCTGCATGCGGTTTGTTTGCATGTGTGCTTGGTATCGCTTTTGTTCTCTTCAAGAAGGGTTCTAACGATCCACATAAGGATCTTAATATTGCAACATTTGTTTCCGCAGGTCTTACAATTCTTTGCGGTTTTGTAGCAACATATATGTTATTTAACGATTCTTCAATTGCAGCTGCAATCAAGGAGGCAGGATTTGCTCTTGGATATATTTCTCCATGGGTTGCTGCTTCAATCGGTGTAGTAAGTGGTGTAGTAATCGGTATGATTGCTGAATACTATACAAGTTACGATTACAAGCCGACCAAGATGATTGCTGAAGCATCTAAGGAAGGTGCAGCACTTACAATCACACAGGGTCTTGCAGTTGGTATGAAGTCTTGTATGGCTCCGCTTATCTTACTTGGTGTTGCAACATTTGCTTCATATGCAGTTGCAGGTATGTTCGGTATTTCAATGGCAGCTATCGGTATGCTTTCATTTGTAAGTACAACAGTTTCTGTAGATACATATGGTCCTATTTCTGATAACGCAGGCGGTATCGCTGAAATGTCAGAACTTGACCCTGAAGTTCGTGAAATCACAGATAAGCTTGATTCAGTAGGTAATACTACAGCAGCTATAGGTAAGGGCTTTGCCATTGGTTCTGCTTCACTTGCAGCACTTTCATTAATGGTTTCTTACCTCTATTCATTTAACGATCCGACAACTCCTTTAGAGCTTAACTTTACAGATCCGTTAATTCTTGCAGGTGCTTTAGTTGGTGGTGCTCTTCCATACCTCTTCTCAGGTATGCTTATTGAGGCCGTTGCCAAGGCAGCACGTAAGATGGTTGAAGAAGTTCGTAGACAGTTTAAGGAAATTCCTGGTATTCTTGAAGGTACAGCTAAGCCTGACTACAAGACATGTATCGAGATTTCATCTCAGGGTGCATTAAAGGAAATGAGAATGCCTGCTATTCTTTCAATCATTTTCCCATTGATTGCAGGTTTCTTATTTGGACCGTTATTCGTAGGCGGATTACTTATCGGTGCAACATTATCAGCAATCATGCTTGCAATCTTTACAGGTAATGCAGGTGGTGCATGGGATAATGGTAAGAAGTACATCGAATCAGGTGCTATCGAAGGCCAGAAGAAGGGTTCTCCGGCACATGATGCAGCAGTTGTTGGTGATACAGTAGGTGATCCTCTTAAGGATACAGTAGGCCCATCACTTGATATTTTAATCAAGATTATGTCAACGGTTTCATTAGTAGCCGTAGCTTTATTCAGCCAGTATAATTTACTTGGATGGATTCAGAGCTTAATGAAATAATTAGAGTCTGAATTAGCTCTGTGGGATATGATATATCTCACAGGGCTGTTTTTGTATAATAGGAAATTTCGTTGAAATTTCCTATTATACAAAAACGCTCCGCGAGGAACGCACTGCGGCGGATTGGAAGATTGTCGCAATGCGACCCGCCGCAGGCGGAGAATCTCGCAAGCGAGATTCTTTTTATATAATAGGAAGGAAAAGAAGAATAATATGGTAAAAATTATTGCAGACAGCACGTGCGACCTTTCGCGGGAAATGATTGAACAGTATGATATTTCAATTATTCCATTGCATATTGTGCTTGAAGAGAAGGAATACAAGGATGGAAGTGAAATTAGTCCTGATGAAATTTATCAGTGGTCGGATGAGAATAAAACAACACCAAAGACATCCGCAGCATCCATTGATGATACCATGGATGTGTTAAGGAATGTTCTTGATTCAGGTAATGAGGCGGTAATGTTCTGCATTTCTGAGAAAATGTCAACCACAGGTAATGTTTTTCGTATGGCGGCAGAGGAGCTTGGTGCAGAAGATAAAGTAAGCGTTATTGACTCGGCAAATCTGTCTACAGGTATCGGACAGCTTGTTATTGAAGCGGCAATCATGGCGAAGGAAGGAAAAACAAGAAAAGAAATAACTGATGAAATAAAACATTTAAAGCCACTGGTACGTGCAAGCTTTGTGGTAGATACGCTTGTGTATCTTCACAGAGGCGGAAGATGCAGCAGTGTTGCAGCCATGGCAGGCGGAATCTTAAAGCTTCATCCAAAGATTGTGGTAGAGGACGGAGCAATGGAAGCAACCAAAAAGTATCGTGGCAAAATGGATTCGGTAATCACAAATTATGTGAAAGACATGGAAGAAGATTTGAAAAATGCGAGAAAAGGGAGAGTATTCATAACTCATTCCGGATGTACGCAGGAAATTATTGACCAGGTCTATGCATATTTAGAGGGGCTGAATCATTTTGATGAAATCCTGGTTACCCGTGCCGGCGGCGTCATTTCTTCCCACTGTGGACCGGGAACTCTCGGAGTGTTGTACATTATGGAGTAAAGGAGTGGGAGATTATGTGTGAGAACATTGATAATCAAATGATTGAAAAGCATGAATACAGAAATACTGAAACGGCGTCGGTTTATGATTTTACTAAATCCCTTGTATAAAATTTTAATAAGCTATTGTGGTTGACACAGTCTTTTGTGTCAGCTATAATAGCTTTTGTAATTTAGTGAATCATCTGCAATTCTTGCGGATATAATTTCTGGCGTTTCGCCAACAATTCACTTTTTATTTTTAATATGTTGGCAGGGTCGGAAAATTTGTTTATCTGTTTAATTATCCATACGCTGATTCTGCCGGAAAAAGGAGGCATGTGTATGGGTAAAACTTATGAAGAACTGGATCTTATCGACGATTTCCTTATGACAGCAATTTCATCTGATCCGTATCTGGCTGAGCCGGTCAACAGGCTGCTTATTTCCACACTTCTTGGAAGAAAGGTTGGTAAGGTAAATGTTGTGGCGCAGCGGGTGATACCGGGAGTGATGCCCGGATACCGTGGAATCAGGATGGATGTTGAGGTGGTTGAGGAGGCAGATTGCATGGAAAACATAACTAATCTTAATGTGTATGATATTGAACCACACACGAGAGAAGACATCAATTTTCCAAGGCATAACAGGTACTATCAGGCAAAGATTGACAGCAGGTATATGAAGACAGGCAGTGATTACAGAACATATGATAAACTGCCGAACCTGTACGTAATCACAATACTGAATTTTGACCTGTTTGGAGCTGACTACATGATGTACACGTTTGAAAATAAGTGTGTCGAGGTGCCGGAGCTTGAGTACAGGGATGGACTGAAATTCATTTATTTTAACACTAAGGGGCATAAAGGCGGTTCAGAGGAAATAAGGAATCTTTTAAGATACATAGAGGACAGTTCTGAGACTAATGTAACGGATGAAACAACCAGCAGGATGCATGAATATGTGGGCAGGATCAAGATGCTGCCGGAAGTGAGGGATGCATATATGACATGGGATATGTATATTAAGATGCTTGAGGATGATAAGTTTAAAGAGGGAAAAGAGGAAGGAAAGGCGGAAGGAAAAGCAGAAGGAGAACTTAGACTCAGTAACCTGATAGGGCTGCTGATTAAGGACGGTAAAATGTCAGAGATAGAAAAGGCGGCTTTGGATGCTGATTTTAGAAGTGAGCTGTACAAAAAATATAATATTTAGCCGGTGCAATTAACGAAATTGGCAAAAAATTAACGTAGAATATCATTGCATTTTTAATTAATATACTTTAGAATTATTGTATGGGTACATGACTGGCGGAAAAAATGCGACCATAGTTTATGGAGCATTTTCGTAGGTGAACCTACAGGGAGTGTATTAATAATTTTGAATCAGCCGACCGCCTGGGCAGCATAGTAATAGTGCGCCCGGGTGGTCTTCTTTTTATTTGATATGAAAGTACCATAAGGTTTAATTCGCACTAAAATCAATGGAGGATAAAGAAATGGAAATGTTATCACTTGAGCAGGAATTAAAGGAAAATGCGTATCCGGGACGAGGTATCGTGATTGGTAAGTCAGAGGATGGAACAAAGGCAGTAACTGCTTACTTTATCATGGGAAGGAGTGCAAGCAGCCGTAACCGTGTATTTGTTGAGGACGGAGAAGGAATCAGAACACAGGCATTTGATCCAAGTACATTATTGGTTGCACCGGAACTAATAATCTACTCACCGGTTCGTGTGTTGGGAAACAGCACAATCGTAACGAATGGTGACCAGACTGATACTGTATTTGACGGAATGAGCGAAGGAAAGACTTTTGAAGAATCGTTAAGAGTCCGTAAGTACGAGCACGATGCTCCTAATTACACACCAAGAATTTCAGGTATTATGAACTTTGTTGATGGAACATTTGACTATCAGATGTCAATCTTAAAGAGCAACAATGGCAATCCTGATGCTGTTAACCGTTATACATATTCTTATGAGAATCCTGTTGCAGGTGAAGCACATTTCATTCACACATATATGCATGACGGAAATCCGCTTCCAAGTTTTGAAGGTGAGCCTAAGCTTGTAGGAATCTGTGGAGATATCGATACATTTACCAACCTTGTATGGACAAGCCTTAATGAGGATAATAAGGTATCGTTATTTGTACGCTATATTGATATTGCAACAGGAAAATATGAGACAAGAATTATTAACAAGAACAATTAATAATCATTAGGTAATTGCGAAACTCGCGATGCTCGTTCGCAATCTTGAACTTAAACAGGGA
>JBJEOB010000004.1:0-4776 GCA_051880495.1 Lachnospiraceae bacterium
AGTGAAATATATGCAACACTGGGAAGAACTGGCCGAAGCTAGGGATGAAGGTATCACTGAAGGCGCTACTAAAAATGTAATTACCCTAATTATCAAAAAAATAAAAAAGAACAAGTCTGTTGATACCATCGCTGATGAACTTGAGCAGGATGTTGATTATGTACGTTCTATCTGTGATATTGCAAAAAAGTTTGCTCCGGATTATAACTGCGAGGAGATTTTTGATGCAGTTTGGGAAAATATAAAAGAGCATTAATAGCGTAATCGTCCAATCCTTACGAAAATGTGGACGATGACAATTATAAAGAATAATATTGATTTGTGACGCATAAACTAACACCACCACTAAAAAAATCCATTTGACAGTTTTAGTCTTCAGTGGTATATTATATTTAGTGGTTGTGCTGCGGAAACTTGCGATGCCCGTAGCCCAAGGAGTCCATGCGTGGGCTCCTTTTTTTACGTTTATACGTAAGGAGAATAATAGATGGCACAAACATTTTTAACCTATGACCAGCAAATAAATTTTCTACAAAACGACAAAGAATTGTCTATATCTGATTCTGATTTTGCAAAAAACATTCTGCAAAAAATCAGCTATTATTCTCTCATTGATGGTTATAAAGAACCTTTTAAACCACTTCGATCCGGAAAGTATTATTATGGTGTTACTTTTGAAGAAATTTTTTCATTCTATACTTTTGACGAAGAACTTCGTTCTCTTTTTCTAAAATACATACTTAAAGTTGAGCAACATATGAAATCTATGATTTCCTACCATTTTTGTGAAAAATATGGAGAACATCAGTCTGGTTATCTTACAGAGACAAACTATAATCTTACCCGTAAAAACAATGAACAAATACGTCGACTTGTCAATTCGTTATCGAAAGCCATTGCAACACCAAGTCAGTATAAATATATCAATCATCATACGTTTACTTACGGTAATGTACCATTATGGGTAGCCACCAATGCTTTAACCTTTGGACAGATATCTAAAATGTACCAGTATGCTTCATCCGATATCCGCACTAAAATCAGTAAAAACTTCGATAATATATCCGAAGTTAAGCTACATCAGCTTGTAACCGTACTTGCCCGTTGTAGAAATGTATGTGCGCATGGTGAACGACTTTACGACTTTCATATTCGTGAAACAATTCCCGATATGCCACTACATCAAAAACTTCAATTGCCTACAAAAAATAACCAATATGCAATAGGTAAACAAGATTTATTTGCCGTTGTTATTGCCTTACGCTGTATATTCCAGCCAAACAGCATAACCGTCCCAGAGGGACGGCATGCTATTCCGCTTCAAACTGCATGATCGCAGTTAATGTATAACTTTATGATTTTCGCATATCCCTGCCATTGCATTCCAGTCGGTATGCCTTGGCCGTCATACGGCTTAAGCAGGCATCAGCATAGGTGTTATCTTTGAAGAGGTCCCACCACTTTGCTACAGGCAGTTGGGAAACAATCATAGTAGGCTTTTTACTATCCCTGGTTTCAATGATTTCAAACAAGTCACGACATTTATCCATGTCGAGTTCCATAAGACCAAAGTCGTCGATTACCAGCAGGTCATAAGAAGCCATTTGGTTCACATAATCATAAGTGTGTGCGTTAATACGAGCCTTCTCGCTTTCCTGTAGAAGTGTATTGGCACGAATGTATTTAACAGTTTTATGATGCTGAAGCGCAGCAATGCATAGTGCATTTGCAATGTAGGTTTTACCCGCTCCGGCACTACCTGTAATTAATAGATTTTTTGTGTCATCCAACCATTTACATTGTTGTAATAATTCAATGGTATGTATGTCCAGCATGCGGTCTTCTTCGTAGATAGCATCATCGAAATCAGCAGTTGGATATTTTAAAGTTGCTTTTTTGAGAAGCTTATTAAACTTAGTGGTTTGTCGCTGATCCCATTCATAGTTGATGATGTCAGCAATGCGTGTATAAAAATCTTCCAGTTCCATGTTTGGATTTAGGAATTGTTTTTCCAACGCTTCCGACATATGAGACAGTCTTAGTTTAAAAAGTCTGTCTAATAGTAGATTTTCGTCCGCAGTTAACTTATCGTTGTAAATATAGTTTTTATGTAAATATGCCATGATAGTATACCTTTACTTATAAAAGTCCTTTCCTCTGATGTTTTCATGCACTGGAAGTTCTCCTGAACTTATAGGTGTGCTTTGCATACGTCCTAATACCTGCTTAAATGTTTTATACCTGCAGGAGTTCATCTGGATACACTGGCGTGCTGTTTCTTCCACGATTCCGTGTGGTAAATCTTTGACTGCATGTAGCAGTCCTGCACAAGAATTGTATGCCTGTTCCTCGTGCTTTGCCGCCTTTAGAATTCGGTCTATACATTCGGACATGTTTGGCCCGAATACAGATGCCCAACGTCTGTAATAAGCACCATCTTTTTGGTTGACTTCTTTATAGTAAAGGTGTTCCGGTCTCATGTGACTATCCTCAGTGATGTATTTTGGAAAGTCCTTGTAAGACCTTTTATGCTTGCAAATCAATCGATTGTATTGATCACATATATGAATCTCTGATGGAGTTGCCTTTATGATTGCAGATTTTCCACAATGAGTATAAACTACAGAATAGTAGTGGTTGTCATACTCGACGTGATAATTATCAGGGATTTTCGTGACCGTTTTGTAGTCGCATACCGTATAAATTCCGCCTGGCAGTGGTCTCATACAGGGTTTGTCGTACTTAAGAAATGCGTCCATTCTTGAATAATTCTCTTTTTGAAAATGTCGGGCATTGAGAGCCGCTACTATTTTTTGTATGTCGGCATTCAATGACTCCAGAGAGGTATATGCCTTCTCTTTTAGTTTTTCAACCAGATGCGTTTCAAGATAACGGACGTGATTTTCCACCGTTGCTTTTCCTTTCGGTTTTCTTGCAGGTGGCGGAAGTACGATTGTGTTATAGAAATCTTCCAGGTCTGAAAAAGCTGACTGTAGTATCAGCTCATCTTTGGTATGTTTTGTTACAGCAGTTTTTAGATTATCCGGAACAAGATATTTGGGAATTCCCCCATAAAACTCTAATGCATTTGTTGTTCCTGTAATGAAACTCTGTAGTTTTTCATCTTGGAAAGCTTCTGCATATATGAGACTGCTAACTCCAAGTGTTGTCGTGAATAAATGAATCTTTTGGATTTCACCGGTTTCTGGATTTACCAGTAATTCGGGTTGATCTCCCACCCAATCGATATACATTTTTTCACCAGGAATACGCTCGACTGCCATCTTGGCTTCGCGTTTTCCAAAGTTTTTTTCTACGAATCTGTTATAAAGTTCATAGAATTGAGACTGCTCATAACCATCAGGATTATCCTGTTTATATTCAAGCCAACAATAAGCAACATTCACCTTGCTTCCCTTTGCATGAATACGGTCATAGTATTGTTGGAAATCTGGGAGAGGTACCTCTTTGCGTTGAAGATTTTCAGGCGGATAAAATAGCACCTCTACATCAACAGGTTCCATCTTTTTCAACTGCTCCAAGGTAAAACCTGAAGCATTGAATCGTTTTAGAATGAGCTGC
Organism: Lachnospiraceae bacterium; assembly: GCA_051880495.1. Lineage (GTDB taxonomy): Bacteria > Bacillota > Clostridia > Lachnospirales > Lachnospiraceae > MGBC120314. The sequence goes on from JBJEOB010000004.1 coordinate 3,583, forward strand.
ACTGTTCCGGAGCCGATGCTATATCGTTTCTGAATTACACTGAGCGAGCACTCATTCTGGCGCATTTGAATTACGCCGATAATAGTGTTGTAATTTTGCATGTTTGTCATGCCTCCTTTCGTAGTTTGTGGTTTCACCACGAAAGAACTATAACACTATTTTAAAAATATATGCAGTTATAAACGGAATGGTATGCAGTTCCATCGGAAACCATCATGCAGATACAATCGGAATCAGCGTGCAGTTTGGGCGGAATATGCACCTTACGCTATCTAATAAACGCTGAGGATTTCAAAACATTCAAATATCACTTAACCAAGCTAATCAATAAGGTGCTTAAACAGTGCCCACATCTTACCCGAGAGCAGTTGTTAAAGAAAATGGGATTTTCGGAAAATTGGGAGAAGATTGTACTATACAAAAAAAGTTGATTTTTCCCCAGTTATGAATAATAGTGTGAAATTACTACAAAAAATCGCTCGACTTGGATAATTATCATTTTGGGGTATATTAGGACATTATCAAAAATGGTTCATACGAAATACCGATTACATGCTACTGACAGCAAACGGTTCGCCTCAACTATAAATACTTAAAAAGCGACATCCTCTTTGCCAAAATAAAACCGGCTACGCACCCGAGGCTGTTATGCAGGACATCATCAACCTCACAGAGGCCGAGTGCAAACACATACTGGAGCACCTCTATTGACAACGATATAAGAAAACCTGTCAGAAACGCATGGCGCAGTTTCACGCGCTCATCAAAGAAGCGTAGCAGGACGCCGATGGGCGAAAGAAGGAAAATATTCAACAGACTCTCAATAAGAATATTCCTGTTGCCATGCAAAATGGCACTCCATGACCACAATGGATGCAATTCGGCTCTTCTAACCGTTGGCACCCTACACAACACAGTTGTCCCCAAAACAAGTATTAAATAAATAAGTATCAGAAGCGAGGTCACCGCCTGACGCTTATTTAGTCTGTTATTTTTAACAAGATAAAATGCAAATGCTCCGGCAGCCGACAGCAAAATGACAATGCAAATCAGTTGCGTCACACTGAAAACCGGCACCTGCGAAATAATTTCCTGATAAATGTCCATATTATTTAGTTACCCTCTCATATTGTAAATAAAAAATGACTTATCTTGCAGTCCATGGTTCATATGTACCAAACTCCAAAATGTCTG
>JBJEOB010000005.1:0-23660 GCA_051880495.1 Lachnospiraceae bacterium
TGGAATTTCTGTTCCAAGGTCATCAGGCAGTCAGGCGTATGGCGGTGTGGCTGTGAGTGAAGCCAACATGCAGCCGGGTGATATAGTATGTTATCCGGGACATGTGGCCATATATATCGGCAATGGTCAGATTGTACATGCTACAGTGCCTGGCAGTACGGTAAAAATCGCAAAGTTAAGATATGATTCTACTGCAAGAATTATTGCTATAAGAAGGTATTATTAAGATGAAGTTAAATCGTAGTTTAAAAATTTTAACTATTTTGGCAGCTTTAGCAGCAGTGGCTGTAGCTGCCTTTTTTTTCTTTTTTTCAAAGGAAAAGATAAAAAATATGAATAATGAAAAGTCAAATTTCATTGGAATGCCACATATTGTATGCTGCGGAGACAGTCTGACAGAGGGTATTGGCGGCAATGGAGTTAATTACCCTGATGTTTTAAATTCTAAAATCCAGAAATATATAGCGGAGAGAATTGAAGCATCAGATTTGGAAGAAAATGAGAAACAGCTTCTGCTTGATGAAATATTTGAATACGAAATAGATAATAAAGGTGAGGCCGGTGAGTCGAGTATAAGCATAGTGGCGCGATGCGGTGGAATCCCAATCATAACTACTGCGAATACCGAGTTTGATACATTGCAAAAAAAGATGAAGATTGATTTTTTAACCATAGACGGAAAAAGTGTTGAGCCTTGGCACAGTTATGATGAGGAATATCCAATAAATGTATCAATTGGCGGAATTGAGGGTGCACTGTTTTTTGATACGGATGAATACAGTTATTTTTTCTCAAGAGATGTTGTAGGAAAAAAACAATCTATTCCTGCCGGGACTCAGATTATACCATATGATGCAGTAGGAAAAGATGATGTTGTTGTAATTTGGATGGGTCAAAACGGAGGATATGATACCTTTGAAGAATTGATAGAACAACAGAAATCTCTTATACCTGAAGATAAATTAAAAGAGGGAATGTATCTGATACTGGGACTGACATCGGGTACACAACAGGAACGTGCAAGTCTTGAAGCTGCACTTGAAAATGAGTATGGCAAAAATTTTATAAATTTAAGACAGGAATTGTCCGGTGAGAGAGTAAAAGAATTTGTTTCGGAAATTTCAAAAGAAGATGAAGAATTAATGAAAACCGGTCATGTGCCACAATGTCTCAGAGCACCTGAGGACATGGTCCATTTAAATGAATATGGATATGAGATGGTTGCTCAGATTGTTTTTGAAAGAATGTTAGAGTTAGACTTTTTTAGGGATATAAACATAAAATAATAAGAGAGCAGAACCTCGCGGTATCTACTCTCTTATTTGAGGAGTTTATGAAAAAAAGAAAAAATTAAATCAAAACTAGTTTTCTATATTGTTATTGTAGTTTGAAAATGTGTACATAAAATTATGAGAATATTAACAATTTGTAAACAATTTGTACAAAAAATCAAAACAATGTGAATAATTGAATCAAAAAACATATAAAATAAACAAAAATGTTTGAAGGTGAAGATAATGTTTAAAAGATTGAAAGACGGAGCACCATGCTGGTGTAAATCAGGCAGGCCATATGGCGAATGCCATAAAGAATATGATATGAAACTAGCCGTTTTTAAGGAAGCGAAGAAAAAAATTCCTCCAAGAAAAATAATAAAGAATGAAGAACAGATAAACGGAATTAAAGAAAGCAGTAAGATTAATATAGCAGTGCTTGATTATGTGGCATCCCGGATTAAGGAGGGTATGACAACCGAGGAAATTAATACGCTGGTTCATAATAAGACAATAGAACTTGGCGGCATTCCGGCACCGTTAAATTACGAAGGTTTTCCGAAGAGTGTGTGTACGTCCATTGGAAGCCAGGTCTGCCATGGAATACCTTCTGCTGAGGATATTCTTGAAGATGGTGATATAATAAATGTTGATGTTTCAACAATTTACAAAGGTTATTTTTCTGATTCATCAAGAATGTTCATGATTGGCAAGGTTCATCCTGAGGCAAAACGGCTTGTTGAGGTGGCAAGACAGTGCATAGAGGTTGGATTAAAACAGGTAAAGCCATGGAAACACATTGGAAATGTAGGTGCGGCAATAAATGAATTCGCCACAATGAACGGATACAGCGTTGTACGTGAAATTGGCGGACATGGTGTCGGACTGGAATTTCACGAAGACCCATATGTAAGTTTTGTCAGTGACTGGGATACGGGAATGATAATGACTCCGGGAATGGTATTTACAATAGAACCTATGGTAAATATGGGTGCACCGGATATTTTTATTGATGAAGATAATGAATGGACTGTTTATACAGACGACGGAATGCCTTCCGCACAGTGGGAGGTTACGGTACTTGTGACAGATGACGGATATGAAGTGCTGACATATTAATATATGTCTGAGAAGGATTGGAAATGCTTATGAATATGATTGAAGTAAAAAATGTCAAAAAATCATATGGGAAAAGACAGGTGCTAAAAGGCGTGTCATTCACTGCCCGGCAGGGTGAATGTGTTGGAATAGTGGGAGCAAACGGATGCGGCAAATCGACTCTTTTAGGAATACTGGCAGGTTCACTAAAGGCAGATTTTGGAGAGATTTCTTACAATGGTGAAAACCCTCTCAAAAATAATAAAGTATTTAATAAATATATCGGTTATGTTCCGCAGGAAAATCCTCTCATGGACAGACTATCTGTAAAAGATAATCTCAAATTCTGGTATTGTGACAGCAGACGCAGTATAAAAGATGACATGGAAAACGGAATTCTGAAAGAATTTCGTCTTAATGAATACATGGATTACAGAATAGATAAGCTGTCGGGCGGAATGAAAAAAAGACTCAGCATAGCGTGTGCACTTGCGGCGGACCCTAAGATATTAATAATGGATGAACCGGGTGCAGCGCTTGATATTGTATGTAAGGAAGACATAAAGAATTATCTGCAAAAATATAAGGCTGAAGGCGGAACGGTTATAATTACCAGCCATGAAGAGGCGGAACTTTCTGTCTGTGACAGGATGTGTCTTTTAAAAAATGGTGTGCTGGAGGAACTTCCCGAATTAATGACCGGCAGGGAACTGATTGAAAGGATGAAGAAGGGTGAATAAGAAAAAGGCTTTTTTATTGCTCCAAATTAAAAATTCATTTAAGTCTGTTCCGGCTGTTCTTGGCGGTACGCTTGTGTTTTCTTTTCTGGCAGTTGTATTTGTCATTTTTGCGGTAAAAATAATGGATACAGACAGCACAGACCAGCCATTTAATGTGGCACTGGTTGTAGAAGACGATAATAAATATACAAAAATGGCAATCAGTTATCTGTTTGAGGAGGAGACGATAAAGAGTACCTGCAATTTCATTGAGATGACCGGTGACGAGGCAGAAAAATCATTGGAAGAAGACAGTGTAGGTGCAGTTGTAATTATTCCGGATGGATTTTTTGAGGGAGTAATTAACGGAACAAATATTCCGGCAAGGATTATTCTTTCAAAATCCGGTGTAACTTCGCAGTCACAATATTTTCAGGAAATGGTACGAGCCGGTGCTTCTGATCTTGCAACGGCACAGGCAATTTTTTATGCAGTGAGTGATTTATATCGGGCTTGCGGTGTTACATCCATTAATGAGTCCGGAGAGTATCTCGACAGGAAACTTATGCTGTATGCGCTTGGCAGAAATACATATTACAAAGAAATGGAACAGTCTGTTTTCGGAGAATTGCCGATTGTGTGGTTTTATATTGCGGGTGCGGTAGTGCTTCTTTTGTTACTTAGCGGAATTGTATGCTGCAATGTATTGAAAAGGGAAAAGGACGCACTTGTTACAGCCGTAAAAATCCACGGTATTTCTTATACAGATATTGCAGTATCAAAATTGTTCAGCGTTATGGCAATATACGTGCCTATACTGTGGTGTATATATATAGTGCTCTCAGTTAAAAGAATTATTCCATTTTCAGTACCGGCATTTGCAATGGTAATAGTATTGGTGTTCGCAGTATTTTCAATCAATATGTTCATACTGTGGATGGCAAATGACAGGATGACAGGTATAATGATTTTATTTTTAGGCTCAATATGTATGTTGTTTGTGTCAGGAAATATCATTCCGGGTGTATTTTTATCAAAGACAGTTAATATTATAGGCTGTTTTATGCCTGTAAAGTATATCGTTAATTTATGCGGTCAGATTCTGACGGGGGAAGTAACGGCGATAAATGTTGTTATTTGTGTGATGATAGGAGTACTGTTTACAACGGCATCTGTGGTATGTGAAAGAACAAGGAAACAAAGGGTAGGAAATTAGGAGATTGAAATGAAGAAAACTCTGCTGTTTTTCAGACTTTTAGCCAAACGACAGCTTAATAATGTATTTTTTATGCTGATTCTGGTCTTAATACCGGTATCTTCTTTTGTGATGTCACGCTTTTCCGATGAGACTGATGAAAAAAATAATCGTGTGGCATTGTATGCAAGAGATGAGGATGAGACGGCAAAGAATACAATCGAGGAACTGCTCCTTACCGACAGCATATATGAATTTTCACTTTGCAATGATGAGGATGAACTTATTGAAGCAGTTCAAAAAGGCGATTATCAGTGCGGATATATTTTTGATAAGAATATTTCAGACAGAATTATAAACGGTAAATATAAGGGAAATATAATTGCTGTTTACAGAAGCGACTCTATTCTTGAAAAGGCTGTCAGGGAAACTTTCTTTTCAGTATTCTTTAAACAGGTTGCAAGGATAATTGCGCTTGATTATATCGAAGACAGTAATGAGTTTCCTGAAATGTCGGAAGAATTTTTGATGTACTTTGACGGGACTTATGATTTATATCAAAACAGCGACATAACTTTTAATATTAATTTTGAGACTATGCAAGAGCAGGGTTCTTTTGAAACGGCAAAGGTAATTGAGGCAAAACCGGCAGCTTTCCCGCTTAGGGGAATAATGGCAGTCCTTGTTATGGCAGGCGCACTTCTCGGACTGTATGGCTGGCTTTCTGATAAAGAAAAAGGTGTTTTCATACCAATGAGAAATGACTTTGTAACCATTTCAAGGGCATTATATGTGTTTGTTCCGGTTGTGATGCTTGGAATATGTGCAGTTGTTAGTATTCTCTTTTGCGGTGCCGGTCAAAATGCCGGTAAAGAGATGGGGGCAATGCTTTTGTATGTGATTGCACTTGTGTTTATATGCTTTGTGATGAGTTATATTATCAGAAAAAGCACTACCATTTTAAGTGCGATGCCGGTAATTATTATCGGAAGCATACTGGTTTGTCCGGTGTTTATGGATATTTCATTATTTGTACCTGTATTTAAAGTCGTCAGATATTTTTTTATTCCGTATTACTATCTGATTTTGTTCTAAAATACATATAAATCCTTAATATAATTAATTTATGACATGTACGTCAAAAAAATCTTGAAACGGAAATGATAATGTGATAATATATCATAAATTGGAAAGAGGAAAAAGACTGCTGATGGGCGTATGCCCTGATTGTCTTTTTTTTTTGCAAAAATACTTATGTGAAAGGTTTATTTGGTGGTAAGATGAAAGCTTTTTTAATCCTTGAAGATGGTACTGTGTTTACCGGAACAAGCATAGGAGCGACGAGGGAAGTTATCAGTGAAATTGTTTTTAACACATCAATGACAGGTTATCTTGAAGTACTGACTGACCCATCCTATGCGGGGCAGGCCGTTACAATGACATATCCGCTGATTGGTAATTATGGTATATGCCGTTCGGATATGGAATCTGTTAAAGCATGGCAGGATGGTTTTATTGTAAGAGAGTTATCAAGAGTTCCAAGTAATTTCAGAAGCGAATATTCTATTCAGCAATTCTTAATCGAAAATGACATTCCAGGTATCAGCGGAATTGATACAAGAGCATTGACCAAAATCCTCAGAGAGAAGGGTACAATGAATGGAATGATCACCACTAATGAAAATTATGACCTTTCCGTTATCATACCACAAATCAAATCCTTTAAAGCAGGTAAAGTAGTTGAAAAAGTAACATGTAAAGAAAAGTACACATTAAAAGGTAATGGGTATAAAGTAGCACTCATGGACTTTGGTGCTAAGAAAAATATTGCACGCTCACTTAATGAGCGCGGCTGTGAAGTTACGGTATATCCTGCACTTACAACGGCAGAGGAAATACTTGCCACAAATCCTGACGGAATAATGTTATCAAACGGTCCGGGAGACCCTAAGGAATGTGTTACGATTATAGAAGAAATAAAGAAACTTTATAATTCAGACATTCCTATTTTTGCAATCTGTCTGGGACATCAGCTAATGGCGCTGGCAACAGGGGCAGATACGCATAAGTTAAAATACGGACACAGAGGTGCCAACCATCCTGTTAAGGATCTTAAAACCGGAAGAGTGTATATTTCATCACAGAACCACGGTTATGTAGTCGATGAAACCACACTTGATCCTAATGTTGCAAGACCTGCATTTATCAATGTAAATGATAAGACAAACGAAGGACTTGAATATGTAGGCAAGAATATTTTTACTGTTCAGTTCCATCCGGAAGCCTGCGCAGGTCCACAGGATACAGCATATTTGTTTGACAGATTTATCGATATGATGGGAGGTACAAAATAATGCCACTTAATAAAAATATTAAAAAAGTATTAGTTATTGGCTCCGGTCCTATTGTTATCGGTCAGGCAGCAGAATTTGATTATGCCGGAACACAGGCCTGTCGTTCTTTAAAGGAAGAAGGGCTTGAAGTTGTACTTGTAAATTCCAATCCGGCAACTATCATGACGGACAAAGACATTGCAGATGAAGTATATATTGAACCGCTTACTGTTAAAGTTTTAGAGCAGATTATTCTCAAGGAAAAACCGGACAGTATCCTTCCGACACTTGGAGGACAGGCAGGTCTTAATCTTGCAATGGAAATTGAAGAGACCGGCTTTTTAAGAGAGCATAATGTCAAGCTTATCGGTACGACATCACTCACAATCAAGAAGGCAGAAGACCGTCTTGAATTTAAAAATACAATGGAGAAAATCGGTGAGCCGATAGCAGCCTCACTTGTTGTTGAGAACATTGAAGACGGTATTGCATTTGCTTCAAAAATCGGATATCCGGTAGTACTTCGTCCTGCATACACATTAGGAGGAAGCGGCGGTGGTATCGCACATAACGTACAGGAATTAGAGGAAATCCTTGCAAATGGTTTAAGACTCAGCCGTGTAGGACAGGTTCTTGTAGAGAGATGTATCGCCGGATGGAAAGAAATCGAATACGAAGTAATGCGTGATAGCGCAGGTAACTGTATTACAGTATGTAACATGGAAAATATTGATCCGGTAGGCGTTCATACAGGCGACAGTATCGTAGTCGCACCGTCTCAGACCTTGTCTGACAAGGAATATCAGATGCTTCGTACATCTGCATTAAATATTATCACAGAGCTTGGTATTACCGGCGGATGTAACGTACAGTATGCACTTAATCCTGACAGCTTTGAATATTGTGTTATTGAGGTTAACCCAAGAGTTAGCCGTTCGTCTGCACTTGCTTCTAAAGCAACAGGTTATCCTATTGCCAAGGTTGCGGCTAAAATTGCAATCGGATACACACTTGATGAGATTAAGAATGCAATTACGGGAAAGACTTATGCAAGCTTTGAACCGGCACTTGACTATTGTGTTGTTAAGATGCCGAGACTTCCTTTTGATAAATTTATTACTGCTAAGAGAACCCTTACAACACAGATGAAGGCAACCGGTGAGGTAATGAGTATCTGCACTAACTTTGAGGGAGGTCTTATGAAGGCTATCCGCTCATTAGAGCAGCATGTTGATTCCCTGATGTCGTATGACTTTACCGGATTAACCAATGATGAGCTTCTTGAACAGCTTGCAAAGGTTGATGACCGACGTATCTGGGTAATTGCTGAGGCACTCAGAAGGAAAATTGAACCTGAAACAATTAATGAAATAACAAAGATAGACCTCTGGTTTATAGACAAGATTCAAATTATTGTCGACATGGAGGATGCTCTTAGAAATAAGCCTCTTACAAAGGAACTTCTTGCTGAAGCTAAGAGAATTGAATTCCCTGACAATGTTATTGCAAGGCTTACAGGTAAGACGGAAAATGAAATTAAACAGTTAAGACATGAATATAATATTCGTGCCTCATATAAAATTGTTGATACATGTGCTGCCGAATTTGAGGCAGAGACACCTTACTATTACTCATGCTACGATGGAGAAAATGAGGCCGTTGCATCAAAGAATGTAAAGAAGGTTCTGATTCTTGGTTCAGGTCCGATACGTATCGGACAGGGTATTGAGTTTGACTTCTGTTCGGTACATTGTACATGGGCATTTAAACAGGAAGGTTATGAAACAATAATTGTAAATAATAACCCTGAGACGGTAAGTACAGACTTTGATATAGCGGATAAACTTTACTTTGAGCCGTTGACACCTGAAGACGTTGAAAGTATTGTAGATATCGAAAAGCCGGATGGAGCGGTAGTTCAGTTCGGTGGACAGACAGCTATTAAGTTAACAGAAAGTCTTATGAAAATGGGCGTTCCGATTCTCGGAACGAGTGCTAAAGACGTTGATGCGGCAGAGGACAGGGAATTGTTTGATGCGATTCTTGAACAGTGCAATATTGCAAGGCCTAAGGGACATACCGTATTTACCAAGGAAGAGGCAATTAAGGCAGCTAATGAGCTTGGATATCCTGTACTTGTGCGTCCGTCATATGTTCTTGGCGGACAGGGTATGCAGATTGCGATTTCTGATGAGGATGTGTCAACATTTATGGACATTATCAACAGAATACAGCAGGATCACCCAATCCTTGTAGATAAATATCTGATGGGTAAGGAACTTGAAGTTGATGCGGTATGCGACGGCAACGATATCCTTATTCCGGGTATTATGGAGCATATTGAAAGAACAGGTATCCACTCAGGCGACAGTATTTCGGTATATCCGGCAAAATCCATTTCGCCTAAGGCTAAGGAAGCAATCATTGACTATACGGAAAAGCTTGCAAGAGCACTTCACGTAAAGGGTATGATTAATATTCAGTTTATTGCATGCGGTGATGAGGTATTTATCATTGAGGTTAACCCTCGTTCAAGCCGTACCGTGCCTTACATCAGCAAGGTTACAGGTATTCCGATTGTAAAGCTTGCAACCAAGGTTATTGTCGGACATACCTTAAAGGAACTTGGCTATGAGCCGGGACTTCAGAAGGAGTCACCATATTATGCAATTAAAATGCCGGTATTCTCATTTGAAAAAATCCGTGGTGCAGATATCAGCCTCGGACCGGAAATGAAATCTACAGGTGAATGTCTCGGAATTTCACCGGACTTTAATGAAGCATTATATAAGGCTTTCCAGGGCGCCGGTATCAACCCTACGCAGCATAAACAGATTATTATGACCGTGCGTAAGGAAGACCGTGCTGAAGCTGTTGAGATTGGCAGAAGATTCGAGGCACTTGGCTACAAGATTTATGCTACAAGAGGAACAGCAAGAGACCTTAATGCCGGTGGAGTACATGCAATTAAGGTAAATAAACTCGAACAGGAAGCACCTACACTTCTTGACCTTATTCTCGAACACAGAATTGACCTTGTAATCGATACACCTTCAAGCGGCGTTGAACATTCAAGAGATGGTTTCTTAATCCGCCGTACGGCAATTGAGACGGGTGTTACGTGTCTTACAAGTATTGATACGGCCAATGCTCTGGTTTCAAGTCTTGAAGTTGCACATGCGAAGGAATTAAATCTTGTGGATATTGCACAGATATAAGAAATTAAAGGGATATGCAGAATTGCATATCCCTTTTTTATACAGAATCCTCAGAAAAAAGGCACTTTTGTTGACATTAAATGTAAATTTATATATAATTATACATAATTATGTTAATTGGGGAGCGATTTTTATTGAAGATTCAGAAAATTTATAAAAAAATTCTTTCGTATATTTGTATTATAATTCTTGGAATAGGACTTTTCGGACAGAATATACCAGTGTTTACCGAAACGGTTTATGCTGAGACGTTAACGGGTAAAATTAATGCAGACCTTGTAAATGTCAGGGTTGGAGCCGGAACAGGCAATGATTACATAAGAACTGCAGCAGGAAAGAAAATTCAGTTAAATACCAATCAGGAGGTAACGATTCTTGGTTCGGCAAATGCAAGCGACGGCTCTATGTGGTATAATGTTTCTTTCTATTATGGCGGGACTGTCTACACAGGATTTGTACATAGCCAGTATGTGACGGTCTCAAATAAAATCCAGTATGTAGAGGATGAGGACTTTGAGAAGTATCTGAATGCACAGGGATTTCCGGACAGTTATAAGGACGGTCTCAGGCAGCTTCATGCACAGTATCCGAAGTGGATATTTGTTGCTGACCATATTAATTATGACTGGGAAGAGGTTGTCGCAAATGAGAGTCTTGTCGGACGTAATCTTATTGAAAATTCCTCAATAAGTTCATGGAAGTCTACCGAGCCAAGTGCATATAATTACACTACGGGAACATGGTATGGTTTTGATGGTTCAGCCTGGGTGGCAGCATCGAAGGAAATTATAAAATACTGTCTTGACCCAAGAAATTTCCTTGACAGCAGCACAATTTTTCAGTTTGAAAAGCTTGCATATGATGCAGATATGCATACGCTTGAAGGAATTAACAGCATTATGACATCTACTTTTATGGAGAATAATTCCATTTCCAATGATGCGGGAGGAACGGTTACATATGCTGAGGCACTGCTTGGAACAGCACAGATTACGGGTGTAAGTCCATATCACCTGACATCAAGAATTATTCAGGAAATGGGTATTAATGGTACAAGTAAAAGTATTTCCGGAACTGTTTCAGGATATCAGAATCTTTATAATTATTATAATCAGGGGGCATATGCCCATGACGGAAGAAGTGCGATTGTAAACGGCCTTATTTATGCAAGAAGCAAGGGCTGGAATACGCGACTTAAGGCTATTGTCGGCGGCGCTGAATACATCGGTAAGACATACATAAATATCGGTCAGAACACTCTTTATTATGAAAAGTTCGATTTTGTGGGAACGCCGTATACACATCAGTATATGACTAATATTCTTGCACCTTCAAGTGAGTCATTTAACGTTGCCAAGGGATATACTGAGGAAATGAGAAAGAATCTAAGTCTTGTTTTTGTAATACCGGTATATAAGAATATGCCGGCAACAGCGGTGGCAAAGCCAACGGGTGACGGAAGCCCTAACAATGTCCTTAAGGAACTGAGTGTTAACGGATATAGTCTGACACCAACATTCAGTACATTTGTTTATGATTACGATTTGATTGTTGATGAAAATATTGAAAAAGTTACGATATCTGCCCAGACACTTGACCCGAAGGCAAATGTCACGGGAACCGGTGATATATCACTGAATCTTGGTGAAAATAACGTTAAGATAAACGTAACGGCGGTAAATGGCGATGTGAGAACATATGACATCACAATTTACAGAGGCGATGTCAAGGTTATAATTGACGGACCGATATATGAGCCGACTCTGCCGCCTGGACCTATGCAGTACGAAATATTTACAGATTATAAACTGGATGATGTTAATAAATACATTACGGGAATTAATCCGGATTTAGATTCTGCCGATGTTTTGTCAAAAATTACGGTTGGTGAAGGTAAGGCATACATATTGAATGCTGACGGAACCGTAAACAGCGGCAAGGTTGCTACAGGCGACCAGCTTGTATGTGTTAATGATGCGGGAGAAGTGATGAAGCAATTCACCGTAATAGTATATGGTGATGTTGACGGCGACGGAACGATAGGAAGCATGGATATGCTGTATGTGAAGAGGCATATACTCGGATATAAGGCACTTGAGAATGAATATTTGCTCGCAGCAGATGCAGACCATGGAAATGACGGAATAACTGCAATGGATATGCTTTATTTGAAACGACATATATTAGCAATTAAATCAATTGAACAGTAAGGGGATAATACAGAATGAGTAAAAGAATTATAAAAGCAATTGCAGCAGTCTGTGTATTTTTGCTTATGATATGCGTTGCAGGTCAGAACATTTATGCTGATGAAAATGTCAGTGTAAGTATTTCGGCAGCAGATACTACCGTAGACGGAGAAACGACAGTAACGATTACAATCAGCGGTAATAAGGAAAATGTCATACTTGTTGATTTATGGCTTGCTTATGATCCTAATATTCTGCAGCTTACAAGCGAACAGTATCAGGGAAACGGCGGAGTCGTAAGAATTATGACTGACAGCGGCGGAACAACCTATTCTGTTAAATTTAAAGGAATAGCAGCCGGTACATCGGGTCTTGCAGTTACCGATCAGAGTCTTATTGGAATGAGCACTACGGAAGCAAGAGGTGTTACCGCTTCGGCAACCGTGACGGTAAAGGGTACGGCAAGCCAGTCAAAAAATAATAATTTATCATCACTTACGGTAACACCCGGAACTCTTTCACCGGCATTTTCAAAGGATGTTACAACGTATAATATTACATTATCAGAATATGCATCTAAGTTAACAGTAAGTGCAGCTGCAGAGGATGCCAAAGCAAAAGTAGCGGTAGCCGGAAACAGTCTGTCGGCAGGAAAAAATACCACAACAATTACCGTAACGGCTGAAAACGGCGAACAGAAGGTGTATACGATTTATACACAGGTGCCTGAAAAGAAAACGGTAGAACAGCCTACTCAGCCTGCAAAGGATATTATAGTTGAAGTTGATGAGGTAATGTACAAGGTTAATACCACCTTTGATGAAAAGCTGCTTCCGGAAGGTTATGAAATTCAGTCGTACACATATAAAAACAACAAGATAAAGGTTGGAAAAGGTATTTCAAACAGTAAGATTTTGTTCTGCGTTTCAAATGCATCCGTATCTAAGGCGGACCCTGTATTTGTTGTATATAATGAACAGACCGGTGCATTTTCAAAATTACAGATGATTACTACCGGCGGGCAGTCGTATATGGTGGTTAGTGATGTTGAAGCACTAAACAGTGTTGAGATTCCTAAGGGGTATGTGGCAAGCGAATACGTATTCAACGGAATTACGTATAAGACATGGATTCATGAAAATGATACGACGGCACAAAGCTTTATTATTTATTGTACCAATGTTAACGGAGAAGCCGGATGGTACAGATATGACATGACCGAAGGAACAATGCAGAGGGCGTTTATCGGAGATTTTGAAGAAGAAGAAACACAGACTCCGACTGAACAGGCTGTAGAAACAGAAAGCGAGACGATGGCAGAGACTGTTGATGAAGATAAAATGTCAGAGCTTCAAAAGGAGTATGACAATTATGTGAAAAAGACAAGACTTGCCCTGACAATGATGGCAGTGCTTCTGGCAGCAGTTATTGTTATAGTGGTTGTATTTACGGTAAAATCATTTAAAGAGTCCTCAGATTCGGATATAGCTGAAGACTCGGACGATAATGATGACGATATAGAAAATCTGGACGATTAAGTAAGTACAAAAGAGCATTTTTTACATATGCAGATTCGTGTATCTAAAGCAAAATGATAAATTTTTTATTCGGCAGAATACGCACAATTTATATTTTTCGTGCCGATGTGCTTAACACTCCGATGAACCTCTGCTGAGTTTCATCTCCGTAGCACATAAGTCACTCACCATATAAATTGTGCGTACCATGCCGTTAAACTTTTTAAATTTTGCTTTTGATACACGAATCATATGTAAGAAGTGCTCTTTTTATCTGATAGGAAATTGGGTCGAAATTTCTCTATCTTGTTTACAGGGTTCTTGTTGACATTTACAGGCATTTGTTATAGTATAGATATAACAAACGGGAGGCGATGCTATGTTCGTATCAATTGATTTTAACAGTGATGAAGCAATTTATATACAATTAATTAATCAGATAATAAGAGGTATTGCACTTGAGGAATTTCATGAGGGTGACCAGCTTCCTTCGGTAAGGCAGCTTGCTGACAGCATCGGTATCAATATGCATACTGTTAATAAAGCTTATGGTATTCTTAAGCAGGAAGGATATATTAAGCTTGACAGAAGGCGGGGTGCGATAGTAGCCATAGATATCGACAAGATGGTAGCAATGGATACATTGTCGAAGGAGTTGAGAATGGTTATTGCCAAGGCACTCTGTAAGGACATAAGCCCGCAGGAAATACATGATGTTGTTGATGACATTTTAAACGAGTATATGGGAGGTAAATGATATGTTGTGCGAGAAGTGTAATAAGAACGAGGCAACCATTCATTATACTGAAGTTATTAATGGAGTTAGAAAAGAGAGAAATCTATGCAGCGAATGTATGCAGGAACTTGATTATAATATGGATGGTGAATTTCCGTTTTCCAAGCTTTTAAAGGGAATACTTACGGCACACCTTGGAAATGTTTCTTTTGAAAATAATCCTGCCATGCAGATAAAGTGTAACAAGTGCGGAATGGATTATGAGGAATTTACACATCTTGGCAAATTTGGATGCGCCGAGTGCTATAGTGTATTTGGTCCGCTGATTTTGGATAATATTAAAAAGATTCAGGGGAATAGTATTCATACAGGTAAAAAATACAGACATGCGTCAGATGATGCTGCATTTGATGAAATGCTTGTGCAGGATAAGGTTACAGATAAATCTGAGAATGAAGATTTGATTACGAAGCTTCAGGGTAAATTAAAAGAGGCACTTCGTGTGGAAGAGTACGAGGAAGCTGCCCGGCTGCGTGATGAAATCAAGATGCTTAAGGAGAGTGCAGGAAAAGATGCTTAGATGGTTTGAAGAGACGCCTAACAATGATATGATTATATCGAGCAGAGTAAGACTGGCACGTAATATAAGTGAATATCCGTTTTCGACAAAGATTTCATCTGAACAGACAGAGAGAATGCTGGCTAAAACAGGTAAGAAGATTTTGACATCTTCTTTTGCAAAGAATTACCATGATTACATTCTGGAGGATTTAGATGATACCCAGAAAGAAGCGATGGTAGAGCGCAACGTAATAAGCCGATATCTGGCTAATCAGGAAAATGCAATGTTTTTTGTGACAGATGATGAGAAGAATTCGATTATGCTCAATGAGGAAGACCACATCAGGATACAATGTATTGAACCGGGAAATGCATTCAAAAAAGCGTATGAACGCGCAGAAAAGCTTGATGATGAGCTGGGTAAACTGGTTGACTATGCATATGATGACAATTTTGGATTTCTTACAACCTGCCCGACCAATGTGGGCACGGGAATGAAAGTGTCATGTATGATGCATTTGCCGGCACTTGGCAATTCCAAGAAGATACAAAATCTTATGGGCGAGCTTGGACGGTTTGGTATAAACATGAAGGGTATGTTTGGCGAGGATGGAAGCGGCTGCGGACACATTTACAGGGTATCTAATCAGAGAACCATGGGACAGTCAGAAAGAGAAATTATTGCCAATCTTGAAAATGTTGTAAATCAAATCTGCAGCCAGGAGAAAGATTGTAGACGTCAGATGATAAAAAGTGATAAACTTAAACTTGAAGATGAAGTTTATAAATCATATGGTATATTAAAGTATTCAAGAAGACTCAAATATAAAGATGCAATGCTTTTTTTATCAGAATTAAAACTGGGGCTGGAATTAAATATGCTTGATTTTAAGGAACAATCGGATTGCATTCTTTTCCAGCTTATGATAGGTTGTCTGCCGGCAAATTTAAAATTAATTGCAGGCAGGGAAGCAGATGAAAATGAATTAGAGGAAATCAGGGCGGCATTTATCAGAGAAAACTTGCCGTTGATTAATTAGTAGAAAGGACATTAATAATGCAGGAACGTTTTACAGGAAAAGCAGACGAGGCATTGAAAAGAGCGGCGATTATTGCTAAGGAATTCGGTCATGGATATGTTGGAACGGAACATATTCTTATCGGTCTTTTGGATGCCGGAGACAATGTTGCGGCTTCAGTGCTCGAAAACCATGGCGTTGAACAGTCAAAGCTTGAGGAATTGGTAGAGCAGCTGATTGTTCCGGAAACAACAGTAAATGTTGTTGACCCGGAGACTTACACTCCGAGAGCCAAAAGAGTCCTTCTGGGGGCTTCCAAGGAGGCTGTTCGTTTTAAATCACAGCAGATAGGAACGGAACATATTTTAATTGCAATTATTAAGGAATATGATTGCGTTGCATCAAGACTTCTTAATGGTATTGGTGTAAATATACAGAAATTATATATAGATTTGCTGGTTGCAATGGGAGAAGACGGCAACATTTATAAAGAGGATTTCCAGGGAGGCAAGCCGAGGGACAACAGCCGCAATAAGTCAGCAACACCTACGCTTGAACAGTACAGCAGGGATTTGACGGAGTATGCAAGGGAAGGCAAGTTGGACCCTGTAATAGGCAGGAATGAGGAAATCCAGCGTGTTATTCAGATACTTAGCAGGAGAACCAAGAATAATCCATGCCTTATCGGTGAGCCGGGTGTAGGAAAGACTGCTATTGCAGAGGGACTTGCACTTAGAATTGTTGAGGGTGCTGTGCCTGATGTGATTAAGAATAAAAGAGTCGTGACTCTTGATCTTTCAGGTATGATTGCAGGCTCTAAATACAGAGGTGAATTTGAAGAGAGAATCAAGAAAGTGATTAATGAGGTGCGTAATGCCGGAAATGTATTGCTTTTCCTTGATGAGCTTCATACCATTATAGGAGCCGGTGGCGCAGAAGGCGCAATGGATGCATCCAATATTTTAAAACCATCATTATCGAGAGGTGAAATTCAGCTTATTGGAGCGACAACCATTGAAGAGTATCGCAAGCATATTGAGAAGGATGCTGCTCTTGAAAGACGTTTCCAGCCGGTTAAGGTAGAAGAGCCGAGTAAAGAAGAAACCATAATGATTCTTAAAGGTTTAAGAAGCAGATATGAGGAGCATCACGGCCTTACAATATCTGATGAAGCAATTGATGCAGCCGTAAATCTTTCCATAAGATATATTAATGACCGTTTCCTCCCGGATAAGGCAATCGATTTGATGGATGAAGCGGCCTCTAAGGCAAAGCTTGGAAGTTACGAAAAGCCTGATAAGATATGCAGAATTGAGAAAGAAATCGAGAAACTGAATATTGAAAAGGAAGAAGCAATTAAGAACGAAGCGTATGAACTCGCCGGTGAAATCAAGAGAAAGCAGCAGCGAAAAAGGGAAAAACTGGAGAAAGATATTGCAGAGTGGGAACAGAGCAAGATTCAGAATAATATAGTCGTAGGTGAAGAAGATATTGCGGAAGTTGTTTCATTATGGACCAAAATACCATTAAAGAAGCTTGCAATTGAAGAGTCACAGAGATTAATGGATCTTGAAAAGATACTTCATGAGAGAGTTATAGGCCAGGAAGAGGCTGTAACAGCAGTAGCCAAAGCTATGAGAAGAGGCAGGGTTGGACTTAAGGATCCTAAGAGACCTATAGGTTCATTCCTGTTTTTGGGACCTACAGGAGTTGGAAAGACAGAACTGTCAAAGGCATTGGCTGATGCCATGTTTGGCAATGAAAATGCCATGATTCGTGTAGATATGTCTGAGTATATGGAGAAACACAGCGTTTCCAAATTAATTGGTTCACCTCCGGGATATGTAGGATACGATGAAGGCGGACAGTTAAGTGAAAAGGTAAGAAGAAATCCATATGCCGTTATTCTGTTTGATGAAATAGAAAAGGCACATCCTGATGTATTTAACATTTTACTTCAGGTTCTGGATGACGGACACATAACCGATTCGACAGGCCGGGTTGTTGATTTCAAAAACACAATAATCATTATGACATCCAATGCCGGAGCACAGAATATTGTTGCACCGAAAACGCTTGGATTTGCCGGCAAAATCGATGAAAAGCAGAGCCATGAGGCGATGAAGACCAAGGTTATGGATGAAGTTAAGCGTATTTTCAGACCGGAATTTATCAATCGTATTGACGAAATAATAGTATTCCATATGTTAAATAAAGAGCACATGGGTTCAATTGTTGATATTATGATGTCTCAGATGAACAAGCGCATTAAAGAGCAGATGAATATAACAATTACGCTCGATGATTCTGCAAAATCATACATTATAGACCAGGGATACGATGCCAAGTATGGTGCAAGACCGCTTAGGAGGACATTGCAGAATAAGGTAGAGGATGAACTGGCAGAAAAGATACTTGATGGAACCATAAAACCGGGCAAAAAGTCTGCAACAGACGTATTGGTAACATGTGTTGAAAATAAAATTGAATTTTCGGTGAAAAATGTTAAAAATACTAGAAAAAAGTCATGATTTATAGTATGATATAAATATAGTTGAATAAAGGTTTCCTAGAACCAAAATAGACCCAGGAGGACATATACCTATGGCAGTTATTAATGAATTAATCAGATCAGAATCTAATGGAACAATAAGTTTTGGAAATTATTTATTAGACACCAAGTCAAAGCTTTCAGACTTTGAACATAACGGTGATTTGTATAAGGTTAAGACTTTTAAGGAGATTACAAAGCTTGAGCGTAATGGTATGTTCGTTTATGAGTCAGTACCGGGCACAGCAGTTAATAATCTCAAGGTGACAGATTCTGCAGTTTCATTTACTGTTGAGGGAAGTGAAGATGCACAGATTACTTTGGAATTAGAACCTGAAACAGAGTATAAGGTAAGCATTGATACTGTTTCGACAAGTGGAATGAAAACTAATCTGGGTGGTAAGCTTGTTTTAAGCGTTGAACTTGGTGAAGGCAAGAGCGCAGATGTTAAAGTGGAAAAGCTTTAATGAAAATAATAGTTATCATTAAGACACAAGGCATATGTAATAAAAGCATATGCCTTTTTGTTTGAGTAATTGGAGAGGATAAGGAATGGCAAAATCAAAAGGAAATGTTTTTTTCTGTAAAGAGTGTGGATATGAATCGGCAAAATGGTTCGGACAGTGCCCGGGATGTAAGGAGTGGAACACTGCCGTGGAGGAACCTGTTGCATATGATGCGGCAGGGAAAAAGAAGATTGTGACATCAGTTGAATCGCCGGTAACACTTTCTGAAATATCAATTGAAAAGGAAGACCGAATGACAACAGGAATCGGTGAATTAGACAGAGTGCTTGGCGGAGGCATTATCAAAGGCTCGCTTGTGCTTGTTGGCGGAGATCCGGGTATAGGCAAATCAACACTGCTGATTCAGATGTGCCGTCATGTTGCCAATAATGGGCACAATGTTCTGTATATTTCCGGTGAGGAGTCATTGAAACAAATAAAACTTCGAGCTGAACGTATAGGTAACTTCAACGATTCGCTTAAACTGTTGTGTGAAACCAATCTTGATAATATAGAAGCAACATTAAAAAAATACGTTCCGGAAGTGGTGATAATCGATTCAATCCAGACGATGTACAGGGAAGAGGTTGGGTCTGCCCCGGGAAGTGTCAGCCAGGTAAGAGAATCAACATCGGTGCTTATGCAGCTTGCCAAGGGACTTGGAATTTCAATTTTTATTGTAGGACATGTTACCAAGGAGGGCGTGGTAGCGGGACCAAGAGTACTCGAGCATATGGTAGATACCGTCCTTTATTTTGAGGGTGACAGACAGGCGGCATACAGAATACTTCGTTCAGTAAAAAACAGATTTGGCTCTACGAATGAAATTGGTGTATTTGAGATGCGTGAAAATGGACTTGCGGAAGTTTTAAATGCATCTGAATATATGCTCAGCGGACGGCCGGAGAATGCTGCCGGTTCTGTTGTTGTATGCCTGATTGAAGGAACGCGTCCTATACTGGTTGAAATACAGGCACTTATTTGCAGAACCAATTTTAATCTACCGAGAAGAACAGCGGTCGGATGTGATCCTAATAAAGTCAACCTGCTTATGGCAGTTATTGAAAAAAAGATAGGCATAAGACTTTCTGAATGTGATGCATATATTAATATTGCAGGCGGACTTAAGATAAATGAGCCTGCACTGGACCTTGGAATTGTTCTTGCAATTTTATCCAATTATAAAAATAAAGAAATCGGAAGCAAAGTCATAGCTTTTGGTGAGGTTGGACTTGCGGGTGAGGTCAGGGCAGTAAGCCAGGTTGAGGCAAGGGTTGCAGAAGCAGTCAAGCTTGGATTTGATAAATGTATCGTGCCAAGTGTGTGCCTTTCTTCCCTTGATAAAATGAAAGATAAAATTGAACTTGTCGGTGTAAAAAGTGTAATGGATGTTGTTACTATGTTTTTGACGTAATATACTGATTTGATTAAAATCCAATTATAAATAAAAGTTCTCCTTCTAAAGCAGACCTGAAGTCTTGACAAAGAGGTCTACATAATATAGACTTATGGGTAAAAATGAATAGAAATCAAAGGTTTAAAAGGAGGAAAAATGAAAAAATTAGGTAGAAGAGTAACGGCTTCATTATTGGTGATTTTTATGGCATGTAATATTATACTGTGCAATGCATGGTCTGTTGATGCCGAAGAGGAATCAAATGAAACCGTGTATCAGAATGATACTTATACGTGTTCTAAAAAAATAGCATCAGTAAGCTTAGGAGGGGGACATAGTGCAATAATAACCCAAAGTGGAGAATTGTATATATGGGGTGATAACAGCTATGGACAATTGGGAGACGGGACAAAAGATTTTAAAAGTACCCCTGTAAAAATAATGGACAACGTTGCATCGGTAAGTTTAGGAAAAAGACATAGTGCAGCAATAACAGATAGTGGTGAACTTTTAATGTGGGGGTATAATTCTGACGGCCAGCTGGGAGACGGAACAACAGAAAGTAAGAATACCCCTGTAAAAATAATGGACAGTGTCGCAACGGTAAGCCTGGGAAGATACTACAGTGCAGCAATAACCCGGAGCGGAGAACTATTTGTGTGGGGTGATAATTATTATGGCCAGCTTGGAGACGGAACGAGCACTGATAAGAGAACGCCTGTGAAAATAATGGATAATGTTGCATCAGTAAGCTTAGGGAAAAGCCATAGTGCAGCAATAACCAAAAACGGCGAGCTATTTATGTGGGGTCATAATTATAATGGCCAGCTTGGAGACGGAACAACAGAAGATAAAAGTACCCCAGTAAAAATATTGGACAATGTTGTATCAGTAAGTCTGGGAGAACAACACAGTGCAGCTATAACAGATAGTGGAGAACTGTATATGTGGGGTTATAATTATTATGGACAGTTGGGAGACGGAACAAATAAATCGAAGATTGACCCTGTAAAAATAATGGACAGTGTTGCATCAGTAAGCTTAGGCGGCAGCTATAGTTCAGCAATAGCCAATAGTGGAGAACTATTAATGTGGGGTCTTAATGAGCATGGTCAGCTTGGAGACGGGACATGCGTGTCTAAGAATGTTCCTGTAAAAATAAAGGACAATGTTGCGTCAGTAAGCTTAGGGGATGAACACAGCGCAGCAATAACTAAGAACGGAGAGTTTTATATTTGGGGCTATAATTATAATGGTCAGTTGGGAAATGGAATGAAAGGCTTTAATTATAACCCGGCCAAAACAAATGAAAATATAGTATATGCAAGCCTTGGAAACAGATGCAGTGCAGCAATAACCAATAGTGGAGAACTATTAATGTGGGGGTATAACAATTTTGGCCAGCTGGGAGACGGGACAGAGGTTGATAAGAGTACCCCGGTAAAAATAATGGACAATGTCGCATCAGTAAGCTTTGGAGACAGGCACAGTGCAGCAGTGACAGAAAATGGAGAGCTGTATATGTGGGGGTGGAATCCTTATGGCCAGCTGGGAGATGGAACAACAAGAGACAAGAAAAAACCGGTAAAAATAATGGACAATGTCGCATCAGTAAGTTTAGGGGGCAGCTACAGTGCAGCGATAACCAATAGTGGAGAACTGTATACGTGGGGGCATAATACTTATGGAACGTTGGGAGACGGAACGACAGAAGACAAAATTACCCCTGTAAAAATAATGGACAATGTTGTATCAGTAAGTTTAGGATATAACCACAGCGCAGCAATAACAGAAAATGGAGAACTGTATATGTGGGGTGATAATTTTTACGGCGAGCTGGGAGACGGGACCAAAAAAAATAAGTATACCCCGGTAAAAATAATGGACAATATTGCATCCGTAAGTTTAGGCTCCGGCTACAGTGCAGCGATAACCAATAGTGGAGAACTGTATATGTGGGGGTATAACTACTGCGGAGAGTTGGGAGACGGAACAAAAGAATATAAGATTAATCCTCAAAAAACAATGGAAAATGTTGCATTTGTAAGCACAGGTTATCACCACACTGCAGCAATAACCCAGAGCGGAGAACTTTATATGTGGGGTGATAATGAATATGGTCAGATTGGAGATGTAACAACAACCTATAAGCTATCTCCTGAAAAAATAATGGACAATGTTGCATTCGCAAGTTTAGGAGATGACCACAGTGCAGTAATAAAAACCAACGGAGATTTGTATACGTGGGGTGACAATAAATATGGTCAGCTGGGGGACGGAATAAAGAATTATTCAGAAGTTCCTCAAAAGCTTGTTTTTTCAATGATTATTAATGATAATATTAAGTTTTTTGTAGACAGGCTTTATGCCAATATTTTAGGAAGAACAGGCGATGAGGACGGCATCAATACATGGGCAATGCTACTTGCAGACGGAACACAGAATGGTGCAACAGCAAGCTATGGTTTTGTTAACAGTGCTGAGTTCCTTAACAGCGGTCTGACAAATGATTGTAAGGTGGAAATCTTCTATAACACATTTCTTAACCGAGAGGCAGATGCGGAGGGAAAGAAATTTTGGGTTGATGCACTCAATGCAGGCGTTGATATTGAGAAGGTGTTTGAAGGATTTGTAATGTCAGCAGAATTTGCAGAAATCTGTAACACATATGGAATCATTCAGGGACAGATGAGTGACATTGCCGGAATGACGGAAATTTTGAATAGATACAGAAACCGTAACATAGGCATTACAGAATTTGTGGCAAGATGTTATGAAAAGGCGCTAGGCAGAGCAGCAGATGCCGCAGGTGTTGATGTATGGTGTATGCAGATTATCGAAGGCTTCATGACGCCAAGAAATGTAGCTGCAGACGGATTCCTCCACTCTGATGAATTTATAGCAAAGAACACACCGAATGCAGAGTATGTGTCAATCCTATACCAGACATTCCTTGGAAGAGAGCTTGATGCACCTGGTTACGAAGTATGGGTAGGTTTACTTGACAGAAATGAATGGACAAGGGATCAGGTGCTTGACGGATTTGCTGATTCAGATGAGTTTGCATCAATTCTTGCAAACTTTGGCTTAAACTAAATAATTTAGTACAATATGAGTATTTGGCCCCGCTGGATTGATTATTTCCGGCGGGGTATTTTTTGTGGTATATCGCCTGTTTCTTATGCCTGTAAATATTGCATAAATATAATGGAATTTAAGCATTAGAAAAAATCCGGAAAAAAATAAAAATTTTTGTAAAAAAAGTGTTGACTTATATTTTTATACGTGATAATATAATCAAGCTGACCGCTGAAACAGGTCATGAGAACTTTGAAAATCGAACAGTGA
>JBJEOB010000006.1:0-4774 GCA_051880495.1 Lachnospiraceae bacterium
CACATTCCTCCCTCACCTATAGAGGATAGGGTATCCTGTGCTTATTTTAGATGAAGAAACGAGGTGAAACAATTGACATCATCATCAAAAATGAAAAGTGTTCTAAAATATCCTGGTGCAAAAAATAGGCTGGCTCCTTGGATATGTAAATATATTCCTGCTCATGATGTTTATCTGGAACCTTTTGCCGGCAGTCTTGCAGTTTTATTTCACAAAGAAAGGAGCCATATAGAAACTGTGAATGATTTAGATGGGGAAATAACTAACTTTTTTCAGATTTTACGTGACAATGAAAGAGAATTAGAACGTCTTATTTCACTAACCCCTTTCTCACGCCGTGAATACGAAATGGCCTACGAACCATGCATTGATAATGTTGAGAAATCAATACACAAGGCTCTTTACACCGCATGAAGGCAGTGGGTTTCTCCTATGACAAACGAAAGGATGCAAAATATGAATTTTACAGAAAAAAAATTCTATAAAAACAACTATTGTATACGGATAGCATGTTTTTTTTGTTTTTTACTTATAAGCATAATGTTACTAGAACCCAAACCCGTTTTTGCCGCTACATTTGTATTTGATGACACAGGGTCGATTTCAAAAGAAACAAAAGAATATATTTCATCAGTTAATGAAAATATTTTGTCAAAATACCCAAACAGTCCTAAATTGTATTTTGAGTTTATTGATGAAGTTCCAGACAATCAATCTTTAGAGAGCTACATAAGGGACAGATTTTCATCTTTGAACAATGAAACTGATAATGGGAATTACAATATTCTTTTTGTGTTGTCCGTAAAAGACAATAAATATGGTACATACATTGGAAACGAACTATCTAATAGCAAATATAAACAGGATATATTGGATTCATTCTATTCGTTTCATGTAAGGTTCCCTTTGGATCGTGACAATTATGATGAAGCTATCAAAGAAATGACAAAGGATATCATGGCCATTCTGGAAAACATTATGAAGGAAGAGACTTCTAACGAAAAAACAGATACTGAATTGATATATGGATTTAAGAATGGTTCATATGTATCAGATTTGTCTGACGTAATTTCAGAGGAAGTAGAAGAATATGTATACTCAGTGAATCGAAATATTTTATCAAATTACCAGAATTCACCTGAGATATATTTTGAGTTTGTAAATGATAGACCCGAAGGCCAAATATTAGGAAAATATATAGAAAACAGATTTGCAGAACTTTCAAATGAATCAGAAAATGGCGAATATAAGATATTATTTGTATTTTCAATTAACGATAGGAAATATGGTGCCTATATAGGCAATGCTCTTTCGGATAGCAACTATAATCAGGATTTACTGGATTCTATATATAGTATTCAAAATAAAACATATTTAAGTATGGGTAACTATGATAACTCAATAGAGTATATGACCAAAGCATATTTACGTATATTTGAAGAAATGGAAGAGGCTAAATACACCTATAGTGAAAAACAAATTTTTGAACAAGAAACTCCTCATAATAAAAATATCATCGATATTAAAGAAATTACTGGAATATTGTTTATATTCGGCTGTTTTATTGGAATCACTCTTGGAATATATAAATTATTCCGCTATGGCATAATTCAAAGTTGTATTTCTTTTTACAATGATTATTTTGAAGTAATGGAGGTTCCGAGAGTTGAATTAGCAAACTATTTCATGAAAAAATTAAAAAATGTTTCTGTGAAAAACTTGATACTAAATTTCCCTACATATATGTATGAAAGATACGTCAGTATTAATCTTGAACATTTGATTTTTGATGGTATCATTCCAGAGTATAGAACATATTACGAAGAAGCTTTTAAAAAAATCAATACTCGTACTGATTTTTTAAATACGGATCTAATTGACCGTAAGGTAATCGTAAAGTGTGTAAACCGAGAAATTGATAAGAAACAGTCACAATCCAAAATCAGAAGATTAGAACGTGAAAGAGACAAATATTATGATAGGGCATTAAAGGCAGAAAAAATTATCAGTGATTATGAAACTTTTAAGTATTATACCAATACTAAGATAGTTTCTATTGAACCACTGGGTCATGATTACCATGACGGTGTTTGTAGTAGATGTGGAGATAAGCAAGAAACGGTTCCAGAACACAAAAATCCTTTTGTAGATGTATCTGAAGATGATTATTATTATGATGCTGTTCTTTGGGCATATGAAAATGGCATTACCAGCGGAAAAGATGATACTCACTTTGAGCCATCATCATCCTGTACGAGGGCACAGTCAGTAACCTTCCTGTGGAGAGCTTATGGAGAACCGGAGCCAGCAACCAAGGAAAATCCATTTTTGGATGTTAATTCTTCACAATATTACTATAAAGCAGTTTTATGGGCATATGAAAATGGAATCACCAGTGGTAAGGATCAGACACATTTTCTTCCAAATGATACGGTCACAAGAAAAGAATTCGTAACCTTTCTTTGGAGAAGTGCAGAAAAACCAGAACCCGAGATAACTGAAAATCCATTTGTAGATGTACCAAATGATGTATATTATACAAAAGCTGTTTTTTGGGCTTATGAAAACGGCATTACAACAGGAAAAGACGCCTCTCATTTTCAGCCGGATGCAACATGCATACGAGCACAGGTTGTCTCTTTCATCTACAGACTTTTCAATTAACTTTGTTAAGATAATTGACATTGTTTTTGAGTTGGAAAGAGATTTATGGTCAATCACCCCGCCCCATAAAGGGGCGTGGCTTCAACCGAATTATTTATTAGTGAAAGAGGAAGGGAGTAATTTATGTACATAGATAAGCAAAGAAAAAATCAAAATGGCATTTATTATGGTCTGGATACAACAAACCTGAGTAAGGTTTTCTTGGACCGCAGTGTTCTACAGCACCCAAATGGATTAATAATTGGTTCGTCTGGAACAGAAAAGCATTCCATTGCAAAAAATGAGATTGAAACTATCTTGACTGAAACTTCCGATGTTGTATATATCATTGACCCGACTCAGGAATATATCTCACTGGAAAATGAGCATGATAGTGAAGTAATTCGTATCCATAGAAAAAAATTCGACGCTGCAATAAAGTATATCCCGAGTTTGGAAGGCTTTTATGAAACCATTTTAAATCAGGAATTACCGGAAATACAGGGGGTTGTTTCTTCTCTGGAGTATAAAGGGAACGTTAACACAGAGAAACGATTGATTATTATTGATGTCAGTTATTTGCCACATGAATTAAGTGTAGTGGCTCAGGTAGTCTGCCTGAATGCCATCATGGCTAGAATAACAGAGAATCATCGCCGGGGCATACGATCATGGCTGTATATAAATCATTTATATATGCTTTTATGTGAGAAAACTTCTGCTCACTTTCTTAGGAAAATCTGGTTAAGAACAAGCAAATGCAATTGTATCTTGACTGGCATCACACAAAGCATGGAGGATCTTCTAAAATCAGAAGATGGACACAATATTTTGAAAAGCTGCGGGTTTGTGATGATGCTGGATCAATCAACTGATTTAGATGCACTTTCAGTTATTTTTGATCTTTCTGTTGAGGAGCAGCAAAGGCTAAGTGGATTCACGACAGATCATGGGCTGATATATGTTGCAGATGACTCGGAGAATCAAAACAACAGATCTTTCATCCCTTTCACTTCTACCTTGTAGCTACAGTAACTTTCAATCAACCGAAATAATAACAGGAGAGTGATCAATTTGATGATGAAACAAGATGGAGTTAGAGTGGATTGTCTGCCAGAAGAATCATGTTGTATGGCAGATGAAGAGAAAAGAAGCCCTTTAGATTTGGATGAGTGTCCGGAAGGATACGAAGAGTGTACAGGCGATTGCATCCATTACACAGAAGATAACCTTTAGATACATTTTGGGAAAGTAAAATATGTTACAGGAAATAGGAATTTTATTTAGAAATATTGAGGTAGTATCATGGTAAGTAGAGAAAAAGATAAAACAAAGGTCATAGAATTTTTGAAATCAAGTCAACTAAATCATGATATGTATTTGTTGGCATTGGAATTGTTTGGAGATCGTCCACAACAATATGGATATGTTGCATCTTTTGGGACAGATGAAAGAACTCCGGCATGTATTCGATTCCAGTAAAGGATTCGGATGTTATATAGACAAGGAAATATCTCTCAGCAAAATGGATACGTTTGATCGGTGGTACGATGATTCCATTTCTTCAACATATAGATATGGGTATACGGTTAGATCTACAAAAGCAGATATGAGATGTGCATTCACAGGTAAAGCACCTGGAGTAGTCATCAAGATCATACCAACTAACATTCAGGAAGTTGCAATGGTCTGCGGCTGCACAGTACAGGACCTTCCAAAACAGATACAGCATTGGAAAGAAAGAGACAGATATGTTGGAAATCCGATACTGCAAAACATAGATCCTTTGCTTTGGAATGTCAAAGACCCATTTGAAAAAATGGATTTCGATATTACGATCCTTCTATCAAAAAAAGAGTATCTGGCAATTTGCTCAGAAGCAGGAGTGAAGCAAGATAAGTTCTGGGAAGATACAAAACCCGTATGCTTTAATTGTTGCAGAGATAATGATAAGTATTGTCGTGGTAAATATCGATATAACTGGACTGGTTCAAAGGTAGATCATAATTTGATAAAAAAATGTGAAAAATGCAAATGGTATAAGAAAAGTGAATAGGAGACACATTAGAAAAAAAGTGTCATTCAGCACTTTGTTTGATGTCGATTTTGGAGAATTAAATGAGAAGAATTT
>JBJEOB010000007.1:0-23214 GCA_051880495.1 Lachnospiraceae bacterium
GAACCGTCTGCATTTTTATTATAACATCTGCTGACGGTAAAGGAAATGAAAAGCAGGTGATTTTATGAGAAAAAAAGAAAATACCTCGGCATTCGTCCGAGTTGCTCTGTATATCCGCGTTTCCGGTGAAGAACAGAAAATAAAAGGACTTTCACTGGAAGCCCAGCAAGAGCGTTTAGAATCCTATGCAAGGGAACGTGGCTGGGTGATAGTCGGCATATATACTGACGCGGCCAAGACTGCCAGAAAGAATATGCACAAGCGAACTGAATTTCAGAAAATGCTTGAATCTGTTAAGCGTGACGAAGTAGACATATTACTATTTTGTCGTCTGGACCGCTGGTTTCGTTCTGTGGCCGATTATTATAAAGTTATGGAAGTGCTTCAAGCGCATAATTGCGAATGGAAAACAACGGACGAGGAATATGACACTACTACCGCAAACGGACGTTTATATATTAATGTAAAACTGTCTATTGCCCAGAACGAAGCTGATATAGACGGCGAAAGAATAGATGTGGTATTCGACAGTAAGATTGCTCATGGTACCGTCGTTTCCGGTAGCAGTCCTTTTGGTTATCAGGTAAACAAAGAGAAACGTTTGGAAGTCGTTCCGGCAGATGCATCCATTGTGCAAGATGCTTTTAATCATTATGAAAGTACCGTTTCCAAGCGTGCTACTGTTCGTTATATCCGGGAAAAATATGGTGTGAACTGGTGTTACGCTACCTTTTGTCGCATGTTGCAAGAAAAGCTATATACTGGTGTTTATGACCGCGGTGGCAGATATAATGACCATTTCTGCCCTGCTATCATCAGCAACGAACAATTTGAGCGTGTACGTCTGCTTTTGAAAAAGAATGTGCGTAATGCTCCTTCCGGCCGTGTTTATTTATTCACTTCCATTCTTGTCTGCGATGAGTGCAAACATAATATGAATGGATATATGGCGCAAGGAATCATTTATTATAGATGTAATCAGTACGTCCAGCGTGGCAAATGTATTCATAACCATTCCGCACGTGAAGATCGTGTGGAAGAATGGCTTTTTGAACATCTTGAGGAAGAACTGGAACGCTTCCAGCTTGAATGGGAAGTAGAGTCCGCCAAAAGAAAAAAAGCTGCTTCCGGAACTGATAAGGCAGTTTTAAAGCGTAAGCTGACTAAGTTGAAAGAACTGTACGTGAATGAACTAATTGATATTGACGAGTATAAAAAAGACTATGAGATATATACTGCTGCTCTGAACCAAATACCTGACGCGAAAATAGATCCACCGCCAGACTTCGCAGCTGTTCGCAGGCTCCTTGATAATGATTTTAAATCAATTTATGATACTTTGACCCGTGAGGAAAAGCGTACGCTTTGGCGGTCAGTCATTAAGGAAATACGTATTGACAATGACCAGAATATCACGGGTGTTGTTTTTGGCTAGTGTTGTACTATATTTACAATACCCGTTGGTTTTGTTATGTTAGTATAATATAGTTAAACCCCAGCAATCCTGCTGGGGTTTTCACTTCTATAATACTATTCTGTTTCTTGTCTGTATATTTTTTG
Organism: Lachnospiraceae bacterium; assembly: GCA_051880495.1. GTDB lineage: Bacteria > Bacillota > Clostridia > Lachnospirales > Lachnospiraceae > MGBC120314. Next base: position 1,561 of record JBJEOB010000007.1, read on the forward strand.
CACCGGTGCAAAAAACAAAAATACGCTGCTTTTATAGTAGCATTATTTTCTTTGATTTAATTACTATTTCGTGCTATACTGTTTTTGTTTAGAGCGGTGACAAGCCCGCCCTTTTTGCTTTTGGCTGATTTATTCAGCCTTTTTTAATTGTCTTCGATACCTTTTTGTGTATCGTCAATGAGTTTTTCTGTCATTTCTGACGCTTTATCATATTCCTCATTCTTTAACGCTTCTTTAAGGTCTTTCAAATCCTGCAATAGTCGTCTCAAGTAACTTTTAAATACGCTCATGTCTTCCATTCTTTTCTCCTTTCTCCTCCAGGTTTCGCTTGCCCTCTTCCTATCGGATATTGTCATTTTGTTTCCTTTATGACAATATTATAATAACACATTTTTGTCACTTTGTAAAGTTATATTCTATTTTATAATTATTTTTCTTCTACATACTCTATTAAGTCTTTTGGCTGCATATCTAATATCATACATATGTTATTCAGACTATTAAGTGTTATGTTTGTATCATCGTTTTTAAGCCTTTTCATTGTGTCTTGGCTTAATAACTTTGTTGTTTTTGCCTTATACGTATTAAAACCAGCACGTATCAGTGCATCGTATACGTTTATTTTATACCGTATCAATATTATCATCTCCTTTGATGATAATATATAACACTATTATCATTAAGTCAACAGTTTTATTTCTTTTTAAAGTTACAAAATAATAAAGGTGATTCTGCTAAAAGAACCACCTTTATCATCATTTTAACCTATATCAGCAAAAGCCCACACTTCTTAAGTTGTGTGATCATGTCACTAATTTGTCTTGCTTTTAACAACATACCCGTTCTTCTTATTATAGCTAACCTTAATCCAATCCTCTTCCTCTTCCAGAACTTCCACTCTAGTATTGGCCGGAATCCAACAGATACGAGTATTTGGTATTACAATTTTGTCATTGCGTAATGCAGCCTTTTCTGTTATGGTTACCATCTTCTTTAGCTCCCAGCACTTCACAAATGCGTTTGCTATTTTCTTTGCAATCTTGTCTTTATTTGCTGTGTAGATTTGCATATCATCTGCATCGTCTAAAAAGCATATTTCGAATAAACATGCATGTATTCCCATACTTGCTGCTGTATTGATTACCATTAGACTTTGTGTCTTGCATCCTCTGTTCTTAAATCCTAACGACGCAACACGCTTTAAGATGTCCTTTTCTATCGTTGTATCCTTCTGCGTATTTCTGGACGGTAGTAACATCTCCGTTCCGGTTGTTTGTCCATTTCCTTTTAAATCTCTTACGCATGCGTTAAAATGTATCTCCAATACAATATCGTACTTATCGAAAGCAATATGTCCACCCTGGCATAATACCTTGTATGCATCCTTTGCTGTGTCGTATATGTCTACGTCCACGTTGTAATCATTCAATGCTGATTTTATTTTTTTAACCATAACAACTGTCTCTGTGGCTTCCTTGTACGTTTTTCCTTTAATAGTTGCCACAGCTCCACTGTCTCCATCTCCATGTCCGCTAATCAATAATAACTTCTTATTTCCCATCTGTTTCTCCTTCCTCTGTATCATCCGCTTTTTCTTTTAGGATATCAATTGCTTTTGTTAGTGCTTTAGGTAGTTTTATACCCATCAGTCCCGCGTTCTCCAGGATGGATATTGCTTCGTTCGCTATAAATGCGATAATAACTAAATCTCGTATGTAATCACTACCAATAATAATGTCCATTTGATACGCTAGTACCACCAGACATAACATCATTATTTTTCTTATAAGCCCTTTTAAGCATGCTGCGCTCTGCAATGCTCCACCATCTGTTTTTGGACTGTTTTTAAAAACGCCAGCGACTACCAAGCCGCTGACGTAATCAATTGCCATACATATTAATAATGTTTTTAGTCCAGCATCGAATCCGCCAAACAAACTCGCTACTGCTGCCCCTACCGCCCCTAATAATGTGCATAAAGTGTTTTTCATATCATTCTTCCTTTCTTCTATTTGTAATATGCCATCATGTACCAGGTACCTTCGCTTGGCATCGTACCAGTTATATACGATACATGTCCACTTAGATTGCCATCTGGCATTTCATGTACTGATGATTTGCACTCGATTTTTATTGGTATTGTGTAATCTCCATAATTTATGTTTTTTGAAATAGATATATCTTGTCCGTACTTAGACATTACATCTGACACGTTTATACTTACATCTCCTGCCATTTTAATCGTGGTGTTGTCTACTTCATATACCTCAACTTTTATTTCATCACAAGCTGGAACGTCTCCGAAATAGTCATGTGTTGCATATTGTGTGTCAAGTTGCTGCCATATAGTCCTTTTATCCAATTCATTTTGCAAGTTATCAATCATTTTTGTTAAGCCGATAAGTTCTCTCTCGTCCATTAATATATACACATCAGTCACCTCCTTCCAGTCGGAATAAAACAGTATCACTTAATGCATAATACTCGTATCCGTCAAATCTGTAGCGTGAACCTTCTTGTATATTACTGTGCTTCATAATGCTGTATAACTTTTTCATTCGTTTTGAGCAAACATTAGCGTTACGCAAAAATACATCTGTCATTGCTATTTGGTCTGCATTTTCTCTTTGCAATGACAGTGATACGTTGTATATTGACTCTATGCTATTCAATATTCTATCTTTGTCATACACATTATAATTATTTACAGAAAGATGTATTTCATTGTCTTCATCGCAAAAACATCCTATTATGAATCCTCCATTTCCATAAATAACAAATGTATCGCTATTTGTGTAAATGGTTGCATTTATACTTACTGTTCTTTCTGTCCCACTTTCACTTTTATTACCTATTGTTACACTTCTTTGCACAACGTCGTAAAAATCTGTTGTATGTTCGATACTTGTTGTATCATCACTTAAACTGTCGTTATTTTGTTTAACAATACTTGTTCTCAAACTATATGTAGTCGTTGATTCCATTTTACCGAACACACATATATCAACTTGTCCATCTTTTCGTATAACGCATCCATCTGAATACTCAATTAATTGTGCTGACATTTTTTCAGCAATGTAAGCAGCAATTAATTTTGCTAATTTAAATGTTGCATCTTTATAATATGTACCACCATCATATTTAGCTGTAAATTCTTTTGTTTCTATCATTCTTCCGTTTCCTCCTCTATTTTCTCAATAACTCCGATTCTGCTTGTTGCTACATTATTTAACGACACTAACGACAACGTCTTAATACCGCTATCTTCTTCTACCACACTTGCTTCTGTGTCTATTTTGTCTGCAAGTTCTGCAATCATGTTTTCTGTTATCTCTTCGAAGTACAGTTTTCCTGCGATGGCTCCTAGTTTGTATATGGTTCCTAAGTAATCATCAACCAGGATTACACTGCTGCTTAGGTATGTTAGTGCTGCTTTTATCGCTGCTGTGTTGTTGTTTGCTTTTTTTAGTTCTGCGTCTAGCAGCGGAAAGTTGCTTGCTACTTTTTTTATGTCCGCAAAGTCTGCCGCTTCCGGTATGTTAAGCCCTAAATATTCCGTATTTTTCATGCTTACCTCCTAACTGTTATTCTTTTATTGCAGCTTCTTCCATTATCTGCTGCCATGTGTATTTACTTAACTTTTCATATTGGCATTCTGCAAAGTCTGTCCATCTGTTGTATAGTACATCCACCGTTACTATCTGGTCTAATGGTACTATTTCTTCCACTAAATCAAGTATACAGTCATACATTTTCTTTCGTTCTAGAGATAAACGAACCGTAACATGATTTCCCTCTGTGAATACGTTTATATTGCCTTTACCTGCTATCGTCTCGAGACGTTGTTTAAAAACTTCAAGTGTATACGGAGCACGTTCGTTTATTTTGGCCAATACTCTAAAACGTTTTTCTTCCAATGTGTCATCATCCTGAGATGCAATATCAAGATAGTTTTCATACCTTTGTGCCATCTGCTTCGACATAGTTGATATATTCATATCTTTTTCAATCGTTTCGATTTCCTTGTCAAATGCTTGCTCCTGCTTTTCGTTCATCTCATATATAACACGTATATCTCTTATATTCGTTATTCGTTCTGGCGCATTAAAATCCATTAACTCGCCTCCTCAACTGTTCCTACCACTGGTAGCTTCGTGTAATCCATTACAATATTCTCTGTTCCACCGTTTATTGCTGTATTCATACAATCCAAAACTCCAGGAACAGATAATATGGCATACTCTACCTGGCTTACTCTGATCGTACATCCTGACCTCTTATACCAATCTTTTCTAACACTTAAGAAGTACTCTTCTATCTTATCTTTAATGGTGTCTTTTACACCATCCCAACTGTAAGCCTCTTCCGTCGTGACTATTGCAGTAATATTAATTAACTGCTCTTGTGGTGTTAACACTGTAACATCGTGCCCGATTGGTGCTGTTCCTGCTCCTGATGCTTTATCGCTTATCGGATCTACCACTTCTTGTATTTCTGCCAGTGTGTCTGCGTCAAACGCACGATATTCCCTGTCAACTACATAGATCTGTATTGTCGTTTCTCCTTCTTTGATTCTGCATGGATAACAATCACCTACCGCATCCAGTTCCATTGTCATGTCTCTGTATGCTTTTTTATTTCCGGCGAATCCTTTTATGTTGAACGTTTCTCGGTACCTGCCTTTCATTGTGTCGATATCTTCTTCATCCGCTCCTGGTACCAGTACCTTTGTTATCTGTCCGCCTTTCCAATCATCTACATAGTCTATCGGCTCGATCTCCCCGAACGTGGTGTCTCCAATTGTTCCAGCCGTTAAACATTTCAATTTGTATTTATATCCAGTGATATGCTCTATCACTTCGTAATCCAAATCATTCGCTGTAAATCTTGTACCAATATCAATACTTTGCAAAAAATCAGCCTGCAGTATTGTACTGATTGCTTCCTTCCGATATACACCTCGGTCCTGCGCATATAGTATAAACATATCATCTTCCATCGTATCTATTACTATATTGTCGTATAGACGCGACATATCGTTGTACATCTGCTCTATTTTTAACGCTTGTCTTGCCAGTGCATTATATATCAAGCTGTTTTCTGATGTGTTAATGTTATCTGGCATGTCTGCAAGCATTTCTTCCATTATCACTTCAAATGTTCTATCTTCATACACTCAATATCACCTCCTCAATATCACCTAAATCTGTGCTTACTGTAAATTTTATAGTAAACTTCTCATCTTCTTTTTCTATATCAACATCTTTTATCCCAAGAATATGCTCATTTTGTGTAAGACATTCTGTAATCATCCGAACCGCATCTTCTGCGCTTGTTGCCTTTCCTATTAATGTTGCCAGTTCGTGTCCATTGTCCCACGAATACTGTTCATAATAATATCGGTCTATACCTAGCGCAATCCATATCCATACCTTAAGTGCATCTAATCCATACACCATTCTTCCGGACAATTGCCCCGTTTCAAAATCAATACCATATTCACAAGGAATCTGTTCTTCCTCTTCTTCTACAATTTCCTCATCTTCGATATCAAATGGAAACATCCTACACCCCCTATTCTAATTTGCAAATTATTACATATAATTCATCGTTTAATTGTCCCACTAACACTTCATCTCCTTCTGTAAGCGTTATATCTGCGTTTTTTAGATAATCCTCAGGTTCCAGTTCTAACCCATCTATTTCTAGATTTTTATCCGACACCATTGTTCCAACACGAATCCCTTTACCATTATAGTATCTACCTTGATTTCGCATCATTTCCACCAGCTTTTCTGCGCTTGTCATAACGCTTCACGCTCCTTTTCAAATGTTAAATCCAACGACATTGTGTGTCGTCCATTTTCCCATGTGTGTGTATCCGATGTAATGTAATACTTTCCTGTTAATCCTGTTGCTTTATCTTTTATACGAATTGCATAACCTGCTTTCGCTCTTACATCTCCTATTACATCCGAAACTTTTGCTTCTTTTGTTATTCCATGAAGCATATGATTTGCTGCTGTTTTTGCATTAACACCTTTTTCTTTCGTGTATGTCTCTTGGTATAAACCATATTTGGAAATGCTCTTTTGATTCTTCACTACACCTGCTTTATCACCTTTTTCTGTGTATATTACTACCTGGTTCACAACACTTTCTGTATTTTCTGTATACTCCGTTGATGTCATGGTATCCTCTAGCTGCACACCACATTCTTCCCATTTTAGTTTTACGCATAGTTTTTTTCCATCCATAACCGGCATATAATAATTCTCACACTTTTTTGATGCTCTATTATATGCTTTCACGATTCCATTGTAAGGAGCTACTCCATCACAAGTCAGTTTCGCTAAATGTATTTTTGTTGCTGACAGATTACCAACTGGGACACCAATGTCTGTACATATTTTCTTTGCAATTGCTTCCGGTGTCTTGTTTTTGAATTTTTTGCTGTATGATCCTCTTAATAGGTAATGCATAAAGTCCTTTGTGTTATATGTTATTGTACCGATTTCTCCTGTTTTCTGCATACCGGTGCATACTCCAACATACGTTTCACTTCCTTCTGTAAATTTTATAATATCTCCATTTACAATCTCCGGACTTTTAAATGTCTTATCATACGGATTACTTGCCAGCACGATATCTGCCGTTCGTGATACCTGCGTTGCCGTACCTTGCCAGGTTAACGTGCTAACATATTTTGTGATATCCACATTATTCAGATATACTTTCATATCTTAATCACCAGCTTTTTTCCTTTTTTTAACTTTGCGTTTACTTTCATTTTGTTGTATTTCGCTATTTTCTTAGCGTTTGCAGTGCTTCCTGTACATTTTCTTGCAACGCTGTAAAATGTATCACCCTTCTTACATGTGTATTTCTTCTGCTTTATCTTCTGGCTTGCCCTAGTTCCTGCTGTTGGTTCATAGTACACTAATGACAATGTGTAGTTTACATCACCAGTACCATCATTCTCACCATAATTAAATGATTCTATCAGGCATGTCATTGATAACGCATCATCGATTACTATATTAAGTGGCTCTGCGTTATTCTCCCATTTTTCCAACGTATTAATATACTCATATGGCGCAAGCGGCGTTGCATCGCAAAAGCTATAATGCTGTTTCGGGAATATAGAGCTAAATGACATTTTTTTTAACTGTTTCTTCCCTCTTAAAAGTATCTCTCCAACACTGTTAATATTAACCGTTACATTGTTCTGTGCTGTTGTTACCTCATATCCAGAAGGGGCAACCGGTAATACGATTGCTCCTTCTTCACCTAATTTACTTAACGTAAACATAAACATCTCTCCTTATGCCATAAGCGCTTCTACATCCTTTAACCTATCCACAAATTTATCCATTATGGTGTCTACATCTGCTTCCTTATTTATTTCTATTTTGTCGGCCAGTTTTTCGATTCTTATTACATTTGTCTTCGTACCACTTTTAGCCGCTTCCTGAAGTGACTTATCATGCGGAATCACTCTGCTGCCTTTTGGCAGATCAATGATTTCTGCTCCTTTGTCATGTACCATCGCAGGTCCACCCATCCAGTTATTGGTACCTTTATACAGCATTGGTAACTTATTGATATTAAATGTAAAGTCCTTAACTCCCATTTTATGCAGCCATTTTGGAACTTTAATGTTTAATCCGTTCAGCCCGCCAATCAGTCCGTTTATTGCTCCAATTATACCGTTTATAGGCGCCTTTACGATTCCAACTAACGTGTCAGCAATTCCTTTTGTAATATCTTTTATACCACTCCACGCCTTTTTCCAGTTGCCGGTGAATACACCTGATATAAATGTAGCTATGCCACCAATAATATCGATTAAACCACCACATATTTCATCTATGCTGCTAAAGAATCCGGAGAAAAATCCTACGGCTTGTCTTATGTATAAATCTATTCTCTTAACAAATATAGCTCCAACATACTTAACAACCGGTCCCAGTGCTTTTTTAATGTCCGCGCCTGCTTCCTTTAATTTACCAAATGCTTTTTTCCCTTTTTCTCCAAGTTTACCGAATTTCTCTTTCATTTTATCGGTATCAATACCAACATCCGAAGCTACACCTTTTAGGTATTTTCCAAATTTCTTTCCTGCCGCCTTTACTTTATCCCAGTTTTTCCAAAGTAAAACTCCTGCCGCAATAATACCTGTAATAACAGCTACCACTACACCACCTGGGCCTGCAATTGCTAAAAACACTTTACCAATTCCTTTAAATGCAACTCCACTCTTACCTAGTACACCTGTTGCAGCTCCAAATGCTGTTTTTACACCTCTTACTGCTGTTCCTGCTCTACCTATCGCCTTACCTAGTTTTCCTATGTGGCCAACGACACCGCCTACCACGCTTACCAGTTTACCAAACATCATTATGCATGGTCCTACTGCTGCCGCTGCAAGTGCCGTTTTGATAATCATATCTTGCTGTTTGCTTGTTAAATTACCAAACCAATCCGCAAGTTTAGACAGCTTATCTACGCCTTTTTCAACATACGGTAACAACTTTTCGCCAAATGTTATTGCCAGTGTTTCTACTTTACCCTTAAGCTCTGTGATTCGACCTTTTAGGTTGTTATTTGCAACCTCATACATTTCTTTCGCTGCTCCGGACGAATTATTTATTGCTTTAGCCAGTTTATTAAAATCTTTATCAGATGAATTAACTACTGCAAGCAATCCATTCATGCCAGTTTTTCCAGCTAACATAGCCGCATATTGTTCTTTTTGTTCCGTTGTAAGCTTCGAAAAGCTCTTTCTTGTTTCTTCCATTACTTGCTTAAATGGTTTCATTTTCCCATTCGAATCTGTAAGTGATAATCCCAACTTTTTCATAGCTTCGCCTGATTCTTTCGTCGGTTTCGCCATTCTTGTAAACCATGAATTTAAACTTGTACCCGCCTGGCTTGCTTTAATTCCACTATTTGCCATAACACCAAGTGCAAGTGCTGTTTCGTCTATACTGTATTTCAATGCACCTGCAGACGGAGCACAGTATTTGAATGACTCTCCTAACTTACTTACATTAGTGTTCGCGTTATTTGCTGTTTTTGCCATTACATTAATAAAATGTTCCGTATCCTTTGCTGTTTTTCCAAACGCTGTTATCGAATCCGTTACTATATCTGACGTTGTCGCAAGGTCTTCTCCTGTAGCACCAGCAAGATACATTACTCCTTCTATACCATTTAACATATCTTTTGTTTTCCATCCGGCCATTGCCATGTAAGAAAATGCATCCGCTGATTCTGTCGCCGAAAACTTAGTTTTTGCTCCCATTTCTTTTGCTTTTTCGGATAGTTTATCTATTTGTTTCTCGGATGCACCGCTAATAGACTGCACTTTACTCATTCCCTGCTCGAAATTAGCTGCAGTATTTATCGCCGCAGTTCCTATCGCAGCGATTGGTACTGTTACACTTTTTGTCAACGTCTGTCCTGCTCTCTCAATGTTTTTACCAGTACGCTGTATTTGCCTTCCAGCGCGAATAAATTCGTTCGAATGACGTTGCAGTGCGCTTGTTGCGCTTCGCATTGGTCCTGTAAATTTATCTACCAATCGTAAGGTAGCATCTACTATTTTACTCATTTTCTTCACGCTCCTTTGCCATATCTTCCAGTTCCTGGTTAAGCATTACTCGCACAATCATCCGTTGGCCATATCCCATGCTGTAATATTCTTCCGGTTTCCAGTTATGTATGCGAAAAAGGAGGTACGCTGCACGTGCCTCCCCATTCGCATTAATTAGTTTTTTATATCGTTCTCGTTTGCTTCACCAGATAAAACCATGATTGCGTCCGATAATGCAGTTACTTCACTTCCGAACAACGTTTCCGCCAATACCTTTGGTGTTGCTGCGTTAAAATGTTCTCTTAATTTGCTGTCTTTTAAATTCGGAGATACCACGCCTTCCACAATCGCCATTAACTTAGAATCAAACGTTTTTTCCATCTTGAAATTGCCGTTTTTATCATACATAACCGCCATAATCTCGTTCAGTTTTCGTTGTGGAATCTCTTTAATTACCACTTCTGCTGTATCTTCTCCAATCAGCTTTCCTAATCTTTTCGATGTAAAAGTTGATCTCTGCAGCTCATACGCTTTATTTATATCTGCCTGTAATAATTTTTCTAAAATATCCATTACCTTTCCTCCTAATTCTCCTAATTATTTAAATGGAATTGATTCAATTACTTCGAAGTCCGTAAACGTAAATGGAATCGATTCTTCTCCGTTCTTCTTCAACTCCCAGTTTGCCAGCGTTAATTCATCAAAAATAACACCTGTTAGTTTTATTTCTTCTGCACCAAACGCATCTGGATCAGCCAGTCTTGTTGTTATACTTACATCCGGTGTTTGTCCTTTTTTAATTGCCTCACCATACTTCAGTACAAAATATGAACTCACGTGATTCATTTTCAGCGTTCCCTTACCGTCTGTTCCGGTAATCTTATATCCTTTCGAAAGACGTTTACACATGTTAACTTCTGTCTTTTCCAAGCTCATTTTGGCTTCTAATCCGGTGGATTCTGCCATGTAGTCTTCATTGACCCATACTTCGCCATAAGTTCCATTGATTACGTTTCTATCATTGTATGTTGTCATCTCTTCTACCTCCACTAAATACTAATAGGCAAGTAAATATCTTCCATCACGTCATAGATCTTTAGCTGCGCCATCAAAAACACCTTTTCGTCTGTGTCTGCTTGCCTTATTTCTTCATCTGTCATATCCTCAATATCGGTACCCTGCGCTTTCAGATATGCTGCAACTGCCTCTGTATCGATGTCTACACTATAACTTTCCAATACCTTTTCCTCTTTTAGTTTCAAGAAGTATCCTAAGATAGCACTAATTAATAAACACTTGTTTTCCCAACTGTTTTCGTACTTTCCTAAATATCCATCCTCTGCCGTTTTGGTAATGTCTTCCTTAATCATATCTGTCGTTTCTACAATTTTGATTTTCTTAAATGACTTACCCTTTTCAGATGTGGTTGTGGTAAGGGATGTTACTGCTCTTGCTGTTTTTACTTTTTCACCATCCCAGTGCACAATAAATTCTCCATTATCTACAGCCGCGTCCTTTTCTTCTTTCTTTAATTTCTGACAGTCTGTAAGTTCCGGTAGCGTTGCATACGTCGCTGATATTCTGATTGGTGTTCCGGCTAATACACCTGCAATCCTTGCACAATACTGTTCTGTTGTGTATTGTATCGTTCCATCACTTACCCATTCTGTCGTGTAATTAATTATACCTTCGCAATCCGCTTTAACATTTGGTAATACGGCTTTTACCATATTCCCGTTTTCTCTCTGCTCTTCTACCCATGTAACCACCGTATCCAGCATTCCATCTGTTTCCACTGTCGGGATTGCTAAATAATTAATTTTATTCACCTCAAAATAATCAAGTGCATTTGTATAATCCACATCTTCACTTGTACTGTCAATAATATACACAATAATCTTTTTAGGCTTGTTAATGTATCCCTTTAACGCCATCTTAATCTGCGTCTTATTCTCCTCTGTCATTGTTTTTGGGATATCATTCGTCCCTAAAATTGTTGTTCCTTTGTCCTTATAGATGTTGTCCTTCAGTATCAATCCAACAATTCCTCTATTACCTCGATTCACTACTGTTGCTGCTACTTCCGTAAAACTTACGTCAACAACTGGCATTCCCATTATTCCTTCACCTTACCTTTCCAATTTAATGTTCTCATCGTTTCATGCGTTACTTTATGCGGTATACGATCCATATACGAAAAATTAACTTCTATCTGTAAAATGTTGGCATCCTTACCTACAAACGAATAGTCACAATCTTCTATGTTTATAAAGCGTTCTTTTACTTTCAATTTCATTCCGAACGCTTCACGTATCTTGTCATACTTTTCAATTGCATCCATTTCGTCTGGTTCCGTCTGCATATATGTAATTATTGCAATTCCAGCGTTATTGTTATAATTTTTGCTGTCACTCACCGTTTTCACATGCAAATCACAGAAAAAGCAGGGCGTTTGATATCCCTGCACAACATCATTTCCATATACTTTTGTATCATCATCTATCGCTTTTAGTAACTCGTTTACTGCTGCCTTAATATCTGCAATCTTAGTAATCAATCCAAACCACTTCCTTCCAGTATGTCATCTACCATCTGTTTTGTGGCCAGAACCATAACAATCCCGAAGTCTGATCTTGTCTTTTCAACCACGTGATAACCATCGATTCGTCCGTATGATTCTCCATTTCTCTTTACCAGATTATGTCCATTTTCTACCAAGTGGAAATGTGGATTCACTTTCGATTCTGCCATGAAATCAATTTCCATGTTCTCGCGAAAATTTCTTATTTTAGATATTCTGAATCCTTTTGTTAGTTTGCCTGTTCGCTTTGCTTTTACTACCTGCCAATAGCGTTCTTTCACTTTCGCTCGGAACACTTTCATTTGCTCTACCAGCATCTCCTCTGCGCAATCCGGATAAATGTCGATTGCTCTTTTTAGACTCTCAGACAATTCATCCATTCCGCTAATCTCAATACTCATCGACATTCTCTTTCACCTTCTTTACTTTATATACGCATTGTATCTCGTATAATGTTTTTTCATTATACATGTCGATACAGGATTTTACTTCAAATTTCCTTCCTTTGTGCCTTATATACATGTCCTGACGAACTGGTTTCTTATTGTATCTTATATATACAAAATGTGTTATTTCCGGCACAATTTTCTTTGCGTCATAGTATTTATTCCCACGAACATCCTTCACTTTTGCATGCACTTTTTTTATTACCTTTTCCTTATGTACTTGCTGATGCAGTTCGTTCTCTTCATCCATCATTTCAAGTATTTCTACTTTTGTGTCTAAGTCTCCTGGATTAAATTTCAACCGCACCACTCCTTTACAATAGATTTTCACAATGCATGTCCAATATCGTTTGTATTGTTTTATTTAACGTGTTCTTTTCTATCTGCAGTGTCCTGTTGTCGTACATATCCTGCACAAGACACAGATATGCTAATGTCATGTCATGCATGTTTTCTATCTTTTCCTTTGATATCCCGGTGTAGTTAATTATGTACTGAAATGCAGCATCAATTGCTGCATCCAGTACCACTACTTCCTCTACATCCAGTTCACAATAGTCAAGCTTCATGTATTCGCATATCTGTTCCTTTGTTACATCTTTAATCAGCATTTTTATCAGCCTTCTTTGATTTTCTCGATTGCACCGGTGCAATTTTCTCTGCTTCCTCATTCTCGTCCGGTTCTGTTGAGCCTGTATTCTCGTTTGCGTCCGGTTCTGTTGAGCCTGTATTCTCGTTTGCATCCAGTTTCTCATTAACATCTTCGAGATACTGTGCAAAATTAGCATCTACCAATTCTTTTGCACGCTCTTTTGACACCTCTCTTTCCTCCCCCTGTCGCATGGACAGAGAGCCGGAAAAACTTGTTAATGCTTTAATTTTCATTTCATCATCTCCTATGCCGATTGTTTCATTTTAAGTGCTGCAATCTTCTGTTTGTTTTCAATCTTAGCGTCGATTTCAATCCAGCCAACCACACCTACTGCATGCTGGGTTGCATATCTTTCACGTAATACTTCGATGGTTACATCTTCTGCTACCTTCACCGCAAGACCGCTCATGTCTCCGTAATAGATTGCATTCTTTCCTGCTGCCATTTCCGGCATATTATCTGATGTATACACATCTTTTCCAAACAACGTATATCCCCATTTTGCTGTTGCATCTTTGTTTAAAATATAATTTCCATCTTGATCCTTTAATTTTCGGATTGCAGTACGTGTCTTTTTATTCATAATCCAGATAGCTTCCGCTTGGTATACGTCTGGTACTGCTTCCTGCACGTCAATTAATTCATCTGCTGTTACTACTGTTTCTGCTGCTGCATTAATGACATTACTACATTTAGATAATCCTTCGATTTTATCATCCGTTCCATTTAGCAACTCATTCTCAATCCATAGTGCAATCGATTTTGCCATTCTTCTTACCACAAAATCAACAATGTTGAAATTGCTGTTGTTAATTAACTGCTTAGATACTTTCGTCAAAACTCCTGCCAAAAATCCTTTTAAATCAATGGAAGCAAACGCTCCTGATGTAGACTCTAATTCCTTGAATTCATCCGAATAATTCATTTCAATTTTGCCTTCGGATTCGTCATAGTACGGAATGCTTAATGTACCGCCCACATTATAGCGGTCTGCCATACTGTAAATTGGACACATATCTACTACTTCCTCAATGATTTTATTGGCAATCGTTGTCGGAATCACAGCTCCATTGTTTGTCATGGTAAGATTTGCATCCGCTCTCTTTTCGTCCACAACTCCTCTGATATAATCCGCAAAAGCATTCTCTTCTTCCACTGCTCTCTGCTCTTCTTTATCTTTTTCTCCATCTTTGTTTTGTGGTGCTGGTTCCGGTTCTTGGTCTTTTACCAGTTTCTCTGCTTTCTTCATACGTTCGATGCTTTCATCAATTGCTCTTATCTCTTGCTCTAATTTGTCAAATTCCTTACTTTCCTCTTCGCTTAAGGCTCTTACCTCTTGGTTTGCCTTATTCACGATTTCTTTCATTCTCTCCTGCTTCTTTGCACGCTTCTCCATTAATTCTTTAAAACTCATTGTTGCTCCTTTCCAACGCTTTCAAACGTTTCTCATACTCATTATTGTTCACTTGTTTCTTAATTTCCACATCGCACGCAGCGCGATATTCTACCTCTTCGCCCTCGTTATCATCTGCCCGTACCTCTACGGACGTTCCATTATATACAGGACGTTTGTTTATCACCAAAGTGATTTCAGACATGTCAAAATCCTTTATTCTTCTAAGCGGTAACTTGTCCGCACGCTCTTCTACTTCGTCCGAAACGTGCCTCATGTTAAAGGACCATCCTTTAATACGCTTTTCTTTTGCCGCTTTCATCGTCTCTTCATCTGTCACAACCGATTCTGCACGAAGTCCTACTTCATCTTCGATAACCGTTAATGTTCCTTCTGTCGTAGATGCCACTTTCCTATCTGGATCATGGTCTATTAACATGTCAATCTTGTCATTTCTTGCTAATGCTTTTTCGAACGCTCTTCGTTCTATCATCTCGTTTACTTTTCCTCTTGGTGTAATGACCGGACGCGACTCTCTTCCGGTTACGTTTACATATCCACTTATATGTACGCTGTCACTCCTCAGTTCCACTACCATCTTTATCACTTCCTTTCCCATTTAATGTTGTCGTTTTATTTGTATTTGGTGTATAAAACTGTTTGGTTTTCGGATTATACAATACATCAGCTAGATTAATCTTAATGAAATCCAATCCAAGTGCTGGTAGGTTCTCCATATTTCTTGCTTCGTCGATTTGAATCACATTGCAATCAATTCCAGCTTTATATGCCTCAAATCTGCTCTTCATAGAGCCCTTGCTTATTTCTTTTGTATCGAATTCGAAATGATATATTCCTTTTTCATCTTCAGCCAAAAGTACTCGGTTAATCTCTGACTGCATAATATTCAATATTGGCACAACCGCGATACGAACAAACTGAGCTACTTCATCATCGCTCGCCTGACCTTCTAATATCGATTGGCTGCAATGGAATAATTTGCTTAAACTCTTTGCGTTAGTTTCCTTGTTTTCGTTTAGCTGCATTTCTACCGATGTGTTTTGTGCCTCTTTAAACTGTATTCCATCGTTCAGGACCACTACATTTTCTGACGAATCACTATACAAACGTCTAAACGCAGCCTTTAATGCATCCATAGCCGGCTGTGTTAATTTTTTGGCCGACTGTAAAAATCCTTTGCGGTTTCCTCCCGTTCGAACCATATTTTCTTCGAATTTAAGCGTTGAAAACGCAGTTGATAATAGCCTGCTGTTCTCATCGGTTATTTTATTTCCATCCGCACCATCCTCTGTGTTGCGCATGAATTTCAGAAACTGGTGCTCATAATACATCTTTCCGTTTACGATTATTCTAAAATCCTTAAAAATCGGATCCGGTGAACGAAGAAAACTTATGTTTTTCTCAGAAACATAATGTATTGATATTGTGTTTAAAGCACTTCCATTGATAAATGCATATCCACCTTTTCCAACCAGCATGTCACGTGTTATCGCCTTCCAGAAGTTAGTATTATTAAGTGTGTCTCCACACTCCTGGTTAAGCAGATACGTACGTCTGTCTCCTTTTATCTCTACTATTCCTTTTTCTTCGTCCTGCTTGAATAATTTTATCGGTGCCGATGCTACCATATCTCCAATTAGGTCGATTGCGCCTTCTACCGTCGGAATCTGCAATGCTGTTTCTCTTGTCACTGTCTGCTCATTAAGCAGTGCCCGCAATAACACATCACTGCTAACATCTGGTTTAATATCCTGTTCTGTCTCATTGTCTGCTCTTGCCTCTTGTTTTCTTTTCCAAAACTTCATGCTTTTCTCCTTTCAATATAAAAAACAGAATCACCAAGAAACCTTACTCACGTCACCTCTACGCTTTCTGGTTTATATATTTTAGCGATTCTGTTATTTGCACCGGTGCAATTATGTCTGTACCACAAAATTGCTGTCTCCAAATTCTATTTCTTGCTGCAGTAAATAGATGGCATTGATTAATGCCACAACCATATCTACTTTTCCTGAGGAACGTTTCTTGTTAACGTATTTATTCAAGTTAGTATCCTCTGTACATCTTGCATTTGAAAAGTTAATTTCTAATAAATTATATATTTTTGCGAAGAATCCAAATTCTTTGCTTAATATCTTTTCTCTCAACAACTTTGTCGCTGGATGCAGCACTGAACTGTGCTGTTTTATTTCTACACATTCATAACCTGCTGCCTCCCATTTGTTCACAGATGATATGGCATTGTATCTATCGTACCCTATTTGCACGATCTCTACTCCATATTCGTTTTCCAAGTTCAATATCTTATCTTCTACCACTGAGTAATCAATTACTTCTTCTCCACATGCTATAACTTCTCCATTCTCAATCAATCTTGCATAATCTACATTTTCTTTTTCTGACTTCAATTCGATTCTGTCTCCTGGGATAAATCCCCATACTTTTGCATAAATAATTCCATCCTCTTCTGTCACCATCGCTATGGCTGTATTGTCGTCTGTTTGTGACAAGTCGACTCCTAACCATACGCGTCTTCCCTTCCACCATTCAACATCTTCCTGTAATCTGCAAGGTTTTACCTTTAAAATATCAATGTATCCTTCTGTTCCAAGCCCTTTGTATTTAATATTATTGTGCTTACAAAGATAATTTTCTCTTTTGTTCGGATATTGAATAGCTAATGCACGCTTTTTCTTGATATCATCAAATATCACTTGATTCCACACCGCTACCGGATTGCTCTGGTATATAACCATATCTTCGCTTTTCCAACGATCTTCCTGAAGATAATAGTCGTCTGGTTCATACAGCAACGCGAAATACCGCTTATCTTCCATCAATCCATCCAGTGTTCTTTTGGCTACATCAATTTCGTCTATCATCACATTGTTATCGTTTGGATATTGTGTTGATATTATGATTCCTGTTTTGTTCAACAGCGTGATCTGTGAAGAACGCATTGCTTCCACCGGGTATTCATCCATGTTTCCGGCTTCATCTGCCAGATATGCATTTGCTAGAAGAGCATCCATATTGTCCTTGCTATATGCCAGTGGCATATACTCATTTTCATTCCTGTTGTAGCGAATTTCGCTCCTCAGAATTTTAAATTCCTTCACAAGCGTAGGGCTTCCCTTGATTATCTTTTTCATAGCCTTTTTTAACTCAGATGACTTTAACAAGTCCGGAGCTACGGAGAAAAATCTACAGTTTGGCGGTTCCGTAATCATTAATATGATAAAAATAACCGCTGAATAAAATGTTTTGAAGTTTTTTCTGGCAATCTCTAAGAGTGCTGTCTGGTAGTATCTTATGTCCCTTCCTTCATCATCTCTTAATTTCGTACAGAAGATTGCCACAATAAAAAAAGCCGCATAGAATTCGATACATTCTATCAGCGGCTTGTGTAAATCCGGATGTATAATTAATTGTAATATTTTAGCTACTCTTTCATACTCTTCATCATCTGCATACGCTTCCTCGTCTTTACCATCCACTATATTAATCCATGCTTTCGCTTGCATTTTTACATATTTCGGTACATAGTCTCCTGCATCCAGGCACCACTTTGCATAAGCATACGCTTTACTGTTTTTAACCATATTTATTCAGTCCTTTTAGCGGATCAGTGTCTTCCTCAACTTTCTTTGGAATGCTACGAAGAGCTGCTGCTATTGTCATGACGCATTCTTTTTCTATATTCAATAGCATGATTCTTTTTGAATTTACAGCTTTATCTATCGATACCATTACTTTTTCCATCTCCGTTACCAGCTTGTAATATGCTTTCATTTCATCGAAGTCTTCAAAATATCCTTCTTTTTCACACAATCTGTCCAAACGTTCACATGCTTTGTTACGCTCTTCTTCTAATTGCTTGCATTCCGCTTGTAACAAGCAATATCTATTAATGATCGGCTCATACAGTGCATCGTTTTTTTTAATCTGCTTCAATAATTTGTTCACTCGCTGATATTCTTTATGCGCCACTTCGTTCTCTTTTACTTCTTGACGCTCTTTCATTTGCTTTCCGGTGGCAAGTGCTTCCTCGCCTTTTTTTCTCTGCTCTAGTTCAGCTTTCGTTCTGTGACTCTTACCTTCTGTCGATAAAACCAAGAACGGTTTTGGTGGTGTTGGCATCTTCCTCACTCCCTTCGTTTATTTTTCAAATCTGATGTGGGAATTTTTTATGTAAATGAGGGGGCGGTCGGTGTACAGGATTTTAATAAAAAACTCGTTAGAACACCGGGGGGAGTATTATTTTTTCTTTTTTGGCCAACATGTGTTGGTACTCCCGTTCTATCGCTCCTGACTCACACTTCTCATGATGATATCTGCATAGTGTTATCAAGTTATCATCATCTAATCTCTTATCATAGCACTCTTCCAACGGCTCAATATGATGTACCTCCAGCTCTTTCGCATTAATTACTCCATTTGCCATACATATTCTGCACTGATATACATCACGCTCTTTAATCTCTTTCGCTTTTCTCTTCCACTCTGCTGTATTCCTAAAACTTATCTGATTGCTATAACGTTTCTTTTTCTTCGGTTTTTTACCACAATCGTATTTGCTATCATGTATTTTTCCACAATATTTGCATGATTTGAGCACCCTATCCCCTTCTTTCCACATAAAAAGCGGCTCTGCATACACACAGAACCGCTTCTTTTATTCATCACCTTTTTTTCGATTGTAATTATATTAACATAGTTAAATGTATGTGTAAAGGACAGCAAAACGGACAATCTTGTCAAGTATCCTGCTGCCTGCTAATCTCAAGCATATCATCCGCAGATACTTCCAGTATTCTACATATCTTTGCAAATGTCTCTAGTGCTGGTGTTCGTTCTCCGTTCTCCCATCTGCTTATATCCTTCTGATGCACTCCTAACTGCTCCGCCAATTCCGTCTGCGTAACACCTGCTTCCTGCCTGGCTTGCTTTAATTTTATTCCGATATCCATATTACTCTCCCTTCTTCTTGATACATAGTGATACTATTAATTTGCAAATGCCTATTGCGATAAAAAAGATTCCTAGCTTAAATAGCATAATTCTTTACTTGACTCTGAGTTTGTGATATATTGGATATAGGCGGTGGGCTTTCACCCACCGTTCTTGTTATATTAATCTGTCAATTAATATTAACAAGATTCCTATGATTAAGTCTATCAGTGCGCTGACTGCAAGTTCTTTGTACTGTATAGACTTTTTCTTTTTGTGCTTTTTCTTCTTACTCATTGTCATTTCCCCTTTCCACTGCTTTGCAGTTATTTGTTACTTTCTCCTTTCTATGTTCTTATTATATACCCTTTTGGGTATATTGTCAATAACTTAATTAAAAAAAGGTGATAAAATTACCACCTTCCCTCTCTTATAGCGCATCACTTCCAAACAATAATACCGCCAGTTCTTTCACAAGTTCGTTCTTGTATCTTCTTACTGTCCGTTCTGTTAGATTTATACCATACCCTTTTGTTCCTGCCAACATCTCTGCTATCTCTTCGTATGTGAATACCTCATTGTTTTCCTTTCTGCTTAAATACCGCAGTTCAATCACATCATATCCTTTATATTCTTTTATTTTATCAAGCGCCTTTGTTATTCTATCTACATCATTTTTACTTCTCTTATACGATAATCTTCTATCTTCTAATAACTCATCTTCATCGGCCTGCAACGACTTGCTTGTATATATAACAATGCTCTTGCTTTTCTTCTTGTTCCATTCTTCCTGGTACTCTTTAATATAATTCTCTTCACTTGATACATGTTCCTTCAATGCATTGTAACAATATAGTATTTTTTCTGTATTCTTGAATGCTTCCTCTTTCATTGCCTTCTGGCGCTCTAACCATGATATACTGTTCAGTTTTGTAAAAACTTCCTGTATTGTTACCTCAATCGTGTCTTTTATTTCTTTACTTACTACCGTTTTTGCCATTTTTCTATATACTCCTTCCTATCAACTTAAAAAACCATTCATTGCCGGCTTACATTTGTTTGGTATCTTTCGTCTTACCCATCCTACATCCCCCTGTTTTACCTTCTTAACTACCACCAGATTCGTTCTATCCTTTTTCTTCTCTTTCTTTTCCTTCTCCTGTCTCTCCCACTCCTCTGCATATTTATCTCCTTTTTCCTTGTGCACTGTCAGGTCCTCTATGTAATAATATGATCCATCCACCATAAATCCATATTTCCCCTTTTTGAAAGCATTATAAATATACGTTGTACTGGTATTAAGTAATTCTGCTATCTGCCTTACTGTAAATTTACCTATCTCTATCTCATCCTTAAATACTCTATGTTCTTTCCCTTTCATTCTTCTCCTTTCCGGCGGCCGAAGCCGCCTTATGTATAAACTCTATCTACTACTTGTGTGATAACTCATGTCATGGCATGAGGTGCTAACATTTATATCGCCGAATAATGAAATGCATACGCCCAGCATGCCGCATAATTCTTATTAGCGTATCCATTGTAAAATAGTAATCTTAGTATTTGTTTCGTCATGTTATCGCTCCTTTTGTTTATAAATTTAAGTTTAACAGTGAAAACCTCTTTCCAACCATCTGTTTTTAAAAGGCGTTCTTGTGTATATTGTTCCATAATAATCGTCTTCGCAATATCCACAATACTGGTCAACGTATTCATATAATCCAAAATCATCTCTTTGAGGTCTTCTTGCCACTTCATATTCTTTTAATTCCTTTGATTTTTTATAGAGTTTATTATCTCTTTCATAACATTTTTCTAATGTTATGTACTCGATACTTTGTCCATAACCATCGAAAACATCATCATATTTTTTCTCAAATTTCATTCTGATTTTGTTATGATGTGCAATCCTCATTAGCATGAATAGTACATACCATTTTTCAAAAAATCTTTTCATACTGTTACCTCACTAAATCCTTGTATTTTTTCTTGTAACGGCAATAATGCCATACACAA
>JBJEOB010000008.1:0-23193 GCA_051880495.1 Lachnospiraceae bacterium
GAAATGTAGCTGCAGACGGATTCTTCCACTCAGACGAATTTATCGCAAAGAATACAACAAACGCAGAGTATGTATCAATTCTCTACCAGACATTCCTTGGAAGAGAGCTTGATGCGCCTGGCTACGAATTATGGGTAGGTCTTCTTGACAGAAATGAATGGACGAGAGATGAAGTTCTCGACGGATTTGCTAATTCAGATGAGTTTGCTGTAATTCTTGCAAGCTTTGGTTTATAAAACATTTTATATAAGGGTATAATATTGCACATTATTTAATAGGGATGTAGGAATTATGGTAAAGAAAAATGTCATAAAACCTACATCCTTATTTTTTTATGAAAACAACCGAGTAACCGAAAACTTTTAAGTCTATCACGCTTTCTATAGAGCAGTGGGTGGTGTACCAATAATTTTTGTTGTAAACCGCATCGGTAAGAATATCTCTGTCATCTGAAAGAAGATAATTTTTCCGGGAAGGTTTTTTAGTTTATTTTTTACTGTCTTGAATAAAATATAAATACAAATGAGTTTAAATAACTTATCTGTGATATTAAAAGTATCAATTAACATAATTTATTTTTAAAACCGGAGTAGTACTCCAAAATTTAGTAAGAATGGGTGCTTGAATGCTCTTTCTTGCTATGTTATAATATAAGAAAAAGAGGATGAAATTGATGATTACTTTTAAAATTGATGAAATGGTTCCTTGTTTAAAATCCGTTGAAACAGGAGATATAGTAGAGACAGAGGTTGTTAGACTTAGGAGAAAAAGTTTTTTATCAAAGTTTAACCCAAAAAACGGATGGTATGTCAATTGGTCCAAATTTGATGCTAATGTTGAAATATATGCTTTAGTACTCAAAGGAAGTGTTGATATTCAAGGAATGATTGCTATTACACCAGAAAAAGATACTGGAGCAGTACACATTAATTGGGCTGTTACAGCACCTCATAATAATATTTATGTTAATAAAACAAAAAAATATATAGGTGTAGGTGGTCATTTATTAGCGATTGCAGGGAAGAAATCGCTTGAATATGGATTTGATGGATTGATTTATGGAGAAGCAATGGATGAGGAAATATTAAATTATTATATCAAAGAATTTAATGCTCAAGAATTTCCTTATGGCTATCCTCAGCATCCTTTCCGCTTTGCAATTTACGAAAATGACGTTAAGTATATAACGGAGGTGTATAATTATGAAGACAATGGAGAGGAACTGTAACATATTGGAATATGTTAACAAGAATCAAGATTTGATTTATAAACCAAGTCATTTAGGTTTGAATCTTGCACAGATGGTACGCTATGCTCAAAATAAAGGAGTTAAATTAAATGAACTTTCTTTAGCAGAAGTGGAAAAGTTCAGAATATTGTAAAAAAGACAGCTTAGGACTCATATCCTAAGCTGTTTTGATATTCTTTAGGTCGATAGCTGTAAATTATCCAATATTTGCAGCAATACTTGCAAGGTCTATCTGGGAAATTGTGCCGCTTGTCCCGCTTTCACGCAGGAAAACGCCGCTTCTTCGCATGAGACCATTCACGTTATTATCTTTATCATTCAGTGAAAACTGAGTTTTCTCACTGCCAAGATATATGGCACCAATGTCAGCTTCTTTCAGATTGAGGAGCTTGTCATTGCCGTTTTCATCTTTATACCATACCTTAAGTTTGTCATAAATCTCGTCAGCCTCGTCTATCCATCCGTTACCATCGCTGTCGTATTGTGCAAGATCAAAGAATCCGTTCCCGGACTTTGTTCCAAATAACTCGCTTCCGTCATTGATGATACCGTCATTGTTTTTGTCATAAGCAAGAAATGCGCCTCCTGCTCCGAGAGAAGATATTTCTTCTTTGCTGCCATCGCAGTCAAGGTCAAAATAAAAATGCGCTTCTGAGAGTGATACAGGATTAGAGTCAAGCTGTATTACAAGCGGGTCTGTCAGTACCTGCTCATACTGCATAAATTCAGATGATGCATATTCTGCGGCAAAGCTTCTTGACATTGTAAATGAAACGTCGAAGTTGATTTCGCGGCCATCAGCAGTGATGGCACACCCTGTTGATTCAAATGTGGTAGATTCAGATTCCTGTATGGCAAAATATGTGTCAGTAGTCTGATTCCACAACGTACCTCCAATACTGCCGGAAATGGAAGAGGTATTGTAGACACTGAAACCATAGCCTGTGTTATAATTATAATGTGTGCGGCCGGTTTCGTGCCGTGTCAGACCTTTGGAACGGTAAAGCATGTCAAGGAGAGTCTTAAGAGTCTTGCCGGCACATTCCTCTAATGCTGCGACAGGGTTGTTTTGACGTTGTATTCCGCTGATGGATGCTGTGTCATAATTTTGCTCGACGTCATGGTATGACAGATTGCGTATTTTGTCAGCGAAATCATTGTAGTTGTTGTAGCTTGATTCTTCTGAATAATTTGAAGAATAGTTTTGCGTAACGGTGGACATGTTGGCGGGATTGAGAGCCTGCCACCTGGTAGTTACGACTTGTCTTTGCGTGTTTCTCTGGTAATTTCTTGTTGAACCCATTGAAACATTGCTTGATTGAATAATCATTTTTCTGCCCCTTTCTCTGTGCGAATAGAGGCTAACAGACATATCAGGGAAATTAGGCGTTTTCTCTGATTGTATTGTATATCGGGAATATTTTGGGTAATATTTAGAAGTGTACCGTAAAAAGAAAATTTTTTCGCCTATTGCAATACCAAATTTGTTGTGATAGTATTAATATATATTGTTAAATGCAGGGAAAGAGACTCTAAGTTTACACCCTCGACAGGAAGATGCAGCCACCGACTGAGAGCGCGTCAGGGAAGGAAGACAGTGGGAACACTCTTGAGCAGACACTCTGAAATAGTAGTAGGTTTGTCCGTTGACACGCGTTAAGTGTATAAGAGAGATATCATTTGATATCTAATGCGGGTGGTACCGCGGATAATTAAGTTTATTCGTCCCGGAATACGTTATAGTATTCCGGGATTCTTTTTTGTATAATAGGAAATTCCCTATGATACAAAAAAATCTGAAGGAGGAATTAAAAAGAAATGTCAGGCATTTACAGAGACAGAACATTGAACAATGTGAGCGAACAGGATATTGGAAGCACCTTAAAGGTAGCAGGCTGGGTAGAAAATATCCGTGATCATGGTGGAGTATCTTTTATTGACTTAAGAGATATGTACGGTGTATTGCAGGTTGTAATCCGCAAACCGGAATTGCTGGAGGGACTTAAGAAGGAAGAATGTATCAGCATCGAAGGCGTTATGGAAAAGCGTGATGAGGAGACATATAATCCTAAGATTCCGTCAGGAACTATTGAATTAGAGGCTGTTACAATCGAAAAACTCGGTCAGGTATACACACAGCTTCCGTTTGAAGTAATGACTTCAAAGGAAGTACGTGAGGATGTGCGTCTTAAGTACCGTTATCTTGACCTTAGAAATCAGAAAGTTAAGGATAATATCATTTTCCGTTCGCAGGTAATTGCTTTCCTTCGTCAGAAGATGACGGAAATGGGATTTTTGGAGATTCAGACACCTATTCTTTGTGCATCATCTCCGGAAGGTGCAAGAGATTATATTGTACCTTCAAGAAAATATAAGGGTAAGTTCTATGCACTTCCACAGGCACCACAGCAGTATAAGCAGCTTCTTATGGTGTCAGGTTTTGATAAGTATTTCCAGATTGCTCCATGCTTCAGGGATGAGGATGCGAGAGCTGACCGTTCTCCGGGAGAATTTTATCAGCTTGATTTTGAGATGAGCTTCGCAACACAGGAAGATGTTTTCCGTGTAGGTGAGGAAGTATTATCAGCAACATTTGAAAAGTTTGCACCAAAAGGTTATGAAGTTACCAAGGCGCCTTATCCAATCATAAGCTATAAGCAGGCAATGCTTGAATTTGGTACAGATAAGCCTGACCTTCGTAATCCGCTTAGAATTATTGATGTTACAGAGTTTTTCCAGAGATGTACATTTAAGCCGTTTATCGGAAAGACTGTACGTGCCGTTAAGGTTCATGCAGAAATGTCAAAGGGCTTCCATGAGAAGTTACTTAAGTTCGCAACAGGAATAGGAATGGGCGGTCTTGGTTATCTTGAAGTATTAGATGACCTTTCATACAAGGGACCTATTGATAAATTCATTCCTGATGAGATGAAGAAGGAGTTCTTAGAGCTTGCAAAGCTTGAGGCAGGAGATACTATTTTCTTCATGGCTGATAAGGAAGACAGGGCAGCTTACTATGCAGGCATGATTCGTAACGAGCTTGGTGAGAAGCTTGACCTTATTGAGAAGAATGCATACAGATTCTGCTATGTAAATGATTTCCCAATGTTTGAAAGGGATCCTGAGACCAAGCAGATTGGATTTACACACAATCCGTTCTCTATGCCGCAGGGCGGCCTTGAAGCACTTAACACAAAGGATCCGCTTGATATTCTTGCATACCAGTATGATATCGTATGTAATGGTGTTGAATTATCCTCAGGTGCCGTTCGTAACCATGATATGCAGATTATGGTTAAGGCATTTGAAATTGCCGGATATGACGAAGAGGTATTAAAGGCTAAGTTCGGAGCATTATATAATGCATTCCAGTTCGGTGCACCACCACATGCAGGTATGGCACCGGGTGTTGACCGTATGATTATGTTACTTCGTAATGAGGAAAATATCCGTGAAGTTATCGCATTCCCAATGAGCGGAACAGCACAGGATCTCATGTGCGGAGCACCAAATGAAGTGACAGAACAGCAGTTAAGAGAAGTACACATTAAGGTTCGTGATTAAAAGGAGTTGTCCACATGGCAAATGTAATTACAGACGAAACAATTGAATATGTTGGTATTCTTGCCAAGCTTGAGCTGTCTGATGAAGAGAAAGAACAGGCTAAGAAGGATATGGCCAACATGCTTGACTATATTGACAGATTAAATGAGCTGGATACAACCGGTGTTGAACCGATGTCGCATGTATTTCCGGTCAGCAACGTTTTCCGTGAGGATGTTGTAACTAATGGTGATGACAGCGAAAATATTATTGCAAATGCACCTGAAAGCAAGGACTCAAGCTTTGTGGTGCCTAAGACTGTAGAGTAGCGGGAGGAAAACAAAATGAATTTAATGAGTTTAACTGCCGTGGAACTTGGCAGAAAAATTAAAGAAAAAGAGGTTTCTGTGGTTGACGCTGTCAATGCCTGTATCGAACAGATAGAGGCTAAAGATTCTGAATTCAACTGTTATGTTACTGTTGATAAGGAAGGTGCCTTAAAGAGAGCGCAGGAAGTGCAGAAACTTATTGATGAAGGTAAGCTTACAGGACCACTTGCAGGTGTTCCTGTAGCTGTTAAGGATAATATGTGTACTAAGGGACTTCTTACTACGTGCAGTTCGAAGATTCTTGGTAACTTTGTCCCGACATACGATGCAGAAGCAGTTATCAACCTTGAAAAAGCAGGTGCAGTTATTGTCGGTAAGACTAACATGGATGAATTTGCAATGGGAAGTACCACGGAGACATCAGCATTTGGTGTTACGAAGAACCCATGGAATTCAGAACATGTTCCGGGTGGCTCATCGGGCGGCTCTGCAGCGGCTGTTGCAGCAGAGGAGTGTTCATATGCACTTGGTTCAGATACAGGCGGTTCAATCCGTCAGCCGAGTTCATTCTGTGGCGTAACAGGTATGAAGCCGACATACGGAACGATTTCACGTTATGGTCTTATCGCGTATGGTTCTTCATTAGACCAGATTGGACCAATTGCCAAGGATGTTACTGACTGTGCAACAATATTAGAGGCAATCGCTTCATATGACCCTAAGGATTCAACATCAGTAAAGAGAGAAGATTATGATTTTACATCTGCACTTGTTGATGATGTTAAGGGATTAAAAATTGGTATTCCGAGAGACTATTTTGGTGAAGGTCTTGACAGTGAAGTTAAAGAAGCAGTGCTTGCGGCTGCTAAGAAATTAGAGGAAAAAGGTGCAATAGTTGAAGAGTTTGATTTAAGCCTTGTAGAATATGCGATTCCTGCATATTACGTAATTGCTTCGGCTGAGGCAAGCTCAAACCTTGCACGTTTTGATGGCGTTAAATACGGATACAGAGCCAAAGAGTTTGAAGGACTCCACAGCATGTACAAGAGAACTCGTTCAGAGGGATTCGGAGCCGAGGTAAAGCGTAGAATTATGCTTGGTTCGTTTGTACTTAGTTCCGGTTATTATGATGCTTACTATCTGAAGGCGTTAAGAACCAAGGCTCTTATTAAGCAGGCGTTTGATAAGGCATTTGCAAAATATGATATTATCCTTGGACCTGCAGCACCGACAACAGCACCTAAGCTTGGTGAATCACTTTCAGATCCAATCAAGATGTACCTTGGTGATATTTATACAATTTCTGTAAATTTAGCAGGACTTCCGGGTATTTCGGTACCTTGCGGAGTTGACAGCAAGGGCCTGCCAATCGGCTTACAGCTTATTGGTGACTGTTTTGCAGAAAAGACTTTGATTCGTGCGGCATATTCTTTTGAACAGACAAGAAGTTATGAAAGATGTGCAGCAGCAAAGAAAATGGATTAGGAGGTAGAAGACGATGAAACAATACGAAACAGTGATTGGTCTTGAAGTTCATGTAGAACTTGCTACTAAGACTAAGATTTTCTGCTCCTGCTCCACAGCATTTGGCGGTGCACCTAATACACATACATGCCCTGTCTGTACAGGTATGCCGGGTTCACTCCCAGTGCTTAACAAACAGGTTGTTGAATATGCAATGGCGGTAGGCCTTGCAACTAATTGTGAGATAACAAGAAAGAACATTTTTGACAGAAAGAATTATTTCTATCCGGATAATCCGCAGAACTATCAGATTTCACAGCTGTATCATCCAATCTGCACCAATGGCGGAGTTGAGATTGAAACAGCTAATGGAAAGAAGACAATCGGTATCCATGAAATCCATATGGAGGAGGATGCAGGAAAGCTTGTACACGATGACTGGGAGGACTGCTCTTTAGTAGATTTCAACCGTTCGGGCGTACCTCTTATTGAAATCGTATCCGAGCCGGATATGCGTTCTGCAGAAGAGGTAATTGCTTATCTTGATAAGCTTAGAATGATTATACAGTATCTTGGAGCTTCAGACTGTAAGCTTCAGGAAGGTTCAATGAGAGCCGACGTTAATCTGTCTGTCCGTGAGGTTGGTGCAACGGAATTCGGAACGAGAACAGAGACTAAAAACCTTAATTCTTTTAAGGCAATTGCGAGGGCAATTGAAGCAGAACGTGAACGTCAGATTGACCTTATTGAATCAGGCAGGCAGGTTGTTCAGGAAACAAGAAGATGGGATGACAACAAAGAGTACTCATATGCAATGCGTTCAAAAGAGGATGCGCAGGATTACCGTTATTTCCCTGAACCTGACCTTGTACCTGTCGTAATCGATGATGAGTGGCTTATGAGGGTCAAGGCAGCACAGCCGGAATTTCGTGATGAAAAGAAGGCACGCTATATGTCACAGTTTGAGCTTCCTGAATATGATGCAGATATCCTTACGGGTTCTAAGAAGCTTGCAGACCTTTTTGAGGCTACGACAGCAATCTGTAACAAACCAAAGAAGGTTTCCAACTGGCTGATGGGTGAGTCAATGCGCCTTATGAAGGACAAGGAAATGGAGGCGGAGGACCTTACGTTTTCTCCTGAGAACCTTGCTAAATTAATAGACCTTGTAGATTCGGGAGCTATTAATAATTCCGTAGCCAAGGAAGTGTTTGGCAGGATATTTGATGAGGACATTGATCCTGAAAAGTATGTTGAAGAAAAGGGCTTAAAGACTGTTCATGATGAAGGTGCCCTCCGCTCAACAATAGAAGAGGTTATTGCCGCCAATCCACAGTCTGTAGCTGATTACAGAGGCGGAAAAGTGCAGGCACTCGGATTCCTTGTAGGCCAGACCATGAAAGCTATGAAGGGTAAGGCTGACCCGGGAATGATAAATAAAATTTTAAAGGAACTTTTGTAATGAATTTAGCGTGGGTTTGCTCTTTTGGGCAAACCTGCGTCTGTTAAAGGTGATAGAATGGAATATTTAATTCAATTGTCTAACAATAAGATTTTGGTAAGCAGTGTACTGGCGTGGTTTCTGGCACAGGTAATTAAAACATTGATTAACTTTTTATCAACTAAGAAATTTGACCCGGAAAGACTGTTCGGAAGCGGCGGAATGCCAAGTTCACATTCTGCAACGGTCTGTGCACTGGTGACGTCAGTTGCGTGTATTTACGGACTGGATACTTATGAATTTGCAATGGCGGCTGTATTTGCCATTATTGTTATGTACGATGCAATGAATGTAAGGCGTGAGGCCGGAGAACATGCGAAATGGATTAATTTAATAGCTACGACGCTTCAGCCTGATGTACCGTTAGAAAAGAAATTCAAGGAATATCTCGGACACACTCCGCTTCAGGTACTTATGGGCTCGCTGCTCGGAATTGCGATTGCATTGGCAGTACTACAGTAGGAGATTATAATGATAAATAAAATTAAAGAGATATATTTTAAATACGAGGAATTATGGAATTATCTTGTTGTAGGAGGCCTTACAACACTGATAAGTTTAATAGCATACGTTGTTGTAACAAGAACATTTCTTGATGTAAATGTTCCTGTGCAGTTACAGGCGGCCAATATTATTGAATGGGTTGCAGGTGTACTTTTTGCTTACTTTACCAATCGTAAGTTTGTATTTAAAAGTAAGAATGACAATATGTTTAAGGAGTTTCTTTCATTTACTTCATCAAGGTTTCTGACACTTTTGCTGGACATGCTGATTAAGTTTGTTCTTGTAACGCTCCTTGGAATATATGACCTTATTGCACTTGTTATTTCAATGGTTTCGGTTACTGTCAGCAATTACTTTTTAAGTAAGTTTATGGTTTTTAAAAAGAACTAGGAGTTGGGTTAAATGAATTTTACACATCTTCATGTGCATACGGAATACAGTCTTCTGGACGGTTCCAGCAAAATAAAGGAAATAGTTGCAAGAGCCAGGGAACTTGGAATGGACAGCCTTGCAATTACTGACCACGGTGTAATGTACGGCGTGATTGATTTCTATCGCGCGGCCAGAGAAGTCGGCATCAAGCCGATTATCGGCTGTGAGGTTTATGTTGCGCCCGGCTCTCGTTTTGATAAGGAAATATCGTCAGGTGAGGACCGTTATAATCATATGGTTCTTCTTGCTGAAAATAATACAGGATATAAAAATTTATCCAAAATTGTATCTAAAGGTTTTGTTGAAGGATTTTACTACAAGCCGAGAGTAGATGCAGAGGTTTTAAAAGAATATCATGAAGGAATTATTGCGTTAAGTGCGTGTCTTGCAGGTGAGATTCCGCGCCTTCTTGCACTGGGACTTTATGATGAGGCGTGTAAATCGGCACAAAAATACAGGGATATATTTGGGGAAAATAATTTCTTCCTCGAATTGCAGGATCACGGAATAGATACACAAAGATATGTTAACCAGCAGCTTGTCCGCATGAGCAGTGAGCTTAATATTCCGCTCGTGTGCACCAATGATGTGCATTATACTCTTGCAGAGGATGCCGAGGCACATGACATTCTTCTGTGCATTCAGACACAGAAAAAAGTGGCTGATGAGGACAGAATGCGTTATGAGGGAGGACAGTATTATTTAAAATCTGCACAGGAAATGGCAGAGCTTTTCCCTTATGCTCTTGAGAGCCTTGAAAATACCCACAAAATTGCAGAACGTTGTAATGTTGAAATTGAATTTGGCGTTACAAAGCTTCCAAAATACGAAGTTCCGCAAGGTTATGATTCGTGGAGCTATCTTAATCATTTATGTGACGAAGGACTTAAAAAACGTTACGGCGAAGACTGCGATGCGTCACTTAAGGAACGTCTTGAGTATGAACTGTCTGTAATTAAGACAATGGGTTATGTTGATTATTTCCTGATTGTCTGGGATTTTATCAATTATGCCAAAGAAAACAATATTCCGGTAGGACCGGGTCGTGGTTCTGCTGCCGGCAGTATAGTTGCATACTGTCTTGCAATCACGGATATTGATCCGATAAAGTACAATCTTATTTTCGAGCGTTTCCTCAATCCTGAACGTGTATCCATGCCTGATATAGACGTGGATTTCTGTTTTGAAAGACGTCAGGAGGTTATTGATTATGTTGTCCGCAAGTATGGTAAGGATAAGGTTGTTCAGATTGTAACATTTGGTACACTGGCTGCCAAGGCCGTAATACGTGACGTTGCACGTGTACTTGACCTGCCATATGCAATGGCTGATTCACTTGCGAAAATGGTGCCGAATGAACTTAAGATTACACTGCAGAAAACCCTCGATTATAAAGGGGAGCTGTGGGAGGCGTACAATGCTGACCCACAGGTTAAATATCTTATTGACATGTGTCTTAAGCTTGAAGGACTGCCAAGAAATACATCGATGCATGCTGCAGGTGTGGTTATATGTCAGGAGGCTGCTGATGAATATGTTCCTTTATCAAGGTCTTCGGATGGTACGATAACAACACAGTTTGTAATGACGACTCTGGAAGAACTCGGACTTCTCAAAATGGACTTTTTGGGACTGAGGACACTTACGGTAATACAGA
This sequence comes from Lachnospiraceae bacterium, assembly GCA_051880495.1. Lineage (GTDB taxonomy): Bacteria > Bacillota > Clostridia > Lachnospirales > Lachnospiraceae > MGBC120314. Next base: position 10,680 of record JBJEOB010000008.1, read on the forward strand.
ATGCAACAAATCTGGTTAACCGCAATTTGAATGTTAACCTTGATATAAACAAAATAGACTATAACGATAAAGAGGTTCTGGCCCTTATCGGTTCAGGAAAAGATGAGGGAATATTCCAGCTTGAAAGCGGCGGAATGAAATCCTTCATGAAAGAATTAAAGCCTCAGAATATTGAAGATATTATAGCGGGAATATCACTGTATCGTCCGGGACCTATGGATTTTATTCCTAAATACATTGCCGGAAAAAACAATTCCCAAAGTATAGTATATGACTGCCCTCAGTTAGAGCCGATACTAAAGCCTACATACGGATGTATCGTGTATCAGGAGCAGGTTATGCAGATTGTTCGTGACCTTGCCGGATATAGTTGGGGACGAAGCGACCTTGTGCGCCGTGCAATGTCCAAGAAAAAGGGAAGTGTCATGGAAAAGGAGAGACATAACTTTATCTATGGCAATCCTGAGGAAGGCGTACCCGGCTGTGTGGCCAACGGAATACCCGAGGAAGTCGCCAATAAAATTTACGACGAGATGATAGATTTTGCCAAGTATGCATTTAACAAATCGCATGCGGCATGCTATGCAGTAGTTGCGTACCAGACGGCTTATTTAAAACAGCATTATCCGGTAGAGTTCATGGCTGCGCTTATGACCTCCGTGATGGGTAACCCGGGTAAGATAACAGAGTATATTCTTATCTGCCGCCAGATGAACATAAATATTCTCCCACCGGATGTAAATGAGGGTGAATGGGATTTTTCAGTTTCAAACGGTAATATAAGATACGGAATGTCAGCAATAAAGAGTGTCGGAAGACCAATTATTGAGGCAATTGTTGAAGAACGCAAGACTAATGGCAGATTTAAGGATTTATACGACTTCATAGACAGAATGTCCGGTCAGGGCGTTAATAAACGCTATATGGAAAATCTTATAAAGGCAGGTGCCATGGACTGCTTTGGTGCCAACAGACACCAGATGATGCTGGGCTATGGACAGATTATGGACAGCGCCGCACAGGACAAAAAGAATTCCATATCGGGACAGATGGATTTGTTTTCAATGATGTCGGAGGAAGAAGGCGCAAGCTACAGGGAGCCGCTTCCAAATGTGCCGGAGTTTGACAGGGAGGAACTGCTTGCCTATGAAAAGGAAGTTCTGGGTATTTACGTAAGCGGTCATCCTCTTGAAAAATATGAGGGCATAATCAACAAGAACATAACGGCCAAGACAATCGACTTTGAAATCGAAGAAGAGACAGGGTTATCCATTGTAAAGGACCAGCAGAATGTTATTGTCGGCGGAATCATTTCTGATAAGACAATTAAAAATACTAAAACCGGCAAGCCAATGGCTTTTGTCACACTGGAGGATTTGTACGGAACAGTGGAAATCATTGTATTTCCAAAGGACTATGAGAAGTATAAAACGCTTCTTTCAGAAGACAATAAAGTGCTTGTTGTGGGAAGGGCATCGTGCAATGAAGAGGAAAAAGGGAAAGTCGTGCTGTCGAGAATAATTCCATTTGACCGGATTCCGAGACAGCTGTGGATTCGTTTCCCTGACAAGGCGTCTTATTTTGCACGGGAAACAGAGCTTAACAATATTCTTGCAGCTTCGGACGGAGTTGACGAGGTTGTTATTTACTGTGAAGCTGAAAAAGCAAAAAAATATCTTCCAAAGAACATGACGGTCAATGCCGGACCGGAACTTTTGGATATTTTGTACAAACAATTTGATGAAAAGAATGTTAAGGTTGTAGATAAATCTATTGAAAACTAAAAAAAAATAGATTAGAATTATCTTTAATTGGAAAATGTTTTTGTATATTTTATAAATCTGTGGAGGATTTGACATGGCAAAAGAGATTAAGACAATAGGTGTGTTAACAAGTGGTGGAGATGCTCCGGGTATGAATGCTGCAATCAGAGCGGTTGTTCGTTCAGCCATCAACAAGGGACTCACAGTTAAAGGTATACGCAGAGGATACCAGGGTCTTATTGATGATGATATTATTGATATGGACAAGAGAAGCGTATCTGAAACAATCAACCGAGGCGGTACAGTTCTTTATACGGCAAGATGTCTTGAATTTATCACAGAAGAGGGCCAGAAAAAAGCTGCTGAAACATGTAAGAAGCACGGAATAGACGGTGTTGTTGTTATCGGAGGTGACGGTTCCTTCAGAGGTGCAAAGGATCTTGCTAAGTGGGGAATCAACACAATCGGCGTTCCTGGAACGATTGACCTTGACATTGCGTGTACAGATTACACAATCGGTTTCGATACAGCAGTTAACACGGCCATGGAAGCTATAGATAAAATCCGTGATACTTCTACATCTCATGAAAGATGCAGTATTGTAGAGGTTATGGGTAGAAATGCAGGATATATTGCATTATGGTGTGCCATTGCAAATGGTGCTGAGAATGTTCTTCTTCCTGAAAGATATGACGGAAATGAGCAGGCAATCATTGATGATATCATCAACAGCCGTAAGAAGGGCAAGAAGCATCATATTATCATCAATGCCGAGGGCATTGGACATTCAATGAGCATGGCAAGAAGAATTGAAGCAGCAACAGGTATTGAAACAAGAGCTACGATTATCGGTCATATCCAGCGTGGCGGTAACCCGACATGTAAGGACAGGGTATATGCGTCAGTCATGGGTGCTCAGGCAGTCAGCCTTCTGTGCGAGGGCAAGAGTAACAGGATTGTAGCATACAAGAATGCACAGTTCGTTGATTACGATATTGATGAGGCACTTGCAATGAAGAAGGATATTGATGAATACAAGCTCAATGTCAGCTTACTTCTTTCAAGATAATTTAACTTTAATTTTTAGGGGGCTTTGTGGCCCCTTTTCTTTTGGGAGGATATATGATTACCAGTACATCAAACAGTCAGGTAAAGCATGTTATTAATTTACTCAATAAAGCAAAATACCGCCGTGATAATTCCTCATTTGTCGTAGAGGGAGTGAGAATGGCATCGGAAGCACCTGATAAAGATATTGAGAAAATATTTGTATCAGAAAGTTTCAGGGAAAAGAATCCTAAGGGTTTCGGAAAATTTACATGGAATGATTCAAGAGTTGAGACGGTATCTGATAATGTGTTTAAGCAGATGTCGGATACAATGACGCCACAGGGCGTATTATCTGTTGTTAAAATGCATAAATATTCATTGGACGATATTATCGGCAGGGATAATGCATTTGTAATGGTGTGTGAGGATCTTCAGGACCCGGGAAATCTTGGCACAATCATAAGAACCGGTGAAGGAGCAGGCATTTCAGGCGTGATTATGACTAAGAATACGGTTGATATTTACAATCCCAAGACAATCCGTTCTACGATGGGTTCGCTTTACCGTGTGCCGTTTTTGTATACGGAAGATTTGGAGAATGTACTTAAACAAATGAAATTACTTAACATTAAAGTGTATGCGGCGCATCTGGATGGGAATAATAGTTATACGAAAAAAAATTATTCCGGCAAATGTGCGTTCCTTATCGGCAATGAGGGAAATGGCATTAAGGATTCAACAAGGGATATGGCAGACACCCTTATACGAATACCGATGGAGGGTGAAGTAGAATCGTTAAATGCTGCCGTTTCTGCCGCAGTAATAATGTATGAGGTAAACAGGCAGAGAGGGCTGTAAGGCACGTAACTTGACATAACTGTGTTTATTTGTTAGAATGATTTAATAATTTCGTAACAACTTTTTATTTGGAGGTTTTCATGAATTTAAAAAGTAGAAGGTTTTTTCTGTATCTTTTGCTTGCAGTCATGGTATTGACCCAGGTTGCATTCACAAAGAGCGAAAAGGACAATACTTTAGAACCATTGACTACAGATAATACAGAAAATGCGATACAGACAAACAATACAATTGAAAATATAACAGATAACGCCGATAATACATCACCGGATGTGACTTCATTTATGGCAGATGATATTACGACAGAGACAGAGCCAGAGACACAGGTAGCAGCAGTGGCAGCAGATACAGTTGAATACTATCCTGTTGTGGTAAACTCAAGTGAGGAAGATGTTGCTGATGAAGTTCTTTTAGGAGAAGCTGCTGCATCAGAAGTTTCAAAGTATCAGGATCAGATAGTTGCATATGTCGAGCCTTATCTTTCGGTAAGAACCGAAGCGTCTTCAGATTCGGCAGTTGTAGGTAAGCTTTATCCTGCAAGCTATGCTCAGGTTGTTGAGCGTGGTGACGAATGGACTAAGATTAAGTCGGGTAATGTTGTCGGATATATTCAGAATCTTTATGTTTGTTTTGACAAGGAAGCAGAAGTGCTTGCCGGTCAGATAAATAAGAAGCTTTCGACAGGCATAACTCTTGAAGAAGAGAAGAAAAAGAAAGAAGAGGAAGAGAGAAGAAAAGCGGCAGCAGCCAATAATCTTTATCTTCTTGCAGCAATAATTGACTGGGAAGCCAATGCAGAATGTTATGAGGGCAAACTTGCAGTAGGTTATGTCGTAACTAACAGAGTGGCCAACCCGGGATATGGTTCAAGTGTAACGGCAGTACTTAGTGCACCGGGACAGTTCAGCGGCGTAACTAACGGAAGCGGTGGCTGGTCTACGGCGTTCCAGAACCGCCTGAACAAATATATTAACGGAACCCAGAATGACTGTCTGAGGGCAGCACAGGATGTAATAGCAGGCAACAACAATCCGTTAAATGCAACATATCTGCATTTTAACACGCATGTAAGCAGCTACAGCCAGTGCCAGCAGATAGGTAATCATTATTTTTATAATTAAAAATGTTCATGTGCCGTCAGTTCCTACTTTATGGGAACTGGCGGTTTTTTATTTGATAGGAAATTGCGATGCAATTTCTCTACCTTGTTTGTATCAGACTTGGGTGTCAGAAGCTCATTTTAAATTCATGACTTGGCAAAATGCACAAATGAAGTTGTTTGCATTCCATTGCACTAACCGTTCCGATGATTTATTTGTGCATTTTGCCATTCAAGTCTTTGATAATGAGCTTTTGACACCCAAGTCTGATAGAAAATTGCAGCGCAACTACGTATACAATAAAAACGCTCCGCGAGAGCCCGTAAGCGGACACTTTGTTCTTTGATAGGATTAGGGTTTCAAAAGCTAAATAATTAAACTATATCCGTCAGATTACATAAAATTTATTAGATGAGTGACTTATGTGCTACGGAGATGAAACTCAGCTGAGGTTCATCGCAGTGTTTAGCACATTGGAACGAAGAAATAAATTTTATGTAATCTGACGAAGAAAAAAATATCATTTAGCTTTTGCTCTTAACCTTATCTTGATTAAAAAAATGATGACAAATAACATAGAAAAGTGTACAATACTCATATACCTATAGAGAAGGAGGTAGTGGTATGCCGCTTATATCTGTCAGTAATATTGAAATGAATGCAATATTGTGGTTAGCGATTATGGTATTGTGTATTATTATTGAGAGCGTTACAGTCGGTCTGTACACAATATGGTTTGCAGGAGGATGCCTGGTTGCGTTTTTCGCATCGCTTATGGGATTTGGCGTCTGGACTCAGGCCGGTATATGCCTGATTGTCTCAGGTATATTAATCATTTTTGCAAGGCCTGTGGCACAGAGAAAGTTATCCATAGGAAAGGTAAAAACCAACGTTGAGGAACTTATTGGGGAGAAGGCGAGGGTAATTGAGAAGATTGATAATATTGCCGGAACCGGAAGGGCAATTGTGAGAGGTCAGGAATGGATGGCTCGTTCGGAAGATGATGCCGTAACATTTGACGAGGAATCAATTGTAATAATAAATAAGATTTCGGGCGTTAAATTAATTGTAAAGAAAGAGGAGGATTAATTCATGATTTGGATTATTTTGTTAATTATCATTGTAGTTATCGCAGCAAGCTGTGTTAAGGTTGTACCGCAGGCTAAGGCTGTTGTTTTGGAAAGACTTGGAGCATATAGGGCAACATGGTCAGTAGGTATTCATATTAAACTTCCGATTATTGATCATGTAGCTAAGACGGTTGTGCTGAAGGAACAGGTAGTTGACTTTGCACCACAGCCGGTTATCACCAAGGATAATGTAACAATGCGTATTGATACAGTTGTATTTTATCAGATTACAGACCCTAAGCTTTATGCTTACGGTGTTGAGAATCCTATTATGGCGATTGAGAACCTTACGGCAACAACTCTTCGTAACATAATCGGTGATCTTGAACTTGACCAGACACTTACATCACGTGAAATTATTAATACCAAGATGAGAGTTCAGCTTGATTCGGCAACAGACCCTTGGGGAATCAAGGTTAACCGTGTAGAGCTTAAGAATATTATTCCACCTGCAGCTATTCAGGATGCAATGGAGAAGCAGATGAAGGCAGAACGTGAAAAGCGTGAGTCAATTCTTATTGCAGATGGTCAGAAACAGTCAGCAATTCTTGTTGCAGAAGGTAAGAAGCAGTCAGCAATCCTTGAAGCAGAAGCTGAGAAGGAAGCAGCAATTCTTAGAGCAGAAGCTAAGAAGGAAGCAACAATCCGTGAGGCTGAAGGTCAGGCAGAAGCTATTCTTGCAGTACAGAGAGCTAATGCAGAAGGTATCAAGTTAATTAATGAGGCTAATCCATCAAATGCCGTTCTTCAGATTAAGAGCCTTGAAGCATTTACCAAGGCTGCAGACGGTCAGGCTAACAAGATTATTATTCCGTCAGACATTCAGGCAGTTGCAGGATTATCTAAGTCAATAGTTGAAGTTATAAAGGATAAGTAAAATGAATTTAAAGGGACGTAATTTTTTAAAGCTTCTGGATTTCACACCGGAAGAAATCAGATATATTATTGATGTAGCCAAGGACTTAAAAGCTAAGAAAAAGGCAGGAATTCCACATGATACATTAAGAGGTAAGAATGTTGCTCTGATATTTGAAAAGACAAGTACAAGAACACGCTGCTCATTTGAAGTTGCGGCTCATGATCTTGGTATGGGAACAACTTACCTTGATCCGGCAGGCTCTCAGATTGGTAAGAAAGAGAGTATCGAGGACACTGCCAGAGTGCTTGGAAGAATGTTTGACGGTATTGAATATCGTGGATTTGGACAGAGTATTGTTGAGGAGCTTGCTGAATATGCAGGTGTTCCGGTCTGGAATGGACTTACCAATGAATTTCATCCTACACAGATGATAGCAGACCTTCTTACCATTGAGGAGCATCTTGGCAGGTTAAAGGGCGTTAAGTTCGTATATATGGGTGATGCCCGTTACAATATGGGTAACTCGCTTATGGTTGCATGTGCGAAGATGGGCATGGATTTTGTTGCATGCACAAGCAGAAATTACTTCCCTGAAGCAGAACTTGTTGATACATGTAAGAAGATTGCAGCCGAAAATGGCGGAACAGTCACGCTTTGCGAGAATGTAGCAGAAGCTACTAAGGATGCCGATGTAATTTATACGGATGTATGGGTTTCAATGGGCGAGCCTGATGAAGTATGGGAAGCACGTATCAGTGAATTAAAGCCATATCAGGTAAATAAGGCTGTTATGGATAATGCAAAACCAACAGCGATATTTATGCATTGTCTTCCTGCATTCCACGACCTTAAGACTAAGATTGGCAAGGAAGTATATGAGAAATTTGGTCTTAGCGAACTGGAAGTGACTGATGAGGTGTTTGAATCTTCACAGTCAGTGGTATTTGACGAGGCTGAGAATCGTATGCATACGATTAAAGCAATTATGGCAGTTACATTAGGTGGCTGTTAGAAAGTGAGTAAAAATGTTTACAGCGAGTAATGGAGCTTATAGAAGAACCAAAATTGTAATCGACTGGTTGAACATAGGAATCGGGGTGGTCATGTTAATCATGGCCACCGCTATTTTTATCAGACCGCAGCAGTTTAAGGTGTTAATTCCGCTGGAATTTTTCCTTAGTGCTGTGATAAACGGATTGCATGCGGCTAAGTATTATTTCAAATTTCAGAAGAAAAGCATGATTTTGCTTTCTCTGGTTTGTATTTTTATGTTTGCAGTAATGATATTTAGTATTAAAGTGTTATGGTAACCGGGAGTACTTTAAATGAAGGAAAAAATTTTAAAGATGCTGACGCAGGCAAATGACTACATTTCAGGGCAGGCATTGTGTAATGAACTGAATGTGTCACGCACGGCAATTTGGAAATATATGAACCAGCTTAAGGAAGACGGATACGAAATAGAAGCTGTCACCAACAGGGGATATCGCCTGAAAAATCGTCCTGATGTCCTTTATGCCAATGAAATCAAGAGTAAATTAAAAACGTTATCATGGGCACGTGAAATCTATTACTACGATGAGGTGGACTCAACCAACAATGTGGCAAAAAAACTTGCTGAGGACGGAGCACCTCACGGAACTTTAGTTATTACTGAAATGCAGACAGCAGGTAAAGGCAGACGGGGAAGAAACTGGTCTTCTCCAAAGGGAAGCGGAATATGGATGACATTTATACTGCGCCCGCAGATTGGACCGGACCGTGCATCGATGCTGACACTTGTATCTGCCATGGCTGTTCAGAAAGCTATTGAGAATGAAACGGGTCTTAAAGCAGTGATTAAATGGCCTAATGACATTGTGGTAAATGGTAAGAAAGTCTGCGGAATGCTTACGGAAATGAGTGCAGAACCTGAATGGATTAATTACGTGGTTGTCGGCATCGGTATTAATGCCAATACAAAAAAATTCCCTGAGGAAATCGCAGATGTTGCGACTTCACTTAGTATAGAGCTTGGCAGAGATATTACGAGAAGTAATCTGGTTGCAGGATTCGGGGCGGCATTCGAGGGCTATTATGACAGATTCATAAAGAATGGTGATATGTCAGACCTTATGGATGAGTACAATAAAAATCTTGCTAATCTTGACAATAAAGTAAAAATACTCGACCCTAAGGGTGAATATACAGGAATTTCTAAAGGAATTAATAAAGAAGGAGAGCTTCTTGTAACGGATGAAGACGGAAATGAAAGAATAGTCCGTTCGGGGGAAGTGTCTGTCAGAGGTATATATGGATATGTATGAGATAAATGAAGACAGAGTTTTATGTGCGTCAAGTGCATACGAGAAAAAGTATTATCTTAACAAAAAATTTGAAAAACTGCCTGACGGAATTAAGGACGAACTCAAGATAATGTGTGTTTTGTTCACGGAGGATGTAGGCGGTGTGCTTTCACTTGAATACGATGATGACGGTAGTCTTTATTTTAAGACGGAAGCTGACGAAGATGATTTGCTTTATGATGAAGTCGGCTGCGGCCTTAAAATCAAACAGCTCCAGAATGAGAAGAGGGACCTGCTTGAAGCATTGGAACTGTATTACAAGGTATTTGTACTTGGAGAAAGCATTGAGGAATAGTTATTAATGAAAATAGGGAATGTCAATATTGAAAATAATCTGATACTGGCTCCGATGGCAGGTGTAACTGACCTGCCTTTTCGATTGTTATGCAAGGAGGAAGGCTGCGGCATGCTGTATACGGAAATGGTAAGTGCCAAGGCAATCCTTTATAAAAATAAGAATACTGAAGGGCTGATGGAAGTGACACCCGGAGAAAATCCGATTGCACTCCAGCTTTTTGGTTCGGAGCCTGAAATAATGGCTGAAATAGCCAGACAGGTGGAAGAGAGACCATTTGACATAATAGATGTCAACATGGGGTGTCCGGTACCGAAGGTTGTCAACAATGGAGAGGGCTCGGCACTTATGAAGAATCCTGTGCTTGTCGGGAAAATTGTTGAGGCAATGGCAAATGCCGTCAAAAAACCTGTGACAATTAAGATTCGTAAAGGATTTGATGATGAGCATGTCAATGCGGCAGAAATTGCGAGGATAGCGCAGGAGTCCGGTGCGGCAGCAGTTGCTGTCCACGGAAGGACAAGAGAGCAGTATTACACAGGCAAGGCTGACTGGGACATTATTGCAAAGGTAAAGGATACAGTTTCGATTCCTGTCATTGGAAATGGAGATATTTTTAGTGCTGAGGATGCGATAAGCATGATGGAAAAAACAAAGTGCGACGGTGTGATGATTGGAAGAGGAAGCCAGGGAAACCCTTGGATTTTCAGCCGAATAAATCATTACATGAAAACAGGCGAGTTACTTCCTAAACCGGGGCTGAAAGAGGTAAAGAAAATGATACTTAAGCATGCGGCACTGCAGCGCAGATATAAGGGTGAATATACGGGTATTCGCGAGATGAGAAAGCATTTTGCGTGGTATACGGCAGGATATCCTAATTCTGCCGCACTCAGAAACCGTATAAATTATATAGAAACATTTGAAGAACTTGAAGAAATGGTCAATGAAATGTAATTGACAACAAAAATAGGGTATTATATAATATCTTGTATTATTTTTTATGGATAATCCAGAAGGGAGCACGTTATGGCATCAGAAAAGAAAAATATTATGACATACGAAGGTCTTAAGAAACTTGAGGATGAACTTCAGGATCTTAAGGTTGTCAGAAGAAAAGAAGTATCACAAAAAATTAAAGAAGCAAGAGAACAGGGCGACTTGTCTGAAAATGCTGAGTATGATGCTGCAAAGGATGAACAGAGAGACATCGAGGCGAGAATTGAAGAGTTAGAGAAAATCCTTAAGAATGCAGAGGTTGTTATCGATGACGAAGTTGATAACGATAAAGTTAGTGTTGGATGTACCGTTAAGGTATTTGATTTAGAGTATGATGAAGAAATTGAATTCAGAATTGTTGGTTCTACAGAAGCTAACAGTCTTAAAAATAAAATTTCGAACGAATCACCTGTAGGTGCTGCACTCATCGGCAGAAAGTCAGGCGATGTTGTAGCCGTTGAGACACAGGCAGGCGTTATTGAATACAAGATTCTTTCTATTCATAAGGCTAATTAATATATAACTGTAAGGAGTGAATAAAGTGGCTGAACAGCAGACACAGGACCTTAATGAATTACTTAAGGTGCGTAGAGATAAATTGGCGGATCTTCAGTCAAGAGGCAAGGATCCATTCCAGATAACAAAATTTGACCAGACACATCATTCGGTTGATGTGAAGAGTCTGTATGAAGAGCATGAGAAGAACATTCTCGGAGACCGTCCGCTTCCGGATACAACAGGTCTTTCAGAAGAAGATGCAAGAAAGGTAACAAACGACGATTATAATGAACGCCGTGCAATTATGGATGCGCAGCCGATTCATGTAAGCATTGCCGGACGTATGATGTTTAAGCGTGTCATGGGTAAGGCATCTTTTTGCAGTATCCAGGATCTCAAGGGCAATATTCAGGTATATGTATCCAAGGATGCCCTTGGCGATGACAATTATGCAGACTTTAAGAAGTCTGACATTGGTGATATTTTTGGCGTAAAGGGCTACATTTTCCGTACCAAGACAGGCGAGATTTCCATTCACGCAGAGGAACTGACTCTTCTTACAAAGAGTCTTCAGATTCTTCCTGAGAAGTTCCACGGCATCACAGATACAGATACAAGATACCGTCAGAGATATGTGGACCTTATTATGAATCCGGAAGTTAAGGATACATTTATCAAGCGTTCCAAAATCTTAAAGGAAATCCGTAATTTCCTTGCCGGACGTGACTTCATGGAAGTTGAGACACCTACACTTGTATCAAATGCAGGCGGTGCGGCAGCCAGACCATTTGAGACACACTACAATGCTCTCGATGAGGATGTTAAGCTTCGTATTTCTCTTGAGTTGTACTTAAAGAGACTTATCGTAGGCGGTCTTGAAAGAGTATATGAAATCGGACGAGTATATCGTAATGAGGGAGTTGATACAAGACACAACCCTGAATTTACGCTTATGGAATTATATCAGGCATACACCGACTACGAGGGAATGATGGAACTTACAGAGTCTATGTTCCGTTACCTTGCAGAAACCGTATGCGGTACAACAAAGATTACTTATGGCGGCATCGAAATTGACCTTGGTAAGCCTTTTGCACGTCTTACCATGAATGAGGCAATCTTAAAATATGCCGGTGTTGATTTTGATACCATTGCAACCGATGAAGAAGCCAAGGCTCTTGCCAAGGAACGTGGAATCGAATTCGAGGCACGTCACACCAAGGGCGACATCGTTAATCTCTTCTTCGAGGAGTACTGTGAGAAGGAGCTCATCCAGCCAACATTCATTATGGATCATCCTCTTGCAATCAGCCCTCTTACCAAGAAGAAGCCGTCTGACCCAACCAAGGTAGAGCGTTTTGAGTTATTCATCAACACCTGGGAAATGTGTAACGCATACTCAGAGCTTAACGACCCAATCGACCAGCGTGAGCGTTTTGCACAGCAGGATGCCAACGCGGCAGCAGGCGATGACGAAGCACAGCACACAGACGAGGACTTCTTAAATGCGCTCGAAATCGGTATGCCACCTACAGGCGGTATCGGTTATGGCATCGACCGTCTCGTAATGCTGCTTACTGACAGCCCGGCAATCAGGGATGTATTGTTGTTCCCGAC
>JBJEOB010000009.1:0-88381 GCA_051880495.1 Lachnospiraceae bacterium
TCAACGTCACGGATACGAGATTCAGCTGACTGAGTATTCTCGCTTGTTGCATCCAAGTTGTTGATTGTGTGCTCAAGTCTGTTCTGAAGTGCACCAAGTGTAGATCTCTGTGTTGATACATCATTAATAGCTGCCTGAATAGCGTCCATTGCTGAACCAGCCTTGCCAAATGATGATACATCAAGTGAAGCAACTCCGAGTCCTGTTGCACTCATAGTTCCGATATCAATTGTGATAGCCTGACCACTGAGTGAACCAACCTGAAGATTCTTGCCTGTGAAATTACCATCAAGTAAGTTCATTGTGTTGAACTGTGTTGTTGATGAAATTCTTGAGATTTCACTTGCTAACTGATCAATTTCAGCCTGAATAGCATCACGGTCTGTTGTTGTGTTAGTATCATTAGCTGCCTGTGTAGCTAATTCATTCATTCTCTGTAAGATAGAATGTGTCTCTGTAAGAGCACCTTCAGCTACCTGTACTAATGAGATACCATCCTGAGCATTTGAAGAAGCCTTATTAAGACCTCTGATCTGGCTTCTCATCTTTTCAGAAATTGTAAGACCAGCTGCGTCATCGCCTGCTCTGTTGATTCTGTAACCAGAAGATAACTTCTCGGTTGACTTTGCCTGTGCGTTCTGCACTCCGCTTAACTGTCTGTTAGCGTTCATCGCTGTAAGATTGTGTTGTACTACCATAATTTTGTCCTCCTTGAACTTTACGACCGCATCCTTGCGGTTCGTTGAAATTTGTTTTGGGATAAATCCCTGTTACTAAGTAAGTTGTCTTACTTATTTGTATTATATATCGGAGTAGTTGTTAAAAACTTAACCCCAATTTATAATTTTTTTAAATTATTTTTTTTGATCCATGAATTGTGGTTCAGAATCAATTCTAGACATAGACTTATAGTAATTACTTACCGCCGTACTATTCTTTCTGGTCTCCTTAACTGCGTCCTTAAGTTTACCAAACTGAGTCATAATCTCGCCCTTCATCCTCTTTTCTTCAGACTCAATCGAAGAGGACAGCTCCATAATATCTTTAATGAGTTCCTGCATTCTGCGAATGTCATCTGTATAAAGAGATTTATTCTCCTGCAAAGCCGTCTTAACTCTGTCATACAGATTCTGAAACCCATCATCAAGCTTATCAATCTCTGCAAATATCCCAGTCTTCTTCTCAACTACACCATCAAATTTATCCGCATCAAACTGAGCTTCGTCCAGCAAACCTCTTATTATCTTATTCTGTTCCTTAATTTCACCAAATAAACTGCGCTTTCTCTCAAGACTGTCTATCATAAGTGAAATATAACTTGCATTATTATCCATAGACGCTCCTATGCATTATGTGTAAGACGCATAACCTCTTTCCATGTATCCCGCATACCGCGAAGATGTGTATTAACTTCTTCCAGTATCTCTTTGTCCTTGGAAATGTTTGCTTCAACAAGTCTTCCGTATATATAATTATACACCCTGTCGAAATCTTCTGCAACCGGATATTTATGATTAAGCGTTGCCTGAAACTCCATAATAATATTTTCCACCTTAGTAATATTAGTATGGGCTTTCATTATATCTCCCTGTTCAATTCCCATAATTGCCATATTACAGAATTTAATTGCACCTTCATAAAGCATTAACGTAAGTTCCGCAGGAGAAGCTGTTAATATTTTACTGTTGTTATATTGCGAATATGCGTTAGGTAAAGCCATTGCTTTATCCTCCTCTTTCTTACTTTACAATCATTGTCCAAAAAGTCCTGACAACTGTGACTGCTGTGTATTAAGACTGGAGAGTGCTTTCTCCATTGCCGAAAACTGTTTGTAATATCTTTCCTCATATGCAGCAATTTTATCTTCCCAGCTTGCAATATCCTTAGTATAGTTATTGTACTGGGTTTTCATCTGCTTATCATTGTAGACTGTATATGCACTGCTAAGCGTTGAACTCTTCATCTTATCCGTAAGCTTTGTATAAAGTTCTGTACTTAACTTGCTAAAGAATTCAACTACAGTATCAGGATCAGATGCTATCATTGAACGTAATTTGTCTGTCTTTCCTGATGTATCTGAATCATCCTCATCACCGTCTATGTGATATACGCCTTTTTCATTCTCAGCAGAAGCAAAATATCCTAATGTATTAATACCAAAACTAGATAACGAATACTTTGTTCCGCCTATTTCAAACGCCTGGCTCATAACACTCTTCATAGTTGAAGACAATGTTCCAAGAGTATTGTCTTTTCTTAACAGAGAATCTTTTATCTTAGTTTCCCATTTTTCTATTTCAGAATCTGTCATTGCATCCTTCTCATCATCAGTAAGCGGTTCATAACTGCCTGCCGAAGCTGCGTTATATGCAACATCCATTTCCTTTATCAATTCATTATAACTGTTAAAGAAATCTTTAACCATGTTATATATTCCATCAATATCAGAATCAATTGTAATTGTTACTGCTTCATCTCCTGTTACAGCAGTAGCCTGAATTGTCAATCCATTAATATCAAATGAATTGGTGTTGCTTGTAAATGTGGCACCATTTAATTCAATTTCTGAATCCTGACCAACAATTCTTGTTGCCATATTAGTAGCACTGGCATTCTGATCCACCATCATCTGTGCAGTAGACTTAAGATTGGTATAATATTCCTGAAGCTTTGCTTCAAGTTCTGCATTTCTGCTGTCAATCTCAGAATTAAGATTAGCAGTATAAGCCTCGAGATTAGCATCACTTGAAAGTGTATCCTTAACCGTTGAAAGTTTGCTTTCAGTCTGTGAAAGTTCTTCAGATGCCTTTATATATGCTTCTGCATTCTTATCTACGATTGCCTTAATGTCACTTGCTGCCAGTGTATCACTGCCAATTTCTTTCAATACATCCTTTGCAGCCTTTAACTGATTTTCCAAAGATGCCTTTGTCTTCTTCTCATCATCAGTCAAATCAGTTCTGTCTGCATAAGATTTAATCTGCTCTTCAAGATTTGTTATTGTTGTTTCAATATTGTTTAAAATATCTGCTTTAGACTCTGAATCAGACGCATATGAATACTCTGTTCTTGTAACAGGATTACCATCCTCATCAAGCTTTGGTGTCCCGTCTTCATTTAACACCGGTACTTCGCTTGAGTCAAATTTAAGTCCTGCCAGGAACTGATTCTTAAAATTCTGATACTCAGTCTGTGTGGTAAGCTTTTCCTGCTTTGCAGTCAGCTCTTTTTCCTGTTTTTCCAGTGCTTTCTTCTGAGTTGCCGTGTCTGTATACTTTTCTTTCTGTTCCTCATATGCTTTAGCAACGGCTGCATCAACATCTATCTGCGCATCTGCTTTATATTTTGCCAGTTCTGCGTCCGTTACGGCATAAATTCCAAGACCCTTTAATGCATCAACAGAATCAGAAGTTGCCGCAGTTATGGCAAAATCTCCATCTGCTCCGCTTGTCTTTGCACTGATGAAGAATCTCTGGTTCTTCTCATCAAAGCTTGCATTTACTCCTGCCTGCTTAAGCTTGTTAACCAGCTCTCCGATTGTCATATCCTGTGACAATTGTATGGAAGTAGTTTTGTCTCCTGCCTTGACATCAAAGCCACCGAGATTAGCAATATCATTCAATCCCTTAATATCAGAAAGCTTGCTTGAAGATGACAACTTATTTCCATCATTATCCGTAATTACTTCACCGGTCAAATACCCTGACTTAGCCAGCTGCTTAACCTTAAGACTTTGACTTCCGTCGACGGCTCCATTTGATGCTGTAACTTTTGCAACAGCACTATTAGAAATACTTGCCGTTTTCTTGCTGTACGAAGACGACAATCTCATATTAGAAAGGCTTTTACTGTAAAAACTGTATATTTTGCTGTTCATGGACTTCCATGCATCCTGGGTCCATTCAAGCTTTGTCTGTTTCTTGACTATATTATCTTTCTTAGTAGAATAAGCTGACACCAATTCCTTAACAATAGTATCTGTGTCGAGACCTGATGCCATACCTGACAATCTTATCGGCATGCCATTACCTCCTATCTCTTCTCATCGACAAGGATACCTGCCATTTCCCATGCTTTCTGAATCAAATCCAAAGTCTTTTCTGCCGGGACTTCACGAATTATTTCATCCGTATCCTTATCCTTAATCTTAATAGTTACCCTGTTGGTTCCTTCATGAATTCCAAACTCAGCAATAGTGTTATTGTTGAGCTTGCGGTTCATATCCTTTAACGCCTGCTTAATTGTGCTGTCGCTAGGCTGTTTTTCCTGCTTATCCTGCTGTTCAGTACTTCCATTCTTATCTGAAGCATCGACCTTTTTAAGCTCTACAGGTTCCCTGATTACTGAGTCCATTGCTTCAATTACTGTTGCATCCGCGCTTGTTGCATCCTTGACCGGCGCAGCTGCTGGAGTTGACATAGCCTGATAAGTTGCCGCTGCCGCTACACTATTAACATTTTCAACTGCCATAATTAATACACCTCCATGTGCACAAAATAGAGAAATTGCGCTGCAATTCCCTATCAAATACAAAATTTATATTATCTCTATATCCCATATATCGGATAAGGACAATAAAAAATTAATATGTTCTAAAAAATATTTTAATACATTAGTACAATTTATCCAAGTAAATTTTTTAAAGCATCTACGTCTGCAACAGAGTTTGCAGCTTCCTTATTAGCTTCCTGAATCTGTACATACACTTCCTTACGGTATACAGGAACGGATTTTGGTGCAGATATGCCTATTTTAACCTGGTCGCCCTTGATTTCAATGATCTTGATTTCAATATCGTTATTAATAACGATTGCTTCATCTTTTTTTCTTGATAATGCCAGCATACTATTCACCATCCTTTCTTGCCTTAAGAATATCATATACAGGGTGTTTTATCTGATAATCATCGTTTTCTGCAATCAACTGAACTCCCTTTAACGTACCTGCATTGATGATAATCGGTGCCTTGTAGTTGGCAGTCATTTTCGTAATATCAGAAGGAACTGTCAAAGTAACAAGAATAAGTAAATCATCTTCCTTTATCTCACCGACAGATGCCAGTAACTCATCCTCTACTATAGGATCATATGAGTCCGTAATAAGCAGCGGATCAACAACCGGAAGTGCCAGTGCCTGTTCATCTACAGACTGTAACCACATTATGGTTTTACTTGCTTCCTTGTCTGAATCGAAAAGGATTGTAAATTCCTTATAATCTTCAAATCCCATTATTCCGTTTTCAAAACGAATTATTTTCTCCTGTGCAACATCAACATCGCCAAAACATTTTGTCTTTATTAACATACCCGTCTCCTATCCACATAATTAATATGTTTTTTAAATAAAATCCAATAGTGTCTGTCTTACTACTTTACTTGCCGCCGTTAACGAAGCATTATAAACAAGCTGTGCTGAAGAATAATTTATAACTACCTCCTCAAGCTCGACATCTTCGTTAGCTGACTTAAGATCCGTAAAATTGGTTTTCTGATCCTTTAAACGGCTCTTTGTCAAATCAAGTCTTACCATTCTGTTACCGATATCAGCAAGAGCAATGTCTATACTCTCCTGATGGTTCTGCATCTTGGTTATTCCTGATTCAAAAGTCTTCTGAAGAACGTCGTTGCAATAATCAAGCTCCTTTTCAGTGCCGGCAATTATTTTATCTAACTTTTCCTGTGCCTCGGCACTTTGATAGTTAGCATTGGTCTTTAATTCTTTTAATGTATTCAGTTTCTTTTCCGCAGCAATTGCACCGTCAACCGCATTTATTATTTCCTCTATGTCACGTCCCATATCTAACGAGAAACAGTCTGACGCCTCTGTATTAACCTTCAGCTTCTGATTGAAGTTAACTATATATTCAATATTTTGTCCTTCTTCAGACTTTTCATATGTCAGATTCGTATTGAGGTTGGTGCATGTAAAATAATGTTCAGGTTTGCAGTCGCCCTTTATAAAAGAATCCTTCTCGTATGTTACCGAGAAACTTCCCTTTGAGAATAAATCCGTATAGGCATTCTCACCAAATAACAGCTCACCTGTTTCCGGATTAAATAAAATTTCATCGTCACCAGGCACCTGACTTACATCGGTTGTCTCTGTTATTGCATGTCCGAAATCCAGCTCATTTCCGTCTGCATCCTTATATTTAATTGTTATTCCGCCATCTGCCATGTTCTTGACATCTGAATATGCGAGTCTTATTCTGTGTACATCTTCTCCGCCAATACTATTATAGTCAACAATCTGTTCCAGTTCTGCATCGGTAAGAGCACCAAGCTGTGTTCCCGTAAGCTGCTTAACCGCTTCCACATCAACCGGCCCTGTAACAACTGACTTGTAATCAAAATCTGTTGAAGAGAAATTCTGTGTAATACTGTAGTCGGCATCTGCAAGCTGTTCATCAGTCTTAAATGTAAGTGATGAATCTGTTCTGAAACCTGTAAACACGTATCTTCCTGCGTAATCTACATCACCCTGTGAGTAAAGGGCTTCACGAAGCTCCTTCAAACTGTCTGAAATGATTTCACGCTCGTTTAATGATAAAGTATCCGTAGAACCCTGAACACAATATTTATATACATCTGAAAGTATGGAATCTGTTTCCTTTAGTGCACCCTCAGATACGTCGAGCCATGAATTGGCATCCGGTATATTTTTGTCCAGATACTGGGAAACTTCACTCAGACTGGTACGAAGTCTCAACGCACGAATTGCAATAATCGGGTCTTCTGATGGTCTGCTTATTTTCTTCTGCGTAGATAACTGTGTATCCAGAACACTCATCTGCTTCTTATTAATGCTCACATTATTTAATGAATTGTTCTGCATCATGTGATTTGTTATTCTCATATACCGTCATTCCTCCTTCCGGATTATACTCCTGTCTGATTTATAAGTTTATCGTATACTTCACTGAGTACCGATATCATCTTTGAACACAGGTTATAAGCCTGCTGGTATTTTAATAAATCAAGTGCCTCTTCATCGTCATCAACACCCATGACAGATAATCTCTGATTCTGCACCGTATGGGAAATATTTCTGAAATTCTGATAAAACGATGTCGCCTTGTCTGAATCTATTGCAACTGCTGCCACAATACTTTCAAGGAAATATGAACCGGTTCCTCCATTAAAAATCTTATTGTTCTGAACTGCAAGAAGTTCATCAACAAGATCCGACTTAGCTTCACCATCCAGATAATTAGTTGTTGTTGCAAGTCTTGTATTGTCCTCAACAAGAATCGGATTAACTTCAACCGTAAGTGCTGACATTGAACCTTCCATGTATTTAACCGTAAAGAACGGTACTCCCGGCACGCCTTCCGTAGTTTCGCCCTTTTCAAATATAGGGTTGATTGCATCTGCCATAAGATTTATAAACTCATTTATTTTTGACTGATAATAAGGAATTCCCTTGTATGATGTATTGGTTCCCACCTTCTGTCCTATAGAGAGCTCTCTTGTTATATTTCCTTCACCATCCACGGTTGTTGTCTCAATCTCGTAAGCATTGTTACAACCATCGCGAATATCTATAAGTGCTTTAAGGCTTCCCGATAAGGTAGAACTGTATTCCTCAAATGTTGTACCGTTAGACCATGTTATCTCATACATACCGTCAGCATCTGATGCGTTGCGCTTTTCCGTCTTAGCCTCTGTAATCAGCGTATTGTAGTTATAGTTGCTAACAAGATCCTGGCCATTGACCCTTACAGTATAGTATGTAACACCGTTACCCATATCCTGCTCGTTAGTCTCAACATTT
The DNA here is from genome assembly GCA_051880495.1 of Lachnospiraceae bacterium. Classification (GTDB taxonomy): domain Bacteria; phylum Bacillota; class Clostridia; order Lachnospirales; family Lachnospiraceae; genus MGBC120314. Next base: position 7,774 of record JBJEOB010000009.1, read on the forward strand.
ATTATTGCTGACAGCTCATCAACAAGCTGGTTTCTCTGGTCACGAAGATCATTTGCATTGCCGTGATGAACCTCAATCATGTTAATCTGCTTATTAAGATTTGAAATATTCTCAGCGAGAGTATTGATTCTGTCACACTGATTTTTTATTTCTTCGTTACAGTCAGTCTGGACATTTCTGAGATTGACATACAGATTGTTAAAATAATCTGCCATACTCTGTCCTGCATTAATCACATTGTTACGAACCGTGTTATCCTGTGGCATCTTCTGCAATTCCGTCAGTGCCGCAAAGAAATTATTCCACTCTGTTGTCATGCCTTCAAGTGAATATTCATTAAGAAAATCCTCAATCTGTGTCATATAGTTTTCGTAAACACTGTACTCACCGACATTTGTATTGTTGTTACGGTATTTGATATCGTAGTAGCTGTCTCTTATCTGTTCAATTGATGTTACCAGTACACCTGTACCTACCGTTCCATAGCTTGCATAGGTTCTTAATGCCTGGTCAGCCTGGGCGTTGGTCGCCTGTCTCGAATAACCTTTGGTATTAGTGTTGGAAACATTGTGTGCAGTCGTATTAATTGCTGCCTGATACGCCTGCAATCCTGTATATGATGTATTTAAGCCTAAAAATGTTGACGGCATATCTTATCCCTCCTATCAGCTTCCCAGGGCTGTAACCAGATGCTCAAGCATCTCGCTTACAACATTTATGTATCTTGACGCCGCATTGTATGCGTTCTGGAATTTAATCATGTTAGTCAGTTCCTCGTCGGAAGACACTCCAATGGATTCCTGCCTTTTATTATCAAGCTCGTCTGCCATTGATTCCTGATAGTCCTGCATATTTCTCAGAACTTCACCGGTATTGGCAACATCTGATATAAGACTGTTGTAGAATGACTGGAAATCCTCCTTAGCATATTTATCGGGATTTAATGCTGCAAACTTAACTTCCCAGATATCAAGAAGTTCTTCTGCCTTTGCAAAATTTTCACTTCCGTCTTTAAGCGACAGCGGAATATTCTGATAATCCTGCAAAACAAAATCATTTACTTCAATATTTCCCAATGTGTATAAAGATTCTCTTCCAAATGAATTGTTGTCATTTCTTATATATATCTTCTGTGTATTGCCCTCTGCATCAACATATTCTTTAACTTCATAACGGTCTGTATATTTTCTGGAGAACAATTCAACTCCGACCGTTGTTCCGTCCATACCATATGCTGTCTTGCTCATATCAAGAATCGTTGTGCCTGCAGGGATTACAGTACCGTCTGTTGTGGTAATTGCTGCATCCGTTGTCGTCTCCGGACACAAAACATCGTTTATCGCCTCAACCATACCGTTTACCAGCTTATCAAATCCTGCCATTGTTGAAAGAATAACTGAACTACCAATGTTCTGGTTATACCACTTGGCATCTCTCTCATACTGTTTATATGCTGTTTCATAATCAGCATCGGTTGCAAAATCATCACGTTCAGGCTCTACAGGAACGCTTCTGTAATCTACGGTATTGCTTCCTCTCGCAAGCAGAAGACCTTTTAATTCACCAATATCATTATTATTGATTGAATTGTATTCTTCTATAAGTGTATATACACTTCTGTCATTCATAACAGGCCATACCGGTTCATACAGTCCCGTATTACCTATTTCCTTGACATCTATTGTAAATAATGCATTTCCTGTAAGGAAAGGCATTCCTTCAAGATTAATGTTAACCTTGCTGTCTGATGTCTCCCAATAATCTATCTTTACATAGGCCGCCAGCTCATCAAGCGCTGCATCACGCTGGTCCCTATAATCATTTGCATTTTCATTAGCTGTTTCAATATAGTTTATCCGGTTGTTAAGGTCCATAATTGTCTGACCAAGTTCATTAATCCGGCTGACCATATCTGAAATCTTGGTGTTAAGCATTTTCTGATACTTAACCATTCCATCATATATTGCAGTGGCTCTGCTGATAAATGCCACAGAGCTCTGTACCAATGCGGTTCTTGTAACCGTACTTCCCGGATTTTTGGCAACTTCATTTATGGATGACCAGAGGTCATTCATTACATCTTCAAACTTTACGCCTTCCATCTCACCAAAGAGTGTTTCCACTTCTTCTACTGCGTTATACTGGCTCTCGTAGAAAGCTGCCCTTCCGTTTTCCTGTCTGTATGCCTTGTCAAGAAATTCATCCCTTACACGGCGTACATCCTGGATATCTACACCTATTCCGTACTGAAGACTGCCTACCGCATTCTGGCCAATTTTAAAATACTGGCTTGTACCATATGTTATCTGCTGTCTTGTATATCCCTTTGTATCAATGTTTGCTAAATTGTGTCCGGTTGTATTAAGAGATGTCTGCGCTGACTGCAGACCCGAAACACCTATGTACAATCCTGCCATTCCATTTGCCATATCTTCACCACCTTTTTGATTATGTCCTTTGACGAAAAATGCAAAGCCTTTTACTGCTTTGCATCAAACGCACCAGCACCGTATTCCGTGCCTCCTGCACTATAAGCTCCTTTGGTATAGTTGTTAGTCTCGGGAGCCATTTTTAATCCTTTAACCAGATTCATTTCAAATTCTAATATTTCCATTGATTCTTTCATAAGCATCTTATTGCTTTCGTTTACTCGAACCATTTTCTTCAAAGTATTGCCAAGCTTTGTGTGAACTTCCTGAAGCTTTTTTTGTTCTTCCGGCTGTTTCTTTAATAAATCAATCAAAACCTTAACCGTCAGGTCACCCGGAGCAACATGCAGTACCTTGCATATATCTTCAACCGTTTTCTCGCGTTGTTTCTCCAGTATATTAATCCTGTCCACAACCTCCTGTTCTTTTGTAACAAGAAGCTGTAACTGTTCAATATCATTTTTCACAATAGTTGAGGTCTTTTCGGTGGACAAAGCCAACAGTGTTGTATACTCCGAATTCTCTTTATCAAGAACTTCAACTAATTCATCAATTAAACTTGCCACCTAAAAACCTCTCCTATAATGAAATCTCTGACGAATAGCCATCAACCAGCTTGTTTGCAAAATCCATTCCGCTCACACGGTATGTTCCTGCGCTCATCATTGCCTTAATCTCAGCCACTTTGTCTTCTCTGACATCAGGTGCCTTAGAAACCGCTGCCTTGGCAATCTGATACTCTTTACCAAATGACGATATCTCTACCTTGTCACTGCCATATGCTTTCCCAACAGCCTTTGACTTATAGTTGGTATTTGTCTGATATACCTGGCTGATTGCGTTATAAGCATCAATACGCATAACTCATTCCTCCTTTATGCATTTTTGATTTCTGCAAAGAATATCGGAACAAGATATAAAAATCTTTATAGTATTTTTAAAATTATTTATCAAGATATCTCATTTTGCTTGCAGAATCCTTTGTTCTGTACGGTCCCGGATTAACAGCTTTATAGAGATTGTTCATCTGGCTTTCCATTTCAACGCGGCATACATCACAGAATTTTCCTGACTTAATCATCTTACCGCACTTTTCACATCCGATGCCTATCGGAGAATCATCCGCAAAGCAGAGTCTCTCTTCCCTTATCCATTTCTCAATCTGCTTTGTAGATACATCCATTGCCTCTGAAATCTGATTCATTGTACAGTGCGGATTATCTTCAACAAATTTCCTTACTTCCTGAAACTTATCCTCTAATGCATCAATGCACGCAGGGCATAAATTTCTGTATGCACCTCCAATGTAATTGAACAATCTTCCGCAATTCTTACAGTTTCTTACTTCCATTGCAATTCCTCCTAAAAACCGTTTCCAATACATACACTCACAAAATATACTTCACGCACACCCGCGTCCTTGAGAACAGCTGCGCAGGCATCAATTGTTGCTCCTGTAGTGTATATGTCATCAATCAGTAACACTTTATTATATTTTACAATATTCGGACGAATTTTAAAAGCATTTTGAAGATTTTTTACGCGTTCTTCATCATTTAATTCTTTCATCGGTCTTGTGTTACGTGTCCTTACCAGGATTGTATTATCAACGGGTATATCAAGAAGTTTTCCGATGTCATCCGCCAAAAGTTCTGCCTGGTTGTAACCGCGCTTTAAGTATTTTATTGTACTAAGTGGAATCGGTATGATTACATCAGGCGCCCAATGCCTGATTTGATATCCAAGACGGCTGACTGCCGCCCCGGCATAGAACCCGGAATAATCCCTCTGATTAGAATATTTAAAACGATAGATAGATTTTTTTATTTCCTCATCATATGCAAAAACTCCGGCACCCTGAACAAATTCGTGCTTTTTATTTTTGCAGTCCGTACAGAACTCATCATTTGTATTATAAATCTGCTTGCCGCATTTCATGCACCTTGGTGCCTTAATATAATGAAGCCCGGAGTTACACTTTAAACACACTCCGGCTTTATTTTCATCAGGTATGTCCGGCAGTATTTTTTCACATACCGGACACACCTTGGGATAAAACGCTCGGATTAATTCCAATTACACACCTCTTTAATTCTGACATTCAATGTCGAATATCTTTTTTGTTCTGTTTCATTCTTAATCATTGACTGGAAAATTTCTTCCATACCCACCATGCATGCACATGTCTTTGCTCTTGTTACTGCTGTATACAAAAGATTTCTTGTCATTAACATCTGCGGGCCCGATAACATAGGAATTACAACCGCCGGATATTCACTTCCCTGTGATTTATGTATCGTAATTGCATAGGCAAGCTCCAGCTCTTCAACCTGTTTAAAATCGTAGACGACAAATTTACTGTCTTCATACTCTACGGTTATTTCCTGTGCATAATCGCTTATATGGCGTATTATTCCAATGTCGCCATTAAACACGCCCAGTCCTTTGTCTTTTGGTATTCCGTATTTTCCGCGTATTTCCCACTCAAGCTGATAATTATTACGAATCTGCATTACCTTATCGCCTTCACGAAGTATAAGGTCACCAAACTCCCTTTCATTTTTTGTACCATCGGGCGGATTAAGATACTTCTGCAATACGGTATTCAGTCTTTCCACGCCGACAGGTCCGCGTCTCATAGGGCTCATGACCTGTATATCGAGCATATCTGCATTTACATACGCCGGAAGCTTATCTCTTACAAGTGTAATCATTGCATTTATAATTGAATTGGCATCATCACGTCTTAAGAACAGAAAGTCCTTGCTGTACTTATTAAGTTCAATGGTTTCTCCCGCATTGATTTTGTGGGCATTTACAATTATTTCGCTCTCACTGGCCTGACGGAATATTTTCGTAAGCATAACAACATTAAAGCAGTGTGAATCTATTATATCCTTAAGAACATTTCCGGGTCCCACTGACGGAAGCTGATTGACATCTCCCACAAGTATGAGCCGTGTTCCGACTACAAGTGCTCTTAAAAGCGCATTCATAAGGTTAATATCCACCATTGACATTTCGTCTACGATTACTACATCTGCTTCAAGAGGATTATTTTCATTTCTTTCAAAGTTTATGCTTCTGCCATCCTCCGGTGCTCCGCTTAGCTCCAGCATTCTGTGGATGGTCTGTGCTTCATACCCGGTTGTTTCCTTCATTCGTTTTGCCGCTCTTCCGGTAGGTGCCGCAAGACGTATTTCCATCCCCTCGAGCTCAAAATACTTAATTATGGCATTTATGGTAGTTGTTTTACCTGTACCGGGGCCTCCCGTAATTACCAGAAGACCATTTTCTGCAGCTTCCTTTACCGCCGCTTTCTGCATGTCATCCAGCTCTATTTCAAGGTGATGCTCTATCCTGTTTATATATGAAGAAAGTTCATTTTCAGGAACCTTATATTTAACATTTAATTCCTTAAGCTTATCAGCAACTCTTAATTCGGTGTAGTAATAAACAGCGGCGTAAATTATGTGCCTGCCGTCATAATCTTTAATAACGATTTTTTTATCCATCACCATATCCATGATATGTCTGTCAAAATCATCAAAATCGATATTTAAAAGCTGCCTTGCTTCCTGCTCTAATTCTTCTTTTGGAAGATACACGTGGCCATTTCCGATTGCCTGCAAAAGCACATACATGATTCCGCTCCTGATTCTGTAATCAGAATTACGGCTTATTCCGGCTTTTGATGCTATTTCATCGGCAATCTTAAAACCAATTCCCGAAATATCATCCGCAAGTTTATATGGATTTTCCCTGATGATTGAATACATTGACGGGCCGTACTGGCCGTAGATTTTTGCCGCCATATTCATTGAAATACCGAGATCCTGCAAAAACATCATAGCCTTTCGCATATCTCTCTTTTCCATCATCTGGCTGGCAATTTCAAGAGCTTTCTTCTCACTGATACCCTTAATTTTAGACAATTGTTCCGGTTCTTCCTCGATGATACGGAATGTATCCGAACCGAATCTTTTCACGATTCTTGATGCCAGTGCTTCACCAATTCCTTTGATGACACCGGAACCAAGATAACGTTCCATGGATATTTCGTCTGTAGGCATCTTCATTTCATAAGACTTAATCTGAATCTGTTCGCCATAACCGGGATGAACAGTCTCAACTCCCTCAAACTCAATAAATTCGCCTTCATTTATAAATTGAAATGTCCCAACACAAGTATGGTGTTCTCCGTCTGCAACAACTTCGAACACCGTATATCCGTTTTCTTCATTTCTGAAGATAATATTATCAATAAATCCTTCTAAGCTAATCATACATTACTCTCATAATTTCTTTTCATCTGCTCATATAATTTTGCGGCAAGTCCAAGTCCCTCTCCATTGTCTGTTGCAGATTTCGCATAATTCGACATAAGCTCGTCCTGATAAAATTCCATCATTGTCTTGGAAGATGAGGAGTCATACTCATGTTCCGGCACCATCTTCTGCATTGACTTGAACACCTGCTCAAGAAAATATGCTTCAAATTCCTTACAGACAGACATGAGCTCATCATCCGTCGCATCGCTGTAATCCTTGGAAAGCTTGTCCTTTAAGGCATCACCTGTCTTATCTGTCGTCTGGTATGTATTATACATATTCATTACTGCATCCATCGATACGCTCATAAAACACCTCCGCTACAATTATCTCTTAAGGTTGTTAGCTGTCTGCATCATTTCATCTGAAGTGGTAATAGCCTTTGAATTAAGCTCATATGCCCTCTGTGCAACAATAAGGTTAACCATTTCATCTGCGACCTGAACGTTGGACATTTCAAGATACCCCTGCTTAACGACACTCTTTGTCAGGTTGGTATATTCGCTCTCACTCATCGGAATACCCGAAGCTTCTGATGGAGCAAATAAACTTCCGCCCTGCTTAATAAGTCCTGATGGGTTGGAAAACTGATAAAGGGCAATTGAAACGCCTGTATTTACCGGATTACCATCTTCACCTGTCATACAGATTGCACCATTGGCATCAACCGTAATATCGGATACGGAAATTCCTTCTTCAAAGTAAATCGGATTACCGTTAGTATCCAGAACCGCAAGTCCCTCTGAATTGGTGAGCATATGTCCCCCTTCAGGTGCTACGGCAAGATAAAAATTACCATTTCTTGTATATGCTGTTTCACCGCTCAAAGTACGGATTGCAAAGAAGCCTTCACCCTGAATGGCAAAATCAAACGGTTCCTCTGTCGTCTGGAATGCGCCCTGCTTAAAATGTGAAGTAATCGAAGAATTTCTTACGCCAAGTCCAACCTGTGCTCCCACCGGTTTGTTCTCTCCATTGGCACTTGTCGTCTTGCTGACTATCTTCTGATATAGAAGTGACTTAAATTCTGCTGTTTCCTTTTTATAGCCTGTTGTATTTACATTAGACAGGTTATTCGCTATAGTATCTACGTTATTCTGCTGCGCAATCATACCTGATGCGGCAGTCCACAATGATCTCATCATAATGCCCATCTCCTATCTGACAAAATTACGAAACTAACCCAGTCTTCCCAGTGTTACGACCTGTTCCATAATTTCATCCATTGATGTTTCAACCTTCTGTGCAGCTTCGTATGCTCTCTGGATTGCAATCATATCTACCATTTCCTGTACAACCTGAACATTTGACATTTCAAGGTAACCCTGATTAACAGTTCCTGCTGCCTCTTTTTCAACAGCTCCGTTGACAGTGCGGTACATATTTTCACCAAACTTATCAAGGTAATTGTAGTCCTCAAAATCAGTGATTGCCAGTATGTCAATTAACTCATCACCATTGTAGATATACCCCATTGCATCAATTGTGATTTCTGCATCTGTAGGAAGAACAATCGGGCCATCCTGTCCCAAAACATAGTCACCGTCCTTGGTAACCAGGTGACCATCCTGTGTAAGCGTAAATGAGCCGTCACGTGTATACATGATGAACTCTTCGCCCTTTTTGTTCGTATATGAAATATTAAAGAAACCGTCTCCTGAGAGTGCAAGGTCAAACGGTTCACCCGTTTCACGAAAAGACCCCTGTTCGTAATCGGTATAGGTTTCTCCAATCTTTACTCCGAGACTTACATCGCCGATTCCTCTGCGGATGTAGCTTTCTGAAGCGTCATTGATTTTAATTGCAAGATACTCATCAAATGCCTGTGATGTTGAACCCTCTTTCTTAAATCCAACAGTCGATGCATTTGCAAGGTTATTCGTTGTAACCTCAAGTCTGCGCTGCTGATTAAGCATTCCCGTGTACGCTGTATACAATCCTCTTAACATATTACCACGCCTTTCATCCTGCCATCATAAGCGTCCCTGCAAAACGGCCTAAAAATCTTTATGTTCACTTAAAAACTCTACAAACTTACCTGTGCCAATTGCAACTGCCGTCATCGGATCATCTGCTACCATTGTTGTAATTCCTGTTTTAGCCTCAATCAGCTCATCTAAGCCCTGTAACATACTTCCTCCGCCGGTAAGCACAATACCTCTGTCAGAAATATCTGACGCAAGTTCCGGAGGTGTCTTCTCAAGTACACTGTGGACAGCTTCAACAATCTGTGAAGTTGTTTCCCTGAGTGCCTCTTCCGTCTCCTCTGAGGTCACTGTAACAGTCTTAGGAAGACCGGTAACAAGATTACGTCCTCTTACATCCATTGTAAGCACTTCAGCTCTCGGATAAGCACATCCGACCTTTATCTTGATATCTTCTGCGGTACGCTCACCGATGAGAAGATTGTGTTTCTTACGCATGAATCTTACGATAGCTTCATCAAAATCATCACCGGCAATCTTAATTGACGTACTAACTACGGTACCGCCAAGTGAAATAACCGCAATATCGGAAGTACCACCGCCGATATCAACAATCATATTGCCACATGGTCTTGAAATATCAATACCTGCTCCAATTGCAGCCGCAATCGGTTCTTCAATAATAGAAACCTCTCTTGCTCCTGCATTATAAGTTGCATCCTCAACGGCCTTCTTCTCAACTTCAGTAACACCACTTGGAACACACACGCTTATACGAGGCTTCTTGAGTGTTCTGCGTCCTAATGCCTTGGTAATGAAATACTTAAGCATCTTCTCTGTTACCGTATAATCTGAAATAACTCCCTGTTTAAGCGGTCTTACGGCCACAATATTGCCCGGAGTTCTACCAAGCATCAGTCGCGCCTCTTCACCAATGGCCTTAATTCTGTTGGTATCCCTGTCAAATGCCACTACTGAAGGCTCCTTTAAAACTACGCCCTTTCCCCTTATATATACAAGGATACTGGCTGTACCAAGATCTATTCCAATATCTGCTGTAAGCATTTAATAATTCCCCTTTCTCAAACAAACAACTCTTTATATTCTCCTATGTCATGAATAAACTGCATAATTCGTCTAATTACCATTATATACAAAATAAGGAATTTTAAAAGGGGAAATTTTATTTTTTGTCCATAATCTCTCCTAATAATTTATCGGCTGTTTTTTTATAATATTTAGTACTTTTATTTTTCTATTAATGATAAATTAGTATCCTTTGCAAAATGAACTGTATTGTATAACACAAGAACATCCGTTATTCCGTATTCTTCAATGACACGGCTCACCGGCATCTTTAAATATCTTAAATCTATCATCACTATTTTCTTATAGTGATTTGCGGCAAAAGGCACAAAACAGTGTGCATACGAATCCTTTATCACAAGAAGCGTATCACCATCTTCCTTCCCACCCTTAGTGTCAATCGTTACAACAGCATTATTTCCGTTAAGGAAAACGCTGTATTTATCCTTTGTCATAAGATGCTCCGTCTCAAAAAGTGAATCGGATTCTTTTTCGCCTGCATTGTACTCGACATGGTATTTTACAGGCTCCTTGATCTTGTAAATATACATCTCATCACTCTGTTTTGCATAATTAATTTTGGAATAAATTGTTCCAAGGAAATCGTCTGCCGCCAGTTCTACGTCAAATGCTTCCTCATCAAATGCAGAATAACCCTTTGCATCACAAAAACTTCGGTATGCAAGATACGCTCCCATGCTCGTCCAATGATGATCCGTCTTATAGTAAATGTATTCATCTTTATGGCTTAAAAGGCTTTCCCTGACATCCACAAACATGCCGTCAGTCTTTTCCTTAATATAATCAATATATGTGTTCTGGTCAAAGGAAGGCGCCATCCACGGCAATTTGTCACTTAAAATGGATGTCGCCGTCGGAACAATCATTATTGACACGTGCTCTGTGCCAAATTCCTGTGCCATCCGGTTAACAAACGCTGCCATTCTGTCGGCATTTTTATATGCCTTTTCCTCATCAATGTCATCATGGCATTCCAAAAGATAATTGTCCTTTGAAAGATATACACCACTGATATCTTTCTTTCCAACCACCATCTCCGCCATTGTTTTAATAAATATCCAGTTGTCTCTCATAAAGAACTGGTCTGTTATATACTTTTCATAGTCCGTCGCAAATTTCCCCTCAAAAAATGATTTCACGGTAATTGCAGGTTTTTGTTCCAGAAAGCGGTTTTCTGTTTCCGAAAAAAGCCTGTCCTTATGGAAAAATCCCGTAGCCGTTCCGCCAAAAATCAGCACAAGGAAAATAATAATCGTAACAAACGGAGCTATTTGATTTTTATTAAAATTAATTTTCTTCATCACGACACCCTTTGCTAAAATCTAAAATACAAAAACGGATTGTAAGAAGCATCAACTATATATGCCACTGACAGCACAAAAACTGCCACAAGGAAAACATTAGTTACTATCGTTCTGCAGACAGGATAATTTTCTAAGCGCGCCAGTAATTTCCGGGCAATTTTTTTAGGTATGCCTGTACATGAAATAATCAGGATCAGCAAAATAATGCCATAGCTGTTAAGCGTATACAGCGCACGTTCATCATACAGACCGCTTACACCGATACCAAACATTCCACCGACATATTTAAGACCCGATACAATGGAATCATTTGCAAAAATCATCCAGCTCACTGCTACTATTACAAGTGTATATGCATGTGAAATCCATGCCGGAAGCTTCGCAAGGTATTTTCCAACGAATAATTTTTCAACAATCAGGAATACCGCAAAATAGAGTCCCCAAATCATAAAATTCCAGCTTGCTCCATGCCAGATGCCTGTAAGTGTCCATACAACAAGAATGTTTCGTATCTGCTTCGCCTTACTTACACGATTGCCTCCAAGCGGAATGTATACATATTCCCTGAACCACGTTCCAAGCGAGATATGCCATCTTCTCCAAAATTCTGTTATGCTTTTTGATTCGTATGGGTAATTAAAGTTTTCATTAAAATGGAATCCAAACATAAGGCCAAGACCTATCGCCATGTCAGAATATCCCGAAAAATCAAAATAAATCTGGAACGAATAGGCTGCCGCTCCAATCCATCTTGTGAGCAGAGACGTTGCCGTTCCTGCCAGCACATATCCCTGAATCGTATCCCACAAAAGACCAATGCTGTTTGCCAGAAGGACCTTCTTGCCAAGACCGGTCACAAATCTGGTTACGCCGTATGCGAAATCATCCGCTTTGAAATGACGTTCATTAATCTCCTCAGCTATCGTCTTATACTGGACTATAGGTCCGGCAATAAGCTGTGGAAACAGCGCAACATAAGTACCAAACGAAATAATATTCTTCTGCACCGGTGCGGCCCCGCGGTACACATCTATGGTATAAGACATTGTCTGAAACGTATAGAAGGAAATACCTATCGGAAGACCCAGATTGAGTGTTTTAATTGATGTTCCAAGAACACTGTTAATATTAACAATGATAAAATCTGAATACTTGAAAAAACCAAGCAGCAAAAGATTAATAATGACAGAAGAGGCAACCACTATCTTGGCCCTGGTAATTCTGCCCTGTTTTTTAAACTTGTCCACTAAAATACCATGTGTATAATCAACCACTGTAGAAAACAGCATAAGAACTACATACACCGGTTCTCCCCACGCATAAAAAACCAGACTCAGCAAAAACAGCACCAGGTTTTTTAATTTCCCTGGTGCTAAAAAATAACATACTAATACAATTGGCAGAAAACGAAACAAAAATAACAAACTGCTAAATACCATTCGTCCATCTCCATTTATTTTTACATATGCAATTAGTTCTCAAGCATTTTTCTGATTGTATCAAGTGCCAGTTCATTCTGCTCATTTATGGCATCCATCTCAATCTTAACTGATTCGTCTTCTGTAAGCTCCTTCTTTTCAGATGCTTCCATAACTGCATCTGTTCCAAGTCCTGCTCCGAGCTGAACAAATACTACGTAATCTCCTATTGTCTCTACCTGTGAACACTGAATCTTTGTAAGGTTCATAGGATACTGGAAATCATTTAAGCTGTTATCCCTGAACTGGTTTAACTTTGCTTCAACATTTTCCGCCTGACCCGGCACTGCCTTTACAATAATTAAAGTATCAATATTAATATTAATCATCGGAACCTTGTAAATAAATTCCTCATACATATCCGGTGTTATTTCAAGTCCTTCAAGCGTATCCATTTCAGCAGTCGGATAATAATTATTTCCTAAAGCGTTAGCAACTGCTGCTTCCAAATCAGCTACCTTCACATCTGTCTTATACTGTTCGGCTGCTGTTGTTGCTTCAGTTGCCTCAGTTGCGGGCGTAGTAGCATCATTATCCTGCTTATTACCTCCACATGCACAAAGCGACAGGCACATACATCCTGCCATAAGTAACAAATTAATTTTCTTCATAATAATCCCTCCATAAAATATATCTATTCTCTCTTCACAGTACTAAATATAACATTATAAAGGATTTTATGCAAGGGACAAAATTATCCAGTTATTGCGCCATATGAAGATACTTTTCTTTTGTTGCCAGACCGCCACGGATATGTCGTTCACTTTTATTCACCGCAAGAATCTCTCCTGCCTCTTTTGCAAGCCCCTGATTAATTTTGGGGAGCCTTACTGTTATGTCCATATGTACGGTACTCTTACTTACTCCGAAAGCCTTGGCCGTCTGCCTTACTGTTGTCTTATTGGCAATGATATATTCAGCAATCTGAACTGCCCTTTCCTCAATGTAACCTTTCAATGTGAACTTCCTCACGATTATAGTTGTTACATTGTATGAAATGATATCAAAAGATATGTCAAACTAATAATTTAAGCTGTCAACATTATTTCCGGTGCTCTGCGGGTCAATATAGTAGTTCTTAAGACCCATCCAGTTGGTGTCATTACCCTTGCCGCCATTATTCCTTGTATATAACAGCTTGTTTGATGTTGGATTTTTCGTGTTGCTAAGCACATTGTTCTGAAATAGCACATTGACTGTTGCGCCCTCAACACCCTGCGAGTCAAAATGCAATGCATTATTTCCGGTCAATCCTTTTATTTCGCAGTCTATGAAGCTTATATTCTGTACTCCGGTATACTGCTTATATGCGCTGTCATGGCAGAACAGTCCATCGTCTTTACCGGTCAGACTGCAGTTAACAAACTTCACGTCACATCCGCCGCGAAGTCCTATACCCACGCCGGAATTATAGTCTGAATAAATAGTACAATTTTCAAAATACAGTCTTTTATCAGCCAACGCATGGTCCTCAACATGCACTGCATATGCGCCCGGCGTAGTTGTATCCGGTGTGCCCTTGGCACGAATGGTAACATTGACTATTTCACCGCATGATATTTCCAGTGGCGGAGAATGATATTTTCCGGAATTGTTTTCTAAAATGCATCTTTCCCTGTCGATTCCGTAAATTGTTACATCCTTACCCCATGCACCAATACTTCCTTTGTATGTGCCCGGAAGAACAATTATAACGCCTTTATCCTCAATGCTGTTGACTGCAGCAACAACACTCTGTTTAACCTCTTCGGTCTGTGCTGCAAAGAAAATGTTGTATCCGTTCATGTTTTCCTGCACAAGAAGACTTTGTTTCATGCCTTCAAGTGACTGTGAAACGGAAATGTAATCACAGTCCGCCGGAAGGCTGAAGAAATCCCCATCCGGTGCCCACAGCGACATACTGTCTATAAATTGTAAGCTGCTGTCATAACAGCTTATTGTCATTTCATCCACCGGAGTGTGTACCAGAAATCCGGATGACGAGTCAACAGCAAGCATCCATGCAGCCGCATACCCTTCACGTTCAACCATATTTCCTGTATTTAATTCTACCGAATAATCCTTGCGGACTTCGATACAGTCCAACAAATTCCAGCCGTATCCCGGCAGGTATTCTGTTTCATATATTTCCTCAGGTATGGTCTCACGGACTTCCTGCGTAAAATTTGCATTATCATAATCCACAATAATCTGAGGATTCTTTACCTCATCTTTTTCTTTGCATCCCGAAAGTACACAAGCTGCAAACAGCATTGACAATATGCAGGATGCCTTATACTTTTTTCTCATTTTATACTCCATACCAATCAAAACATTTTTCCCTTATATGAATATACAGGCATATTTACAAAGTCATAGGTTTCCAGATCTTCCATGGAAATATTGGTATGGCTTCCCTCATGAATCATAAGATTAGAGTTCTCTCCAAGATGTACAACAATAACCGGTTTATGGATTGCATATGCGTAACCGCACTCCCATGCAGTGCCTGAATCACTGTATCCGCCATGATACAGCATTACAACACAGTCACATACATCTATAAACTTGCGGTCCTCGTTAAATATTCCAAGTGACCACGCACTGCTTCCAACCTCAGCATCTTCCCTAAGTTCATGTTCTCTGGGGCTGTATACATCAAAACCCCTTTTTCTCAAAATTGTTTCTGCCTTGGATACACTCTCCATTTCACCGTCATTAAAAAACGGACTTGCCAGATATATCTTCATTTTTTTCTCGCTTTCATAAGGTTTTCATTATAAATGAAAATGCTTCATTATATCAGACAGCTCGTCTGCAATTTGTTTTAAGCGTGCTGCGTTACCCTCAATCTGTTCAAACGTATTTGACACCTCGATTGTCTGTGCACAGGTTTCCTGTGTATGTGCCGCATTCTGTTCAGCTATTTCAGACAAGCCCTCCACTGCCTGAACAATTTTGTTTCTTGAACCCTCCAGCCTGACAGTAGAAGATTCAATCTGCTCAATCTTTTCCAGCGAAGTGCCAATTCCGTCCATAACCTCTGCCACGATTTTCTCAGTCTCTATCATGTTACTGCTCTGACTGTCAATAATGTCATGAACTCTGCTCATAATATCAACTGCTTCATCAGAGTTATTAATTAATGTATTTGTGATTTCCTCAATCTTCCGGCTGGACTCGTTTGACTGTTCAGCCAGTTTTTGAATCTGTGCCGCAACAACTGCAAATCCGCGTCCGCTTTCTCCTGCCCTTGCCGCTTCAATACTTGCATTTAAACTGAGCAGGTTGGTTTCTTCTGCAATGGATGATATGATTCCTGTTGCAGCCTGAATCATCTGTGCGGATTCATTTGTCAGATTTGTCTGTCTTGTAATTGTATCAATAGATTTCTCAACTTCTTCATTTATCTGTCTTAACTGTCGTATCGTAGATGTTGCCTGTTCACTTGACCTTCGCATTATATCTGCATTTTGATTGAGCAAATCAACCTCTCTTGATGTTATGCCTATCTGCTCGCCCATAAGCATAATATTTTCAGTTGTACTCTTTGTGCTTTTCGCCTGTTCTGTAATATTATCCGTAATAGAGCTTACTGCAGTTTCGACCTGCTTTATAGTTGAATTGGTTTCCTTTGCCGTAATGCCAAGTTCATTTGCCGCCAAGGTAAGATTTTCAGTACTCTGGGCAATTTTACTGACAACCTCCTGCAAAGTTTTCTGCAGCGTATCTATAGCCTTGGCAAGGTCACCGACCTCGTCCTTTCTCTTTAACAGCTTCTCATCAATCCGGTTACCAAGCTTACCGTCTGCAACCTTTTGAACTGCACCGATTCCCTTCTCCAACGACCTCGTTATTGACATGGAAATAATTACGGCAATAACGATACATACTGCCATAACCAGAACAACAGACAGCACCACTGTCCTGATTATACCGTTTATCATTGCATCTTTAACCGTTTTATTTGTTCCGACAAAAATCATTCCGATTGGATTGGTATCTGTTCCCTTTTGGAATACCGGGATATAATATCCGTAATTCATCGTTCCGTCTAATGATACAGAGGAACTAAAATATTCTTCACCGCCATTTAACACTTTTTCCACTATTATATCACCGGCAGGAGAACCCAGAATACGGTTGCCCTCACTATCCTTTGCAGACGTCATTATTCTTTCGTTTCCGTAAAAGAATGTTACATCCATTCCCGATTCTTCTTTAATGTTATCCAGCAGGCTTTCTGATTTGGAAATGTTGTATCCGCCTTTCCAGACATCTCCGTTTTCCGCTTTCATATAACTTCCTGAATGCTGGTTATATGCTGCCAGAGTCGCCGCTGCCGTTCCGCCAAGCGAATCTTTTACTTCATTTATCAGAGACGGTTTTATCTGTGTCAGTGTAATTATAATCGTCACAATACCAAGCAGTAAAATCGGTAAAACTGCTACCGACAATATTTTCTTTTTTAAATCCATTCTCATAACCGGTACCATCCCTTTCTGTATTAATCAATAACTGCTACATTTTTAAAGTACCAGTTAATGCCGCCTGTAATCGTAGCATCATCCAGAGTTTTTCCGGCTTGTCCGACGGTACTTCCATCATTGGTTTCAATTACTCCGTCAAATACGTTAAACGAACCTGAAAGAATCTTTGCCGTAGCCTCGTCCACCTTTTCCTGCGTGCCTTTTGCACAGAAATCGGCCAGATCCGTCAGGTCAACAAGTCCCTCAGCCATGCCGCCATAATAATTTGAGCCGTCCCATGAACCATCAATGATACTTTTTACTGCCGACGTGTAGTAAGCACTCCAGTTCCAGATTACACTGCACAGGCATGAGTCTGGCGTTTCCTTACTCATATCTGAATTGTATCCTATTCCATATACGCCCTTTTCCTGTGCCAGTGTCTGAGGATAAGGAGTGTCACAATGCTGTGACATTACATCACAACCCATATTGAGCAGTTCTTCCGCCGCTGCTTTTTCTGCTGCCGGATCATACCAGCTGTTTGTAACTTTAACATATACAACAGCATCCGGATTTACCGAATATACGCCCATTGCAAATGCATCTATACCGCCTGTCACCTCAGAATTGGATGAATCCTGCGCGGCAACATATCCGATTTTATTTGTCTTTGTATTCATTCCTGCGACGATTCCGCTTAAATATCTTGCCTGATAAATACGTCCGAAATAATTGTTAAAATTAGTTCCATTGCTCATGTATCCTGTTCCATGTGAAAAATATATATCCGGATACTTTTCTGCCATATCGGCTGTCGGCTGCATATATCCCCAGCTCGTTGTAAAAATGACATTGCAGCCTTCATCTATACATTCCTGAAGTGCTTTTTCAATTGCTTTAACATCCCCATCATCTACATTAAGCTTTCTGACTATCTGTTCGTCTGAAAGTCCAAGATTTTCCTGCATTCCCTGAATTCCTATATCATGTGTATATGAATATCCGCTTCCCTCAGCAGGGTCTGAAATATGTAAAACTCCGACCTTGATTTCATCTTTTGATATTCCTTTTTCATTGTCTGCCACTTCTGTTTTCTGTTCGTATCCCTTATTGGTAGCATAATCGTCAACCGCCTTGTTACCGCTACAGGCACTTAATATAAACAAACATGACAAAAGAATTGATAACCATTGGTATTTTCGTATTTTTTTAATCATAACAGCCTCCTTGTACCCAAAGGTAGCATCGTACACTTTACTAATGTTAATATTATAGCAAATCACAGCTGATTTTTCAATTCATATACACTCAACTTTCAGCCATGCGCATTCGGAATAAGCTTCGCTTCATCCTCATGTCGCCCGCACACCTTCGCTTTTAGCCATGCGCATTCGGAACAAGCTTCGCTTCTTCCTCATGTCGCCCGCACACCTTCGCTTTCAGCCATGCGCATTCGGAATAAGCTTCGCTTCTTCCTCATGTCGGGCTGGCGCCCTATAAGTCTAAAATAGAGAAAAGCCGGAAGTGCATATATGCCCTTCCGGCTTTTCTCTATTTTAGACTTGCATGGCTTGTAGCTTACGCAAAGTATCTCTTTAATAATCCTTCGAATGCTTTGCCGTGTCTTGCTTCGTCACGTGCCATTTCATGAACTGTGTCATGGATTGCATCGAGTCCTGCTTCCTTAGCTCTCTTAGCAAGGTCTGTCTTTCCTGCTGTTGCTCCGTTTTCAGCGTCAACTCTCATCTCAAGGTTCTTCTTTGTTGAATCAGTTACTACTTCTCCGAGTAATTCAGCAAACTTAGCTGCATGCTCTGCTTCTTCATAAGCTGCCTTCTCGTAGTACATTCCAACTTCAGGATATCCTTCTCTGTGTGCTACTCTTGCCATCGCAAGGTACATACCAACCTCTGAACATTCACCTTCAAAGTTAGCTCTTAAATCCTTAATTATATCTTCACTTACACCCTTGGCAACTCCAACAACATGCTCTGCTGCCCATACTTTTTCTCCGGACTGAACCTTAAACTTCTCTGCAGGTGCCTTACAAACCGGACAGAATTCAGGTGCCTGGTCTCCTTCGTAAACATATCCACATACTGTACATACAAATTTCATATCGATATCTCCTTTTCTAAGTAGTCTCTTGTAAGTAATATTTTATTATTTATAAATTCGTTTGTCAACGCAATTATCATAACAAAATAATGGAAAGGCAGGAGGTTATTGCTAACCTCCTGCCTGTACTTTTCACTATTTAATCTTAGCCATGCCAATCAGTTCATCAAACACTTTGTTGTATAAAATCTCAAAACGGACATCTGCCTCAAGTTCATCGCCATATGCCTCTTTGAGCTGCTCAACGCTCTCGTAAGATGATGAAGCAACCAGGTCCTCCTCGTATGCAAGAATTTCTTCTGCAGTAACATCTATACCTTCTGCATCAGCAATAAGATTAATTGCCATCTTTTCCTTTACATACTCCTCGGCCATACTCTTTGCATCTTCTTCAAATGCTTCCATGGATTCGTATGAATATAAAGTAGTAATATATGATTCAAATGTATCAAAGCCGTACATCTGTCCATACATATTAAATTCATACTCTGCATTATCCTTAACTCTCTCGAATGTAGTGTTCACTTCACTCTCAGGCAGACTCTTAATCTCTGAATTGTCCAGGATATATGTCATCATCTGTGCATATATGTCATAGTCATAGTTGTCCTGCTTCTCAGCCTGGAGGTATTCTATAATTGAATCTTCAAATTCCTTTGTTGTATTTAACGGCTGCTCTGTCTCACCTGTGATTTTCTTTACAAACTCATCGTTGTATTCAGGAATAACCTCTTCCTCAATATAGTTGACAGTAACAACAAATATAACATCCTTGCCCTTTAATTCATCATTATCATAACTATCAGGGAATCTGCACGGAAGTTCGTATTCCTGACCAACTGTAAGGCCTACAAGCTGTCTGTCAAGATCCTCAATAAAAGTACCGCCAACCGTATAGGTGTAATCTGTTGCGGTACCGTTTGCAAATGCAACACCGTCTAATAATCCGGAGAAATCCAAATTGATTGTATCGCCGTCATTTACAGTACCTTCAGTAATCTGATTAACCTCAGAATATGCACTTAAGCAGCTGTCGATTTCATTCTGAATCTCTTCCTGTGTTACCGTAAGTGATTCCTTGTCGGCCTCAACCTCAATATTCTTATAATCACAAAGCGTCATATACTCCTTGTAATCTGCCGCTGTCAATGCCACTGCTTTTGTTTCATCATTTTTTTCTGCGTCCGTCTTACCACATGCAACAAGTGACAATACCATCATTGTTCCCATAAGACCACATAATAATTTTTTCTTCATATACTTCCTCCTACCTTTTGCATTGCGAATACCTGACCATTCTATCACATTCATTTTATAAATTAAAGTGATTTCACATTTTTTTCACGATTACAATTCTTCAGGCAGGTCTTCACTTATGATTGTTCTGATAGTTTCATCATCAAGCTCCTTCAATGAAACTATTCTGTCAGCCTGCTTTGCAATTGCCTTTTCAAGATAATTTCTGGCATCACGGGCATTGGCATATGAAGCAAGTTTTGCCGCAATTCTGTCAGTAAAGAACTGCTCCGCCTGCTCTATGGCCTCCTCATTAAACTGATACTCCTGCTTCTTAGCCATACTCTGGAGTATTGATATCTCCTGCTGTGGAGTATAATCCTCAAATAAAATGTGTTTATTAAACCTTGAACGAAGACCCGGATTGGAATTAAGGAATTCATCCATCAGAGCCGGATAACCCGCAACGATAACGATAAGGTTATCACGGTTATCCTCCATCGCCTTAAGGATTGTATCAACCGCTTCCTGTCCGAAATCATTTTCACCGCGGTTGGCCGTGAGGGTGTATGCCTCGTCAATGAACAATACGCCGCCCAGCGCAGTATCAACAACATCCTTTGTCTTCATCGCAGTCTGTCCGACATAACCGCTTACAAGGCCGGACCTGTCCACTTCAATAAGCTGTCCTCCGTCAAGAATTCCAAGCGAGCGGTATATTTTGGCAAGCATACGTGCCACCGTTGTTTTTCCGGTTCCCGGATTTCCTGTAAATACCAGATGCTTTGAAACATCCGGCTGCTTCATTCCTCTATCCTTACGAATTTTCTGGATTCTCAGAAGATTTACAATTGTATTGACATCTTCCTTAACCGTATCAAGACCAATCAGAGCGTTAAGCTCTGACAGAATATCCTCAACATTTTCCTCCGTCAGTTCTTTCTTTGCTTCTTCGGCCCGACTGTTGTCTTCCTTATTGTTTATTATGCCTTCGCGGTTTATTTTTCTGTCCGGTGCATACAGTCCAAAATCTCTTAAGTAATTGTCAAGCATTCCGCAATATCTTGTAAGGGCTGACAGCTCAGCATCCGATATTTCTTTATTGCATGCAATCAGTTCCTGGCCAAGCCTTGAATATGTATCCGCAAGACGTTTTGCACGGGTATTGTCGCTTCCCGGAATTTTACGCCCGGCATCCGTCAGGACAAAATATTTAAATGATATCGGAACTTCCGATACAAATGTTGGTCTTGCAAATGTATTGATTACCATTGGCGATATCTCTACACCTGTCTTTTCTTTGATAAACCTAATCTCCTCTTCCTGAATGTTTCCGTCAACCAGAGCCAGATAAAGCATGAACTTGACGAACTCCATTTTCACGCTTTCCCTTAATGACGTTCCAAGAGAAACCTTGATTACTCCTGCTTTTTCTATCTCATCACAGGTTGCATAAACTTCGTTTAGCATGTTATCTAATTTACCCATTTATCTTACCTCACAGCTTCAAAAATAAAATTCCGAAATTATTCTACCATATTTATTTAAATTATGCTATTATATTTGTTGTTCGTTGGATAATAATGTATTTTAATATATTAAGGATAAAGTTATGAAAATAAGAGACTACCTGCTGCCGGTATTTGCAATCATTCTGGCAATAACACTGTCAGGCGCCGCAATTTACATGTCAGCTTATGAAAAGCAGCAAGCAGCAGCCAGCCGGGAACCGGTATCATTTATGGAACCGGAATTCATGGCAAATGGCATTTTAACTGCAGAAGCTTCAATTGAAGAAAGCAGCGAAGAAACAACTGAAGAGACCACCGAAGAGCCTTCTACAGAACCTTCTGAAGAGACTACAGCTGATTTAAGAAAATATACCGAAGGCGTTGACGACTCCAAGATTTATTTTACCAATTACAGGTTTTCCACTGTCGGAACAGATTATTTCGACGATGCAATATTCATAGGAAACTCAAGACTTCAGGGATTCATTTTATACTGTAAGGTGCCTAATCTCCGCTCATACACATATGTCGGCATGAGTGTGAACAGCTTCTTTACCAAGGCAACATTCAATATTGACGGCGTGCAGATGACAGCAGCCGAAGCCCTTGCACATGAAACCAATTTTTCAAAGGTGTACTTAAAATTCGGTATTAATGAAATCGGATGGGTATCTACAGAACAGTTTATAAACGAATACAGCAAAGTGATAGAATATATATACAGCTGCAACCCAAATGCCATAATTTTTGTTCACTCGGTGCTTCCTGTTTCGCATCATGCAATCGAGGTCGACCCGACACTCAGCATGGAGCGGATTAACGAGTACAACGAGGCTTTAAAAATCATGGCATCAAAATACAATGTATGTTATCTTGATATAGCAAGTATATTTACCGGAGAAGACGGATATATGCCGTCAGAGTATTCTTCGGACGGAGTTCATCTTAATGCGAATTCTGTCCTTAAATGGCTTGATTATATACTTGAACACGGAATTGAGGAGAATGACTAATGAAATACCAGAAATACTTTTTATCAATTATTATGTTAATATTAATGTTTGCTGCCGGATGCGGTCAGAGCGAAACCACTCCCGAGACTTCGTCGGCTGACACCAGACGTGATATTAATGAATTATGTACTGTTTTGTTAAACGGAAAATATTTTGAAGATGAATTATCTTCAATTGACACATCTTACTGTGAAATGCTTCTTGGGATTGCAGATGAAGAATATGAAAATGTTATTCTTTACATGGGAAGCGGTGCTACAGCTGAACAGTTTGTGATTTTTGAAACCGCAGACAAAGAAAAAGCAGCCGCCATAAAAGGTAAATGTGATGAGTACATTTCCTCTCAGACTGCTGCCTATGCAGATTACATGCCAAAGGAGGTCGACCGTTTAAACAAAGCATGTGTAAACGTCTACAATGATATTTATGTTGTTTTATGTGTTGCGTCCGACTCTGACGGTTCTACAACGGCAATATCTGATTTCTTCAAATAATCTGCCGTTCTTATTTTAAAATAATTACATTTGGTGCCGTTCTGTAGAAATACAGTGTGGCACCTTTATTTTTCATCAGGTTCATCATTTTGTAACCGTCATATAATTCGCTTTCCTCATATAAAGATGCAGGTCCGTCAAAAAAAGCCGCCTTCGGCGAAAGCCTGTTATAAAACTTTTCACTAAAGCCCCAGTTTCCATGATGACTCATTTGGATATAATCACAGTCTAATATGTCACCGTACTGCTCCATAATATAATCTTCCATCTCATCCTCTACATCTGAACAAAACAGAAAACTTTCCGTACCGCCCTGGATTTTCAGCATCATTGAGCCGTTGTTGCATATGGCATCAGTACGTTTTTTCACTTCGTCGTCATACGCATTCAGACAGTCAATTTTAAGACCGAATAATTCAATTGTATCATTCCTGTTAAGATGCGTTACATTAAAGACCTGGTCAAATGCCATCAGAAGATACTCTTCGTACACATCAATTTCATCCCACTCTCTGGCTACGCTGCGGTACTCCTCAAGGTCAATATACACATCATAGACCATATCAACCGATATTTTACCCGGGTTTTGCATAATTGCATTAAATGCACCTATATGGTCCGGGTGCGGATGCGTAAGAATCCATGCATCAACATGATTTCCATGCTTCTTTATCACATCACGTACAGCCTGCTCATTGCTTTTAAGGCCACCGTCAATAATGATGAACCCACCATCGCTGCTCTCTATTGTATAGAACATCATCTGCCTGTCCTCTTCTGTTCCATACTGGGTAATCCGATATGCATGTCCGTCTTTTTTCCAATTATCAGAAATCTTCTTCTGATACCATATAAAAAGTCCCGTAATTACAATTATACCTGTTACTATAACAGCAACAGGTATATATCTTTTCTTATTATTCATAAATTATCTTTCTGCTCTCATTTCACTGTGAAGGAAATCATCATATGCAAGACGAATTCCGTCTTCAAGTTCTGTTTTATATTTCCAGCCAAGCTTCTCAAGCTTACTTACATCCAGTAACTTCCTCGGTGTTCCGTCAGGCTTTGTTGTATCATATTCAATAGTACCTTCATAACCTACAACTCTCTTAACGGTTTCAGCAAGTTCGCTGATTGTAAGCTCCTTGCCTGTACCAAGGTTAACCGTCTCATTTCCTGAATAGGTATTCATCAGATATACACATGCATCAGCAAGGTCATCAACATACAGAAACTCTCTAAGCGGAGTACCTGTTCCCCAGATTGTTACGGAAGGTGCACCTGCCTCCTTTGCTTCATGGAATCTTCTGATAAGTGCCGGAAGAACATGCGAATGCTCCGGATGATAGTTGTCATTTGGTCCATAAAGATTTGTAGGCATTACGCTGATATAATCTGTTCCATACTGTTTATTCAGATATTCACAATACTTAAGTCCGGAAATCTTTGCAAGCGCATACGCCTCATTGGTCTGCTCAAGTGAGCTTGTCAGAAGGCAGCTCTCCGGCATAGGCTGTGGTGCCAGTCTCGGATAAATGCATGAGCTTCCGAGAAACATTAATTTCTTAACCTTATTATCGTATGCAGCTTTTATTACATTCATCTCAAGAATCATGTTGTCATACATGAAATCAGCAGGATGAAGGCTGTTGGCCATAATTCCTCCAACCTTTGCGGCTGCAAGGAAAACATAATCCGGCTTCTCCTCTTCAAAGAATTTTTCTACCTGATCCTGTCTTCGAAGATCCAATTCCTTGGAAGTTCTTGTCACAATATTATTATAGCCGTTGGCATTGAGACATCGCACAATTGCAGAGCCAACCATTCCTCTATGTCCGGCTACATAAATCTTGGCATCTTTTTCCATCATAGTTATTTCCCTCCGTTATCTAAAATCATATTTGCTTGTCATTTCATTTGTTGTCGGAGCCGTATATAAAATAACAACCATATCCGGTCTGACCTGATCAATATAGCTTCTGATACTGCCGGTAAATCCTTCCGGAGTAACCGCATACAGCTTACCGATTCCAAGCGACATATATGTTATCACAGGTCCGGCAAAAGACTCTCGCAAAAGCAGTACCGTTTTTTCATCATTTCCTGTATCAAGACAATTCGTCACCTCTGTTACCGGCGGCTTTGAATATGCAAATGCATCATAAGCTCCATGATATACTGTCGAACGTCTTTCAAACGGCTTCGGATTAATCATGGTTTCAAGAAATGAGCCCGTATTGTCCATATTAAGATTAGGTATCTTAATATTTAGTTTTGTCTCAAACTTCGGCTCATATACCGTAATGTCATCGTATGGCACATTAACAAGGGTAACACTTCGTCCAATTGTTCCCTGTACCCAGTCTTTATATATATTCTTATTATAATTCAAGACATTAAAATATTCCATATTAAAACTGAAATTATAATCCTGATTTAACTTATCTGCAATAACGCCCGTTGCCCAGAATGCAGTCTCAATATTCCAGTGGTTATCTGACATAAAAAATGCATCCCGGCACAATATGCCATCATTGTGAAGTTCTTCTCTCAGGTCAAGCGTGTCTACATCATTTTCCGAAAGACCGCAAAGAAGCGAATCAGCAAGCACATTTTCATAACTTAATCCGTACTCTGAAACATATTCCTCATCATATTTATCTTCCTTGATTGGTGCCTGAACATATAACAAATCAATGTCCGATTCGGCAAGGTAGTCTCTTAATTCAACGACTCCCGCAACAAGCTTTTCAGTATTAACCTGCGAATCAGAAAATTCCTGATAAAAAGGACTTCTTACAAGCGTTCCCGCCGTCTTTGTCTCAAGGTAAATATTGTCTGTATCAACCATTTTGTTTCCAATGATTTTGTCAAACAATCCGCTCGGAATTTTCATATTCTCCTTAAACGGCAGATAATCGTCGCTGTACATGTCAATTACGTTAGTAACGCTCCTTACCTTATTAACGTAAATGTCAACTAACGTGTCTTCGGTTTCCTGCACGGTATTCTCTTCTTTGTCCGAAAACGGATACAGCCCTTCCCAGTCTACAGATATCATACCATCACTTCCGCCTGTGACTGACATGTCCGTAATCGCATTGTCCATGCCAAATATCTCTATAAAAACATTTTTTATCACAAACTGGCCAAGTATAAGTACAAGGCATACGCCAATTATTGCCAGAAATGCACCTGCTGTTATTCTCCTACAAACTTTTTCACAGTTCATTAATTACTCACCTTCAACAATTTCTATCATTCCAACGCTTCTGTTCATCATAAATACAACCCGGCGTCCGTCAATTGCCGGTGCTTCTTTCGGTTCCCCGATTTGAATATATCCTGTCTGTGCCAATTCCTCCACATCTTTTTCAAGATTATTGCTTATATAACACAAATGATATGGGGAGTTATTATATTTCTTAATAAGTCCTGAGACTGTGGAGTCATCACGATAAGGGCTGATTAACTCAACACAATATCCGTCATTATCCATAAAACAAATGTCGATTCCTCTGTATTCGTCCCTTACAACCTCTCCGTCACAAAATCCAAGCCTTGAAAACTCTTTGATTGCCCTGTCCATATTTTTAACAAGATATCCTATATGATGAATTTTCATTATTACTCCTCTTTTCTGCTAAAAGTTGAAATAAACAAACGGATTATATGTACCGCGTACCAGATATCCGATGCTTATCAGACACACACATATGAGAAAAATGGTTTCAAGTACAGATAATACCTTTTCATTAAACCCTGACTTCTTAATTGCTCCTATTACAGGGAAACTTCCTATTATACCAATCAAAAACAAAAACTTATAATTCCATAAATAGAATCCGGCATATCCCGAATCGGCAGCGGCACCATGTCCTATCAGTACTCCATAATATTTAATTGCCTGTGCCAGATTATCAGCCCTGAACATAATATCACCAATTCCAACCAGAATTAAGGTTCTGATTACCCTGAGAACGGCTGCCACTTTATTTGTACTTAAATGATATTTTTCATCCGTTGCTTTTAACCTGTTTTTAAAAACGATTGGAAGAATTAAAAACAATCCGTGATAAATACCAAACAAAATAAATGACCATTCCGCGCCATGCCAGATACCTGTCAAAATCCACACAATTGCTGTTGCTGTCACGGTAACAATCGTTTTAGAAGCATTTTTACCCCATTTCTTTTTGGTGTATTCTCTCAGCTTATTCATAAATTCAGTACGCATAACAGGGTACATCACATAATCCCTGAACCATGTTCCAAGAGAAATATGCCATCTTCTCCAATATTCCGTTATGGACTGTGACAGATACGGATAATTAAAGTTTTCATCAAACCTGAAGCCAAACATACGTCCAAGGCCTATTGCCATATCTGAATAACCTGAAAAATCAAAATATAACTGAATCATATACGCAAACATTCCAACATATGCCATTGATGTTGAAAGCTGGCCGTTTTCACACAACTCAAACGCTTTATCCGCCACTATGGCAATATTATTGGAAATAATTACTTTCTTTCCAAGACCGTAAATAAATCGGTATATGCCCTCGGTTACATCATCAAAAGTCTCTTTTCTTGTTTCAATATCCTCACTTACAACACTGTATCTTACAATAGGTCCCGCTACAAGCTGTGGAAACATCGAAATATACAGGGCAACATTTAACAGACTTTTCTGTGCCTTACAGCTTTGATAATAAACATCATACACATACGACAATATTTCAAAGATGAAGAACGAAATACCTATAGGAAGGGCAATATTCAATACAATGTCATTATTATTAAACAATAAACCAAGATTCCTGGTTACAAATGACAGATACTTGAAAATAAACAAAAGTCCGAGATTACATACCACAAGAAAAACCAGGTATTTTTTTCTCGTCTTTCCTTCCTTTTGATCCATTATGATGCATAATTTCCAATTAAGTACAATAAAAACGCACATGACGAATACAAATACAGGTTCGCCCCATGCATAAAAGATAAGACTTGCAATTAATAATACTATATTGCGATACATTCTGCCTTTGAATACCGGATTATAATATATCAGTAACACAAGCGGCAGAAAAAGGAACATAAAAACTGATGACGAAAAAACCATACCATACCTTTCTTAACACACACAAATTAACATTTCACTAGTATACAATTATTTTTTTTCTTTTGCAATATAAATCGGGCGGTTCTTCGTCTCAAGGTATGTCTTTGCAAGATACTGTCCGAGAATTCCTATGCAGAATAACTGTATACCGCTAAACAGCGTAATAATACATACCAGGGACGGCCATCCGAATGCCGAGCCTCCGAATAAAAGCTGTCTTACAATAACAAAAATAATAGCCAGTACGGAAAAAGCGCACATAAATACGCCAAGCCATGATGCAAATGTAAGCGGCAGTGTAGAAAAGCCTATAATACCCTCAAGAGAATACTTAAACAGTTTCCAGAAAGACCATTTAGTCTCGCCGGCAACACGCTCTTCATTTTCATATTCGAGCCATTTGGTATTAAAACCTACCCAGCCGAAAATACCTTTGGTAAATCTGTTATTTTCAGACATTGAAAGTATGGCATCAACCACAACTCTTTTCATAAGTCTGTAATCCCTTGCACCATCTACCAGATCCACATCAGACATAATATTCATAATCTTATAAAACTGTCTGGCAAAAAATGAACGGATTGGCGGTTCACCTTTTCTCGTTACCCTTCGCGTTGCAACACTGTCATATCCTTCCTCTTTAATGGCAAGGTACATTTCCATCAGAAGCTTTGGAGGATCCTGAAGGTCAGCATCCATAAGCACGGCATAATCTCCTGTAGAAGCTTCAAGCCCTGCATAGATTGCAGCCTCCTTGCCAAAATTCCTGCTGAATGAAACATAGTGGACACGGCTGTCGCCTTGGGCATATAATTTAATCGTCTTTAGTGTGTCGTCCTTTGAACCGTCATCAACAAAAATAAATTCAAATTCTACATCTTTTGCTTTAAATTCTTCTGCAACACGGCATATTTCCTTATAAAAATAAGGCAGTGCCTCCTGTTCATTATAACATGGTACGATAGCTGATATAAGCTCCATATGTATGCCTCCTATTTTCCCCTGAAAAGTTTGGACTTAACAAATCCAAGTACATAATCAAATAAAATACACAACCCTGTGACTGCTGCAAGGATTACCGTCCAGTAAACCCAGTAAAGAACCGATTCCCTGCTATATTCAAACGTCATATGAAAAAAATAATATGACTTTTCAAGATACTTAATAAAAATAAAATGAAGCGCCATTATGGTGTAAGTATGTTTTCCAACAATACTGAATACCCTGGTAAATTTAAACTTCTCAATATATCTGCATATCCACAAAAAAATTATGGTTCCGGTAAGTGCTGCCATAAGAAACCACATT
The DNA here is from genome assembly GCA_051880495.1 of Lachnospiraceae bacterium. Taxonomy (GTDB): domain Bacteria; phylum Bacillota; class Clostridia; order Lachnospirales; family Lachnospiraceae; genus MGBC120314. Next base: position 37,610 of record JBJEOB010000009.1, read on the forward strand.
GCACCTACTATTCCGCTATAGCCATAATCACGTATGGACATATTTATCGGCTTTGCTATTTCTGTGAGCACGCAGTACACAAGTCCTGCAAGTATAACAAACACCGGACTGAACCGGCTTTTATTTTCATCACTGTAGTAACTCATCTGACCAAGAAATGCACCCAAAAGCATAAACAACGCACTGGCAAATGCAGTATCAATGCTCCACGGAAGCAGATACGGACAATAGCTAAAACCGATTGTGATTCCTGTAAGAAGCACCGTTATTATGATACGCTTTTTCTTATCGGCAAGAAAATTTTCCACAAGCAGATAGAAAATAACACACGATACCGCCATTGCCGTAATAAACCACATCGGATTATTGCTTATCAGGAAAAAGAAGGTATCATTTCTGGAAAACTCCGCATACAGCGCGCCTCTTGAATATATTGCACCAAGAAGCGGCATAATGATATTCTCTCTTGTAAGCTCATGCTTAATTATTGCCAGAAAAATATGCTCCGCATACAACAGAAGTGTAAATCCCACATAAGGAATTAAAAGCTGTTTAAGCTTCCTTTTTATATTTTCCCCTGCCGACCTTCCTGTCTTGTATACATAACCTGAAATAAAGAAGAACAGCGGCATATAAAAAGCAGTTACGGCGTTGCCAAACACAGGAAAACCGCAGCTATGCGAATATAACACAAATATAATGCCAATGCCCTTGGCGATGTCCAGAAAATCTAATCTTTTACTCTCCATAATTTCCCCAAATCACATTATTTTCTGAGCAGGATTTTGATATAAGGAGTGATGGAGCGCACAATCGCCACATCAAGACCAAAATTCTTTCTCAGATACCTGAACCAGTCCTTAAACGGAAGTCCCTTAGGACTTTCCTTTAATTTAAGACGCCTTCCTATAGGAAGCGACGCATCCTGCCATGTACAAGACGTCGGGTTATCATTGCAGACACCGACAAACCTGTGAAACACATTTATTTTATAACCCAGCCTCTTAATTGTAAAACCATAGTCAAAATCACCCATGCTGTGTGAATAATGAGGATCAGTTGCTCCCGCCTTCATAAAAATTTCATTCGGAATAAACACACAGTTTGCATTAAATGTATCGCACATAACATCCGGTTCATCCGGTCCGACCGTCCTGAGCTTGAGGCTCTTTCTGCCATTATAACAGATTCCGCCATAGCTTAGTTCATCGTCCGCAGAGCACGTTGCTCCGACAAGCACACGATTCTGTCCTGACAGGTTCTCTGCCATTTCATCAAAAATACCCGGATAAAAATCAACGTCATCATTTACCATCACATAATATTCGGCATCCTTAATGTTTTCTTTTGCATATTCCATGCCGCGGTTCATGCCGCCGTTCCAGAAAAGTCCGCCTGTGCCGGTTATAACATGGGCATCCGGAACAATCTCACAAACCGCCTCGACCGTACCGTCTGTGCTTTTATCATCAACAACGACGAACTCAAGCAAAAGCTTCTTCGTACCTTCTTTAAGCGATTTAATACATTTGGTCGTTTTCTCTTTTCTATTAAAACAAGTTAAAATAATTACTGCTTTTTCCATGATAAAATCCTGTTTCCAATCCAATCAATTATTACATCTTCTGCCCTGCCGAAAATCAGCTTTCTTAACGCTTCCAGAATACTTGCTGCCGCAAATGTTGCCACTGTTACTGCAAGCATAATAAGTATGCGGTATGGCGCATCAGCAAATTCCGTCATAAACGGGAATACACCGTTTAATATCCATTTAACCCCATCCTCCAGAACATAAACGGCAATTATATTGGCTGAAAGCATATTTATAAGCTTACTGCTCATTTTAAACTGCATAAAGATAAGCAGTAAAATCACTGCCTGAGCAGCCGTAAACACGCTGTTGTCACGCGCATAGTAGTACGCCGTACTGTCTGTTGCATGGTAAACAATAAAATTCAGAGCATAATTAACAGCAACGACTGATGCAAATAATGCCCACAGACGAGAAAGACTAATCTTCTCATCCTTATGGTACATTCCTATATATCTTCCGATTATATACGCAAGAATCATATTTACAATACCTTTACCGCCATCGCCCGTCTGGTCGAAGAAGAAAACCGTAGGCATCAGAAGGTAAATAAAGCCAGCATAGATAATCAGTTTTTTATGCGTTTTCTTATCTGCTTTGTTCAGATAATCGTTAATAAACGGGCTTAGTATGCACAATGCAAAATAAGCCGCAATAAACCAGTATGCATGTGATGCAAACGGAATAAAACATTTAACCAGCTCCTTTATTGTTACTGCCCGCTGAGGCATTGACGGAAAACTAACAAATCCCGTCACAACTAACTGGCAAAGGCTCCATACAATCATCATTATATCAATTTTTACGAGCTTTTTAAAATTCAGATTAATCCCAAAATATCCTGATAACAGTATAAATCCCGTAACGCCGATATTACCGAGAACATTTACCAGAATACCGACATGCGTATTAAACGTACCTGTTCCGGTTCCGAAAGAATGCATGAGCACTATCAGACAAATGCATATTATTCTGTATAATTCAAAATTGGACTGTCGTTTTAATCCGGAAGTACCCATCTTTTGCTCCTTTCAAATATTAACAGAGTTTTTTAATAAGTTTTGCGCACGGATTCTCCACCAAATGGTACAAAAGCACTGCACATACAACTGACAGCGTAACAGCCATGACAAGGTAAGGTGCGCCGGTAACGTTAAAATAATCAAGTATCTCAATTACCGGCAGATGGACAAGATACAAATCAAAGCTGTATCTTCCCAGAAGCTTAATGCCTGAAACAACTTTCTTATTACCGATTGAGAAGTCCGTAAACACTGTAATCGCCAGTGCCGCAAGCAGTCCCCACAGCATTCTGTTATACCAGTTAATCCCTATAAATCCTGCAAGAAGAACGCTTAAAACCTTCAGGAAATTTTTCTGTCTGCCTTCACGGTATGCATACCATGCACAGATACCCATGGCAAATGTATTGAGGCTGTAAATAGGATTGTCCACACCAAGCATTTCAGGATTTGCTGCTCCGACTGCGGCAAAAAACATCTGCGCCGCCTTTGAAAATACAAATGACGCCGGTATCATCACAAGCATAAAAACAAGTGATTTATTGTAATTATTTATTACCTTCTTAATGAAAGGTGCCACGATATAGAAGAAAACAAAGCAGCTTATTGTCCACAAACCCCACAGATTATTCCAGTATCCGTAATCATTTGACGGAAGCCACGTGTTAAGACATAAGAAATAACGCAGCCATCCGATATGGGCATATGTGTCAGCCGGCATTATTTTAAACACGCAGCCCCACAGCACGATTCCGACTGTTATAATAAAATAATAAGCCGGTATTATTCTTGAAACCCTTTTAATATAATATTCTTTGAGCGATTTGCTTCTTTCGAGCGAACTGAATATCAAAAATCCGCTCATCACAAAGAATATGCTTACTCCGTAACTTCCGTTGGTAAGAACATCGCATACCGAACGCGGAAGCTGCGGAACAAATATGAACAGGTGAATGGAAAATACCATCAACGCTGCTATTATTCTTAAAATGTCAAATATAATCATACTTTCTCCCTCAAAGATGCTACAAAAACTTCTTTGGCACCTTAACAAATCTTGTGAGCACCTCGTAAATAATTAGACTTCCCGCAATTCCCACAATAAAACGAATCATGAAAAATCCGCCCCAGTTAAGCAGGCTGTCAAGATGAAGTTTCCCAAGTACACTTACCATCATTGAAATAATAGTCATATGTAATGCAAGGATAATCAATGTATTCTGACCCACATAAGAAAAAGCTTTGTTCAATATGTCAAGGTCTGCCAACCACACACTTATCCACAAAACAATAACGCTTCCTAATGTACCAAGCATAATGTACACTGTCATAAATCTGCCATAATCCTGTATCGCCATATTCGCTGAGCCGTTAAGGAAATGAAGCAGTGCAAATAACAGGACACATACCGGCATAAGCCAGTACATTTTCTTTGTCTTTTCAACAAGCCCTTGCTTCCTTGCGCACATTCCAATAAGCATAAATACCGCTCCGAGAATACCCATTTCCGCACTCCACGGAAGATAAACAGTGAGAAAACGGCACAGACACCAGCTAATAGTACACAGCACAACCGCTGAGGCAATTATCTTTTTGATGTCATACTTATGCTTTAATACAAAATAAACAACAAAATAAAAGACTGCCGATGCCACAGCCATCGCCGTCAAAAACCACAACGGACCGTTTCCAAAGACAAATCCCTCGAAATTATCCTCTGTGGGAACATTTTTATATAGCAGTGCTGAGGAATAAACGAATCCCAAAAATCCGCCAAGACCTGCTTTCACCGTAAATGTGTGCGTCAGTATAAGCTTGAGAATATACTTAACGTACAGAATAATATTGTAAATAAAATACGGCACCAGAAGTCTTTTTACCCTTTTTGCCACCATACTGCCATATGTTATGTCAGTTTTTTTATTAATATCATACAGAAAGCCTGAAATCAGAAAGAACAGCGGAATGTGAACCGAACCGCAGAACGGTACATACTCATGCTCGATATGTCCCATGACCACAAGCATGATTCCTATTCCCTTGGCTATATCTATATAATCAAATCTTCGTTCCATAAATCACCTGTTATTAAAGCTTCACTACCTCTAAAGGAATATTTCCAAGTCTTGACGCCATCAGTGAAAATGTGCTGTTAAAACTTCCAAGAATCTTTTCACCTGCAGACAGGCAAAGCATTTCAACATATGCATCTTCAATGCCCTTTCTGCTGTTTCTGTCAAGTGTCTTGTTCTTAAAGGTAATTATTTTCTCTCCGAACAAATCAACTAACTGCTTTTCCGTTGCCGTATCATCTGTTGCAACGTAAAAGTAAGTGTCACCATTCGCCTTAAGCTCATCCTGCATCTTCTGAATAAATAGTTCGAGCGGACTGTTTTTTATCGCATCAATATGGTCGGTTCTTCTTATATGAACGCCAACAAGCCTCCTGCCCCGCGCTGCCTTTATGACCGCATCCTTATGCTCTTTTATGGATTCCTTCGGCGTTATAAAATCAAATGCATGTTCAATACTGTAAATATCACAGAAAGGATTGGTTGCTTTGACATACACCACATCATGTTTTTCACATTCCGCTATAACCCCATCCATTCCTTTTTCATTATACAGATTCATAATATCGTCACACTCAAAGAATCTGCCGGCCCGGGAACGGTATTTTTTCTTAATCAGGTTTCCACGAATCTGTCCAAAAAAACTGCCCTTATATCCGTATTCAGTAATCTCAATGCATTTTACATCAGCCGGAAGCTTAAAAAGTGCATTCATCGGTGCGCCAAGAACAGTTTCTTCCTTCCATATGACCACAAGTTCTCTGTTAAGTTTTTTTGCAATATGATACGCGCTCGCCAAAGCAATAAATCTGTTGCCAAGACCCGCGCATGGTTCAACAATAATCATCTATTTTCCTCTTAACCAACAGGCTGTTTTAATATCTTTCTCTTAATTCTTCCAAGCTTACCACGCATTATCCAGTACCATCGTACCATGACTGCCCTTATGGCAGGCTTCTGATTCTTATACATGCCCTCCATGTAAATCTTGTCTCCGCCAATGAAATGAAGACTGTATGTCGGAAGAAGACTTTTGTCTGATTTATTTACATAGTGCGGATATCCGTCGCGATATACTATTTTCTTGATTGTTGTAAGTTTACTTACAACGCACTCGCCACGAAGATAATTCTCTTCACCGCTGATTGGACCGCTGAATACAAATCCATCCTTATCAGGCACCAGAAGATTTAAGACAGTTCCCTTTGGTCTTTGCTTCTGCCACAGATAAAATAACGTCATCTCGCAGATTCCGCCCGGAATACCATATTTCTGATGTGCATCCCACTTCGGTCGAAGGACATCCTCCATATGATTCTCAAAAATATCTATACAGTAATCCAAAAAATCAGACAATGCTTCTAATTTAAAATATGATAATCCGACATTGGCCGCCCATCGGAACTCATTTGGTATCTTAAGAGCCTCCATATCCTGTGCCTTTGGGATTTCCATGGCAGCATCACAATTAAGAAAAGGTTCGTATGATGCAAAATCAAGATATACCAGAATGTCACTGTCTAACACAACGCATTCTGTATAACCGTTTCTTTTAAGATATTCCTCAAAGAGAAAAAATCTCTTGTATATACTAAGTGACCAGGTATATGGGTAAGACGACCAGTTCTTAAATACGCTGCAGAACTTTTCAAGCTTCTCATTCTTAAATTCATTTACATGATGCCACTCCTTACACCATGTACTGTTAGCCTCATCCCCGATAAGAACAACCTTATCATTATATTTGCATGCCTGATCTACACAGAATCGTAAGTATTCCTGGTTTTTCCTGCCGCCTGTCTGTGGTTTGGCATTAGATTCATGGTGAATCAACACCGGTAATACTCTCTTGTTCTCCTGCATCATTTCTACCTCACTTAATTATTTCCAGTATGTGCCGCCCTCTACCGCACTGTGATTTTTTGGCACCTCACAGTCCAGTGGATAATTCCAGTAATCATTATACATGGCAGCAATTTTCGGTTCATGGTCATCCCAGCGTTTGCCCTTAATTCCAAAAAACAGCTGCAACGCTCCGCCGACGTGGATTGCCTGTTTTCCTTTTTCCTTACAGTGTGCCGCAAGCGGAAAACCATATGCCCCGCACCCGATAAGCGCAACATCGTAATCGATTTTGTCAACCTCATCGCACATATACTGTAATGCATCAAACCACGTTGCAAAACGCTCGTCTTTCTGTCCTCCCGAGGTCTGTACCGCCTTAAGCGTAATGAATTCGCATTCCGGCAGCATATCCGGGTCATCAAACAGCTTATCCCTGTTTAGAAGCTGGCTTTTTATCGACTCCTCAAACGGATGAATTATAAGCACCTTTTTACCCTTTAATGCCCTCGTCCATGGCTTTTGGGCATACCACGGTTCGAGGCATGCAAGCCAGCAGACTCCATCCATCTGCCTGCCGTATTTACTTATAAAATACTCTTCCGAGCACTGATACCATACGCCAAGCATATCCATCACGGCGCATCCGTTCTTCATAACTTCGTTAAAACGTGGCAGCAGTGACTTATCCTTTGGAAAGAATCCGGCGCATGTGCAAAGCTGTTCTATAACCTTGTCTTCCTTGCCGGTCCAGTTAAATTCTGCCGTTCTCATGGCAAATAATTCCACGCTGCCAAAGCGTGCTGCCATAAACGGTTCACCACTTTCAAGCTTAGCTGCCATATAGTCCGACGCTGCTTCAATATCGTAATATTTCTTTCCGGCGTATGTGGGTTTATCAAAATTATTGCTTATATCCTTAGGATAAAATTTATCTCGGTATCTGAATCTTAAGTTATAATAAAGCCCCTTAAGTTTTCTAAGCATAATGCCTCCCAATGCATATTGTTATTCGCAGAGTTTTGCAACCACTTCATTAATTACCTTGCCGTCTGCCTTGCCCTTAAGCTCTGCCATTACTGCCTTCATAATCTGTCCCTTGTTTTTTGTTGCAATAACATCAGCAAATTTTTCCGTAAGAATTGTCTTAACTTCCTCTGCAGAGAGCATCTTCGGTGCAAATTCAGACATAACAGCAAGCCTTGCCTCATATTCTGCCCTTAACTCTTCTCTGTCGGCAGGACATGTCTCAAGCTGTTCCTTAACACTCTTTATTTCCTTTAGGATTGCATCATTAACCATTTCGTCAGGAATGTTTTCCCTGCAGCCTGCATCTATTGCAAGCTTTTTGGCAGCGGAAACCAGCACCGCAATCGAGTCTTTTCTCTCCTTATCTCTTGCCTTCATGGCGTCAATCATCGCCTTCTGTAATGTATCAAACTGCATATTATTCCCTCCATTTTCTTTTCTCATAATTTTACCTATAATTAGTTTTATTATACTTCATAAAGTCCGTATATTCAATTACAAAATTGGATATGGGCAATCCCCTCGCGGAGCGTATATTGTATAATAGGACTTGGGTGTCAAAAGCTCATTTTAAATTCATGACCTGGCAAAATGCGCAAATAAAGTTGTTTGCTCATTTTGCCATTCAAGTCTTTGATAATGAGCTTTTGACACCCAAGTCCTATTATACAATAAAAGAGCCGCAGCACTTAATGCTGCAGCTCCTCGTCACAAAACCGCTTACTGTTTAATTTACCGGCACGCCTAGTATAATTTGAAGTCAGGCTTTTCTAATTCGCCTTCGTCAAACATTACCTCTCCCTCCTGGTTCAGTGCCATATTCTTGGAGGTGAGTGCCACATGGTCCATATAGTCAATAAATAAATCGATTTCGTCTACGCCTGCTTCTTTAGCATATTTAGAGATAACAGGCTGTGCAAGCTCGTTAATCTTTGCCTGTGGTTTTTCCTTCTGTAAAACCTCTACCTCTTCATCTATCTTTTTCACAAGCTCTCTGGATATTTCATTCATCTTACATTCTCCCTTTATGAACATAAAATTTATAAAATATATTATATACCATTATTCAAATATTGCAATAACAGCTCCATTGTACTTTTCATCGATAAATTTCTTAACCTTTTCTGTCTTTAAGGCATTTATTAAGGCAGTAATGCCCGGATTTGATTCATTTCCTTCCTTAACCGCAATAATATTTGCGTATGTCTGTGCTGCAAGTGAATCAGAAGCTTCCTTGGCGATTGCAGTTCTGATATCAAGACCTGCTGCCAATGCGTTATTACCGTTGATGATACCAAGGTTAACATCAGGAAGTGCTCTTGCTACCTGTTCTGCCTGTAATTCTACGATTTCATAGTTGTGAGGATTCTCTGCGATATCATTCTTGGTTGCTGTGATACCTGCGCCCTCCTTAAGCTTAATAAGTCCCTCCTGCTCAAGTAAAAGAAGTGCTCTTGCCTCATTTGTTGTGTCATTTGGAACTGCGATTTTAGCACCATCCGGCAAATCAGCAAGTGAAGAACTCTTACCTGCATAGATACCAAATGGTTCATAGTGTATTGCAGCTACTGACTTAAGATGTGTCTTGTTCTCTTCGTTAAATGAATCAAGATATGGCTGATGCTGGAAATAGTTGGCATCAAGACTTCCGTCTTCAAGAGCGGTATTTGGAATTACGTAATCTGAGAATTCTACAATCTCAAGATCGTATCCTGCTGCCGCAAGGTCATCCTTAACCTGTGCAAGGATTTCTGCATGTGGTGTTACTGAAGCACCAACCGTAAGTTTTGTAAGCTTTGGTGCCTCTGTAGCTGCATCTGTTGAAGCTGCTGTTGTAGCTTCTGCTGCGTTCTGCTGACCGCCTTCTGCTGCATTCTGCTGTGCGTTATTATTTCCGCAGCCTGTAAATGCCAACACTAAAGTTAAAATAAGTACTACTGATAAAATTTTTTTCATAATAAACTCCTCCTTTGCCTTTGGCAATAATAATTTATCGTTTTCTCCTGTCACTTAATCTTGCAAGCCTCATTCCTGCCTCCTGCAGGGCCTGCACAATGACTACGAGTAATGCGACCGTAACTAACATAATGTCTGTCTGGTATCTGTTATAGCCATATCTTATGGCTATGTCACCCAGTCCGCCTCCACCGGTAAATCCGGCAAGCGCTGAATAACTAAGAATTGTTGTGACTGCAAGTGCTCCGCCTACAATCAATGACGGCAGTGACTCCGGCAGTAAAACCTTATAAATAATCTGAAATGTTGAGGTTCCCATTGCTTTAGCCGCCTCTATGACACCCTGGTCAATTTCCTTTAGTGATGATTCGACCACTCTTGCGACAAACGGCGTCGCCGCAACGACCAACGGTACTATTGTAGCATTGGTTCCAATTGATGTGCCTGTAAGCCATCTTGTGAACGGAATAATCGTTATCAGTAAAATAAGAAATGGTATTGACCTTAAAATATTTATTATCACACCAAGTATTGTATTAAGCCAGCGTACCGGCTTTATTCCCTCTTTGTCCGTCACAACAAGAATAATGCCAAGCGGAAGACCAAGTACATACGCAATGACCGTTGCAACTATCGTCATATATATCGAATCCCAAAAACCTTCCAAAATCATATCAACTATTGCTTTACTAAACATTACTTCTCACCCGTTTCCTCTACTGAAAGATTTCTCGCCTTCAGATAATTAAATATTTTTTCAAATGCATCCCCGTCGGAGGACACCTGTATAACCATCTCACCTGTTGCCACACCGTTTATGTTTTTGGTGTTTGCGTAGATAATATTTACCGGTTCCCTGCAGTCAAGAATCATGTTGGCAATAACGGGTTCAAATGATGAAACTCCGTCGAATACGATACGAATGCTTCTGCCACGCCCAAACTCTATGTTTCTCTCCCCGTCAGGATATACAAGCTTTCTTCCCGCCTCCGTGGAAGGTTTTGCAAATATTTCTTTGACCGGACCTATTTCTGCAATCCTGCTGTCTGCAATAATCGCCACACGGTTACAGATTGATTCGACCACCATCATTTCGTGTGTAATTATTACTATTGTAATTCCAAGCTTCTGGTTGATTTCCTTTAACAATGCAAGAACTTCCCGCGTTGTTGTAGGGTCTAATGCACTTGTTGCCTCATCACACAATAAAACCTTCGGATTATTGGCAAGCGCCCTCGCTATTGCCACACGCTGCTTTTGTCCGCCGGATAACTGCGCCGGATAAACATTTGCCTTGTCGCTCAGTCCAACCAGCTCCAGAAGTTCCCTTGCTCTCTTTTCCCTGTCTTTCTTAGGAATCTTTGCAATTTCCATAGGAAACATAACATTTTTAAGAACCGTTCTCTGCATCAGCAGGTTAAACTGCTGGAATATCATCGAAATCGATTGTCTTGCCTTGTTTAAATCTTTTGGTTTAAGTGTTGCAAGGTCTGTGTCTTCAAAAAACACATGACCGTCAGTCGGCTTCTCTAACAGATTAAGACATCGCACCAGTGTACTTTTTCCGGCTCCGCTTGCACCGATTATTCCGAAAATCTCACCGGACTCAATTTCAATATTTATATCAGATAAAGCAGTTATCGTGTCTTTTCCAACTGTATAATCTTTTCTAAGTTGTTCAAGCCTTATTATTTTACTCATATATTTCACATCCTCTGCTTCGGATAACTTTTTTGTAAGACTGATTATATCATCCGTTTTTCTGAAGCGCTAATACATAAAAAATACTGTCGGTTATAGTTTAAATCTATAGCAGACAGTATTTAATGGTATTTATTTCCCTGCAAACGGGTTTTTGTATTCGCTTAATCCGTTCAATTCTTCCTCTATGCGGATAAGTCTGTTGTATTTTGCAGTACGTTCACTTCGGCACGGAGCGCCTGTTTTAATCTGACCCGCATTTAATCCAACTGCAAGGTCAGCAATCGTCGTATCCTCAGTTTCACCGGAACGATGTGAAATGATTGCATTGTAACCGTGTTCCTTTGCAAGCATTACCGCATCTATGGTCTCTGAAACTGTCCCGATCTGATTAAGCTTAATAAGTATAGCATTGCCACATCCATTAGCAATCCCATACTCCAGTCTTTTACTGTTTGTAACAAATAAATCATCTCCTACCAGCTGGATTTTACTGCCAAGCTGCGCCGTAATCTGCTTCCAGCCTTCCCAGTCTTCTTCGTCAAGCGGATCCTCAATTGAACAAATCGGATATTTTTCACATAATCCCTTCCAATAGTCAATCAATTCTTCCGTAGTATAGTATTCCCCTGATTTCGGTAAGAGATACCCTTTTTCTGCCTTCCATTCACTGGCCGCCGCATCAAGTGCAATATAAAAATCCCTGCCCATCTTATATCCGGCCTTTTCCACTGCCTCCATTATCACCTCAATAGCCTCCTCATTTCCGGCAAGGTCAGGAGCATAGCCGCCCTCATCACCAACAGCAGTGGAGAGTCCTCTTTCTTTCAATATTTTTCCGAGAGTATGATATACCTCACTGCACCATCTGACAGCTTCCTTTATACAGCATGCGCCGACCGGCATAATCATAAATTCCTGAATGTCAATGTTATTTGATGAGTGACATCCTCCATTTAAAATGTTTGACATCGGAACCGGCATCCTTGTTGCGCCAACGCCGCCAATATACTGATAGAGCGACAGTTCTTTTGACTTGGCCGCTGCCCTGCACGACGCTATTGAAACTGCAAGCATCGAGTTGGCTCCAAGCCTGCTTTTGTCATTCGTTCCATCAAGCTCTATCATTATCTCATCAATATTCTTTACATATGATGCATCCTTATCCTTTAAGGCGTTATTAATTACACTACCGGCTATCTGTGCCGCTTTTTCGACACCCTTTCCGCCGTAATGCGTAATGTCATTGTCCCTAAGCTCCAACGCCTCAAATCTTCCTGTTGATGCACCGCTCGGCGATGCAGCGCGTCCCCTTGCGCCATCGTACAATGTAACCTCTGCCTCGACAGTAGGATTTCCCCTTGAATCCAGAATCTGTCTCGCCTTAACTTCCTTAATCATCATATTCATACAATACTCCTCCTTCTATATCACGTTAGCCGCTATTCAAAACTGTGCGGCAGCCTGATTCTAAATACTTTTCTTTTTAACCTCTCCCCGTTCCATGGAATCAGCGGATAGATATAACTCTTTCCTGACAAGGTGCGGTTATATACAATCATTGCCGCCATAATAACTGTACCTGCGACAAATCCCCAGACATTAAATATTGACGTTAATACAAGAATCATCATCCTGGAAAATTTAAGGGCATATCCCATTTCAAAGCTTGCCTGTGAATAAGTCGCTACTGTTATAAACGCCATATAGAGCATGCTCTCTCCGTTAAACCAGCCTGAGCTTATGGCATATTCACCGACTACAATACCGGCCACAACACTTAACGGCGTGGACAGGGCATTAGGTGTATTTACTGCTGCCATCTTAAGACCGTCGATTGCAATCTCGAGTATCAATAACTGCCATATAACAGGGATTGTAATATTATCCGTAATCAGAATAAACGACAGCCAGTCAGGAACCCATCCGGGGTTATTCAGAAACAGCAGCCATACCGGTGTAATATAAATTGCGCCAATCGTGATTAAGAATCTTGAAATTCTCAAATACGAACCTACAAGCGGAGGAAAATAAAAATCATCAGCTTCCTCAAGCATGTCAAAGATTGACGTCGGCAGAATAATGACAGCGGGGGAGTTGTCCACCATAAGTACGACATTTCCGTCAAGAACTGCTGCCGCCGCTGTATCCGGTCTTTCAGAATATTTATATTTTGGGAAAGGATTTATCCATTTACCGGGCAGAAGGCATTCCGCAACACTCTGGATATTCATTGTAAGAGCCTCTACCTTCAGTGAATTAAGCCTGTCTTTTAGACGGTTTACCAGTTTAGGGTCTGCCTTTCCTTCTATATAGCACAATGCGACATCCGACTGGGAGCTTGTCCCAACACGAAGTGCTTCAACAGAAAATCTCGGATCACGTATTCTTCTTCGAATCAAGGCTGCATTAAAAACAAGCGTTTCTACAAATCCGTCCCTCGAGCCCCTAAGCACCTTATCCTTCCACGGCTCGTCCACACTTCTTGCAGGATATGTGCGGCAGTCAATAAGAATACACTTATCAAAGCCATCTACAAAAAAGCCGATTACTCCGGCAAGAATATTTGTCACTGCCAAGTCAATATTTTTCTCAAGATCCACTTCAATATAAGGTACATTACACACCGCAAATGAATCAGCACTCTTTAAATCATCTTTTTTTAGTCCATAAAAATATTGAAGTATACGCTGCAATATTCCGTCTTCTGCGAATCCGTCCACAAAAAACAGCCCGGCTTCAACACCGTCAATCTTCATTTCCTTGTATATAAGGTCAAAATTTTTATCCAGTCTTAATATTTTTTTCATTTCACTGATATTTTCATGTATTGACGTTTTAAATTCTTTCATAAGGCCTTCCTCTCCCATAAGGTACATAATTTCCGGATGCTGACTTTTACAACATCCGGAATCAATGCTCACCAATACCTTCTACGATTTCTTCTGCGATATATTTCATTTGCCAAAATCACCTGAATAAGTTCCATAATCCATTGCTTTTTACATTCGTCACATCCGTCATCGCCGGTGGCAGCTTTTTGATAGCGCTCGGCAATTTTTTTAACCATTCTCAGGAATAAAAACTTGTCGGGATACTCATCGTAAATAAAACTTCCGCGGTAATCCTCCATATCAAGTGCTTCTTCAACATAACTTCTAAGTATCTTAGACTCTCTCGGATACATTTCCACCAGATATGCAGAATCCCGGTTATTGTTCATGTAATCAAAAATACCGTTTGACTCCTGTATTCTTTCTCTCCAGAAATTATCACCATCAATCATATTTGCCTCTTATATGGTCATTTGCTTTAGTATATGCATCAATAATCGTTATTGATAATAGGTGTTGCAACATAGAAACATGTTTTATTTCTCTGTTCGTCGTAGGAAGCAGAAATGTTTAAATTAATCTTCTTACCGCTTACCTTTATATAATCATCCACTTTATCAGTGTATGCATAGATTGTGTACAGGCTGTCTGTTCTGTTTTCTGCGACAATCCTGCCTTTCATCTGACCGATAATCTGGTCCGAAATCATATTTCTAAATGCAAGGTCCGCCTTACCGTCAAGCTCACCGGTAAGATTTACGGTAACATCACTTTCTATATCCATTTCCTGATACAGCTCCTTAAGAATACTCTGATACTGTACACAGGCATCTAAATTTTCTCCAAAATTTATCTTAACTATCAGATACTGATGACTTTCAAGAATATTGTCCGTAATTTTTTCCTCTCTTGTAACAAGCTCTATTCTTGTCGTCGCATACTTTCCAACTTTAAGTATTCCCGTGGTTGAAACACTTCCATCACGGTTAGTGTAAGG
The DNA here is from genome assembly GCA_051880495.1 of Lachnospiraceae bacterium. Taxonomy (GTDB): domain Bacteria; phylum Bacillota; class Clostridia; order Lachnospirales; family Lachnospiraceae; genus MGBC120314. The sequence goes on from JBJEOB010000009.1 coordinate 52,654, forward strand.
CTCACAGTAATTTAAGCCGAGCTTGTAGCCGATGTCTTTTACAAATGTTTCCTTTGCCTTTTCGCTTAAATACACATCCCCATAATATCCAAATGCCTCTACCGACGCTGTCATTTCATCGAGCCGCACTGTCTGAAAGGCGCTTACAAGTGTTTCCCGGGCGTCACTCTGATTGCCGTATACAAATACCCTGGTCAGCGCAACTGCCCATAAAACCACCGCCAATATTACTTTACTTATTGTCTTTCTCCAAGCTTTATTGTTCATTTCTGTACCCAATACAGGCATTAAAAAAACCTCCCAGCCGTTAATGTGATATATTTCGATATATCCATTATTTCCAACCTGGGAGGTTTTATACAATATTTTATTATTTAGCTTAACAGCTTGATTCTTGTAAGCGAACGTTTTAACGCCAATTCTGCACGCAGAAGATTAATATCAGCTTCGCCCGAAGTTCCGCCAAGACGTCTTTCCGCACGAATCCTTGCTTCATTTGCCCTGTTAATATCAATTTCTTCAGGCCACTCTGCAACCTCAGCAAGTATAGTAACCGAATCCTGCAAAATTTCTGCAAATCCTGCATGAACAGCAGCTTTTTTAATTTCGCCTTCTTTGTGAATTGTCATAATGCCAGGTACAAGAACCGTTGTTAACGGTATATGGTCAGCATATACACCCATCTCACCTTCGCTTGATGTGAATTCAACCATATCTACATCACCTTCATAAAAGATTCTGTCAGGCGAAATGATTTTTAATTGAAATAATTTACCTGCCATACACGTCTACCTCTACTTCACTCTTGCCAAAACATCATCGATATTACCTGCATTTAAGAAATGTCCTTCCGGAATATCATCGTACTTGCCTTCAAGAATTTCCTTGAAGCCCTGAATTGTCTCGCTAAGCGGTACATAACGGCCTTCAGAACCTGTGAACTGCTCTGCTACGAAGAAAGGCTGTGAAAGGAATCTCTGTACCTTTCTTGCTCTTGCAACAAGAAGCTTATCATCCTCTGATAATTCGTCCATACCAAGAATTGCAATGATATCCTGTAACTCCTTATATCTTTGGAGAATCTCCTGAACGCCTCTGGCTACCTTATAGTGTTCCTCACCTACAATACGTGGGTCAAGAATTCTTGATGTTGACTCTAACGGGTCAACAGCCGGATAAATACCAAGCTCTACGATTGAACGTGAAAGAACTGTCGTTGCATCCAGATGGGCAAATGTTGTTGCCGGAGCCGGGTCAGTTAAGTCATCGGCCGGTACATATACAGCCTGAACTGATGTGATGGAACCATTCTTGGTTGAAGTGATTCGCTCCTGAAGTGCACCCATTTCTGTCTGTAGCGTCGGCTGATAACCAACGGCTGACGGCATACGTCCAAGAAGCGCTGAAACCTCTGAACCTGCCTGTGTAAAACGGAAGATGTTATCAATAAATAAAAGTACATCCTTGCCGTCATGATCACGGAAATATTCCGCCATTGTAAGACCTGTAAGACCAACTCTCATTCTTGCTCCAGGTGGTTCGTTCATCTGGCCGAATACCATTGTGGTCTTATTTATAACACCTGACTCAGTCATTTCATGATAAAGGTCATTACCTTCTCTCGTACGCTCACCAACACCTGTAAATACTGAGTATCCGCCGTGCTCTGTTGCGATGTTACGGATTAATTCCTGAATTAATACGGTCTTACCAACTCCGGCGCCACCGAAAAGTCCAATCTTACCACCTTTCTGATATGGGCAGAGAAGGTCAACGACCTTAATACCTGTTTCGAGAACCTCTGTAGAGGTTGACTGCTCCTCAAAAGCAGGAGCCTTTCTATGAATCGGTAAATATTCAACATTTTCCGGAGCCGGCTTGTTATCAATAGCATCACCGAGAACGTTGAAGATACGTCCTAATGTATTTTCACCAACAGGCACCGAGATTGGTGCACCTGTGTTCTCTGCATCCATTCCACGTACAAGTCCGTCTGTCGGACCCATAGCGATACATCTTACGGTATCATCACCAAGATGCTGTGATACTTCAACAACCAGAACCGAACCATCCTGCTTTTTAATACGAATGGCTGTGTTGATTTCCGGAAGATTGCCCTCGCTAAACTTAATATCAAGAACGGCACCGATAATCTGTGTTATCTTACCAATATTATTAGCTGCCATTATTTCACTCCTTTGCTGATTGCGGTCATGCTGACTTTAGGAAATTGCCGACGCACCCGCAATAATTTCTGTTAATTCCTGCGTAATTGAACCCTGCCTTGCCCTGTTGTATTTCAAAGCCAAATCGGAAATCATTTCATCCGCATTACTTGTTGCATTATCCATCGCCTGCATACGTGCTCCGTTTTCACTGGCAACTGACTCAATCAGTGCACCATATATGAGGCTTGTCACGTACTTAGGAATAATTATGTCAAGCGCTTCGTCTTCTTCCGGCTCGTAATTCATCGGAATATTATCTCCTGACGATTCCACAGCCGCACTGCCATCAACAGGCAACAGCTTTATCAGAGTCGGAACGTGAACTACAGTGTTTTTAAAGCTTGTATAGGCAAGATAAATCTCGCCGATTTCGTTATCAGTAAATGCTTTAAGAACTTCTGCACCAATGTGCATTGCATCCGAATAGATAGGATTCTCAATAACATCAGAATAATCTGCTGCTATTTTATAGCCATTTCTTGTAAATGTCTCCTTACCCTTACGGCCGATATTGTAGATAACTACATCTTCCTTAACAAAATTACCCCTGGTAATGAGCTTGGTTATATTGGAATTGTATCCGCCTGCCAGACCACGGTTAGCCGTAATCACAATGATTCCCTTCTTAGGAGAATCTCCCGGTTTTAAGAATCTGTGATTGACATTACCTGATTTTGCAAGCATTGAACATACAGTCTCATACATTAAATCAAAAAATGGTTTTGAATTCTCTGCTCTGCTCCTTGCTTTCTGCAGTTTTACTGTTGAAACGAGCTTCATGGCTTTCGTAATCTGTTCCGTACTCTGTATACTTTCCTTACGCCTTTTTATCTCTCTCATTGAGGCCATTTGCGATCACCCTTTTGCTCTTTCTTAAAACTCTGACTTAAATTCTTCAATAGCTTTCACAAGAAGTTTCTCGTTATCCTCTGTAAGCACCTTATTGGTCTTGATGCTTTCAGGAATTTCAGGATACTTTGTGTCAATAAACTCAAATAATCCACTTTCAAATTCTAGAACCCTTGAAACTTCTATATCAAGAAGATACTTTCTCGTAGCCGCATAAATAATGATTACCTGATATTCTACAGGCATCGGCTTATACTGTGGCTGCTTTAACATTTCCTTGATTCTTTCACCCTGTGCAAGTCTCTCCTTGGTATCCGCATCAAGTTCTGAACCAAACTGTGAAAATGATGCAAGCTCACGATACTGTGCCAGTTCCACACGGATAGGAGCTGCAAATTTCTTCATAGCCTTAATCTGGGCTGAACCACCAACTCGTGATACGGAAAGTCCGGCATTAACAGCAGGTCTGAAACCGGAATTGAACATCTCCGTTTCAAGATAAATCTGTCCGTCTGTAATGGAAATTACATTTGTCGGAATGTATGCTGAAACATCGCCTGCCTGTGTTTCAATAATAGGAAGTGCCGTAAGGGAACCTCCGCCGTATTCATCTGACATTCTTGCAGCTCTTTCAAGAAGTCTTGAATGCAGATAGAATACATCACCGGGATAAGCTTCACGTCCGGGTGGTCTCTTAAGCAGCAGTGACAGTGTTCTGTATGCCGCCGCATGCTTACTCAAATCATCATATACTACAAGTACATCCTGACCTGCTTCCATCCATTCCTCGCCGATTGCACAGCCTGAATACGGTGCAATATACTGAAGCGGAGCAAGGTCACTGGCTGTTGCTGCAACAACCGTTGTATAATCCATTGCACCATACTCTTCAAGAGTCTTAACTATCGATGCAACCGTAGATGCTTTCTGACCTATTGCAACATAGATACATTTAACATCCTGACCCTTCTGGTTAATGATTGTATCGATTGCGATAGCTGTCTTACCTGTCTGACGGTCACCGATGATAAGCTCACGCTGGCCTCTTCCTATTGGAACCATGGCATCAATAGCCTTGATACCTGTCTGCAATGGTGTGTCAACTGATTTTCTTGTGATAACACCAGATGCAACCCTTTCAATCTGACGGAACTTGTCTGTATGGATAGGTCCTTTGCCATCTATAGGCTGTCCTAAGGCATTAACTACACGTCCTATCATTGCATCGCCTACAGGAACCTCTACAACACGTCCTGTCGTCTTTACGGTATCACCTTCGTTAATACTCTTGCTATCACCTAAAAGAACAGCACCAACGTTGTCTTCCTCGAGGTTTAAGATCATGCCGTACACATCACCCGGAAATGCAAGAAGCTCACCCTGCATGGCATTTTCCAGTCCATGGATACGTGCAATACCATCGGCCACCTGAATTACAGTACCAACGTCAGACACTTCAAGTTCACTTGAATATTTTTTAATCTGCTCTTTAATCACAGAACTAATTTCTTCTGGTCTTAAATTCATGGAGCGAACGCACCTTCTTTCTATTAGTTTAACTGAATCTTAAGCAATTCTTTTGTTAGTTCGCTTAATTTTGTCTTAATGCTGCTGTCTACCACCCGGTCTCCTATTCGGATTATCATGCCGCCGATGAGTGATTCATCAACCTTATAATTCATCTCGAAAGATTTGTATGATGTGGTCTTTAGCAGCTTATTTTCAACATCTTCCTTCTGCTTGTCTGAAAGCTTTGATGCCGAAGTAACATAAGCTACACCTATTCGCTTATATTCCTTTACCTTATCGGTAAAATATACAAGTATTTCAGGAATACTGTTATATCTTCCCTTGTTCACTATCAATGTAAGGAACCCTAACATATCCTTTGATACAAAGTCCTTGAAGATATTTTCAATTACTTCCTGTTTTTTATTAGTTTCAATCTTAGGATGATTCAAAAATCTGACCAGCTCGTCATTGTCGGCAAATGCTTTTATGACTGCCTGTGCCTCCTCAAAAAGCACATCCGTCTTATTTTCCTCCACGGCCAGCTCAAATAATGCATCACCATAAGTTGCCTTTACTAGCTTAGCCATGTGCTATCACCTATTTCATTTAAAGTCTCTTCTACAAGAGCATCATTGATTTTTGTATCAATATTGGCTGCTACGACCTTGCCTGCCATCATGGATGCGATTTCAATCATCTCTGTCTTGACCTCATCCAGTGCACGTTTCTTCTCAAGTGCAATCTCATTATTTGCTCTCTCGATGATTCTTGCAGCCTCTTCCTTAGCCTCAGAAATAATCTGTTCCTCTTTCTTTAAAGCTTTTTTTCTGGCTTCCGAAAGAATAGCCTCAGCTTCCTTATCTACGTTGCGAAGCTTGGCCTCATATTCCTCTTTGAATGCAATTCCTTCTTCTTTTGCCTGTTTTGCCGTCTCACGTTCACTTGTAATCTTCTCGGCACGTTTCTTAAGCATTTCCCTTGCCGGGTCAAACAACAAGTAGGACAGCAGCACAAACAATATAAAAATGTTGATTGCCGTCACAGCCGTACTGAAAAGAAGCTGTGCATCAAGTCCGAAAAGATATTCAGTTTCTTCAGTCGCCGTTGTCAGCAATACATTAAATAATGGTGTCAAATTTCTGCCTCCTTCCACTTATTCATGAATACATATTCCCCGCATATCACAGGGAGTGTACTGCACGATTTTACTTAAAAGGCTTAACGAACATTAAGATAATGGCAACAACGAAACCATAAAGACCTGTTGTCTCTGCTACTGCCTGTCCAAGTAACATGGTAGAAGTAATATCAGACTTGGCACCCGGGTTACGTCCTACGGCTGCTGCTGCCTGACCTGCTGCATATCCCTGACCAACACCAGGACCGATACCTGCGATTAATGCAAGTCCTGCACCTACTGCTGACATACCATAAATAAAATCCTGTCCACTAATATTTTCCATCATAAGAATCCTCCTGTAATTAAATTGCTTTTAATCTGCTATCTTATCATTTACATAAACCATGGTTAACATGGCAAATACATATGCCTGTATACATCCTGAAAAAATATCAAAGTACACATGCATTACTGCCGGAATTCCCAGTTTCAAAAGTAACGGGAACATTCCATACACCAGACCCATTAAAACGGTACCCGACATGATGTTACCGAAGAGACGGACCGATAATGACAATGGTGTTGCAATTTCACTTATGAGATTAATAGGAAAAAGAATCGGCACCGGCTGAAACAGATTCGTAAAGTGCTTACCCTTATTCTTCTTAATACCACAGTAGTGAATGATGCAAAAAGTAAATAACGCAAGCGGCAATGTTACGCCATAATCCGCCGTTGGGGGTCTTAAACCAAACAGGCCGGAAATATTACATATCAATATAAAAATAAATATTGATGAAATGTAATTCACAAAGCGCTTGGCATTGGTTCCCATCAGACCACTTACCATATTACTTAACATCTCCACTACGATCTCCACAATATTCTGGAATACTCCTGGAGTCGCATCCGGGTCAGCTTTGGTAATAACCCTGTTGGCAATGACCGCTAAAATAATTATAAACAGCGATACACAAAACAGTGCCACATGAGTTGTTGTAATGTACACAGTCGTTTCTCCAAGATGCACTTCCTGCAATTTCTTGATCATAAAGTCTGCTTCCATGGCAACCGGCAGGTTCTGAACAGAAGTCAAAAGTCCACTTCCCACATTCTCACCTTCCTTTATTTAATTATTTTTGTAACTATAAATTTATGAGTAATCGGCTGTAGATAAGCCGCTACTTTCAATGACATCAGTCCGATGACAAATGCAATTGCATCAAACAGATTAGTAAAATATATCAGAAGCAGTACGGCAAGTATCCCGAGCACCCTGTAAATATACATCTTGCGGGTATTCTTTAATGCACTGACTTCATCCATTGAAATAGATTCAACAACACTGTGGTACATGTGCACCGTAAGTGCCACCGCACCAATGATTCCAACAAAAAATCCCAACACAATCTTACACAGCGGACCATCATAAAACGGTATGCCTATTGCAAGAATCAGAATCTCGCCAATAATTCCATACACAATGCAGCCTGCCGTAAGGTCCACAAGCATCGGATTCAAACCTTTAATAAAACTTTTCATTTACTGCCCCCACCATGCTCTTTATTATATCTGTCCACAATATCTTCAGGTTTTTCTTCCTTGGTTTCATCTGCCCTGACAGCATTCATCGCTATAGTATATGCACTCTTTGCGCCGCCGAGTATTCCGATAATCAGCAAAATAACTGCCCAGTATGAAGTACCTGCCTTAGAATCAATCCACATCCCCAGTGCCAGTAACAAAAAAGCAGGCACCAGAATGTTTATTGCAAGCTGGGAAATCAATACTATATTACGAAAAGCATTTCCATTTTTCATTGTCATCACTCTTTAACTAATATCTATACTATTTTATACTAAAATCGTCCATAAGTCTATGAAAAAACTGACAAAAATATAACATTTAATGGAAAATTTATAAATATATTATATTATTGCTTTATTTATACTAAAATATATGGCAAATATATTTCTTTTCTGCTATAATCCTCAATAAGAAATTACAAAGGAGTAATGCTTATGCCACAATTATATCGAAAACGCCTTATTCCGGAAGAATGCATACATTTAAAAGATGATATTATCCTCTCAGTATCCGACGACTATATCATAACAAAATGGAACACACTGAATCCGAAAACCGCATTTTCTAATGGTCTTTCACTGTATGTCCTTAAAAAAGGCTGGAAAATCAGTAAGTTCCTTGACGATAACGGTAATCTCGTACAATGGTACTGCGATATTATCAGTACTGAATACAACAGTGATTCTGATTCATATATATTTACCGACCTGCTTGCAGATGTAATCCTTGATTCAAATCTCAACTCAAGAGTCGTGGACTTAGACGAATTTGCAACAGCATTTGAATCAGGAATGATTTCAGCAGATGAAATAACATCCGCACTCAAAAAGCTTGATGAGCTTCTGTCAATAATATACGACGGCAGGTTCAGTGATTTCATATCAATAATAGAACAATATAAATAATACGGGTATCAAAAGCCGGATAATAAATTGCTCTTCGTCAGATTGCACAAAATTTATCATTTGGCTTTTGACACCCGTATTTTATAATTCAAATTCTATTCTGCGTCCGGTGGTCTCATACTTTATCATTTCAACCCCGGCTGCTTTAAACATTCTTTTTGATGCTATTACGGACGGCGTATCAGCGTACTTGTCCTCTTTGTACACAATGCTCTTGATTCCTGCCTGGATTATCGCCTTGGCACACTCGTTGCACGGGAACAAAGTAACATACAGTCTTGCACCCTCAAGCGAACCGCCTCGGTAATTAAGAATCGCATTAAGTTCACTGTGTGTCGTGTAGAAATATTTATTATCAAGCGGGGCACCCTCACGGCACCATGGAAACTCATCATCAGAGCATCCGATCGGCAGTCCGTTATAACCCATTGACAAAATCTTGTTGTCGCTGCTTACTATGCATGCTCCGACCTGAGTGTTGGGATCTTTTGACCTCATTCCCGAAAGATATGCAACACCCATAAAATATTCATCCCATGAAATATAATCTGTTCTTTTCTGGCTATCCATATCATTTTCCTCCCGGAATTATTCCTCAATCATACTAATTCTTCTTATATGTCTTTCATCATTAGAAAAAGGTGTATTAAGCCATGTATCCACAATCTTAACTGCAAGTCCCGCACCCGTGACTCTTGCGCCAAGGGCAAGAACATTAGAGTCATTATGCTCTCTTGTTGCCTGTGCACTAAAACAGTCACCACATAATGCGCATCTTACTCCCGGAACTTTATTGGCAACAATTGACATTCCGATGCCCGTGCCGCAGATTAAGATTCCCTTTTCACATTCACCGCCTGCCACAGCCTCTGCAACTGCCTTACCGTAAACAGGATAATCTACGGATGCCGTAGAATCGCATCCAAAATCCTTATATTCAATACCATTTTTCTTAAGATATCCTATTATCTCCATCTTAAGCTCATATCCGCCGTGATCGCATCCAATCGCAACCATTTTTCATTCCTCACTTTCGTCTGCCTTAATAATTTTGCCTGCCGCTGCCTTAAGCAGCCTGTTCATAATGGCATAACCCACATTATCTCTCGGGAAGCCCTCTGAAACAATATATTCAACTCCAAGGTCATCAAACTGACGAAGTACGTCAAAAAGATGACTGGAAATTGTTTTCTCATCCTTACGCGTTCCAACACTGAGAACGTAATCCGCACTGTAGGCGCCCTTCGTCTCCTCAGTTGCAAGAACACCGGTAATTCTGCCCTTTGATTTTGCATTCTTAATCAACGAATTGATTTTTCCGGTAATCTCCCTGCTGCTGCCGCCTTCTACAATGACCATCTCACCCTTAGGTGCATAATGTCTGTATTTCATTCCGGGTGCCTTAGGCGCTTCATTGCTCCTTACTCCAAGTGCAATCGCCTTATCTATTTCAACATGTCCGACTACGTCCTCTATCATTTCCTTTGTGATATAACCCGGTCTTAAAATGACAGGAACTTCACCGGTAACATCAACTATAGTAGATTCTATACCAATTTCACCTTCGCCGCCGTCAATTATCAGCGGAATTCTTCCGTTCATATCCTGCATTACATGGCTTGCCTTCGTCGGGCTCGGTCTTCCGGATAAATTGGCGCTCGGAGCCGCAATATATATGCCCGAGACTTCTATGAGCCGCAGTGCAACCTCATTACCCGGCATTCGTATCGCAACCGTATCAAGACCGCCCGTGGTCTCATATGGAACATTTGCCTTTTTAGGAAAAATCATCGTAAGCGGCCCCGGCCAGAATTTCCCGGCCAGCTTAAGTGCCACTTCCGGTATGCTGCTGCACAGTTCATCAAGAGCCTCAATACCTGCTATATGAACAATCAGCGGATTATCAGAAGGTCTGCCTTTAGCCGCATAGATTTTCTTTGAAGCAGCCGCATCAAGGGCGTTGCCTCCAAGTCCGTATACGGTTTCCGTCGGAAATGCAACCAGCTCGCCCTTTCTTAACAAATCTGCTGCCATATTATATATTTCTTCATTTTCCTCTAAATTATTTCCAATTGTTCTGCAAACTGTATCCATATTTTTCCTTTTCAATTACCGGTACTGTCGTTAAAATAATCATTTATCCCGGTACAAATCGCTTTCGCAATCTTTTCCTGATATTCCTCACTTACAAGCAGCTCTGCTTCATTGTAATTAGACAAAAATCCGCATTCTACAATAACCGTAGGACATGGTGTATGTAAAAGCATGTAGTATGAAGCATTGTCCTTAACCGTTCTGTTGTTGTCAGGAGCAACATTTTCCTTTATCGACGCCTGAATCTTTTCTGCAAGCTTCCTGCCCTGCGTTGAATGTTTATAATAAAACACCTGTGCCCCGCAGACGCTCTCCTGACTAAAACTGTTCTGATGGATGCTGACTACTATCTGTGCACCCGAGTCTTCAATAATCTGACACCTTTTTTTCATGTCAGCAACCTTTTTGTTGCCGTCAGTGTCTGAATAAAGCCCGTCGTCATTTTCTCTTGTAAGAATTATCTTATAGCCTTCCTTTTCAAGCATTTCTTTAAGAAGAAACGAAATCTTTAAATTAATATCCTTCTCAAGCGCCTCGTTAATACCTACCTTACCCGGGTCCTCTCCTCCGTGGCCCGGATCAATAACTATGGTTCTTGTAAATTCAGCATCAGTATTTGACGGTAATACCCTGTACTTAAAAGTACAGTATATTGCTGCTATCATAAGTATTGCCATAATTATCTGCAAACCTTTTCGCATATTACAACATACCAATACTTATATTATTTAATATAATTATATTAATTCAGATATCTCTCTATTACTGACCATACGGCTCTCTTTTCAAGTCCTATTCTCCAGCCGGCAACACCCGCAAGATCATATTCCTTGTATAACTTCATCTTTTCCTCAATGGACCTTTCATCTTCAAGCCATATCTTAACCGTAGTGTTATCCTTATCATATGAGCCGTAATACAGGCATGTTTCGTCATCCCACATAATCGGAACCTTATTGTCATCAAGAAGCTTTCTTGCTGCTGACATTGAAACTGCACGGTCTGTCATCGATACGCTTCCGTCAGAGTTCTTGGTCTCAGTCCAGATTCTTACATAATACGGCATTGCATTAATGACCTTTTCAACCGGCACCTCGTTAAGTGTATTTACAATACCATCCCTTACATATCCGATTGAAGCAACAGGACCTGCCTCAGTGCATCCGCTCCAGTGCTCATCGTATCCCATTATTATTACATAGTCCGTCCATATTCCCTGCTCAGTTCTGTTATAGAACATATTAAATGATGCAGGCACGTAAATGTCTGTAGACAGGATAATATTATTCTTTCTGCATTCAAATGACAGCTCACGGATGAACTGCAGATAATGCGGTGCAGTTTCCTGTGTAAGCTTTTCAAAATCAAGATTGATTCCGTCAAATCCGTACTGCGCCGCATCGGAAATGAGCCTGTCAATCAGGTTCTTACGGTTAACAGGATTGCCAAATATAGCTGTTTTATCAAGGCTCGTATCAAAATCCGTAATGAGCGGCCATACCTGCACTCCAAGTTTGTGGCACTGTTCAACATACGATTTGTTGGCATAACTTCTTATATTGCCCGAATTGTCGGCAAGCTCATACCATGTCGGCGATATGACATTTATTCCCGTTGTCGTACTAAGCGCGTCCTTAACAACCTCTGCGCCTACCGCTGCACCTACTGCCTGGAATCCGAGATTAATCTTAAACGGTACGCTTGTGGACTGCGGGCGTTCCATCTCAACATATGTACTGACCTCTGCCCGCGTATATGTTTCGCTTACATATTTTGAAACAACATATCCAAGATATCCGTCTTCCGTTCTTACTTCTATCCAGTCTTCAAGGTCCTGAAGCACCTCAACTTCCTGTCCCTGTGTTCCGTCAGCAATAATCGGGCTCTTGATTCCGCCCCTGAAACGTATTGCCGTATCCTTGGTAAGAGTCGCATACGTCTTTTCAGGATATTCGCTCCACATAAACAGACGGCTTGGCTCCTCATAAAAACGATATATAAAATCTGCATACTGCTTCACATAGTCAACTGCAATATATAATTCATCACCACGGCTCTTTACAATCACGTAATCAGTTGTGACCGTCGCACCGTTCATGTCCGTATAATAAGCCTCATTTGTCGCAAACGAATATATGTTATCCGCTACTGTAAACATCACAAAATCCGCACCTGCATTCCGATAAAATCTGCAGTTAAGATTTTCCACGACATATGTTCTCGGGAGATAACATCTGCCATCCTCATAGATAACATCAATCTCCAAAGGCTCATCATTCATGTATACAAGCACCTCATTCGGGTCGAGCATTTCGAAATAATCCTCGTAATGCATCCTCTCTTTAGTCGGTGAATATTTCTCATAAAGCTTGATTCCAATAAATACCGCAAGCATTATAATTATTATAAATATTATGACAAGTGCCATTAAAACTTGTCTTCCCTTTCGATTTAACCTGACTTTACTCATCCTTATGATACCTCCTGCCATAATCTTTTATATTATAACATTTTTTTTGCTCACAGTCATTATAATTCTTAAAAATGTGTGAAAAAATAAGAAAACCGGCGCCATCCTGACAAACCGGATGGTGCCGGCAGATGCGTAAAGGGGATTATGCATCAAATTATTTCTTTTTTATTGTCGTAAAATTTATCTCTGCCAGGTCACCCTCGACATTTCTTATGTATTCTCTCATATAACAGGTATTCTCTTTAATAGAGTAAATACCTCTGTCGCAGGAATTAATATTTCTGCCGTTGAGCGATACATTTATGCCAAGATTAAGGTAGTCCAGCACTTCACGGTGAATTGAAGATTCTTTTTTCTGGCGCAATGTTTTTCCTCCACATATTTTAATCTGACATGAAATTGCGACGCAATTTTTCTGTCCTGTTTTTTGTGATATATAAAAGTGCAAGAAAAAAGGTAAGACAAACTCCGGTTCCAAAATAATCAATAAAAATAATAAATGCTTATAATAAAGTGAAAACATGGATGATTCATCCAAAAAATTAATTATAGAACCTTTGAATTTTCAGAATCATAGAATAAAAATAAAATCATAATATAATTACGCTGTAACCGCCTCCTTTTAACCGGAGTCCGAATCACCTTTTAACTTAGTATACTAAACAATTCGTTTTTTTGCAATAATTTTCTACAGTTAATTGTATTTTTTTACATAATTTGCTTTTTTTCCATAATATTTCTTTACATATGAATTTAAATTGGTTTATACTATGTAAAACACTATTTTTGTTTGATAGGAAATTGCGTCGCAGTTTCCCTATCTTGTTAGGAGCAGGGAATATGAAATTAGAAAAACTAAGTGACAATCAAATACGCTGCACTCTTAACAGAACAGATCTTGCCGAACGCGAGCTTAAGATCAGTGAACTTGCCTATGGCACCGAAAAAGCCAAGGAATTATTTCGTGAAATGATGCAGCAGGCATCCTTTGAATTCGGATTCGAAGCAGAGGATATTCCACTAATGATAGAAGCTATTCCGGTTTCTGCTGATTGCATAATTTTAATAATCACCAAGGTCAATGACCCGGAAGAATTAGATACACGTTTTTCGAAGTTTTCTCCTTCACCGGATGAATCCGATGAGGATATCAGCAGCGAAAATGAAGAAGACGAGATTGCTTCTCTTTTTTCCAAGATACAGGAGATACGCGATTCTTTAGAATTAAGTGATACGGACATGGAGCAGATTGAAGATATAGATTCTTCCGGAAACACAGGTACTGCGGACGACTTCATTCCATTTAAGGAATCCCTTAAAAAGGCAACGCAGAATAAGTCAGGTAAAGATGCGGACGACAATACATCCGGTTCTAAGAAGATGACACGTATTTTCAAGTTTGCATCTCTCGACAAGGTAAGCTGCGCATGTGAATATGCCGACCCTTCATGCGACATTGCGAGTTCTCTGTATAAAGATCCGGTTAACAGCCTTTACTATCTTGTTCTTACTTTTGAAGGGGAAGCCGCGGAGAATTTCAACCGTACATGTAATGCCATCTCAGAATTCGGTACGCGCATTAAATCCACATATGCTACCGAGGCATATTACAAGGAACATCTTGAAACAATAATTAAATGTAATGCATTAGCAATTTTGAAGAACTTATAAAACCTTTAAATGACCGGCGTTTTTGCGCTGGTCATTTATTTCTCCGGCAAATACTTTGCCAGTTTTTACTACACCTTGTACCTTAGATATCCCATGTAGGTTTCTTCTAACTTATCTTCATATATTTCTTTCATCACCTGCTCACAAGGAACTTTACACATTCGTAACACCTTTGATTTTTGTAACACCTTAAATGTTGTCTGCTTATGCGAAGCACAAAAATCCAGCCATGACTTAATATAATCCTTTGCCTCTTCCAGTCCGAAATTACATTCCTTTTTCAATCGAACAAACGCAGATAACACACTAATACATTTTACTCCGCCAATACTGACAATACCACTTCTGGCATTTCTATCATCAGAGCAGAATACATATATCTGCTCACCCAGCATTAACGATAACATCTGTAATAATACATAAGATTTAATTTCACCCAAATTATTACCGGCACCGATGGTATCACAATCCACTTTAAGTTTTTCAAGAAAATACCTTTTAGAAATTTTCCCATAATCTATTTTCTGTAATTCACAAAAGTTGTTTTCATAATATCCTTCCGAGTAAGCCTGACATGCTTTTTGCAATAAATTAGTGTACATTCCACATGACATTGCTCCATAGACAGGCTCCAGCCCATCCAGAATATCTTCATCACTATAGCATTTTATCTGTCCTTCGGAAATCTTACCTTCCAGCCACTCCTTAGAACCTGAAACATTATGCCTAGAAAGCTCTGTTCGAATCTGACTATGGCAAAAAAATTGATATCCCGGCATCTCCGTGATTCTATCAATCAGATGGTTATCGGCATCTTTTTGAATAATGTGCATTTTAGAAATAAAATCAGTATCCAGAAGGGCATATTTATCTTTTTGCATATGTCCTCCTTATCTGTCTGTGTGGAAACTTGCCCTAACCTCTTCCAAGAATTTTCTGTCCGCTTCTTCTCTGCTTTCTGTAAGAAGTTCATTCTCAGAATTGAATTCCAGGTTATCCAAAAGACTGCCAAAATATTCGATATTTACACTATTCTCCTGCCATTGCTTTGCTTTACCGGTTAGTTCTATCCTCTGCAAAACATATGATGCATCATATTGTAACAATTCCTGTGCCTTGGCTTCTGTTATAACACGTTCTTCAAACAGTCTTAAGATGGCTGCCTTGTACGGAAGTGCAAAAATATCCATTAGTGTTAAAACATCATCCACCTTAATATCTGCTTCATTTATTCCATATAATCTAATCTGTTCTCTCATTAAGCCATCAGGCATTAATAAAAGCCCGGCGAACGCATTCGCCTCCAAATCCTCCTGTGTCATAGCAACTTCATCCACCACTTTAGACTCCAACACAGAGCCGGTACGAATTGTGTCCGTATCAGTACCTTCAGCAAAACAGCGAATGTGATATAACTCATGCGCTACCGCAAATATCTGTTTACATACAGCCAATTCGGAATTAATGCACAGGAAGATTGTTCCTTGTTTTACAAAAGTAACAGCCCACAATTCTTCGTCATGAAAAGGATATCTCAAAATCTCTAATGCTATTTCTTTTTTTCTCGCATAATTTTCAATAATTCCAAAAACCGATACTCCTACAATAGAACTTCCACAATATGCACCAGAAAACTCTTTTGAGGCATCAATTATTTTTTCAAATCTCTTTGCGTCCTTTTTATATAAACTTTCTTCTAAAACATTCCCCATTAATCATCCCCCCATGCTTCCATCATAAGTGTTCCATTCTCTCGTACACGGCTATGGAAAAGAATCATATCTGACAGTTTATCAGCAATCATCAAAGCATCTTTAGCCTGCTGCGATGCAACCTTACCCATAAAAGCATGAACAACATTTTCTTCCTGCACCACTTCTGGCATCTTAGTCAATTCTTCCATTCTCACACCAAGAAAATCTGCAATCAGCTTAAGTTCAATTGCATTAATCATCCGTGAACCATTCAGCATCTTATTTACAGTTTGCTTTGTTGTTCCAATTCCTTCTGCCATATCTGTCTGTTTTTTATTTTGTTTTTTCAAACAGCTCATAATATTATTTGCTATTATCATATTCATATCTGCCATAATTTCGTCCTCCCGACAAATCAATGCCTCGCTCTCCACTTACATTATATTCTTCGCCTCTCATTTAGTCAATAAAATGGCTACTATTTTTACTTAAGTGTTCTGTGTGGTATCTCTTTTAGCTACTATTGTTTCAATATTAAGCATTTTTTAAGTAATAAAGCACAAATAAAGCTGTTTACATTCCATTGCACTAACCGTTTCGATCAGCCTCTCACAGCAAAAATCGTGTTCAGCAAAGGCTTCCACGATTTTTAGAGTCTCATCTACACAGCGCAAAAGTCATGTAAACAGCTTTATTTGTGTATCGCGCCATAATTTCTCTATCTTATAAAAATCAAAATAAAATATCCGTTATATCACGAAATTACTTTCCTGCAAGGAACTTGTTGATTTCTTCTACAAGCGCATCAACATCCATGCCATGTACCATTGCTGCTTCCTCAAGCGATTCGCCCTGTGCTGACGGACAACCTACGCAATGCATACCTGCTTCCATAAGAATAGGAATAATTCCTGTATCAATCTGAATCATCTCTGCGATAGTCATTTCTTTATTAACTGCTGCCACTTCTGATACCTCCAATTTTTAAAATTTCATTTGCATTATAATATAGTTTTCATTTTTTTACAATAATATACTTAAAATGGATAAATAACATAGCTAAACTGCGACACAATTTCAAAATAATAAATGGCTCAGGTTAACCCTGAGCCATTTATTATTTTGAAAACATTTCTACAACGGAAGGCGGGACATTATCATTAGGAATATTATTATCTTTAAGATACTTTGCATATCCTCTAAGGTCAAATTTCAAACCTTCTTTTTTTTCGTATGGATTTACTCTTTTTATAAAAGAATTAGCCAACTCTTTTTTATCATTAAATGACATCGTCTGTCCAGACATAAGTATACACCTCCCTTAAATGCTGTGTTGCCTCGTCAGACAACATAAAACGATACGGATTATTTAATGGCGGTAAGTAGATTGCTCCTAATTCCGTGCAGTAATAATCATATAACTCTGCATCCATAGCTTCACCATAAAGAAATCCCTCGTACCCCCTTCTGACAGAAATTTCTGAAGCTAATGCAAGTAAATGACCTCCTACTCCAGAGTATTTTTGAGTTCCATATTGCCACTTATTGTTATGTGGTGCAGTACATGCCCACACAATATATATAGCCTGTGCATCACTATCAGGTTGTATAGCAATCATTCCCTGAATATCGTTTGTTCCCTCTAAAACAATTGCATACACCTCTGTCTCTTCAGGAAATTTAGACCAATTAACATACCACCCTGTTTTCTCATTATACTTTTTAAGAATACTTTTCCTTTTAATTCGTACAACCTCAGTTTCGAATATATCTCCTGTTGTAACATCTTTTAAACATGGAGTTAATTCATCAATTGAAAATGCTATCATATTTCTTATCCCCCTCTTCTATTATATTTTATCATAGCCAAAAATAGCTGACAAGCACTCTCTAACTAAAATTTAAGGATGTACCCTATTAAATTTTTAAATCTCTTTACAAATATTTTATTTAAAAATATCAAAAATGGATTGTTCGTCATATTTTTAACTTTTAGTATAAATTTAACAATAAATACTCTTATTTTGCCCGATTGTACGTCAAAAAATCCACAGTGCAATATTGACTTGTATACACTATTAATCTATAATGTGAGTATAGAAATACAGCGTCTGTTTACTATATTAACAGCGCATAATTATTATATTTTTAAGGAGGTCATTCAAAAAAATGAGAGAAGAATGGAATGGTTTTGTAACCGGTAAATGGGAAAAAGAAATCGACGTCAGAGATTTCATCCAGAAGAACTATACACCATATGATGGTGATGAAGAATTTCTTTGTGGTCCTACACAGGATACAAAGGATTTATGGGCACAGGTTATGGATTTAACAAAGCAGGAGCTTGCTGAGCCACATCCTGGTGTTCTTGATATGGATACAAAGATTGTTTCAACAATCACATCACATGGTCCTGGATACCTTGACAAGGATAAGGAAAAGATCGTTGGTTTCCAGACAGACAAGCCTTTCAAGAGATCTATGCAGGTTTACGGTGGTCTTAACATGGCTAAGGCTGCATTAACAACTAACGGATTCTCAATGGACCCTGAAGTTGAAGATTTCTTCAAGAAGCACAGAAAAACTCATAATGACGGTGTATTTGATGTTTACACACCTGAAATGAGACTTTGCCGTACAAACCACATCATCACAGGTCTTCCTGATGCTTACGGACGTGGACGTATCATCGGTGACTACAGAAGAGTTGCTCTTTACGGTATCGACAGACTTATTGAGGATAAGGAATATCAGAAGTCAATCACAGAAGGTGAAATGACAGATCATGTTATCAGACTTCGTGAAGAATTATCAGAGCAGATTAAGGCTCTTAAGGAAATGAAGGTTATGGCAGCTTCTTATGGCTGTGACATTTCTAAGCCTGCTACAAACGTACAGGAAGCAATTCAGGCAACATATTTTGGATATCTTTCAGCAGTTAAGGAACAGAACGGTGCAGCTATGTCACTTGGCCGTACATCTACATTCCTTGATATTTATGCAGAAAGAGATATTAAGAACGGAACATTCACAGAAGAGCAGATTCAGGAATTCGTTGATCACTTCGTAATGAAGTTAAGATTAGTTAAGTTTGCTCGTACACCTGAATACAACGCATTGTTCGCAGGTGACCCAACATGGGTAACTGAGTCAATCGGTGGTATCGGTATTGATGGAAGACACATGGTAACAAAGATGTCATTCCGTTTCTTAAACACACTTAACAACTTAGGTACAGCACCAGAACCAAACATGACAGTTCTCTGGTCAACAAGACTTCCACTTGCTTGGAAGAGATTCTGTGCTAAGATGTCAATTAAGACTTCATCATTCCAGTATGAGAACGATGACTTAATGAGAGTTACACATGGTGATGACTACGCAATCGCTTGTTGTGTATCTTCAATGAGAGTTGGTAAGGAAATGCAGTTCTTCGGAGCAAGAGCAAATCTTGCTAAGTGTCTGTTATACGCTATCAACGGTGGTGTTGATGAGTGTACAGGTGTACAGGTTGGTCCTAAGTACAGACCGGTTGTAGGTGACTACCTTGACTATGATGATGTAATGGCTAAGTACACAGACATGATGGAATGGCTTGCAGGTGCTTACGTTAATACTCTTAATGTAATTCACTACATGCATGACAAGTACTGCTATGAGAGATCTCAGATGGCTCTTCATGACAGAGACGTTAAGAGATACTTTGCAACAGGTATTGCAGGTCTTTCAGTAGTAGCTGACTCATTATCAGCAATCAAGTATGCTAAGGTTAAGGTTAAGAGAACAGATGTAGAAATTACCAAGAAGGTTAAGAATCCTCAGACAGCTAAGTCTGAAATCAAGGTTATCGGTGTAGCTAAGGATGTTATCACCGGATTTGAGGTTGAAGGAGAATTCCCTAAGTATGGTAACAACGATGACAGAGTTGATGAAATTGCAGTTGAAATCGTTAAGAAGTTCATGGCAATGATCAGAAAGCATCACACATACAGAGAAGGTGTTCCTACAACATCTATCTTAACAATCACATCTAACGTAACTTATGGTAAGAATACAGGTTCTACACCTGACGGAAGAATTGCAGGACAGCCATTTGCTCCGGGTGCTAACCCAATGCACGGCCGTGACAAGAATGGTGCTGTTGCTTCATTAGCATCAGTTGCTAAGCTTCCATTCAACGAGGCACAGGATGGTATCTCTAACACATTCTCAATTATCCCTGGCGCACTTGGCAAGGATGATATAATCGTTGGAGATTTAAGCGATATTCTTAACAAGTAATTTTCCGGAAAATATCCGGGTAAAGGAGCATATGTATTATGGATGACAATAAAATTGATGACATCGTAAATATGCTTGATAACTTCACTTCAAACGGTGGCGGTCACATGAACGTCGCCGTGGATGGTGAGGCAGCTAATATCAAGACCGTTGAAACCACCAACAGCAACTGCTGTAACAAAAATATGGCGTGCATGGTTCCAACGATGCATGTCGGAATTGACGATCAGGATAATGAATAATATAAAAATTTTATGGAGGTAAAGATAAAAATGGCAGAAATTACTAACAATCAGATTGATAACCTTGTTTCTATGTTAGATGGATACGCTGTAAAGGGCGGACATCATCTTAACGTTAACGTATTAAACAGAGAGACTTTATTAGATGCTCAGGAGCATCCTGAAAAGTATCCTCAGTTAACAATCAGAGTTTCAGGATACGCTGTAAACTTCATCAAGTTAACAAAGGAACAGCAGAACGATGTTATCTCTCGTACATTCCATCAGGCAATGTAATTTTGATTTAACCGTTAGATAAAGATTGAAACCCCAAGGAATTTCAATAACCCTTGGGGTTGTTTTTAAATCAATAGTAATTCTATTTAAAGAGGAAATTTATCATGAATGGAAGAATTCACTCAATTGAGACATGCGGAACTGTCGATGGACCTGGAATAAGATTTGTTATATTTGTCCAGGGCTGTCCTATGCGATGCCTGTACTGCCACAACCCGGACACATGGAGTATGGTAGGCGGCACAGAGCGTACGTGTGACGATTTGCTGGAACAGTATACGAAGAACTCTGAATTTTATACCAACGGCGGAATTACCGTCACGGGCGGCGAGCCACTTATGCAGATTGACTTTCTGCTGGAGCTGTTCACCAAAGCCAAAGCAAGAGGAATTCACACCTGTATAGATACATCAGGTATTGCTTATAAGCCTGAAAATACCGCATACAATGAAAAGCTTGATAAGGTGCTTGAAGTTACAGACCTTGTAATGCTTGATATTAAACACATTGACCCTGAGCAGCACAAAATATTGTGTTCACAGCCAAATGACGGTATTCTTGCTTTTGCACGTCACCTTGACGAAAAAAATATCGATGTATGGATCAGGCACGTTGTTGTTCCAAATTATACCTACAACGAAGAATATTTATACCGCCTTGGTCAGTTCCTTGCTACATTAAATAATGTCAAGGCACTTGATGTTCTTCCATACCATACAATGGGCGAGGTCAAATACGAAAACCTTGGCATTGATTATCCGTTAAAGGGAATACCTGCCCTGGATAAGGAAGACGCAATCAAAGCAAGAAATATTATTCTTAAGGGTATGAAAGATACAATAAATAACGAAAAAAACATTAAGGAGGAATAATAAAATGGCATACGTAATTAACGACAATTGTGTAAACTGTGGTGCATGTGCAGCAGCCTGCCCGGTTGAAGCAATTTCCGAAGAAAACGGCAAGATGGTTATCGATGCTGAAAAATGTATCGAATGTGGTTCATGTGCAGCTACATGTCCTGTAGGTGCTCCAAATCCACAGTAGAGAAATTGTAACACAATTTACTATGAGACAAGACGGCCACAGTTACACCAAAAGGTGTGCTGTGGTCATTTTTTAGTGCATTTAATCTGTGAAACATCAAAAAGTATACATCCACAGTGGCCTTTGAATGTAGGAAAACATATAACTTTCAAATATGTGTCAATCTCAGGGCTGTAGTCAGTGATTTCAAGAGTCTCACCATAGTTTGCCGCCTGTTCGTAACACCTTAGCCACTTTGAATCCATATTGGCAAACAGACTTCCAAAAGAGCTTCCTATAAGCTTTTCAAGCGACATTTTTTCAAGCTTCGCCAGTGCTTCATTACCATATCTGAAAATCCAGTCTACAGCATGTCTTTCCTCATTGAATATCATCTCAATGTCCGTAAAGGCAAACGGCATATTGTCGAAACTTTCATAATATTTGCGGTATTCTTTTTCCGTTGCCGGAACTCCTTCAGCCGACATATTATTTATTATATTCCTTTGCTTAGTACTAAACTGCTGTATAATTTCCTTTTTCTTTCGATTTGCAAATTCAATGCATTCGCCGTTACTTAAGTTAATCTTATCAGTAATATCATGTACCGCCATAGCTGACACAAGGCACCCGCGGTGTACTTTGATGAAGTCGTCGCCAAGGCTCTTCGCAATCTCACCAATTGTCATCCTTGTTTCATATACCGTACCGCCCGACACATGAATCCTTGTCTTCTTGCCAACCGTTTGGACGTAAATAATCGTGCTTATACCCAATAAAATCTTTTTTCTTTTTGAAGTAATTGTGACGTATTTAGTTTCCTGCACGCGGCTTCCTCCTTTTAAATAAGAATACCGGGAAAAAACATTATTGTTCTCCCCCGGTATTCGCCTTTGAATGTATGTTATATTAATCGATTTCTCTCTCAGCCCTTTTACGCTCGAGATTACCAAACTTGGTGTATTTAGGAATCCATGCAAGACGCACTGTTCCTATAGGGCCGTTTCTCTGCTTGGCGATAATAATCTCTGATATATCACGCTTTTCAGGTTCAATATCCCTGTTATAATAATCCTCACGATAAATAAACATAACAACGTCCGCATCCTGCTCAATCGCTCCGGAATCACGAAGATCTGACATGATAGGACGCTTGTCATCACGCTTCTCAACCGCACGGCTAAGCTGTGACAACGCAATAACAGGAACATTAAGCTCTCTTGCAAGAGCCTTAAGTGAACGAGAAATTTCTGAAATCATCTGCTGGTTGGATTCTGCTTTGGCATTACCCGTCATAAGCTGCAGATAGTCGATGATTACAAGTCCCAGATTGTGCTCCAGCTTGTATTTTCTGCACTTGGAACGAAGCTCACCAATCGAAATACCCGGCGTATCATCAATAATAAGCGAAGACCTGCCGATAAGCTCGGCACTCTCTACAAGCTTTGCCCACTGTGTATCATTTATTTCACCGGTACGGATATTCTGCGCCTCAACGCCCGACTGAAGCGACAGCAGACGGTTTACAAGCTGAACCTTGCTCATTTCCAGACTGAAAATGGCAGTCGTCGTATGATGAGTGACCGCTACGTGCTGTGCAATATTTAATACAAATGCGGTCTTACCCATTGAAGGACGCGCCGCAACAAGTATTAAATCCGACGGCTGGAGTCCTGACAGTTTAAAATCTAAGTCAGTAAAACCGGTCGGTACACCGGTAATATTTCCCTTGCTCTGATATGCCCTTGAAATACCCCTTAACGCATCTATCGCGACATCCTTAATCGGGACATACTCACTTGAGCCACGGTTCTGTACCAGATTGAAAATCTTGGTTTCAGTATTTGCAAGAATATCCTCAACACTGTCCTTGCCAAGATAACACGCCCTGCTTATTTCCTCATTTGCCGCAATCACACGGCGAAGCACCGCCTTATCATGCACTATCTGTGCGTACTGGCGAATATGTGCAGATGTCGGGACATCAAGCACCAGTGACTTCATTGCCTCAAGGTCTGCAATCTCAGGCGGGACCGACTTCTCACGAAGCTTCTCAGGCAATGTCAGTACATCCACTACCTTGCCCTCGTTCACAAGCTCAAGTATCGCGTCGAACATAACACCATACTGGCTGTAGTAGAAATCATCTGAAGTAAGCATTTCCGATGCGACGGTAATCGCGTCAACATCCAGTATCATCGAACCTATAACGGATTTCTCCGCATCTAAATTATTGGGTGCAGTCTTAATAATCTCTTCATCCATAACAATACCTACATTTCATTTACAACAACCTTTAACTTGGCTGTAACCTCACGGTGTAACTTAACGGAAACAATGTGTGTTCCCGGTGTTCTGATTGGCTCATCAAGCACAATTTTCTTCTTGTCAAGCTCAAGACCAAGCTGCTTTTTGGCCTCTTCCGCAATTTCCTTGCTTGAGATTGAGCCAAATGTTCTTCCTCCCTCGCCAGTCTTAATGGAAGCCTTAACGGTCATCCCTGCAAGCTTCTCTGCAAGTGCCTTGGCGGCATCAAGCTGCTCCTTCGCAATCTTGTCTTCATTGGCCTTCTGAAGCTTCAAATCATTGAGATTCTTGCTCGTTGCCTCAATTCCAAGCTTTTTAGGAAGCACATAATTTCTTGCATATCCATCATTAATCTTAACTATCTGACCTTTTTTCCCAAGTGTCTTAACATCTTCCAATAAAATAACTTCCATTACAAATCTCCTTCCTCAATCATTGTATCGATAGTTCTCTTAACTATCTCCACTGCCTGTTCTACGGTAACATCCTTAAGCTGGGCTCCGGAAATACTCATGTGGCCTCCGCCGCCAAGCTTCTCCATGATTATCTGAACGTTAACCTCATCTATCGAACGGGCACTTATATAAATCTTTCCTGAATATTCCGTAAATACAAACGAAGCCTTGATACCTTTTATGTCAAGCATTTCGTTCGCCGCCTGTGCCGCCACAACTGTAGGGCTTTCAAGTCCTTCACTCGGCGATATTGCAAATGCAAAACAGCCCTTGTAGACTTCCATGCTGCTGATTGTCGCCGCCTTCGCCTTGTATTCATCCATGTCACTTCTAAGTATCTTACGGACACGGACGATATCGGCGCCATTTCTTCTAAGATAAGCCGATGCCTCAAATGTACGGACACCCGCTTTGTTGTTAAACTTGTTGGTATCAATAATCACTCCGGCATACATCGCCTCTGCCTCTGCCGCCTTCAACTTAATTCCGTTGTCAAAATACTGCAGAATCTCGGCAACCATTTCACTTGCCGACGAAGCATTTGGCTCAACATACGAAAGGATTGCACCTTCTATTGTCTCGTCTGTCTGGCGGTGGTGGTCAATAACAACCAGTGTACG
This sequence comes from Lachnospiraceae bacterium, assembly GCA_051880495.1. Taxonomy (GTDB): domain Bacteria; phylum Bacillota; class Clostridia; order Lachnospirales; family Lachnospiraceae; genus MGBC120314. The sequence goes on from JBJEOB010000009.1 coordinate 77,994, forward strand.
GCACAGGGAAAGAAGCTCCTCGCACTCCGTATAGCTTGGTTTGTTAACATCAACTACAACTACTACAGACGATGCATCCACCATATCCTGGGCTGTATTGCTTGTTATAAACACATTTTCATATTCCGGCAGACTCAGCAGTCTGTCCATGACAGGCTTAACAGAAGTAGTAACCTCATTAAAAACAATATATGCCTTCTTACCTGCATGCATCGCTGCATGACAGATACCTACCGAAGCACCAAGCGAATCCATGTCGCCTATCTTGTGCCCCATAATAAATACTTTTTCTCTTGATGCAAATATTTCGCGAAGGGCATGTGCCTTGACTCTGGCCTTAACCCTTGTATTCTTCTCCATCTGCTGGCTCTTGCCGCCAAAGTAAATAACCTTCTCATTGTCCTTTACAACAACCTGGTCACCGCCACGGCCAAGCGCAAGGTCCATTGCCGACTTGGCAAGTTCAAGACTCTTAATATATTCATCATCCGTCTTGGTACCTATACCAAAGCTTATCGTAAATGCAAGGTCTTCTCCAACCTCAACCTTCTTGACATCCTCAAGAAGACTGAACTTGTCACTCTTCATCGAATCAAGTGCCCTGTAGGTAAACATCGCAATATACTTGTCTTTCTCAAGCTTCTTGACAATACCTCCGCGCGAACAGATATATTTATTAATCATACCCTCTATGATGCCCGGGGTAACCGCCAGGTTGGCAACATCAGTATTGTCAATAACCTCATCATAGTTATCAATATAAATAAGTCCTGCAACCATCTGCTCTTCAGCAAGCGTTTTGAGTGCAGAATTAAGATCCGTCGTATCAAACATATACATTGCAATGATGGCACTGCTGTCATCCTCGTCCACAAGGTCAAGGCCTCCCGATATCTCAGCAAGCGGCAGTCTCTTAAGCTCTATACGGTAATCCCTGTCATTAAAGGAAAGATATATCTCCTTAATCTCATCCTCCTTCGGAAGATTCTCCTTACGGATTGACTCAAATATTGCCATAATGGACTTCTTCTGTTCTTTTTCCTTGCCAAAAATCTCCTTCATGCGATAATTGGTCCAAATAATCCTGCCATTATCGTCTATCAGTCCGTACGGAACCGACAGTTCCTTGAGCAGCTGTTTCTGAACCTGAGAATAATTAGCCGCAAAATCTATCATTGCATTCATAATCTTATTGTACTTATAACGGTACAGAAGTAACGCAATAGTAAGATAAATAACATTAAAGGCAGACATTAATACACCTGCGGGACGACTTATTAGGAACATCGGAATAATCATCACGAGGAACAGAACACCAATATATAAAGGCCATGTCATATAAGACTTAAGCTGGCCGGTTAATTTGAATCTTGATTCACCAAATTTACCCATCTTATACTCCTTTCACGGATATTATATTATACCATAAAAACAATAAGATGTAAAACAATAAAAAGAACCCCGCCGTAATTAAACGGCGGGGTAAAATCCCATACGTTAGTATGAAATATTTAGTTTAAACCAAAGCTTGCAAGAATTACAGCAAACTCATCTGAATCTGCGAATCCATCGAGTACCTGGTCTCTTGTCCATTCATTTCTGTCAAGTAAACCTACCCATAATTCGTAGCCTGGCTGATCAAGCTCTCTTCCAAGGAATGTTTCGTAAAGAATTGCAACGTACTGTGCGTTTGTTGTATTCTTTGCGATAAATTCATCTGAGTGGAAGAATCCGTTTGCAGCTACATTTCTTGGTGACATGTAGCCTTCGATAATCTGTGCGCACCATACATCAACGCCAGGAACATCTGCCGGTCTGCCAAGTGCCTTTTCATAACATCTTGCTACAAATGATGCAAGGAATATGTTACGGTTTCTGTATCTGTTTAAGATATCTGTCATTCCAGGGATATCACTCATCTGACCCTGACTGATTCCGTATGTATCACAGATACCCGCAAACTCTGTTGACATTACGAAGCCTTCAAATATCTTCTCAATATCAACGCCTGCGTTAAGTGCATCAGCCCACATCTTCTTTCCTTCTGCATCTGCCACACGGTTAAGGAATGTTGCGTAGAAGATTTCTACCTTCTGCTCATTAGTAAGACCGCTGTTCTTGAACTCATCACTGTTAACAAAGCCGTAACTTGCTGTTGCACCGTTAAGTGTTCCGTTTGCAAGAGCTGTTACCCATGTGTTGATACCTTCTTCATCAGCATCTCTTCCTAAGATGTTCTTGTAAAGTCTTTCTACGAATGCCTTAATCTTTGTTAAATCAGCAGGTACTTTGTTCTTCTCAAATGTTGCCTTAACAGTAACATCAACGCTTCCTACTGTAAGTGTTGTTGTTGCTGCGCTCTTATCGGCAACTGATGCACCTTCACCTGTTACAACCCATTCTTTGAATGTGTAGCCGTCGTTAGCTGTTGCTGTAAGGTTAACTGTTGTTCCCTCTTCAACTTCTGTCTTGTCAGCTGCTGCTGTACCATTTCCGTCATTTTCAACCGTAATCTTAACAATTACCGGTTTAGCTGTTGCCGTACCTGCTACAACAATCTCTGTTGCTGCATTAAATGCTGTAACTTCACATGTGTAAGCATCGCCTTCTGCAGCCTTGGTAACTGTACCAACTGTTGCTGTATCCTCTTCCGTATCCACTTTCTTAAGAGTAACTGTTGGAGCCGTCTTAAATTCCATACCTGTATCAGGTGTAATTGTTACAGTTACAGTATCCTTAACTGTTGCCTTTGTCTTGTCAGCTTCTGCCTTAGCATTTGTAAGTCCTGTTGAATCAACTGTTACATCGAATTCAGGATATTCTGCTCCACCTGTTACGGTAATCTGTGTATCTGCTGTAATACCGCTGATTACACACTTGTATGTTCCGTCTCCATTGTCTGTTACTTCACCGGCTGTACCAACTGTTGCAGTAACAACTGGAGCTGCCTTAAATGAAGCACCTTCATCAGGAGTAACGGTTACTGTTACTTCACCATCTGCAGGAATCCATACAGACTTGCTAAGTTTAGCTTTTGCATTTGTTAATCCTTCAGAAACTAATTCTGCCTTGTATGTTGTAGGAACTGTTGTTGTACCTTCCTTAACCTCTACGCGGTAAATATCGATACCACCAACTTCTAGTTCACCAAGGTAATATGTTCCCGCACTTTCAAGCACGAATACAAACGGTTCAGGTACCGTACCCTTTACAAGGTCCGGTCCTACTGCAACGGTTGCACCTGCAGAATCAACGAGTGTAACCTTTCTTACATCGCCTGTGCTGCCGCCACTCTGATTTGCATGTACGATGACGATTGCAGGTTTTGTTGTTGTGAATTTAACATATCCGGTTGATTTCGAAACAACCATCTTAGTACCGGTCTGTAAACGATAAGTAAATTTGTTTCCGTCAGGGTATTCCTTTTCATTTTTTGTACCCTTAACCTTAATACCAAGTGAAAAGTATCCGTCAGCACTCTTTGCAGCTGTCTCTGCTGTTAATGCAGCAAATACGTTTTCTGTATCGCCTAACAATACATATGATTCAATTGATGGCGCTGTCTTGGTTGCACCTGTTACTGTAATTACAGTAGTTGCGGTAAATCCTGTAACTTCGAATGAGTATGCACCGCCTGTTAAAGCCTTTGCCTCACCGACAGTTGCATTATCTGCTGTTACCGATGGTACTCCGTCAAATACTGTACCTGAATCAGGTGTAAGTGTAATTGTAACTACGTCGTCATTATATACCTTTGTTGTCTCTTCTGTATCAGGTTCAGCTGTTGCGCCTGTAAGACCTTCCTTGTTAATGCTAAAGTCATAGCTTGGCTCATCAACCGTAGCACCCACTACAGTAATAACTGTGTTAGCTGTAAATGTTGTAACATCGCACTTATATGAACCATCTGCCTGCTTAGTTACTTCTCCTGCTGTTGCATTGTCTGCTGTAACTGTAGGAGCTGCTTCAAACAACTTATGATCAGCAGGTGTGATTGTAACTGTTACCACATCATCAGCATGAACTTTGGTAACTTCTGTCATTGTCGCAGTTGCACCTGTAAGCTCTGTCTGTACAAGATCTACAGTAAATGTAGGCTCTGTATCAAGAACTGCCTCACCTGAAACTGTTACTGTTGCTTCTGAAGTAAATGTTGTGATTTCACACTTATATGAACCATCTGTCTGCTTAGCAGGAGTACCTGCTGTTGCACCTGTAGCTGATACTGTAGGTGCTACACTAAATACATATCCCTCTGTAGGAGTGATTGTTACTACTACAACATCATCTGTTGAAACCTTATCATCTGCTGCGATGTCAAGTGCAGCATCAGCGTTTTTCAATCCACTCTTATCAAGTGCTACTGAATATGATGCTACAGTGTAGAAATCAGGCTCCCATCCGCCAAAGTTTGCTGTCATATCAAACTTTGGATCTTCTACATGGATTGTTACACCGGATGTAATTCCCTGATTTGTTGTAACAATTGTTCCATCTGCAAGATGTGTATTGTATTCCTGATAATTTGCATTAGAAACACTCGCATTCATATCTGCGTATGCCTTAGTTGCAAGCATTGTTGATGATTCAACCAATGTGTTGTACCATTTTATTGAGCCTGCATCCCATGCACGAGCAAGGAGGTTGCCTGATGTAGCCTTAAGACCAGGATAATCTGTTGTAGCGATTGAGCAATCATTAAAGAAGTAACCGCCGTCAGTAGCCTTAGCCTTGTTGGCAACGATGAAGCTTCCTGTTGCTTCCTGATCGCTGTAGCTGTACATGCTTAATAAGCACCTGTCAAATACAGGATTACCGTCACCACAGATATAGTCTGTTGTTCCTTCGATTTTACAATCTACAAAGTATGAATGCTCATTTGAATCACCTGTATAGACTGTATCCTGCGAACTTAAGAACTCGCAGTTCTTGTACTCAGTCTTATCAGCCTGAATGTAAATTGCTGCAGCTCTTTCCTTATATGCTCTCTTAATAACATCTGCGTCTGTTGCAACAGAACGATCAAGCTTACATTCACCTGTACCTGTTCCAACGCCGTCCTCTACTTCATCAGCAGTCATATATCTGTTGAATGAATTTTCAAATATAATATTTTCTGCCTGGAAGCCTTCGGCCCCTGCAAGGAGGTTAACTGTTGCTCCCCAGTGTCCAGGATTCTGAGTAACAGGAATGCTTACCTGATATTTATCGATTGCAAGTGCCTCATCATAGTATATTGACTTGCCGTCTGCACTTAATTTAGCACTGTAGTATGAATATCCTACACCGTAATACCATGTAATTGCTGACACACCTGAAGCATTTGCGCTCTTAATTGTAATATTAGGAGTGTTGATAACAAGCTGTTCTCTATACACTTCATCTGTAAGTAATAATGTTACTCTCTCTCCGTTTGTACGAGTCATTCTTGAAACATACTTAACTGCTTCTGCAATTGTTTCAAATTCCTGACCTGCACCGACATTTATTTCTGCCTTGTATTCGACAGAAGATGAATCTTCCGGTGCCTGAAGGTATACATCATTAGTTACTGCAGCATCTCCTACCGATACATGGTCGTATGCCGAATAAGCAGTTGACTCTACTGATGTAACATATTCAGCCGCACGAAGTTCTGCAGAATATGTATCACCTGTTACATCAAATGTGTATTTGTAGTCAGGTGTTTCAATATTAGTAAATGTAATCTTAGTTACGTCTGAAGTTTTCTTATCAGATGTTACAAACTTACCTGATACAGAAACAACCGGCTTAGCTGTCGCAACAATGTCAACATCCGGAGTCATTCCTTCAAGTTCACAAACTTTATTAAGCACTTCGTAATCATCTGCATTTGTTAAGACAACAGAGTATTTCTCACCGGCAGCAAGATATACTTCTTCATAAGTATATGTTTCTCCATTCTTTGTCAATGTTACTTCAACAGAATCGAGTGAATTGTTTTCAGGAACTAATGTAACCTTAAGGTCTCCCTTTAATGCACTGTCAGGAACTCCTGTTAATGTTCCTGAAATTTGTGCTACAGGAGATTCTACAACAGCAAAATCCTTAGGGAATGTTGTTGCATTACCTGTTAATGTAAATTTATTAGCTCCGTCGGTATCATCAAGCTTGTATCCGATATTAGGAATTGCTGCTACATATGATGTGTTACCGTCAACTCTCTTAAGTGTTGCGCTGTACTTTCCTTCTGAATCAATTTCTGCAACAACATCAGCTCTTGTTGTATCTGTTACATTCTTAAACTTAATCTGTGTTACTCCGTTAGCTGCTGCGTTACTTACCGTACCGCTTACAACTACGCTGTTAACAGGATTATATTCGTCAACATAAATATGGTATGTCTTTACTTCACCTGTTGCGATAACCGGAAGGTAGCGAACATCGCCAACCGTTACAACAAAGTCATCAATATCCGGAACAGTTACTTCCTTCAATGACTTTGAAACCTTAACTTTGTATGTTCCGTTTTCATCTGAGCCGACTGTAATGCATCTTGTACCGTCTTCCTGTGAACATATCATCTTTACAACAACCTTGGTTGTGTCAGCATTAACCAATGGAAGGTATAATACATTACCTGTTCTGAATTTAGCAAATCCGGTTGCATCATATGAAATACCTGAGCTGTTAAGCTTACCAAGCATTACTGTCTGACCTGATGTAAGTACTGATGTTGAACCTACAGAATTTAATGTTGTAAATGTGCCTGTAAAGTCAAAGTCATTTGACTGTGTCAGTTCAACTTCTGCTTCTGTTAAGCCACCCTCAAATACTGCCTTGATTTCAACATTTTCATCAGGCATTGTGAAGGTTGTTTCTGCACTTGAAGCATCCGTAAGGACTAATGTTGCAGGCGATACTACTGTCCAGCCCTTAAATGTTGCTCCTGTATTAGGAGTTGCTGTAATTGTAACAACATCATCAACATAAGCTTTTGACTTTGAAGCTATAGCCTTACCGTTTCCTTCAGCAGTAACCGTAATCGTACGCTCTTCTGCTGTTATATATTCAACTGCAACGCTGTGAATATAAGCGCTGATTGAACCTGCAATGTTGATTACAACTCTTCCGCCTTCAGGTGCTGTTATCTTGTATACACCATCTGTACCATCATTACCATTAACATATTCTGCAATCGTATCAACGGTTAAATCACCTGCTGTCGGTACAATTGAGCCATACTTGCATTCTTCTATTGTAATCTTAGCAGCAGAAGCAAGATCAAGAGTGATTGTACCACTGCTTGTTGTAACACCATGAGAAGCATGCTTTGTCATTCCGCTTGTGCTAAGGCCATCAATTGCATTGATATCATCAACTGTAGCATATGCGCTGATAAAATCATATGTTCCTGCCGCAACAGTCTTAATCTCTGAAAGATATTCCACCTGAATTGCGTGGAGATAGTTGGTTCCTGCTGCAAATGTGATAACTAACTCACCGGCTTCAGCGTTCTTAATTGTGTAGACACCATCTACATTGCTTGGTACACATGTAACAGTATTCTCTACCGTACCTGAGCTTGCTGTAACTTCTGCTGAGCCATACATACACTCTGTTACAATAACATTTGCTGCTTCTTTAAGGTTAAGTGTTACTGTAGCGCCTGCAGCTGACTCGAGTCCGTGACCATGAGAATCACTACTGAAACCGTCAACTGCCATACCGTCAATTGCATTGGCGGCTTCAACAGTCTTAAAAGTGCCTATGAAATCATATGTACCTGAAGCAATGGTCTTGTCATCAACAGGATCTGCTGCTTTTTCTTCAAAGATTGCCTTTACTTCTACTGCTGATGCAGGCATTTCAAACTTATTGTCTGTTATTGTAACTTCTCCGCTTACTACCTGCCATTCCTTGAACTGGTATCCATCATTTGCCGTAGCTGTAAGTGTTACCGTTGCACCTTCTGCTGCTTCTTCAACGTCTGCACTTGCTGTACCGTTACCATCGTTGGTTACGGTGATTGCGTAGGTTGTTGGAGTCGGTGTTGAACCGGATGTACCAATAACTTCTATTGATGCAATCCTGCTATCTGATGTACCCAGGTATTCTACAGTAATATAACCATCTTCACCCACAGTAAGGTTCTCACCGGTAAATTCAACTACCGCACTATCTTTAGCATTATACGTAGTTTCGCCATTCTTAAAAATATAATTACTGCTAGTCTGAGTAGATGTAATTTTTAAGCTGGTTACTGTAAGTCCTGATGTAGGAATCGCAATAGTTGTATAAGCGGTAGTTGTCGCTTTTCCAAGCTTAAGGTAAGCCGCCGTATTTACATTGGAACTACCTGCAACCGCTAGTATTTTAATACCATTAACAGTATCACCTTCAACAAAGGAACTGCTATTACTTGCGGTGTTTATTCCTGTTGTGAAGTCCCATTTAACCGTTGTTACACTATCTACTGTTGTAGTAGAATATGTTCCAACTAAGTCTGTTCCAGCAGGATCATAAGAGCTACTCTTGAAATCCTGCGCATCTCGAGCAGACACCACTACATTTCCACCCACAAAATCTGTAGGCAGTAAGCTTATTGTCATGAGTAATGCCATTACTACAGACAATATTCTCTGTTTTGTCTTAAACTTCATGTCTTTCCTCCTTATACCCAAGGGTTTTTCTGCCTCCTCGCAGCCCGCAGCAATGACTGATTGGTTACATTAATACCCTTTATTTTTGGTTTCGATACGAAACCTATGATAGCATTTAGTATATCACATTGTACATGAATTGTCCACATTGCTTTGTTCATTTTTTACAGATTCGTTTTTCATATTTATATTTTTTGTACAAAATGTATAATACGTATTTTTTACCCAAAAACAAGCCTTTTTTCGACATTATCCGCAACTATTTTCTAACCGGGTTCTGGTGTCAAAAGTCAAACGTCATTACGCAAAAAACGTCTTAAAATCTGTGTACCCTCCAGATTTTAAGACGTTTAAATTTTTCTTTTGGACTTTTTGTCCTATTATTGTGAGCCTATGCTCTTAATGCTCAATTACTCGACGCCTTTTGATTTATAGTAATCATCAAATAACTGATTTGCTGCTGACAGCGTGTCATTACTGATAGATGGTAATTCCTTACCCCACGCTTTTGTTGCAAGCTTAAAGCCCTTTTCCATAGCCGCCTGCATTTCTTTCATCTTCTCAACATCATCGCCGGCCAATGCGCTTGCAAAATCAAACAATCTCTGCGATGTCTGTTTTACACCCCAGTAACCGTCTTCTGCAATATCAGCCTGTGCCTGCGCTTTTGTTGCCGCATCAACAGTGAAATCACCTTTTGCCAGGAACTTCCACATATCATCACTTGCTGTCGCGATGCTGTAGCTTGCTGCCTGTTTACCCATCATCTGCTGAACAATGTTGACAAGCTGGCTCTGTCTTGATTCCTGATCAGCCTTAAGCTGTGAAACCAAGTCAGCTCTGTCTTTTGCACTCATCTTGTTAATTGAATAAGTGGCACTCTTTGCTGTACCTGATGACTTTTCATAAACAGCACCTGCATCACCTGTCTTATCCTTGGCATCATCTTTAACATTCGACTTTGCCGCAGATGAGTATGCATACATATCCTGGCCTGATGCGCCTGATACCGAATTAACACTCATTTTACTACCCTCCTTGATTTATTTTTTTGCAAGTCCTTTTGCCTTAGAAGGGTACAATATCCCCTTCTTGAAATATATATCGGATGAATTTGTTGATTGTTTATAGCTTGGTTATGTATTTTTTATTTTTTGGGTGGTTTCCCATGAGTTTTTTCGTGCCTGGCTCATGGGAATCAAGCTCTTTTCATGATTTCCCATGAGTTTTCGCTCGCCCGGCTCATGGGTTTAGGCTTCTTTTGTCACTTTCCCATGAGTTTTCCCCAAAAGGGCTCAAAAGGGACCGGCTCACCGCCGGTCCCCATAAAATCAACTTATATGCGAATCCAATATTTAGTTTAAACCAAAGCTTGCAAGCACTTCCTTGAATTCATCTGAATCTGCGAATCCGTCGAGTACCATGTCTCTTGTGTAAATTCCGCCGTCAAGCAGGCTAAGCCATGTATTTAATCCGTCTGTATCTGCCTCTCTGTCAAAGAATGTTCTGTAAAGGATTTCAACATATTCCTTGTTGGTTGTGTTCTTTGCCAAAAATTCATCAGAATTTATGAATCCGCTTGCTGCTACATTTCTTGGTGTCCATTCGCCTGTGATAATCATTCTGCACCACAGTTCAACACCATCAATGTCTCTCGTTCTTCCAAGAGCCTTTGTGTAACATCTTGCCACAAACTCTGTTACGAAGACGTTTCTGTTTCTGTAAAGGTTAAGTCTGTCAACCATTCCAGGGGCATCGCTCATT
>JBJEOB010000010.1:0-4638 GCA_051880495.1 Lachnospiraceae bacterium
TGTTATTTTTTCATCTTTTGAAAGCAAGTCTCTCATAAATTCAATTGTCATTCTATCGCCTCCAATTTACATCAATTAACTATTATAATACTCTACTTAGAACTTCATTCCATGTTCTTCATTTTCCTGAATATATTGTAGCAATTCTCTTTTATATGAAAAAGAAATTATTTATCCTCTTTCATTTCCTTGTAAATTTCATGAAAATGTTGGCTTTCATAAAATTGAGAATAGTCCTTACCATCCTTTAAATATATAACAAGCAATGGTAACCACCATTTTGAAAACATAATGCTTCGCATCCAATAAGAACTCTCTCCTTCTTTATATACAATTGAAGAATAAGTCTTTTTTATATAATCAAACAATTCTTTATTAGCTGCATTTTTTTCTTTTACAAATCCTGCTAAGATAATCGGATTTATTTCATCGCTTCCAAAACTATCTATCAACTCTTTAATATTGGATTTAGCGTCATACGTACTCAAAACATAATAATGCCATATCTGCAAAAGCAAATCATGATATGTTGCATTTATAAAATGCATTTTTTGATTTCAGCAATTTTACTATTTCATCTTTTTTATTCTCTTCATCAATCAAATTCAATATAGAAATGATAACCCTATAGCAACGCGATGCAAATATTGGTTCCAAACAAGCCAACTGTACCATATATGCTACAGTATGTTTTTTTAAGTCAATTTTCTCATCTATATCAAAGCAAAGTTTTTTCAAACTAATAGCTCTTCTAAACATTGATAAGAATGCTTTTATTTCAGATTTTAGATTATTGTCATATGCTCTAGCCACATATCCTTTAATATTGTAAAAAACCTCTTTATCATATTTTATAATATCAGTAGAATCAAAATCGAAAAAATCAAATCTCTTCTTCAACTCATACATATCAACATATGACATATTATATATGCTCTTTTGTGTCTCTGTTTTATTGTTATTTATTCTAAGCCTATATTTATTCAAAACCCTTTGTACTAATGGCAATTTGGAATATATTTCCTCTAAAGAATCTGAAAAAAAAGTTAAATCATCAACATATCGAATGTACGACACCTCATCACCTATAACATTATTAATCTCGTAATCCACACATAACATAAGCAACTCCGCTGATATTGTCGAAGAGTAAACTCCTGTCACAATTCCCTTTGTCTGATTATTATTTATCTTCATATTGTAATAATCCAAAAAGTCAAAATAAGTGTCACAGCAAATATTATCTTTATATGGCTCAGCATCTTTAATTTTACTAAGATAATGCGTATACACATTGGGATAAAATGACTCTATATCAACTTTAACTGAATATAATTTAGCACCTTGCTTTTTTAAGTATCTTACATTATTCTCTTCATGTGCAAGTTGCCCCGTAGTTTTATTATTCTTTACAGCAAATATTCCACTCTCAATAATTTCCTCACTTCCATCATACAATTTATAAATATGAAACAGTTCATTAAATAATATATAAGAGTTTGAATTACAAACATATTTATCAAATTCCGGCTCACTATACAGTTTACTAAACAGTTCATCATAGACAGCAATTGTGTTATAAACAAATGTACAATAATACTTCAAATTGGGAATCTGCATTTCTCTCAATGCACCATTCTTCTTAAATTCAAAAAAAGTTATAGGTTCTATCCCGTCATTAAATATATATGATGGTGCCTGTGTATTTTTATATTCAGTTATTATTCCATCCGTTTTATAAAAGTCATCATATATATCATTATCAATCTTTTCAATAATTCCCTTTATCTTTTCTTTCATGTTTGCTATATCTATAACTGGTGGTAAATCCTCATACCAATATCCTGCTATTAATAAATCGATATTCCTTTGCTGTATATCATCATTTTTATCTATCATCTGCTTCCTCCTGAGTAAACATTAAATTTCCTTAAACATTCACTTCCGTAAAGAAGTATTCCAATGTATCCACAAACATATTTGCATCAAACAATTCTTTTATCTGTTCCCGATTCATCCAAGCAACCTGTTCCACCTCATCCGTTGTGGCATTGCCTAAATCAACCTCCCCATCGTAATCAAACAGCCAAACATCCATAATATCATTAAAAATTTTTCCATCAATAATTTTTCGTGTCTTTGTAAAAAGTACTTGTCCATTTTCCGGCATCAAATCAACGCCAACTTCTTCCTTTTCCTCTCGAATTGCTCCTAATAAACTGTCCTCACCTTTTACAACCGAACCACCTACACATTCCCACATCAAAGGGTTTGTCGGTCTGTTTGCAGAACGCTGCGAAATAAGGTACTCTCCCTTTGAATTACGAATCCATACATGCACCACCAAATGATATCCATCTATCGGTAGCTGCTCTCCTCTTACATGGTCTTTTCCCAGAAGCTCTCTGTTCTCATTATACAAATCCCATATTTCTGCATCCGGCACATACTCCACAATATCCCCAAAGTCTGCATGTAATGTTTTGCAGATTTTGCTAAGAATTGTAAGGCTCACCTCTTCATCACGGCGAAGCTTTGTCATTGTGTTAGGAGCGATTTCTGCCTTTTTACGCAAATCCGATTTGCTCATTTCTTTATCTACTAATAATTTCCATAATCGTTTATATGATACAGCCATAATAGCATCTCCCATTTCTATAAAATTGCATAATACATCGCATTTTTAAATAAATACATCTTCCACTTCATTCTGCTCATCATCCGTTTCTTCCCAAGGATTCCCATAAGGAAAACCGCCCGAAGTATAACCAGCAATAAAGCTAAAATTCTCATCCTGTTCTATTTCAAAATCATCAATATTACGCTTTTTTCTTCGCTTATTTTTATTTGCTTTTCTATCCATAAGAACCTCAAACATCACAATTTCCTTAATTCGTCCATCATAGCCGGACGATTTTTATATTTAATCTTCCACTCAACAACTATCTGTTCCACAAGCTTTGAACCACCCTTCATCTGTTGCATCTTTCGCAGCAAGGATACCAGATGGGCATAATTCTTTCGGTCACTTGTATGAACCGCCATCTTACTTACTTCATCCTTATACTTATTCAATATCTGCTCCGGGTACTCCTTTTTCAAAACTTTTTCATACTCCTGTAATGCATACAATCCCGGAGAATTTAATACATATACCAGCAATCTGTCATATAGTTTTTCTTCCTTATACAGTCTTTCCACATGTGCATACGCCGGAAGCTTCCCAAATATTTCTTCTCTCTTTACAAGCCACTCATCTGCAGTATATTGTTTCTTTAATTCTCTATACAGGTCCAAATTTCCGGGTTCATGTTCAAGCACTAATTTCCAAAGCTGTTCTATGTAGGCGCTTCTATTTCCCTGCAAAAGATAAATCTCTTTTTTCTTCTCGCTGTATTCAGAAATTAAACCTCTATATTGTTTATCCAGCAATATACATTCATCCAAAATTTGAAGAACATGGTCATATTCCTTTTTCTTCATGCAAATATCAACATAGTACCTTCTTACCGATGAGTTCTTCCAGTATCTTTTACACACTTCTTTTATTTGCTCATCCGATGCTTTTTTCTCCTGCAACATTTCCAAATATCTGACTGCCCATTTTCCTACTCCATAATCTCTGCTCCAAGCGGAATTTTTACACTCCGACCTTGCAATCATATCCTCTATAAAATCAAGTTTTGCCTGCTCATACTCTTTTTCTTCAAATTCTCCCATGATAATCTGTTCTATATACTCTTCTAAATAATCTATAACAGAGCCATCCAAATGAGAGGTAAACCAGTCAAACATTTTTCTTTTTTCTTCCGAACTTACTTTTACAAGCAACTCTAACCATAGCTGATAAATCCTATCAGCCAACATACCAGTACCACCATCTGAATCATCCATATCAACATCCCCAATTAAAACAAAGATGTAATTCATCACCTCAAATGCACTTAGATAGTTACCATTGTCTATCATTCGGCGTACATCTTCATCAATAATTTCTTCCACTTCTGATATAAAACCATCCGCCTCGTAATAGCTGATAAAATGATTTCTACCCAGATACCTGTCAGCTATGATATCCACTTGTCTAATGTAGTTATTGATATCCTCCCTCGTTACCTGCTTATTAATTGTGTTATGGAAACGAAGTAGCAACTTTTCATCTTCAGACAAAACAGCCGCCAAAAACGAACGCACATCCTCTTCATTAGCACCTCTAACAAGTTCCTCAACTGCAGTCAGTTTTTTCTTGTAGGAATTTACAGTATATGCTGGCTGAAACAAGTCTGTATTTATTGCATTTTCCTCTTCTTTCTTTTCTTCCGCTTCATTTTCCGACCATTCATACAGTACTGCTGCCATATGCTTGCAGTTTCTACCATCTAATGCATAAGGACATGAACAATACATATCTGTAACTTCTCCGTTACTTAAGGATATCTCTACTTCATAGTCCTCTGAACCTATTACATCTGCTCTGATAATATCATCTGATATTTCCATATTATCAACAGCATCATCACAATAATAATCATATCCTCTCTCTAGAATATGTATTGCAAATAATTTCTTCCAGTTCATTCCTTCAGCTCCATTTCATCTTCCATTTTCGCAAATCCGTATCTCTCATACAACGGTCGT
>JBJEOB010000011.1:0-22889 GCA_051880495.1 Lachnospiraceae bacterium
AGATTATTAATTTGAAATATCATAAAGGTAACCAGCACCATCATAACAATAATCAATGTACTTTGAGTAATCGTTACAACAGTTCTTAATCTCTTTGTTTTCATAGAGCTTTTCCCTCACATTTATCGTATTTATCCAGTGAACACAAATCAATCTGCCAATCATTCACATCTACTAATCAGCGATACTATTCTGATATTTATTGCTATCCACTCCGATTTCATAGAGATCTGTATCAGAAATCATTAATTGTTCGCCCCAGCAGATTCCATAGCCACCAGTTTGTACTGTAACCTTTTGAAAAATATCTTTACTATTCAAGACACGTCTAAACAAGCGGTTATCACCTACCAGAAGATTAATATCACATTTCTTTACTTCTCCGTTTTTAAAACATACCAGTAACCGATTATCATCAAGAGGAGCAATCTCTTTTACTCTTCTTTCAAATCGCTTTTTATACATATTAACTACCTGTCCGGCATCCATTTCTTCCAGATACAAACTATCCTGAGCACAACGCCCATTCCCAAGCATCAACAACTGAAACTCATCATATTCCTCTAAACCATTTGCTTTTAAGATTTGTCCCAGATTCTGCCTGTCCGTTGGAACAATTCTCTGCTGTACCCACACTTTGCTCCAATATGAATCAATCGTCCTCTTACCGCGCTTAACAAAGGATGCTAACAGAAGAGGCGTTTCCCAGACATCTGCATCATCTGGTACTTCAATATAAAATCGTTTATCTTTTTCATAATAGATAAGATGTGCAAGGTCTTTGATTCTTTGTTCCTCTTCATCTCTGATTGCAAAAGCCCTCATAATACTCCCATCTCCTCCATATCATTTCCCAAATCTTCTCTCTCCACGCTTCTGGAAGAATATTCTCTAATCCCTCCATGATATACTGTTTATCACTTTCCTTAAGTGGATTCACTTTGGGAAGTTTATCTTTAGGAATCAGTTTTAGATTTTCAATGGTCGATCCAGTTCCAACACAACACTGAACACGGCTGTCTGCCATAACATCTACTTTTTCAAGAGCTGTCTCTGTTATGCTGCTGAACACAAACGACAAACCGTGATCAAATAATGGAGCAAGTCTCAAGGTCTTTGCAGTTTTGTTACGCAATACCTCAATATTTGCACCATGTCTATCTCGGTTCTGAATCAGATAGTCCACCAGCAACATTTCATAAATATACTCTCCCCACCCATGATTCACACACTCGTGCCCTACAATCCCCTCAACAGCATTATAATTAGACAACTTATAATACTTCTTTCTTGCTCCCAGATCATCATAGGCTTTCAAAAAAGAGCCTGCCGTACCAGAAGAGTTTCTAATTATATCCCAGGATAAATCAGTCAGATTCTGAATATTATGGATGATTTCTTTTGCCATCTTATTCTCCAATACTTTTCATGATTTTATTGTTCCTGCATTCTGCTATCGTAAGTTCATTATTCTACAGCTTTTCTTACAAAAGCAAATAGCATATTTCAGAATCTCCTCATAACCTTCTTCTTTTAAGCTATTATCATACTTCTGTACTTCAATCTGTTTCAGTGCTTCCTCACACTTTTTCTCCATCTCCGAAAATTTCTTCGCCTGTTTCAGTTCCAGAATGACTGCAGGCTTTCTGGGATTGAACGGCATCAACTGTATATCCGGTCTCCCATTTCCGGATTCCTTATTGGAATATACCTCGTATCCATCCAGACTATTGAAAATTCCAACCATATAGCCATGATAAAAGTTCTCAGCATTATCATAATAGCTGATACTTTTTGATAACTGGCCATTGATAAACTCTTCCATTTTATCTGTATCACCGGTCAGCATGCTCTTATAGAAATTTCTGAAATCCGTCTGCTTTACCTGACTTTCAAACCATTCCCGAATGGTATTCTGATAAATATATCTGATTTCTTCATTTGGGATTGACAGTGTCAGATAAATCTGATTGCCTTCAAGCTTCTGCTTTTCCATCTTTAAATATCCCGTAAAAAACAGAAAATTCCACAGATTATCCTGAGACACATGGATATCTCCATAAGTAATCTCTTCATGAACCGGTTTATAAATCGTTCCCCCTGCAATCAGATCTTCAATTTCTTTTTTCGCCCCAGAATCTGCATACTCAATCAATTCCCGGACAATACTGTTCGAAGATGTATTGGACCAGTAAGGTTTCGGAAAACGTTCTCCCTCAACTGAGTCATCCACATAATTAATAACACTCCATGGATTATATACTTCTGTATCGCCAAACAGATATCCATCATACCATTTTTTGACAATGTCCATCCTGTCCGTCATCTGGTAATCTCTGAGCATATCTTCCACTTCTTTTTGTGTAAATCCAAAATACTCTGCGTATTGATGATTCAGCAACGTTATTATTTTCAAATGATTCAATCCTGTGAAGATACTTTCTTTACTGATTCGAAGGCAACCGGTAATTACAGCAAACTCCAGACTGCCATTTGTCTTTAATGCCGACTCAAACAGGGAACGGACAAATCCTATCATTTGTTCATAAAATCCATGAAAATATGCGTTTTCCAAAGGGACATCATATTCATCAATCAGGATAATGACATTTTTTCCATGATATTTTTTCAGACAATCGGACAGGAACTTCAGAGAAGTTGCCAGTTTCGCTCTGTCTGCACGCCGAAGCATCAGAGCTTCAAACCGTTCCCTCTCATCTTCAAGAAGCACATCTTTATCCAGTACATAACGATGACGTTTGAACTCTCCTGAAATCTGCTCATCCATCACCTGATAAGCCAATTCAAAATCCGGCTGATTTGCCGATTTTAAGGAAAGGGAAATAACCGGGTACTGCCCCATATGGGTTGTATATTCCTCTCCGGTATCCATAATCTTCATTCCATCAAAATAACGGCTATTATCGATCGGATTTCCCCGTTCATCAATCTCCGACTCAAAAAAAGTCTTCACCATACTTAGAGCCAATGTCTTACCAAATCTTCTGGGACGGGTAAAAAGACTGACGGTTCCACCCTGGTCAAGCAGTTCCCGGATCAGGAGGGTTTTATCCATATAGTAATAAGACTTATCTATGATTCTCTTGTAATCTTCCACACCAATTGCCAGTGATTTCCTTTTTCTGTACTCATTCCGATTTGCGTACATCGTCAAACCTCCATCTGATATATCTTCATAAGTTTCCCTGAAGCATTGGAAATAGATGCCTCATGTAAAGGATAATACTTTTTATACAGCTCTTCCGGTTTGATTTTCTCTACAATCTCGGAGGAAAACAAGCCATAATTCCACTGCAGATAAGTGTAAATATCCGACATCCATTCCAATATAAACTCATCCCATGTATCACTGATATCTGCCATAACGTTAATACGGATTCCCATATTACCCAGAATCTGCTTTGGTGTCTTGTTCAGATACAAAGGATTTCCCATATCCATGTATTCACGATAATCACTTTTCATATAATCGGTAATCACAGGAAAAATATCATCGCAATTGCGTGCAATCAGCTTAAACAGATATCGTCCCTTCTTTATCATCATATCCAGATAACATTCATCATACGCCGGCCTGCTCATAATAATCCCCTTCCTGATGATAAATCAATTGATTGTTTATAGCATATTGTGCAGTAATTCCGGGAATCTGAAAACCATCCAGAAGAATGGCTTTCATCCGTCCGGAAAGAAACTTATTGACCTCTTTCCTGGCGATAATGTCCGACTCCCTGTTTTTTTCATCAGCCGTTACATCATAAACCTCCACCCAACGAATACTTTCAAAAGCTTTCTCGGATTTCAGGAAAATCTGATTTCCCAGAGAACCCTTATAAAAAAGTCTCTCTACCTCAGAGATATTAATCTGATTCATCAGGAATGCTTCTATCACCTGTGTATAGCTATCATCTGCCCGATACCCTTTCAGCAAATCATAATCACTGCTGTCAACCCGGTATAATTCTACAATCTTCTCTCCCACAATTGCAGCAGCTTCCTGACTCATTCCACGATTCGCCACAACCTCTGCAACCCAGGCAAGAACGCCAAACTCATGGAAATCCAATACTTTCAAGTTATCCATATCCAACTGATAAACAGTTACCACCGCCTGCTGCGGATTTCCATTAAGAGCCGCCCAACTTCTTGCACGTTCTTCATATTCTGTCGTATAAAATCCGTTCCCATAATCATTATCTGGCTTTCCTCCCATATACACCGGGACTTTAACCACATGATCAGAACCATGATAAACAGTCAGCATAACTCAGCCCTCTTTCCTTCAACTACATTCATTATAACGTCTCTTTCTGTATTTCACAACTTGTTTTATCGTTCTCATCAAGTACCATCCACTGACCCCTCCCACCTTTGTCTTTGTGGATTCAATGTGGTACTTATCATCGAATGCAACAAGGCTGTTTCTCTTAAGGCTATTTGTGACCAAATGGGTAGAACTCCATCCTGGATACCATATATACTGCTCCGTGCCGCTGGTTACCAAACCTATTTTATAAGAAGGAATAAAAAATACCCCTGGAGATATCTGATTTGATTTCCTCAAGAGTATTCTCTTTCTCTACATTTCTGTCAAATATGGTTTTAATACTTCAATTAATTCATTAACTTTTGTTCCGGGAGCTGCTTTTGATGGTAATTTACCCTCATTTAACGCATTCAATCTTTTTGCATTTACAATTGCATAGTCCATATATGGATATAGAATTTGATACATATCTTTGCGATTCTTCGTATATTCACCAGCACCGATTTGTTTTAAATTCTCCGTTAACTTTGGCCAATATTCTGTTCTGTGAATGTCCGATTGTATAAAAGAAAAATGTAGCAAATACCATAATTCTATGCATTGATTAGACCATATAGCATGAAATATTGTTTCCTCCGTGCTATTTATCGCACATAATTGTAAAACACGATCTATATGGTCCGCTGGAAAATCGTCGGTATCATACACAATCCAAACATGTTTATATACATTGGAGTTATCACCAGCAAGGAGTTTCGCCCTTTCGAATAAATTGATTGTATTATCTCCCTCTCCGGACACATCCAAATGTATCTTTTCAGGATATCGCTTATTGATAATATCTTTTATTACACCAAAATATGCAGGCTCCGTATTTGTTCCTTCTGTTACGATAAGCTGATACTCTGGATGAATTTTAATGGATCTATCCGGTTTCTTTTTCATCCACGATTTATTCAAATCGCTTTTTTTCGGAGGTTTTAAACTCAAATCCAATCACCTCCGCTTAGCATGTTCTGTAAATATGGATCTGCTCCATATCTTCCTTCCAGATACTGCTTATCAAACGCTGCTGTGCTATTTACTCGTTCATTGTCTTCGCGTCGAATTTCATATAAAGAGTAAATTTGACTACTATGTTTCTCATCCAATGCAGCAAACCAGATTTCATCTCTTCTAAATACGGTATTCTTCATTGTCGCAATATCATGCGACGTAAACAGAAGCTGTGCTCCGTACTTATTAATCTTTCTATTTTTGAACATTGATATCACATAGCGCAAAAGCTTAGGGTGCAGCTTTGCATCAAGTTCGTCAATAATAACAAGACGTCCCTCACGTAATGCTACAAGTATCACCGGAAGTGCTGCAATCAGCTTTCTTGTACCATCCGATTCATGATCAAACGGCAACTCATACTTCTCACCAGCTATGGTTCGTATCGTGTAAAGCTGTTCTTCCTTATCATCATATCTATAATCTTCTACATCAATACCCATTTCGTTCAATAATAGAATAATCTGGTTCTTTATCTTTTCATCATCCGTTACCATTATCTGTAATTCCGCAATAGGGTTAGCATAATTACGTATAATACAAGACTCAAACCACTCTTGCACCTCTGTTATCACAGGTATATTATAATTAATTGCTAAAAAGGATACGAATGGCATCTTCTCATTAACCTTAGTATTTACATTCTCCTTACTTAAGATTGGTCCTAATGTAATCTCTTCGCCATCACGGTAAAAAATATGTGCCGGCTTTTTTCCACCGATTGTCTTTCTATCCAATGTCTCTGCTGAAATTTCACCCTTTAAAACACCTAAATAATAGCGATATTCATACTTCTCTGTTCTAAAGAAAATCTCAAACTCTGTAGGTTCATTCTTTGAAATACTCTCAAACAAGAACGGCTCTGCAACAACCTTTCCCTGCACGATCACTCGATTTCTAGTACTTCCCAAATCATATATCGGCTTTACCACCGTTGTAATCAAGCATGATAATGCTCTAAGTAAATTTGTCTTGCCGCCTCCATTCGGTCCATATATAACACTAACAGGCAAAAGAGCACTGCACTTATCTTTAACTATTAAGCTATCCTTGAATTCCGGAATTGCTGTTGCCTGCAAATCAAAAATTGTTTCTTCCCTATAAGACTTAAAATTCTGAAATGAAAACTGACAAAGCATTCGTATCGCCTCCTTTTCTTTCACAATCAGTATATCATTATTTTATTCATTTTTCAACTTTTATATTCTATTTAATAAAATTATTTTTGCATTTCAAATATAAATCTACTATTTTGCACTTTAATATTTAAACGAGCAGCAGTATCATTCGCATTATGGCACTGCTGCCCTTCTATATTTATCTGTTATATAGCTCTTTCGCATCAAGTACCATCCACCGACCCCTCCCACCTTTTCCCTGAAAGTAAATACGTCCTTCTTTTTTCAGTGCCTTGATTTTATAATTAGCACCCGACAGGCTGATTCCCAGTTTCTCTGCAATCCCTTTCGCTGTAATCTGCGGTTCCGCCTGCATCATTTCGATGATGATTTCTCTCTCATCTTTCTTTTTCTTCCTATAATTAAAGAGGTGACCATACTCAATCCGCAGAATGTTATCCGGCTGATCCAGAGGAATCTCATACTTTTCATCCAATCCAAGCATTCTGGATAAACTAAAGTGGATCTCAAGAAAGTCCGGATATACCATAATGCGATCAATTTCCTCCAACATACTTGCTGCTGTAGCCTTCTCAACAATGCCGCCATTGCGGATTGTATTTTCTATCCTATGTAATCTATCCCTCAGCACATTGTCTGATGCACTTTTCCTTTGAAGTTCTTCCAGCTTCTCACTGGTTTCCTGGAGTTTGCTTTCTAATTCTTTCTGCTTGTGCCGGTATACTTCATTGGAAATGATTCCTTCCAGTAATTTGTCAAGCAGTTTATTCATCTGCTCCATCAGCTTCTCCCGCACTTTCTGATACCGTTCAATATCCGGCTGAAAATCCTTTTGCTGTAGCACTTTCTGCAGCATTTCCAACATACTGTTTACGATTTCCTCTCTGTCCGTCTGGTATTTTTCACTGGCTATTTCCTCTAACAATGCAAACAATGTATTCTCCTGCAGATGTACATTGTCACACCCCTGAAAATGTTCCAGATGAACTTTTCGAATCTGTGGTCTGTCGGTTGTACTGGTATTTCTGCCGGTCTCCAGATAGGTTTTACATTTCCATTCATATATTACCGTTCCATCCTTATATCTTCTTCTGGTTCTCCGATAGTAAGGATTGCCGCATAACCCACAGAATAATTTGCCGCTCAGTTGAGATTTTCCTCTGTTTCTTCCTATTTTAAAGCTGTTATCAATGTTCTTCAGCATCGCTCTTCTGGATATTTCCTGGTTGGCAAGTTCCCATAACTCTTCTGACACAATAGCAGGAACTTTGTGTTCATAGATGTACTGCTGTTCTTTCGGAACTTTGACGGTCTTTTTGGTTTCAAAATCAAAATGCCTCTGATTCATCACTACCGTACCTTTGTACAGAGGATTGTGAATGATCCTTAAAATAGAAGAATCATTGAAAGGATTGCCATTCCGATTGAAAATCCCCTCATTCTGAAGAATGGTACAGATCGTTCTGCTTCCAAAACCAGCCGCACATAACTCGTATACTCTTCTGATAATGACCGCTTCTTTTTCTTCGATCACAACACTTTTATCCTTCAATTTCCGATAACCATATGTATGAGAAGTCAGCAGCACAGTACCGTTATGCTGCTGGCGGTTTTTGTGAGCATTATTAATCTTCTTGCTGAGTTCACGGCTGTATTCCTCTGCAAGAATCGCTTTGATGCCTGTAATCAGGGCATCATCTGTGGAATAAAACTTGTGGTCAATATACATATATAATCGCTTCTGCTCAGACACAAGCCGGTCCACAAAAAGATACCAATCTTTTGTATTTCGCATTAGACGATCCTGAGATTTGATCACAATAACGTCGAACCTGTCTTTCGACAGGTCCTCGTAAAGTCGGTTATATTCATTTCTTCCTTTCGTTGTGGTTCCAGAACGGCTTTCCACATAAGAATCCACGAAAATCCATCCGTTCTGGCGGACGCACTCTTTGGCTTCCTCCACCTGTTTGATGAGTGCGTCCTTCTGGCTTTCTTCCTCGGTGCTGCAGCGGGCATAAATAACGGCACGAAGTTTCATAAATTCTTCTCCTTCCTGATCAACTTGAGAAGCTTCGCCTTCTCGTCCGGGGTAATCAGGGATTCCTGAGACAAAAGCTCTGTGAGTTTTGTCATGATTATTGTTTTTTCCATCTTTGAATTCCTCCTTTGCGCGGATACTTCTTTATTAACAGGATTCGAAATACAACCTCCCTAGCATATCTTGATGTACAATATGCCAGGGAATGGTTGTATCATGCAATGTTAGCTAACATACTGCTTTGCATTTCAAACTAATCAGATTGCCATGTTCGTTCTCAAGGTACGGAAGATGTATATAAATCCTCTTCATTCTGTCAAACTTTCTTTTATTCATAGTATTACCGCCTTTCTCGACTATTTGAGGTTGCTAATTTACTACAATGAACCAACTGTTCTGAAGTTGTTATTACCGGCTGCATAATATCTCGACCATTCACCTGGAGATCACCAACGGCAATAGCCTCTCCAACATGCAAATGTTTCAACGCCATTTCCCACTTTTCCTTCTTGGTTGCATCTATCAATGCTGCTATCTGTCTTTCATCTGTTTTTGCTTGACGGAAAAATAACTGCACAGCAGCCTGATTCAATATGGCTCTCTCCTTTTTTGAGAAAATTGACATAGTCTGGGTTGCAAGTAACAAAGAAAGATGATATTTCCGTGCCTCTGTCAACATCTGATACAAAGCCGAACCTTCTGCAAAATTCAGATTCTGAAACTCATCTATAACCAGTGTCCATGCATCATTTTTTTCTCCATACATACGCATTTGTCTCCAAAACGCGCACAATAAGATTTCTGCAATTTTCTTTTGTGTTACAGGATTTATTCCTTTGAGAGAAATTATATTCAAATCGTGTTTCCGTATTTTCTTCCTACAATTACAAAAAACTTTTCCTTCAAGGACATCATAAAGATGGTTATATGCCCCCTGTGCAGCTTGAGTATTTTGTTTTTTCAACCCATATGCTATAGCATCCATATCTGAAGCAAAAGCTGACCGATGATTCAATGCGAACTTCACCGCTTCACGTACTGACGAAATCTGACATGCTCCACGTAACTGCTTAGGACATATGGTCCAAATTACATAGGAAATGAGATTGCTTATAGTCTCTTTTCCTTCGTCAACCCACTTTCTGTCAAGCAGGTGCAGCATCAAACCGTCTTCTTGAGCCGAAATGAACGACACATCGTTACCTATTGACAGAGAATGATTGCCATTTATATCAATTACGACAACTGTACCACCTCGATCCACAATCCTACGTTCCATGTCCTCAATCCGATACGACTTTCCCGAACCGCTAATTCCTGACATGATGACATGATTATTCGGGGAACTTGGAGAAATAATAACGTCCATATTTTTGTGCATTTTTCCAACATACCTTAAATTTTCAGAATTCATCTTCATACCCTCCTATTTATCCAAAAATGTCTTCTAGCCAATAATTATCCGACGAGCATAAAAACTCTCTACGAACCCAAATCACTCTTGGCCTCTCGACTTGTCCATATGCATTAACAATAGTTTTTTTGACAGTATAATCTCCAGACTGACAAAAAATGATCTCATTTTGCTTCAATTGTCGTTTCAGTTCTGGCTCTGAAATCGTTTGCAGCAGAGGAATACATATCCATCTAAACATTTCAGGACTGAAATAGTAATAATTTTCATCAAAAAGAATCGCCTTTTTCTCATGAAACAATGTCCATGTATCACCACCAATATCTTGTATGTCAACAATTCTCACATCACAATCATCATCACAATATTTCCACACCAAATCCGACAATATTCCTGGTAAATCCATTCCACAGCCAAACTCAGGAATCAATTGAAGCCTCTCCTCACATTCTTTAAGATAATTCCATAAAAACGCATTGACTTGTTTCTCTGTTTGGTTTGAACGAAGAAATTTTGAAAAGATATAACCAGTCACAGCCATAACTGAATATATACCTTTCATATCAGGTGAACCCATATAGTCTTCTACTATTTCCATAGTCGGAAATTCTTGAAAGAGTTCACAAATTGATGAAATATGATGAATTATGTAATCTCGAAACATTGTTAGAGTTTCACCCGTAACATTGCTTTGAACAAAATCCACATCCAACTGCGATATCCGAAAAATGTGCATTCTATTGCGTAAGTAACTAGGCATTACTCCACCCACAATAACAACGGGCAAGAATTGACTTTCTGAGAGAAATTTTTCCACTTCTTCTTCTTTGCTTGTCCTGTTGATTAGCATAAGCCCACAGCAATAATTGTCGATTTTTTTACTTCGGGAATTCCACGAATCGATTTTCTGAAAGCTGTCGATTTGATTAGTAATCAAAGAAAGGAACTCCTTTGCTTTATTTTCATTGTCCACCACCAGAACAATACCTTCAGCTATATCCAACTTATACGTTCTCAGTACTGGACGAAGAAAAGATGCACCAAACAACACCAATGGCATGCATCTCATTTTGCTTTCTGCATTACTTCTTTCCATAATGTCTCCCCACTTTCCACAAAAATAAATTTATCTTCTTCTGATCTTATCCATCCGCAGTGTGATGGAATTACACGTTTTTCCTGACAGCACGCAACAAGTGTGCTCCACAAACCTTCGAGAATTGCCATCTGCTCTGTGGCTTTATTTGCGAAAATTCTTCCTCCTACAGAAGTGATTTTTTTCAGAAAATACTTTGGATTTCCTGCTTTATCAGACGAAATATAAATATCCCTCATCACTTCACCAACTTGAATCTTCAGAAGATAAATCCCTTCCTCACCTTCTGAACTACGCAGTTCTGTCAATTGAATGATTCTAAAATTTGCTATTTCCCGCGTTGGTACTTTCAAAAGTGGGTTATGGACCTCGTATTTCAGTTGTCCATCAACATCTACAAGAACTTCTACATACCTCGCTTTTGCATTTTCCTTGTGATATTCATTAAGCTGTACCTTGCGCTGTGCTAAATATATGCGTTCCTTATTGATTGCCCACTCTCTTTCGACTGCCATATCATTATCCATTTGTTTTTTTCGGACGTATGCTTCCCATTCGTATGGATTAAAATTCATCGTTTTTTCCTCCTTTTTGCTTTCTGCCCGGAATTTTTCCTATAGAAGAATTTTTTTGTTGAAAAATCCTCAAAAATAAGTTTTTTTCAGCAGAATTTTTTCTTTTCCGGAAAATTCCCGGGCATTTACTTTTCATTTTTGTCTTCATTTGCTATACTACACATATATAGACAAAAATGAAAACCTGAAAAAAACGAAACATTTTTTTAGTTATTGACTTTTTTAAATAACGGAGGTATAATCATTATTTTATGTTAACTAATTTTATAAAAATGATATCTGATGAAAGAATGCTTTATATTTCAAAGGTTGAAGAAATATCTGCTGAAATAAATAATCTTTCCGGTACATTTTCTAAGGTTGCCGCTGATACTCCCTACTCCACATTCAAAAAAGCGATGTATTATTGTACCGATATCAAATCAAATCCGATGTTTTTAGCTAAAGCCCAATCATGCCTTTCGATACCAACTGAAATGATTTTGATTCACTATATGATGAGACAATTTCTATTCGAAACAGGAATGATGAAAATAAATACTAATGCAGAGACCTATACTCTAGAAAGCGAATTTCCTTCCGGTCTTCGATTTTCCTGGAATATTCCGGTTCTTTTTTTCCAGTGTTAATTTCTTATATACGTGCTTCGTCATTTGCCAAAAAGACATCCAATCATATACAAGATTTTTTTAATAATATTCATGGTTATCTCAACAATATTTCTTTAGATCGATTGAAAGCTTATAAAAAGGATGTCAGCGAAAGTTCACTGCGAGATATGTTTCACAACTGGGTTACGGCATTTTTTAAAGAAAAATACTTCCAAAATCTAAATTCACTATATACCGATTGTGGTACATCCACATACATTCAAGATATTCGTAAAGCAACCTCTCAACTTACATATTTAATACTATACTGCCCCTTATGCTCTGATACTGTGCCGCAATATTTAATTGAACTTCTATTGAATTATAAGAAAACCCTGACATGCGCTATATCAAGCAATGATGGAAAAAATATCGATGTTCTTTGTGAGCATGAATATCCTTACATCCTTGAATACGAACGAAGCTCCGTAGAATTTATGGCAAATGAATTTTCATGGAAAATAAATAAATTTTATAATTTCCTTAATGAATACTTTTTAGATGAGAACAATCATAATAAACGTTCAAACTACCCTCTTTCAATTCATGATTATGCAAAATTTGAGGATTGTTACAAGAGACAACTTTCACAAGTAGATAAACATGATTCAATAGTTTATGAAATCGAATTCATTTATGATAGAATTCATCAAGATGTGCTAAAGTACTCACTAGAACTCCATAACCGACTGAAAATAAAAACCCAGTCAGAAAAGAAGCGTATAAATGATATTTCTGATAGGTTTGTTAACGCTTACACGAATTTCATCAACGCTTCAAATAAGTTGTTATCTCAAATAGAAAAATCCTCAGACCAACATCCTGAACGATATTCAACAGACTTGAGACAGATTAATCTGGATACTTACAAAGAAAAAATAACTACAATTTCAAATGAATTGTATGATTCGATCAAAAAGTACTTTGGAACTCATCCTTCCTATATTACATTCCACAGCCAAGGTGCAATATTCGAATATCAACCAATTTCTTTTCCTATCTATGAGAGTGACATCATTCGTATCATTCATCTTTTGGCAAAACAGACTTCAGTGCTGACCGATGAATATATCATTTCTTCATTGAAGTCAATGAATTACCAGTTGCCCATATATTCGGCAGCTTCATTTATGAGTTTTCTAAAGGATTTTAAGAATATACTTTCTAGGATTTGCAATATTACTGATCAGACTCTTGATTTGTAAAAACAATATAATTCCTTAATGTTACCAAAACCTCTACCTTAAGGGAAATATCCGCATTCAGCGGATATTTCTTCCTTAAGGTGGTTTTTCCGTTTTGGTATATGCTTCTAAAGTCAGGTACCTTTTGGTCCACTTTCATATATTCTGACGATCCGATAAAAGCTGGTACTGGACATCCCCAATTGTTTAATTGCTGCTTTTGCAGTTATATTACCTTGTTTCCACACCACATACACTTCCTCGAAATTGTCCGGTATTTTTAGCTTTGGACGTCCAAGATGTTTGCCTTTCCGACGAGCTGCTTCTATTCCCTCTCGCTGCCGTTTTCTAATCGTGATTCGCTCCTGCTCTGCCATTGAAGAAAGGACCTCAATCAGAATGTTATTTATCATATCCAATATCCATTCCTGACCTTCTGGTACTTCTATCAGAGATGTGGGCAAATCCAGAATCATCAATCGTATTCCCTGTTCACAGAACCATTGTAGTTCTTGACGAATGTCCTCTTTATTTCTACTCAATCTATCCAGAGAGGTGATAACCAGCGTATCTCCGGTACGTAATCCCAAAACTCCTTTCAATGCCTGATATGCAGGTCTTTCCAAGCTTTTACCACTGACTTTATCAGTCAGTATGTTCTCCATCGGTACATATAACTTCAACTGCTCTATCTGCCTGTCCAGATTCTGCTCCTGAGAGCTTACTCTTGCATATCCAAGTATCCTGCCTTTCATGAAATCAGCTCCACTCTTCCATATTTCCGATTAAAATAATAAATATCATCTGAGAGACGTTCCTCTTCAGCCACAGTAGTCAGATTTACTGTTCTTGCCATTTCCTGTAATTCTTCCACCTGATAATTGCCATGGTCCGGAAGTAAAATCAGTTCATGAATAGAACTCGGAAGGATGTAGAAATTTTTTCCAATACTTTCTGCAAATGAGATTAATATATCCGTCCTCAGCATCGCAGCTGCACCATTTAAAGCTCCTTTGTTTGTCAGAATATACAACGCACCTGATCTGTCTGACTGAAATTCAGTACCAAACTCCCTCATTACGATATCTTCTAAATCCATGATTGTAAATTCCTCATTTTCAAGTTTCTCGGCTGCTGTTTTCCATAAAACATGTTCATCAATACCCCATGCCTCCATAAGTTCATGAGAAACATTTATGCTTCCTTTTCCAGCAGGTATATCATCAACATAATATTTAAGCATCACTGCAAAATTCAGGAAGTCCATATGTACAAGATTTTCCAGACGTTGTTCATTCCACCGTTTGTTTACCAGTATAGGAAAAATCCTTTCCTTTATCTCATCCCAATTATCTGTGATCTTAGAAACATTCACTATGGGATTTCTATTGACAATCGCAATCACTTCGTCTCTGCACATTTCCACCGTAATTCCTGCCTGCAGCTGTTTATACAAGTCACTTAAATGGATTGCCGGTGTGCATCCTGAAGGATTCCCTTCAAATATCAGCACTTCTTTTTCTGTCTGGTTATTTTTGCAGATGACGGTAACACATACTTTTCTTTCATCTCCAAGTGCTTCCTGCACTTCACTTACCAACTTCTTCTTAAAATTCTCAAATGTCATCATCATATTATTCTCCTTTTTCTTATTCTCATGCCGTCTGTTCTCTATAATCGGTGTCATAAACATCTAACCCATGTATCTCACTCATATCCTCACTGATTTCCGTTTTTATAGTCTCATCCGTAGACAAGGCTTTTCTGAAATCCGTCCTCAGAGGAGCATATTTTAATGCCTGCTTAATCACTGTCTTTTTTGCCATTCCGATATAATTGTTTTTCCAGGGACTAAAGGAAGAATCAAAAGACTTTGAATATTCCTTTGCATACTCATCCATATCATCCTTGCTCATGACTTCAAAGCCAAATCCTCCATTAGTCAATTTAAAAAGACCATAGAAAAGAGTTACTTCTCCACGGTCTCGTAATGCCGGTCGATGAACCAGCTTTGGATTTAATCCAAACTCATATTCGAATTTATCATGTTCATATACAGCCTGTGCAGAAATAATCTGCATCTGGGGATTACGATATCCCAGATTAATCAAGCCTTTATACCCTATCTGAAATTGGCAGACACAAACTCCTTTTTCGTAATATGGTATCAGATATGCCTCACCCAATGGAGTGTTTGGTTCCAACCCCAACTGTGCTGCATTCATCAGTGCAGACAGAAAACTCATCTGAGTACATTCAGCAAGTTTTGGTGTCGTGTTCAGAGCAGATAATGCCATCCGGGTAAATCTCTCCGGTGTAATCACTTCCGGCAGGGCTTTTTCGATTTCCGGTTTCATGGCTTTAATCAGATCAGCAATACTCATGGATTTCGTAAGTTTCTTTTCTCCTTTTGCAAGTTCTGATTTCCTGGCAAGCTCCTCTTTTATTTTTTCTGCGGCCATCATCATTCTCCTCTCTTCATTTTGACAAGAAAAAGGGACAGGCATTATACCCATCCCTTAGTCATACTAATTTATCAGCGTTCATGCAGCCTGTACGGATAATCTCCGGTACTGTGTAGATTTGAGATATTTCTTGTAGGTTTCAGGTTCTTCCGCTTTCAATTTTTCGGTATCGATACGATTTGGAAGAAACAGACTTCCAGGAGACCAGGAATTTCTCATTTTCTGCGATTTCCGCATCCCCTAAATAGATTTTCAGTTTCTGCTCGATCTGCTTCTTTTCGGTTTCCATCCTATCTATTATTTCAACAAGTTCCTGGCGGCGTCTTAATTGTTCATCAAATCCTGTCAGCATGATGGTTCTATGATTGGTGTTCTGAAAATATTCTGCAATGATACTATCTGCCATTTTAGACCCATCTGGCTCCGGAAGAACCATTTTCATTACATGATTTTCCCAGAAATCTTTCTCTATCCTGATCAAATCTGCTATGATTTCCTCATCCCGTTCTATCCTGTAATACTTAAATTCTTTTCCATAAATAAGAACTGCAAGATACCATGCATCTGCGTTACAAACTGCCATATAATGATAACACTGAATCTGATAAGATAAAGGCATCTTACCATCCTTCCATTTTTCAGCCATATAAGGGCTGGCTGTCTTACACTCCAATCCTGCATTTTCGCCGACAACCATGCGGTCTACATCCGCTATCATAAATGGATAATCTGTGCTGCAATACATGAAGTTAGCCCTTCTTACCTTTTTGCCGGTAGCTTCCGTAAATCTCATTGCAACATACTCTTCAAACTCTCTTCCCTGCCTCATAGCTTCATTGTCCAACTCTTCTGTAGAATCAGAAGTCTTATCGCAATACACATGCATTGCCGTACGGTAAGGATTCAGACCGCAGATTGCTCCGGCATCTGACCCCCCGATTCCCTGTTTCCGATACTGAAGCCACAGAGAATGCTCTAAATTTTTTGTACATACTATTTTTCTCATCTCTTTCATCTCCTATGCTACTTTTTCACAAAGTTTTTGAATCACTGAACATAAAATATGTTCCATTTCCTCATACTGTGTATCCGGCTTTTTTATCCATTCGTCAAAAAGAAACTGCAGTAATCCTGAAATCTGAACACATTTTGTAAGTTCCTCTTCCTTCATTTTCTGGCATAATTCCAATAATTGCTCGTAAATGCTAATTATACTGACGATCCGATAGGCATCCGCCATAATCTCTTCTTTCTCTTTCTGCAGGATTTCATATTTGAATATCTTGAGTTCACTGCTAATCTTCCAACAGAAAGTTTTTTCCAACTGTTTTCTTTCCATAGATATACTCCTAAGCCGCACATACCATCTGATATGCTTTGTCAATCATGGGATTGCCCTCTACCGTTTTTGCAAACAGATTCTCTTTATAATTTGCAGTCTTCCGAAGTGGCTGCGCATGTGTGGCAAAATCAGACACAGCATTGATAAAACGGTAGGCATTTTTTCCCACATCCTGCAGATCAGGTGCATCAAAATATCGCATTTTCAAATCTTCTCTTAAATGCTCTATATTCCGTTTCTGTTTCATTGTCCCATCCTCTTCCACCGGAAGCAGCACTTCAATATATTCCATGACCTGTTTGTCAGTCATGGATTTCATCCGCAGATTTTCAAATTCCTTTCCCAGACTGTCCATATACCTATCTGCCAGCAGAAGTGTATCTTTTGCTTCCTGCAGTTTTCCCTGAATATCACCAGTATGTATCATAGACCAGGAACGTTTTGCTGTAGACAGTGCAAGATTCAGCGTATTATTGCAGACCACACGAATGGGAGTCAATGCCACCTTAATTGCACCGGAACCGTCATGTGTATTGGAAAACAACAGATAAGGACTGATACGCTCTCCGGTAATAATATACTCATGCGGCATACGTGCCAGCATCCATACTTTCTTACCTCCCTGCAGACTTCCGGCAGTTTCATACCGGACACCTTCCCCTAACAAAGCATCAGTAAAAGCAAACGCTTCCTCATTCTGAATCACTTTATAACGATCTGTAACCACACCCAAAACCCGTCTGTCAGAATCACGCACATTTGCCTTGTATCCCTCAATCAATTCCTGCGAGTCCGTATAAACCGGCTCCTGAATAACCTTCCAGTCAAGCCCTGCGTAAACCAGAGCATCCTTTGAGGATGGAGCCTCCTTCACTCTTGTTCCCAGGTCGTGCCATGGGGTTTCTCTTACATAAAACATACTTTTAACATTTGCTGCCATAAATAAGTCCTCCTTGTCTTTTTGTATCCCACTTTTTTATTTTCTGGGATAAATTTCTGTTCTTCTAAAATTTCTTTCCCGCCATCATTCGTCATCAGTGTTCAAAATTTCTCCTGCAATGGCCAGAACACAGGTGATGATGGCTAATACAATTTTTTTCATCCTACTCTCCTTTCCGAAAAAGAAAGACAGAACCCACAATAAAGGTTCTGTCTCTTATTCATGATAATAATATATCATTCACTTTGTTTACTTTTACAAAATCTCTCTTGGCACCGTTCAGTTCCTCCATGCGGATCATCTCGTCCTTGGCATCCTCCATGCCAAGGTGAGTATAGGTGTTCATTTTCTGTAGTAGAATCGGTCAAAATCCCATTAAGCCTTTCACATAAGTAACGGTGCCGCCCCTTTACGCACAGAAGATGCGACTTTGGATGGGGTATTGCCCTCCAGGAATTCCAGAGCGAGATAGCCGACCTGGTCGTTGGCGGCGAACTGCTCAGTAAGCATTCTTGATAATCTTCCCTTTAATATTTGCATTATCTTACGAAACCCTAACATTATCAATCCATCTTTTTACAAATAATGTCATTAAATTGCTGATATGAATTCCAATAGTCTTTTTTTATATTGATTCCTGTATACATGAATAATTGCTTTATATTGTCCATGATTTGTTTTCCTGTAAGACCAGTCTGTGATTTTATCTTTGCATCATCCACAGAAATAATCTGGTGAGCTGCCATGTTTCTAATCTTTTCTTCTACATGACGTAACCTCTCCACGATTTCATTTAATTTTTGATTATCCGAATAATATAAGATGATTGTTTTTAAATGTACTGATTTAACCATTCCATAACTGAAACTCGACCACTCAGAACATAATGCTTTTAATATATCTGTATTTTGCAATTTGTTGGGATTCCAACTCCATGCCCCATCTTGTCTATGATAACAGTATTGATGGATATCAATACTGAATTGCTTTTTTATTACAATCTCAAACATATCTGCGATTAAAGGAGATATTGCCCGAATAAAATCTGCATATTCTTTTCGTTCCAGCTTAATATTTAGATTTAATGCATATTCAAAATATTTTCGTTCATTTCCTGATTTCACTGGAAAACAGTCAATACTTGTCTTACGTACCAAGCGATCTGCCTCCCTGTAATCAAACAACATCCTGGAATAACCAAGACGGATTAAATCCTCATATTTATCTCTATACATTTGCGGAAGTGTTTCCGCCACTGACAAAGCTGCGGCATAATCATATACCTCCAGATGTTTTTTTATAATTCCTTCTTTGTGTACTACATTTAAAGAAGGACAAATAACTTCCCTGCATCGATTTTCAAAGTTATCTCCATTATCTTCATTTAATTCCCATAACGTTGTAACATCATACCCTTCATGAATATGTTCATTCATTTTTCTTTCTGGTGTAGCTACTTGAATAGTTTTGCAAGGATATTCTCCAAGAGTCTGCAAAACTAATAGTCCACTTTTCATCGCTGGAGTACCCGATGATACATTTAAAAGCAGTTCATCCGATGAATCCATATCATTCATTATTTTCCCGATAATTTCCCGGAAATCATTATAAAAATAATCAAACTCATGAACATTTGTCAAATCAGGTCTTTCAATTACAACATACTCACATTCTCTGTCCTGAAGTTTGGCAAGTTGTTCCAGACAATAGAGATAACGATTATCCTTCTCCTGATTATCAAGAATTTCTTTTGACATGTACAAATACACCTTTGCCGGTCTATATACCCTGCAGATATGTAATAATGAACCATCTCGACAGTTATATAACGACATGGGATCAGTGCCACCTACCGGTGAAAATAAAATCCTACTACTCATAATTAATTTCCTCTTTTATTCCGTTTTTAATCTAAATAATGACAACCTCTTCTGGCTGTACAGATTCTTTTATCCCCATCACCGTAACCTGACCTTTTCCTATTATCTTATATATACGAATACTGTCTTCAGGTAACGCATATCCTTTGATCTCACGAAGCAATTTCTGGTAAAGTGATTTCGTTAAGAAAGCTTCAAATGCTGATTTTTGTATCCGAAATCCATATCCTTGTAAAAACTTTGCTAATCTATTTCTTTTCTTATTATCAATAATATCGTAAATAATCAATATATAGAGTTTATTTTCTTTGCTCTCAAACTCAGTTGTTTCAAAAAAATAATCATCCATTTCACCTTATCCATATGGGATGATAATAACTCGCATCCTCTTTTCGTGTCCATTCACCAAACTCATCACCAACGAATCAACAATTACCGCCCTCCATTCCTCCATAAGGTCACTTGCAAGTGTAGGATGATTTTCTCTATCCTCATGCATAAATCCAAAATACGGATGCAAACCTCTGTTTTCAATTTTTCCATAAATCTCATTCATCAATATGGAATATCCCAGACCTAGCATGGAATTAAAAGCATCTTTAGGAGGTCGTCGACTTCTCTTTTCAAATGTAAACATCGGTTCCACTAACATACCCAAACATTTAAAATAAATTTTAGCTGCATTTCCTTCATACCCCATAATCTGAGGAATTGATTCACACCTTTCAATATGATTTTGCGTCGATTTTATTACTCGATAGTCATCAGATAAATCAATACCTTTACTGCGGGCATAACGTTTTAATACAATGACCTGGTTATGAATTTTACTCATGATAATCTTTTTTGATAAAGTCAAAGCCAAATCCGAATGAAGCAATCTAGCCTGAATACGTTGTCTTTCAACCTTAACATGTCCGGTAGAATGTAATCTTCCAAAATATATTCCACCTCTTGAATAATAAGAAATGGGAATACCTTTTCTTAGACACGTCTGTATACATTGTGTTGATATCTGAGCATGCCCAAACACAGCAATTGATTCCAACGTTTCAATAGGTACCTTTACGCTCAGGCCATCTTTATATTCTGCATAGGCATAATTCTCTGCAATTCCTATTTTTGCATTGTTTTCTGTCACATATAAATAACTCATTAGATCCTCCTCTCTTGATTCAAATATCATCTGTTTTTCGTCCCCTTTCGGGGTTTTTCTTTTATAAACTTGTCTGAAGATTTTATTAGAGATTTTAAGGATAAGTTTCCGTCCCCTTTCGGGGTTTTTCTTTTATAAACAGAGAGGAAACAAAGAACAGGTTAGAAAATAAAGAGTTTCCGTCCCCTTTCGGGGTTTTTCTTTTATAAACAGTTCTCTTCTGGGATACATTACAAAATTTTGAATATGGGTTTCCGTCCCCTTTCGGGGTTTTTCTTTTATAAACGCAAAAAAATGAAAGGAATACCAATAACACCGGAGTTTCCGTCCCCTTTCGGGGTTTTTCTTTTATAAACATATCTGGCACAGGTCAAATCAGATACGCAAAATCAGGGTTTCCGTCCCCTTTCGGGGTTTTTCTTTTATAAACCCTACCCCTCACAGCCTGCTATTTATCAGGCTTACAAAACACTTTTGCGTGGCAAAATATTCAACACGCAAGATTGTATAAAGATTGCCATATAAAACCTTAAAAAATACCCATAATACAGGCTGGGGGGGAAAAACGGTTTTATTCATATATATTCAAAATACACTGCCCTATTTGATATGACTTTCCTTGATATTTTGTAGTTTTCAGTGTATGTGGAGAAATACCGATCCTCTTATCTTTATAATGTTTATGTTCCTGCGATATTTTAACAGGAAGTGTTTTCTGAAAGATTGCTATGGCAGCCTCAACTCCTTTTTCCTGCCCCAAAAGTGCATACAGTATCGTTTTTGTAAAAAATCCGCTGCCCCCACCAAGCCATACGCTATTTGTCATCGGGTATTCATTTCCTTTAAAACGATACAAGTACATATCATAATAGGCTTCATTAAAACAGTTGACCGCATCAAAAATATCTTCTATTGTATAGGGACAAATTGTTTGATCAATTGTCAAATCAAAATAAATATCTGTCTCTGGCTTAACAGACTCTCTCAAAAGGTTTAATGATTTTCTCTCTCCTTCAATGTTTTCATCAATCTTTTGACATAATGTCATCCGTTCAAGACTAATCGGTTTGCTGTCACTAATGATCAGGCCAGACAAAACATCATTCACTGCATTAGTCTTTCCAACTTTTTTTCCTCGTGCGTCCACTCTGCCTAAAGTATGCAGTACTTCATTTTCAATCATATTCAATTCATGCTTTAACAAAAATTTTTTCTTTCTTTCATTCTGGATTGCTCGCATGATATCCTGCTTTATTATTTTACCATAAGAAGCATCATTTATCAGTTTATGTGCCAGCAATATTGTGCGCAGCATGCCCTTTATTGATGTCCCCGGAATATATGGCTTCCCAAATGCATCTTTTTGAAAAGTGCGTATCTCAATAGCTCCCTTTTCTTGTAAAAAATCGCCACAATCCAGTCTGTAAAGAATCCATGGTTCATAGTCCTTTGGACCAATACTATTTTCCCGAAACCATCTGCCCAAATCCCATCTGTTTGATCCATCTGCATTTTTAGCATTGGACAAAAGATAATCGGTAAACTTTCTCTCAAGTCCTCTCTTTGCAATCCCCTGGTACATTTTGTTCAGATCTGGTATCAATACCATTCCCTTCCTATATTGTCAAGCCCTAAATCATTGATTTTATGGACTTTTTCATTA
>JBJEOB010000012.1:0-4469 GCA_051880495.1 Lachnospiraceae bacterium
ATGCCATGGGAAGAACAAGAACAAAAACTTTTTTATAAAAATCTTTATCTTTCATAACTACCAATCCTATATTTTAATGATGCCCCGATTTAAAAAATTTGTTTTCAAATTCCGTTGCCGGAATAGGTTTACTGAACAAATAACCCTGAATACAGTCCGCTTTCATATTTTGAAGCAGTTTATACTGGTCTTTTGATTCAACACCCTCAACACAAAGCTTAGCATCAATCTGCCTTGAAAAATCCACAACCAGCTTTACAAATGCTTTATTGTAGTCATCTGTAAGAATATCATCCACAAATGACTTATCAATTTTAATAATATCAAAAGCAAGCTGCTTAATATAATTAAGCGACGAATATCCCGTTCCAAAATCATCAAGGGCAATTTTTACACCGATTTTCTTTAACCCCTCAATAATTTTTACTACTCTCTCCATATCATTAATCGCAAGATTTTCAGTTATTTCAAGAGTAATATTCTGTGGGTTAACGCCTGTTGACAAAATGATTTCGCTAATATGTTCAACGACATTTGACTGAAGAAGCTGCACTACCGAAAGGTTAATGTTTACCTTAAAATCCGGGTTGTATTTTTCATTCCACTCCTTGCACTGCAGGCACGCTTTTTCGAGTATATAATCACCGATTTCAACAATCAGTCCAAGATACTCTGCAAGCGGAATAAATTCAGCCGGACTTAAAAAGCCTAAAGCCTTACTGTTCCATCTTACAAGCGATTCGCATCCGATACAATCATTTGTGTCAGTGTCAACAATCGGCTGGTAATATACCAGAAATTCATCACATTCCGACTCGACAGCCTGTCTCATGTTACTTTCTATTTCAAGACGACGATAAATTCCTACATTGCTTTGCTCCTTGTAGAATTCATATCGGTTCTTGCCGGATTTTTTGGCACGATACATGGCAATATCAGCCTTCTTGATAAGATCATTTACATCCGTACCATTTTCTGGGAAAAGAACAACACCCATACTCATTGTACAATAACACTCCGAATCAATCAAAAACCATGGCTTATTAAAAGTCGTTATAATATGGGTAAGTATCTTGTTTAAAAGTTCATAATTTTCAGGTGTGACTATCAGAATAAACTCGTCTCCACCCATTCGGTAACAATGATTTCTAAGTCCGACCACGCTCTGGAAATATGCTCCCATTTCCTTTAACAGCGCATCACCGTAATCATGTCCGAGACTGTCATTTATATTTTTAAAATTATCAAGGTCTAAAAAGAGAATAGCACCGGTCTGATTATTCGCCTTAGCCTGTTCAACCACTTTCCTCATGTCAGAATCACATTTCATTCTGTTAAACAGTCCCGTCAGATAATCATTCTGAGCCTGAAATGTGCTCTTGGTACTGTTCTTTCTTCGAAGAGTTGTATCAGTTGAAGTAACAAGAACTGCATCCCTTCCATCAAGCCACTCCAGTCTTGAAAATCTGACATCGAACCACAAACCTGATTCAGCGTCAAAAAACTCTTTTATTTTTTTAGGAATCAGAAGCTGATTTCCATCCATAAGTTCCTTGGTTGCAGCCGAAAGAACCCTCTCATTTTCCTCTGATGTTTCAGCCACCGAATTTCTGAATAATACATTATTATTCTGCACATCAAAAACAACGACACCTGAACCAATATTTGCAAGTATGTTTTTCAAAATTTCATTACTTGAAATCATTGATTTATTAAAAACTTTCTTCTGTGCAATGGTTTCTAGAATTATGACAGCATTTTCCACATAGTCAATTTCGTCTTTGGACATGTGTCTCTCACAATTATTAAGTATAAGCAGATACATCGCCGCAGTTCCGCTTAAATATATCGGTGCACTTATACAGGTTTTTGCCTGAAGCAGGGCAAGTTCATCATCGTAATCATCCATATCCCATTCAGCATAAAAAATGCTATCTTTAAGAATATTTAAGTCACTCTTATTAATGAAAGTCTGATTATCGTCATTTTCTTTGCCTGTGTACTTAATAAGAATATTATATCCGGTCTTATCCGGGCTTTTTTGCACCAGATAAGCATGAGAAGTGCCAAGCAATTCTTCAATAATCTCAAGGACATCTGAAGTTATCTCATAAAATGTCCTGTCATCATTAATATATCGCACAATATTCATCAATTTATTTTCTGTTTCCTTATTAATCAACACTTTCTCACCTCCGGCGCATTATTCTAATTATAACGTATCTGACATCAAATGTAAAATATGAGATGCATTATTTTACATTTTGTGATAAAATTTATTTTATTAGGCGTTTGCAAGCGCATATAAATGTTATGACAGAAAGGAACACATCATGGATTATATAAAATATTCGACAACATATAAAGCAAGCGGCAGACAGTACGAGAAAATTGTCCTCTGGAACCGTTTTATCAGAACCAAGACTGAAACAATAATCACTCTCCTGCCGGCAGTTATCAGCATCTTTTTAATGTTTAAGGGCTATCGTACAATATTCGCAATGATAGTTTATTGTGTTTTGATAGCTTATCCGATTATTGTATTTGAACAATGCAGGTCTTCGGTAAGATATCATTTGAAACACCGCGACAAATCAGAAGAGGCCACATGCGAATTCACGCTTATGGACTCAGGAATCCTATGTGAATCCGAGAATACTGAAATTGACAAAAAAATTTTCAAATGGGAAGACTGTACCACCGTTTATGACAAGCTTGGTTACTACATGTTCTTTAACAAAAACGAGATGCTTGTCATGCTCAACAAAACAGATATCCCGTCAGATTTGCAGGGTCCTGTGTATGATTATATTAACAGCCACATAGACCATAACAAATGTATTATCAAAAAATAAATGACAAAAACTAAGGGATAAATCCAAGTGATTTATCCCTTTAATATTCGATATCAAGTAAAAACATTCCGCAAGTATCTGCCATCTTCTCCGGTCCGGCATCACTTTCCCCGTCAAGGAATTCTTTAAACTGATTAATCGTAAGTTCGCCGCTGCCAATCATAAGCAGACATCCAAATATATATCTTGCCATATTGTGCATAAAATCATTAGCTTTTACTACAATCTGCAGCTCACATCCGTCATCCAAAACCTTTGCATCAAGAATGTTTTTGACTGTGGATTTATTTTTTCTTGCTGAAGTAAATTTGGCAAAATCATGAGTACCGCAAAGAATGCTGCATGCCTCTTCCATAAGCTTTACATCAGGTTTTTTAAATACATAATACCTGTAATTACGCTCAAATACATCCGGCACATCGTTGGCATCAATCCGGTAAACAAATGTCTTACTCTTAGCATTTAACGATGCGTGAAAACGCTCCGGCATCTCAACCACCGACGTAACAGCTATATCTCTTGGGAGATATCTGTTGAGATAATGCATTATGTCCCTGCAGCTTAAAACAGTCTCAGACTTAAAATTAGCCACCTGACCATATGCATGTACGCCCTTTTCGGTTCTCATACCGGCAAAAAGTTCAACAGGGTGATTCACCATTTTACAAAGAACATCCGTTATTTTATTTTCAATGGTGTTTGACGATTCATCCCTGCCAAGGCGCTGCCACCCTGCATATCTTCCACCATCATACTCAATCGTCAGTTTAAAATTTCTCATTTCAATATCTTTCCAAAACAAATTATCTCATATAAGGAATAACATCAACAACAGATATAAAGTCCAAATCCTTACCGTCCACTGAAATTGTAAGGATGCAGAAATCACCGTTGGCTGTAATTTTGCAGTTTTCACAGCACATAGGCGGAATCGGATTGAGATCTACGTCATCCTGTTCCATGTAGCCTACGAACTTACCGTTTACAAGGTTGGCAAATTCACATAAAGCATCATATGAATCCTCATCGATTTCATCAAA
Organism: Lachnospiraceae bacterium; assembly: GCA_051880495.1. GTDB lineage: Bacteria > Bacillota > Clostridia > Lachnospirales > Lachnospiraceae > MGBC120314. Next base: position 3,896 of record JBJEOB010000012.1, read on the forward strand.
AGGACACCTTGCCATGTATCCTGCAAGAAGAAGCATGGCATCCTCATTGGCACTCACGCCGAATAATGCATCCATATCTCCCTCTGCCATCTGACATGCAAAGAACTCTGTCTGAAAATTATTAACTTTCCTAATCTGCTTTAACTCAACATCTCTGCGGGCAATCTTCTTAAAATTATAATAAGCGCACGCCAGGTGCAACAGATTTTTCTTCTGTCCCACCTGCGTATATGCATTTCTAAAAAATTCCTTTTCATCGCCCAGATTTAACAAAATATCATCCAGCAAAGGTCGTCCCTCCTTTGATTGAATAAAATAATTATTCTTCTACACTATAGTTTGGAGCTTCCTTAGTAATATGAATATCATGTGGATGGCTTTCCTTTAATGAAGCTGCTGAAATCTTAACAAATCTTCCGTTGTTCTTAAGATCTTCAATTGTAGGAGTTCCACAATATCCCATACCTGAACGGATACCGCCAACAAGCTGGAATACTGTATCTTCAACAGTTCCCTTGTATGCAACACGTCCTTCAACGCCTTCCGGAACAAGCTTCTTCGCATCTGTCTGGAA
>JBJEOB010000013.1:0-4438 GCA_051880495.1 Lachnospiraceae bacterium
TTGAGGTATCTTTTTTAGTCAACTCCCTTTACACTTTAAATTATACAGGAAGCTTGTTGTCGAGATTCAGTTCATCATCGTTTAAACCACGAATAACCTTTTCAAGAATTTTACCGCTTGGAATATCAAGCTTTGCATCAGTCATAAATCTGGAGAAAGCGTTGTTTTCGCCATTGTGCATTTCACGAATAAACTTGAAAACATAATCTTTAACAACATGGAACATTTTCTCGGTTGAGAAATGTACGAAATTATGCCATCTTAAATCTTCGTATGAAATAATGTCGATGACGTTACCATCTTCATCTTTATCTTCTGCAAAAGTTCCTTCAGGGAAAGTAGGTTTCTTTACCTTTACACCAAAGGCATTTGCATTTGCTTCTTTCTTAATCTGAGCATCATCTAACATTTTAATAAAAAGAAGATATGTAATTTGGGTAATGTTAGTTTTGGCATCAGCCATTCCGTTATCCCACATACCCTGCCATATTGCATCTATTTTGGTTCTTGTTGTTATATCCATTTTTCTAATCCTTATCTTATATTTTTACATTACAGATTGTCATAATATTCTTGAATGAGTTTTGCCATCAATTTTCTTCTTTCCTGCAGGAAATCATCATAGTTTTCTACAGTCATTTCAAAAATATTATTAGGGATACAGTTTTCTTTCAGGTTCTCGTCCAACATTTCTTCTGTTGAAATGTTGCCAAAAATAATATCTTTTGTTTCACATTGTTCTTTAACTTTTGTGAAATATGTAGCCGGTGCATCATCACTTACAGCTTTATTCACCTGTGTGTCCAAATAAATATAGTTTGCAACCTGATTATATTTTGTCTTAGATGTTACACCATTCTTCTTCAAGTAAGCTTTAGGGAATATGTGGTGAACATCTCCGGATATTGTTATTAAATCCGAAATTTTTGTACCTTTCATCAGCAAGGAATTACAATTCCGATTAATCTGCGCAGCCAAGAATGTATTAAATGCCGGGCTGTTTATAGATGATGTTTCCAAATACTGCGGCAATGTAACAGTCCAAAAACTTTCTGACAGAGCAGATGCTTCAACTTCAGCAAGGAATTTCAAGAATCCCTTTTCACCAATATTTCTCATATCTCTATCCATCTGTGTTTCCGGAGAACCGATATATCTGGATGTCAGTGTTGAGAGAACAAACCATTTCTGCACATATCGCTTAATCTGTGCATTAGGAATTTCTGGATCATCTAACAACATCAAGTATAGTGTATAAGCAAAATCCAAGGTCATTCTTGAATTAAGAAGTTTACTTGATACAAAACCAGCACCTTTGATCGCCATAATAAACTGTGCAAAATTATATTTGTTAATGAAATTCATGATACCGTCATCCAATTTTTTATAGGATTCTTCTACGATATCATCACGGAATTCCTTTGTAACGAAATCTCTACCTGACAGCAAACTTACCAAATCAGCTAATTTACCACGTCTGAACTGGTGCATGAATGAAACTCGTAACATATCGCCATAATCCGGATCGTAAATATCATCATAATCACTTGCTAACCATTTGATTTTATCTGCATATTTAGAATCCTGAAATTCTTTATCATTAACCAAATGAGCATAGAAATCCGGTTTTACAGCTAAATGGCAGAAGTAATCTACTGTTTTTCTCATCAAGCTGCCATTATGTACCGAATCTGCCGCCATTTTAGACATAACAAAGTCAGATTGGCTTAAAGCAGTCCCTTTAGAGTTAATTCGGATAAAGATTTCTGTTACTTCATCAATATCCAATGTTGCATCTAATTCAATTACACCAATTTGCCTGTTGGCAATGCCTTTTATCTTTGTTAATGTTTCAGAAAGCTCATCTAAATCCACATCTGGATTGTTTTTTGCATACTCGTTTTCAAAAGCTCTCTGTTTAAAACCAACTGAGAACAATACAGAAATATCTGGTATCCATTTCTTATCTTTTAAATGAGAAGCATCCTGTACTGCAAATCTTTTGGTTTCATCTTCTGCCAATGGATTAAATGCAATTTTAATGCGTTCCTTATTAAAATCATCATCCAGAACTTCCCTTCCGGATATGGCAGCCATTAAAGCGGTTACTCGTTGCTGCCCATCAATCAACACTTTTTTACCGTTCGCTTTGCCGCCATCTTTTGTTTTTACATCTGGATTCTTCCAAGTAATGATATAACCTGTAGGATATCCATTGTACAAAGAATCTATTAAATCTCTAACCTGACTGCGTTTCCATACAAATGGACGCTGAATTTCAGGTATAACAAAATCTTCTGCGTCAATCAGTCCAAGAATTGCATGAACCGAATACTGCATCAATGTAAATTTTTCACCAGTCATCTATATCCTCTTTTCGTTTATGTAACTAATTGGTATTCTCATTAATTTTTTGAATCAGATAATTTCTGATTTTTTTATAACTCTCAGGATATGACATCAACGGAATACCATCCATTACTTCCATTATTTTCTTTATATCTTTTATTGCTTTCTTGTTTCTTTCGAGTAAGAACTTTTGATTTTTATTATCCAGCATAACATTTAATAATCTATAGTATTCTTCACGAGCTTTTGATGAACAGGTCAAATCCATTTCCAAACAATAATTCATGGATACAATGCCATATTCTTTAATAAAATCAAAAAATTTTCTATATCCAGCTTTATGATGTTCAGTTAATTGCCGTTTTTCTTCTTGGTTAAACAAAGAATTTATAATCGCTTCATTTTTAACATCATCTCCATAAATAGGAAGACCTGTTACAGCATTTCTACTGGCATCCAGTTCATTGTTATTGATATATGGAAAGAAAAAATCTCTATCAACAACTATAGAAAATGGAATTTGAAGTTCCTTTAACAAAAAGAAAGGATATTTTATGCTTTCTACACCACCAGCATCCAGAAAACTTACATCCGCAATTTTCTCCACTACTTCTGATGCTACTAACTTTTCGAGAATTTGACAATCATTCTTACTTTCCGCAATGACAACATATTTTGAGAAAAAGAATTCACTATTTTTGTAATCAAAATATTGATAATGTTTAAAAGATTCAATATCATATTTCGTCCAAAAATCTGCGGGCAATTGATTGATTTGCGAAATAAACCCTCTTGAAGAATCATTAACCCTTCTCACTAATAATATAGCTTCATGATCCAACTCATCTACTAAAACAGTTGAATGTGTTGTAAAAATCGATTGTGTTTCATTTGAATGCAACTGTTGACGCAATGACATAATAAATCTTTTTTGAGCCTGTGGATGTAAGTTTGTTTCTGGTTCCTCTATTCCCAGCACTATGCTTCCATTTTTTAGCAGCGCATTGGCTCTATGCATTGCAATTACAGCCAAACTTTTGGTTCCGCTTCCCCACTCTTGTAACAAATAATTAGCCCCGTATTCATTTAATGAAAACTCAATATTTCTGAGTAATACGGTATAATCTAAATTCTCAGGAAAAGCTATTTTAAAATCCATGCTTTTATTTTGCATGTATAACTCGTTAATTTCTTTCTCTAATTTTTTAAGAACTGTATCATGAATTTTATCTGTAGCTTTTCTTACATAGCCAGATATCATGTCTCTGTTTACTGTATATTGCGCTGTATAGCTTGTAATCAAATCCTTGAAGATCGAATTATCCGACCATCTAACATCCTTGTTTGTTCTTCCTGCTGGAATATAAACATACATAATATCTTTAGATAATTCCTGCATAAAGGAGTCATCTAAGTTTTCCGAATCACGACCTTTAAGCAAGATATACTTTTTCTTGTTATCCGCATAAGAAAAAGAAAACTTTATCGCTAATTTATTATCATATATTTTGTTTTCATAAATTATTTTGTTAGGAATATCTTCAAAAACAACTGTTATATACGTATTGTTACGTGGTGCATATCTGTGTGCTTTGTTAATAAAACTTTCCTCTTCATGCTTATAATTTAGAACTGCATTTAATGCTCTTAATACAGCCGTTTTACCCGCATTATTCTCACCAACAACAGCTGTAATATCACTCATTCTAAAAGTCGCTTTCTTGATAGAGCGAAATTTCTCTATTGTAACTTCAGATATTCTCATATGCTCACCTCTCCAAGTAACTATACATAAGTCTGCAAGCATGACCTATATATTTCTTTAAACTGAATGTTTCACTTTAATATTTTTAGATTTTATCGTCTTAATATGCAATCCTAAAATAATCCAAATACGCTTTATACTTATCCTGTGCTGTCAGGCAGGTATCGGTCAGGAAGCCTTTTTCGTTGTTCCATTCTTTTAAGCCACGATAATAATACAGTTTCAGATTATCTTCGATAATGAACGGAACAATATTATATTTTAGACACTCCTTAAACATAATCAGTCTGCCTACACGACCATTACCGTCCTGGAACGGATGGA
>JBJEOB010000014.1:0-84143 GCA_051880495.1 Lachnospiraceae bacterium
CTGCAGTTATGCAGGTGCCATGTATACTAAAAATGTTATTTAAATCATGAAAAGTGTCATTTGGCGCAAGATGTATTGAAATATGAAATTAAGATGTTATTTTTATGTTGTAAACATCTTGACAAAATATTTCACAAAAAAGGAGAAAGAATATGAGAAGGATGAATATAGCTGCTTTTTTTTTCCTCATTATTATCATGTCAGGCTGTGGTAATGAAACAGATGCTGATATGCCACTAGTGGCGGATGAAATTGCAGAATTAGAGGCAATTTCAATCGAAACAGCGCGTGAGACTTTTTATGATTTGTCACTGGGTAATGATAATTCTCCGGCTGCTAAGGTGACGGCGAATTCTTTTGAGAGTTCGGGGACATTCCGTTATGTCGATAAGGTCGATGATGAATGGTACATCGGTTATGTAGTGTTAAAAGATGATATTTATTATGATATTATGAAGGATTCCAAAGGCGAAGTAACCGTTGTGAAGTATGAACAGCTAAACGTAACAGAGAGCGAACAGTTGTGTGAGGACAATATCAGTCGGAGAGAAAAGATATATTCACTACAGAATGACAATCAGACAAAAGACTTATTTACTCTGACAAGGAATATTACAGCAAGTTCGTATATTGATGTTTTAAAACAGTGTAAAGGCAAAACCGGTCTCAACGAAGATGATAAAAAAGCCTATGATATTCCGCAGAATATTTTTGCAAAATATTATAATGAAAATGGCTTAAATATTGATTTTAAATATCTTATAAATGATGAGACAGGCTTTAAGGTCTGTGCAATCGAAATTATTCCCGAAGGGTATTGTCTGACGGTTTATGAACCGGTGAGGGACTGGTTTGAAGTGACAATTTACCCATACCTGGTTTGTATTGAAACAGGGGACTTAAAGCAATATTATTTATCTGATGAAGCTGACGGTGTTGGAGAAAATCACTTTTTTATGTGTGAAATAGCACGGTAAATATCAGATGCGGTGTTGTATTTGAGTGGAATATTACAGGTGATGGATATAAACTGTCAGGTATTAAAACATTTACAGACTGACAGCGCGAATGAGGGTGTAAAAACAGAAAAGGCAGAAGGGATGTGTTCAATGAAATCCATATTCAGGAAGACAGTAAAATATCTGGTGCTATTGCTCATAATCGCTGTAGTAGTCAGAATTGCTTATGTCAATCTGACATCAAAAAATATTGAAAACGTTGTATCTCAGGGTGACGTTATCACATATAACAATCTGGACATAAAACTGAAGGAGGCTAACGCAGCATTCGTTGATGATATGTACCGGATAGAATTTGAACTTGAGATAGAAAATAATACTGATGAAACGCAGGAGTTTGCATATTACCTGCTTGCAGCATATTCTGAAGCGATAAGTAATGGGGTTATACCTTGTAATAATGATGGTGTTCTGATAAATGTTGAGCCACGCAAAACTGTTACTGCAAGGTATTATACAGACATATACAGAAACAATTTAAGCGACAAATCATGGCAGAAAATTGATAAAAAGGATTTTAAACTACTCTTACTTGAATATGAAAACAATACGGGATGGCAGGTTAATCCTGAGGAATGTGATATTAAGCAGCTTGCTGCAGCTAATGAAGAAAAAAATGATGACGATGGGTATAAACTTATATATATGGATGCTGACGAATTTTATAAAACACAGTTTGTTACAGTTGGTGAAACTGTAAATTGTTTATGGAACGGTATCAAAGGCGGATATAACACGTTTATTGATATGACTGTGGATGATGTCATGGTATCGAAAGAGATTACAGCGGAATGGCAATATGTTCTTGGTGATGTAAAAAAATATAGTGTGAAATATACATCTTTTGTATCAAAAATTGAGGTGGCAGATAACAGAATTGTTAATTCGTATTCTGCAGTTAAAGTGAAGGTGAGAATTGATGCCAAAACGGAGGCAAGATTCGCAATAAGTGATTTGATGTTATATCATCTAAATAATGATTTTTATCCGGTAAAGGAGGAAGGCTACAGTTATTTTAGTGGAATTTTTGGGGCAGATGATAATCTTGAGTTTATAAAGTATGATATGAACGGGGGATTTACACTTACTGATGAGTATACACGCACGGTTGCACTTAAGGAAGGTATTAACGAGCTTACGTTGGTGTATATTGTTCCGGATTCGATTTTAGAATCGTATGATGAGGTCTATCTGGAGAGCGGATTTATTGGTTATTCGAGTGCTGATAATAAAGAAACTCATTGCTATTCCAACGAAAGTGCCCTGATAAAATGTCCGCTAAAGTAGGCTGTCATACTAAAGGAGTGTAAAATGTTTAAATTAGAGTTAAAAAGAGCTTTTTCCATAAAATTTTATATATGTCTGCTTATAGGACTTATAATAGCCTGCCTTGATATGTATGACAGGCTGCCATATAAAATAATGAACCTGCAGTACATTAATTCCCGGATAGCAGAGGGAATACTGGTGTATGAACAGCCGTCGACGGCGTATACGCTGTGGATGGGAACTAATATGTCTGCCATGCATACGCTTTTCATGAGGATTATGCCAATACTCATTGTAATTCCGTATGGTGCCAGCCTGTGTTTTGATAAAAAGGGATATAATATACAGTTCCTGTCAAGGGTAAACAAAAGAAAATATTATTTTACAAAATATATTGTACAGTTTTTAAACAGTGGGGCGATTGCGGTACTTCCATTGATAGGAAGCCTTATTGCAGCCGGTGTGCTGTTTCCTTTCTCAAGACCAATGTCATATACGGCATACTATCCGATATTTGATTTTACCTTTCTTAGCGGGCTGTTTTACTCCCAATATCACCTTTTATACATAGTCGTATATCTGCTTGTGAATTTTGTAGGTTACGGACTTCTTGGCGTGCTCTCCTGTGTAGCCGCCCTGTGGGAGAAAAACAAATACATCTGTATGATTATTCCGATGCTTTGTGCATACATAGTGCATAGTATAAGTGTGTTTGTTGAACCGCTCAGAAACTGTTCGATGTTTTATTATCCGTCACTGTTTAATGTGTCATACGACGGAGCTGTTTATATATTAGCTGCATGGGCTGTCAGCATAATTATAATATTGGCGGCACTTGCCATAGAGTTTAGAAGGGATTCGTAAACAGAAGATGAGGAGACGGTATAAAATTCTTTTATACATAATGATATTCATAACGACATTTGCAGATCTTAATAGTCTGTTTAAGGTGGGGGCTGCAATTGGAGAAACAGGTATGGAATATATATATGCCAGAATTTCAATGGCAAAAAGTTTTGGCGGGTGGACTGCATATATTATTGGAATTGCACAGTTTATTCTTGTAATGCAGGAGACAAGGCGTATTGCGATGTGGGGAGTATTTTCTTCAAGAAATAGTATGTACAAAATGATGTTTGGGATAATCGTAAAAATATATGTGGCAGATATTATACTTAAGAATCTGGCATTGGTGTGGGTTGCATGGAAATGGCACTATATTTATACAGCACAGATGGCAGGGATATTTGGTATGTACAATATGACGGTGTTCCATGATTTTGCCGTGATGACGGCGATAAGTCTTGCAGTGTGTCTATTCTTTAAATATAGGGAGATTGTATGATTTTAATTTTGTTGGCAATTCTGTTTATTAATATATTTGTTAAAGATGCCTATCTGGGGCTTATAGCATTGTCTGTGAGGGAGACATTTGTTCTTCCTGAAGAGTATCTGGTACTGGGTGTGCTGTATTGTCTGTTCACTTACTATTTTGTTGCGCGTATGGATGCGGTGATGAAGGAACATTATTTCTGCCGGATAAAGTCAAGGCAGACATACATTTATACGCAGATTATTCTGATTAATGTGTGTACGGTTATTTTATGGATGACCAATCTGGGCGCAGGCAGCGACAAATGGCTGATAAGATTTGTATTTCTTTTCATAAGCTGTAATCTTCAACTGCTGCTCAAAATATTGTTTTCACCTATGGTTTCCGTGATAGTTATGATATCGCAGCTTGCGTTGTCGATGTTTGTTGATTATCATATATTCCCCGGCGATATTGCAATGGAGTGCAGGCATGAAAATGTATATATTTCAGTGGTATTTTACCTGATGCTCATTATATGTATGTGGTGCGTGGCAGTAAAAAAATTAAGAGAGATGGATGTGATAAATTTATGATTATTGAGTTAAAAAATGTGTCCAAAGTAATCAATGGTAATGTGGTGCTGTCTGATATAAACATTAAATTTGAATCAGGAAAGGTATACGGACTCATCGGAATCAATGGTTCAGGAAAAACCATGCTTATGAGAACGATTGCGGGTCTTGTTATTCCTACAGATGGAGATATACTTGTTGACGGCTGTTTTATGAAAAAATGTGATTTTCTGCCGGATGCCGGTGTCATGATTGAAAATCCGAAGTTTTTGCCGGAATATGGCGGGTTTATGAATCTTAAATTAATTTCACTGGTTAAGAAGACTGCTACGGATGAAGATATCAAAAATGTACTTAACAGGGTTGGTCTTCCTGAGAAAAAGGCTTTCAGGAAGTATTCATTAGGTATGAAGAAGAGGCTTGGAATTGCAGCGGCAATCATGGAAAAACCGGAATGCCTGATCCTTGATGAGCCGTGCAATGCACTTGATACAGAAGGAATATCTATTTTTAAGGACATTGTTGCGGAATATAAGGAAATGGGAAAACTCATTATCATTTCCTCTCATGATAAAGGCATGATGGAGGATTTGTGTGATGAAATCATTGTTATGGAAAATGGAAAGATTATTAACGCATAAAACCGCCTCCGGATATTCAGATTCGCAAACGCTTATCCGGGAGCGGTTTTTGTTATCTGACAGGAAGTTTCACTGTCTTATTTTGAATATTCTTTTATAAGGTCCATGATGATTGGTATGGCGTTGCTTTGTTTGCTTTGAGACATTGCATCGATGTATTTCTGACGGTTGTTGTAGAGTTCCATAATCATGTTATAGAGAACGTCATCCGTCATGTTTTCTTCCTCGAGTACCATACTGTATCCCTGGGCTTTGAATGAGTTGGCGTTCAGAATCTGGTCACCGCGGCTTGCTTTTGCTGAAAGCGGGATAAGAAGATTGGGCTTTTTTAGCGTAAGCAGTTCGCATATGGCATTTGCCCCGGCACGTGAGATTACAATGTCTGTTGCGGCAAATACATCACGAAGCTCCTTGTTGACATATTCGAACTGAACGTATCCCGGGATATTGTTGTACTTTTCGTCAAGCTTTCCCTTACCGCATAAATGCACCACCTGAAATGTCTCAAGCAGTCTGTCAAGTATTGCATGGATTGCATCGTTAACATGAACTGCACCTGTGCTTCCGCCTACAACAAGAATGACAGGCTTTGAAGAGTTAAAACCGCAGAAATCAAGTCCGGCGAGTCTGTTACCCATAAGCAGCTCCTGACGTATTGGTGTGCCCGTAAGTACAGCCTTGTCGGCAGGAAGAGATGACACGGTCTCCGGGAAATTGCAGCATATTTTTGTGGCTGCCGGTTTGGCAATTTTGTTGGCAAGACCCGGTGTCATGTCAGATTCGTGGCTGATAACGGGAATCTTGCATTTTTTGGCGGCAAGTACTACAGGTACTGAAACAAAACCGCCTTTTGAAAATACTATGTCAGGCTTTATTTCCTTCATAAGCTTAACGGCCTCGCCATAGCCTTTTACTACCTTAAACGGGTCGGTTATGTTCTTAATATCCAGGTATCTGCGGAATTTACCGGTTGCGATTCCGTGATACGGTATGTTGAATTCTTCGATAAGCTTCTTCTCTATTCCGTCATATGAACCGATATATTCGACCTCATATCCGGCTTCTGAAAGGGCGGGAAGGAGTGCAATATTAGGTGTTACGTGGCCTGCAGTGCCACCACCTGTCAATATTATTTTCTTCATGGAAAAATCTCCTTAAGGAACAATTTAATTATTTTCTTTGTATTTCTTTAATGCTTTTGCAAGCTGGTCCGGGCAGGAGGTTGGTCTGAAGCCGCATCTGATTCCTTCAAGACGGCTGATGACTTCATCTATATCCATGCCTTCAACGAGTCTGGCAACGCCCTGTGTGTTGCCGGAGCATCCGCCAATAAACTGAACGTTTTTAAGTTTATTTCCTTCTATGTCAAAATTTATCTGCTGTGAGCAGACACCTGATGTCTTGTAATTCATTATAATCTCCTTTGACGTTTGATATACGTAGTATAACATATTTAAATATATGTTTTCAATTCCCGCTAAAGATGTTACAATTAAAAAATATAATGATTTAAATTTTAAGGAGTGTAACCGGATGATAGGAATTATAGGTGCAATGGACGAGGAAGTAAGCCAGCTCGCAGAAGTAATGGAGCTTACGGATACATTGGAATGTGCGTCCATGGTTTTTAAAAAGGGTAAGTTAAACGGTAAGGATGTTGTAATTGTAAGAAGCGGTATAGGCAAAGTAAATGCCGCCGTATGCACGCAGATACTTGTTGACAGATTTAACGTTGACTGTGTTATCAATACGGGTATTGCAGGTTCATTAAAGAATGAGATTGATATTGCTGATGTGGTATTATCGAGCGATGTGCTTCATCATGATGTTGATGCGACAGGTTTTGGATATCCGCTCGGACAGATTCCGAGAATGGATGTACTGTCATTTAAGGCTGACGAGAGACTGATTGAACTGGCAAAGGATGCCTGCAAAAAGGCGGCTCCGAGTGTAGGCGTTCATGTTGGACGTGTTGTCAGCGGCGACCAGTTTATTTCAGACAAGACCGTAAAGGACAGAATCATTAAGAACTTCGACGGCTTCTGTACGGAGATGGAAGGTGCTGCAATTGCGCAGACAGCATATTTAAGCAAAGTGCCGTTTCTGATTATCCGCGCAATTTCAGACAAAGCCGATGATTCGGCAACTATGGACTATCCGACATTTGAAGCCATGGCAATCAAAAATTCCGTTGAAATTCTTAAAGAACTGGTTAATATGATTTAACTATGTAATATACGATACGCTTTGGTGTTGCTTGTATCGATTCGCCACATCTGTTTCATTTCATGCGTAACTCCTACGCGGACTGCGTTTACGATAAAGTCGACACCAAGGAGTGTCATAAATGTTATTGCCCAGAACTTAAGATTTACAATATCCATTTCCAGAAATCTGTTCATTAGCGGTGTGAAAAATTCTTTCATAAATGTTGTTATTCCAAGCGAAAATGCCATGCTTGTCGGTACTGACGTATATTTTGTAATGTGCATAGGCAGACGTGTATAATCCCACCAAACGATTCCATATGCTTTTTCAACAAGCGTGCCAAGAGCTATCTCGCCAACGCTCACGCACAATATAACGATGAAATAATAAATAAGTGTTTTGGCATACTGATTCTTTATAGCGATGTTACAGCCGAACAGGCGCAGCTGTGTAGGCGTTCCGAACATCAGGTAAATCAGCACTATGGCAATTCCGTATCCAAGGAGAAATGGGAGCATCATATTGCGGTTATCGATAAATCCCTTGGTTAACGCAAGCCAGACATTTTCTACAACAAAACCCAGAAAAGATACAACTGTTACTATCAGGCATAAAGCAAATATTTCTGCAGATTTCATAATGACATCACATCTCCCTTTGTATTGTAATTGGTTAGGCGTTTGCGAAACTATTCTAATTATCATATAAACAGGTTTGTGGGTACAATTAAGTGGCACGTTTGCACTAATGCTCGCTCGCAGCGGTACATAAGGTGCCACAATACGGCACCTAAATACCGGCGGCTCACAATTGCCACTTAATTTGTACCCGCAAAGCTTGTTTAATATTATAAATACAATAGTCTCGCAATCGCCTTTTTGTAATTAGTAATAATAGTGGGATTGTGCTGTAAATTCAAGCGATTAAGCACATTTTTAATAAATATTTAAGAATTGACGCCTGAATTTAATAAAAAAGAGCCGCAGGCACTCTTATCTGATGACAGGAATGTCTGCGGCCATATTTTGCTGTCGGAATTAAATGTTTAATAGTTCACTGAATACTTTAAGTGCGCCATCTGTTTCGTGTGCAAGAACACGTTTAGCAAGTACCTTGCCAAGCTGCACGCCTTCCTGGTCGAAGCTGTTGATGTTCCATGCAAATCCCTGGAACATAACCTTGTTTTCAAAATGCGATAAGAGTGCACCCAGTGTTTCCGGTGTAAGCTTGTCGCCGATAATGATGCTTGAAGGACGACCGCCCTTGAAGTTCTTGTTGGCATTTTCATCCTGCTTTCCGCATGCAAATGCTACAATCTGTGCAGCTACGTTAGCGCAGAGCTTCTGCTGGCTTGTGCTGCCCTGAATGTCTACATCATTTCCAATCTGGCTGTTCTTAAATCCGATGAACTGAAGCGGTACAATATCCGTTCCCTGATGTAATAACTGGTAGAATGAATGCTGGCCGTTAGTGCCCGGTTCACCAAAGATTATCGGACCGGTCTTGTAATTAACAGGTTCGCCAAAACGGTTTACAGACTTGCCGTTTGATTCCATGTCAAGCTGCTGAAGATGTGCAGGGAAACGGCTGAGTGCCTGTGAATATGGAAGTACGGCTGTGCATGGATAACCAAGTACATTACGCTCGTAAACACCAATCAGTGCATCAAGCATTGCAGGGTTTTCCAACAGGTTTTTGTTGGTTGCAAGTTTGTCTTCGTTGGAAGCACCGTTTAAGAATCTTGCGAATACCTCCGGACCGAAAGCAAGTGATAATACTGCACCGCCAACGGCTGAAGTAGAAGAAAAACGTCCGCCGATGTAATCATCCATGAAGAATGCGGCAAGATAGTCACTGCTTGCTGCAAGCGGTGATGTTTCGCTTGTTACGGCAATCATATGCTTTGACGGATCAAGACCTGCCTTTGTAAGGGCATCCTTAACAAATGATTCGTTTGTAAGTGTCTCAAGTGTCGTTCCGGACTTGGATACAAGAATAAATAATGAATGTGCAACATCAATTGAGCCAAGAACTGCTGAGGCGTCATCAGGATCTACGTTACTGATAAATTTGGCTTCAAGCTTAAAGGTGTTGTTGCTTTTTGCCCAGTTCTCAAGGGCAAGATACATGGCACGCGGACCAAGGTCGCTGCCGCCGATACCTATCTGTACAACTGTAGTAAATTTCTCGCCTGCGGCGTTGGTTATTTCGCCGGAATGTACTTTATTAGCAAAGTCGGCAATCTTTTCCTGCTGTTCTACATAGAAACTACGCTTGTCTACACCGTCTGCGTTGACAGCGCTGCCTAACTGGCCACGGGTCATATGATGAAGAACAAGACGTTTTTCGCCGGTGTTAACAACTTCGCCATTGTACAATGCTTCGAATTTGTCTACTAACTGGGCTTCATTAGCGAGTTCGGCAAGTGACTTTAATACGGAATCATTGACTTCTTTTGAAGCGTAATTGTATGTAAGGCCTTCTGCCATTGGCACACTGTAGTTTCTGGCGCGCACGGCACCATTTTCACCGGACATTTCTTTGATGAGGTCTACACGGTCGTTATTTTTTGAGATGTTAGAAAATGTGGATAATGTATCCAGATTCTTCCACGTAATCATAAAAAGTAATCCTCCTTTTATACAAAAAATGCTGATAAAATTATACTAAATTATTACGGTGATTTCAAGATTGACAGAACATAATATAAGTGGGTACAATTAAGATATATCTTTGTACTAATGCATAATTTTTGGAGGTTTTATATGAAGATTGTTATTTTGGATGCAATGACACTTGGAAAGGACGTTAGTCTTTCGAAGTTTGAAGCTCTGGGAGAAGTATATGTTTATGAGACAAGCACAATGCAGGAAGCCGCCGAACGTCTTGCGGATGCGGATGTTGCCATTGTTAATAAAGTTCTCATGAATGAAGTATCGCTTAAGAATGCAAAGAATTTAAAGCTTATCGCGGTTGCTGCGACCGGATATAATAATGTTGACCTGGAGTATGCAAAATCACATGGCATCACCGTGGCAAATGTAAAAGGTTATTCTACGGAGTCGGTTGTCCAGCATACATTTGCACTGATGTTTTATGTGATGGAGAAATTAAGTTATTACGACAGCTATGTGAAGGATGGCAGTTACGGTAAATCACCTGTGTTCACTCATTTTGACAAGGTGTTTATGGAGCTTTCAGGTAAAACATGGGGAATAATCGGTCTTGGAGAAATAGGCAGGGGAGTTGCAAGGGTTGCAAAGGCATTTGGCTGCCGTGTTATTTACTATTCTACAAGCGGTAAAAATAATAATCCGGAATATGAGAGAGTGTCATTTGATGAACTGCTTGCCCAGTCAGATATTGTCTCAATTCATGCCTCGCTGACGCCTGCAACAGAAAATCTCATGAATTATGAAGCGTTTAGCAGGATGAAGAAATCGGCAGTTCTTGTGAATGTCGGAAGAGGACCTGTAATAAATGAAGCAGACCTTGTAAGGGCACTTAACGAGGGCCTGATTTCCGGTGCCGGTCTTGATGTTATCTGTAAGGAACCGATAACGGAAGACTGCGAATTTAACAAGATTACCGACAGCAGTAAGCTTATTATTACGCCACATATTGCATGGGCTACATACGAAGCAAGAATACGTCTGATGGATGGTGTATATAATAATATCAGAAGTTTTTTTGAGGGAAATCCGACTAATGTTATTGTATAGAAAGGAAATCCTATGAGAATCTGGTTTAAGGAATATAAAGATACGCATCTGATTAAGGACATGGTTGTTGAGGATAATTCCAATGTGAACAGGACCAAGAAGATTTTTGATGCAATTGACAAAATGTGTTATGAATTTGATCTTGGCAAACCAATCTGGCTCGATGCCAATATAAATGAATTTAAGCGCCATGCAAGGGTTAAATTCAGGGCGGATAATTTTGTTGAAAGCATAGAATTTGACTATCTTGAGCTTCAGGTTATTGAGGAAGATTGATTTGCGTGTTTTTGGTGTAAAATTAGAAAAATATATACAATTTTTGTTAAATATACACAAAACTTTATAAGTTCCAATCAAAAGGTTGTTGAAACTAATTTTTTGGTGTATAATTATTTGTACTAAATTAGCATGGGTTTTTGCCCATATCGGAAGGGAGAGAGATTTCAATGGCATTACATTCAAGAACAGAATTTGAGACTAACAACAGAATATCGTTTAATGTCAATCTCGATGATTCCCTTAGGAATATCAATCCCGATGACCGTATGGCATACAGAGACGTCTTTGAAAGGGGTCTGCGCTGTGCCAAGCGTAATGTTAAATTAGCAGCGACATATGGATTTAGAAGTGAGGCTCTTGTAACATCCATGGTTGATGCACTTAATATATTGTCTTCCCAGGGCCAGCTCAACGGAAGAGAAGCTGTGTACATGTTTGAAGATGCACTTGCGTGTGTAGATTCAGCCCGTCAGGAGCTTATGTCACAGCATAGAAGAAGAATTACTGACCTTAAGGATCGTTTTGAAACAGAACGTTTTGTAGACACCAATGACGTAAGATATATTGAAGCTACGATGGAACTTGATAAGTACTGTGCGGAATATTCATCCAATATTCATGATATTCTGACGGCTTATGAGAACATTTTTAAGATTATTGGTACTGACAAGATCTGGCTCAGCATCATTCAGAAGATTATTCTTGATGTTAAGGATTTTGCTTCATCCGCATATACTTTTTTTGTGCTGCCTGACGGAAGGGAATACCGTGTAACAGGTGCCGACAGACCTGCCGAACTTCTTACGAAGTGGGAGGACATGGAGGCTGAGATTAAGCGCAGAATTGAGATTGAACTTGAGAGAGAACGACGCGAGGCAGCAGAACGTGCCGAGAGAGAACGCCGTGAAGCTGAAGAACGTGCTGAGAGAGAACGCCGTGAAGCTGAACTGCGTGCTGAACAGGAGCGTCGTGAAGCAGAGGAGCGTGCCAGAATCGCAGCTGCCGAGGAAGCAGAGAAAATCAGACGCGAGAATGAGCGCTTAGAGCAGGAATACAATGAATTTGTTGTTAATATGAATATTAAGATAGACCGTCTTAACGAGGAGCGTAGCGTAGTTGTTGCTGAGTATGAGGAATTCCAGAAGACGGTAGGCGGTAAGATTGCAGAGCAGGAGGAGGAAGAGAAGTTCCTTGAACAGCTTCTTGCATCTAAGAAGGATATTACCGACCAGTTAGAGTCACTCAGGGAAGAGCGTACAGAAAAGGCTGCCCATATGGCAACATTAGGTGTGCTCGCCATGAATGAGAAGAAAGCACTTAAGCTTGAGATGGATCGTCTCGATATGGAAATCGGCGAGAAGGATCAGAAGCTCAAGTCATACTCTACAGAAATTGAGACTGTTGAGAGGCGTGTCAGAAGCAAGGATGCGGGTGGTAAGGCTAAACTTCGTGCTTATGAGGCGAGAATTGCACAGTTCGATGAAGACATTGCCAATATCCGCAAGGAACTTGAGGATAAGAAGCCTTTACATATGAGATAATATTTGAATTTAATAAAACATCATGGGCTGTTGCACTAAGAATAGTGTGGCAGCTTTTTTGTTTGATTAGGTTAGGGGCCAAAAGCCCAAATATGCGTATTTTACGGTGGAATTCCGAATATATTATAAAAAAAGAATTTGGTGAAGTATGTGTTAAATTATATCTGGGGCTTTATGATTCTTGTGGGTATTCTTTATGGAAGTATCACCGGAAATATAGATGTGGTAGGAAACGGAATAATTGAATCGGCAAAGGAAGCAGTGTCGCTGTGCATTACGATGCTCGGGGTAATGGCGATGTGGTGCGGGATTATGGAAATAGCAAATGATGCGGGGATTATTGAAGCGGCGACAAGGCGGATTATTCCTGTTATCAGAAAGCTTTTTCCGGGCATACCGGATGGGCATAAGGCATGGGAGTATATTTCTTTAAATATTATTGCGAATATACTGGGACTTGGCTGGGCGGCAACGCCTGCAGGATTAAAGGCGATGGAGGAGCTTCAGAAGATAAATGTGGAGGAGTGCAGGAAAAAATACAAGGATGACTGGAGAAGCAGGTCGGGTATTGCAACGAATGAGATGTGCACGTTTCTTGTGCTGAATATTTCGTCGCTGCAGCTCATTCCGGTAAGCGTTATTACATACAGAAGCCAGTATGGAAGTGTCAATCCGTCG
Source organism: Lachnospiraceae bacterium (assembly GCA_051880495.1). GTDB lineage: Bacteria > Bacillota > Clostridia > Lachnospirales > Lachnospiraceae > MGBC120314. The sequence continues at coordinate 13,245 of JBJEOB010000014.1, forward strand.
CTGATTGTTGCACCGGCAATACTGGCTACGCTTGTGTCGACGCTGGCTGCGGTAATCTACTGTATATTTAAGAATGCCGGTAAAAATATAAAAGACAGGTTGACTTGATATGAGCGAAATTTTATAATGGATTAAAGTTTATTTTTGGAGGCACTATGGAAAAGTTAAAGAAATGGTTTCGTTCAGATAAAATAATTACAGATTTTGTGATAATGGCTGTGATTTTAAGTATTTTTACAGGAGTCTTTGTGTATTGGGGAAATTTGAAAAGTGTAAATTTCTGTGATGAGATTTATACTTATATTCTTTCTAATTCCAGAAATGAATTTTTGGCATTCCAGTTAGAGGGTGGAAGATGGTACACAGGAGCTGAAACAAGCAGTATACTGGCAGCTGTCGACGGGTTGCAGCTAGGGCAGGTTATGCTTAACAATAAGGGCGATGTTCATCCGCCAATGTATTATTTTGTTTTTCATATTATTTCCGTGCTGCGCCCGAGAAGCATTTCCAAATGGATTGGACTTCTTGCGAACTGGATGTTTGGAGTGGTAAGCCTTATTGCATTGTATTCGCTTATCAAACGTGTGACCGGTAAAAGAGAGCTTGTCATTGCGGCATGTCTTGTATATATTTCGTCACCTGCTATTATTTCATCATCCATGTTTTTACGCATGTATGCAATGTTTTCAATGTGGGTAATTTTGTTTGTTTACGTGACATACCGGATACTGCAAAAAGACGGAATAAAGAAGAAATGGTATCTGTTTGCCGCTCTTTGCGCGATAACATTTTTTGGATTTTTAACGCAGTACTATTTTGCTGTTTTCTGTGTTTTATTTACATTCTTCTATTGTTTATACCGTCTGGTAAAGAAACAGTGGAAAGAGATATTTGCATATGTCGGAAGTCTGTGTGCTGCGGTAGTATGCGCCACACTGTTCTGGAAGACCTGGATAAAACATATGTTTTCGGGATACCTCGGCGGTGCCGTTGTAGAAAATGCATTTAATTTTGGAAAAGTCTTAAACAGCATAAAGTACGGCTTTGTTCATTTATTTAATCTGATGTATAACAGGCTTGGTATAGTAATAGGAATTATTCTGATTGTGGCAGTTGTTGCCATGATTGTTAAGAAGGACAAGCGTGTGCTGTATGTTGGTACATTGATGGGAACGGCTGTTTTATATTCAATAGCAGTTGTACATCTCACACCGGGACATTTGTTAAGTTACCGTTATTTCTTCCCGGTTGTTGCAATAGCCTATATTGCAGAGCTGCTTGCGGTTTTCTTTGTTGCAGAGGATTTTCTTAAGGAAAAATATGTGTATGTGGGAATGGCATTCTGCCTTGTGTTGTCTGTGCTTAATTTTGCAAGACCGGTGTATGATAAGGACGCCATTCTTTATGTTGATACCAAGGGAACATACAGACAGAATATGCAGACACTTGCCGAGAACAGCGATATTCCATGGGTATATTACGGATATGAAAATGCAACTATGACTGAGCTGTTTTATGATTCGTATATGGCAGATGCATTTGTTATGGTAAATAAAGATAACCCGCTTGTTTTTAATGATTATATCGAAAAAAATCATGAGTTTATTTTGTTCATGGGACAAGAGGATTTCTTTGGTGAAAATGTCTATACAAATCTTGAAAGCTGGATTGGTGAAAAGCTTAATTATGAATTTATAATGCAGAAGGGGAATTTGTCAGTTTATAAAGTAACATGGAACATTAAGGGAGAATAATTTGCAGACATTTATAAATTATATTAAAAATAATAGGAAAAGCATCTGTGTACACGCGGGAATGATTCTGGCGACAGTTATTCTGGTAACGGGTGTGTTCTGTTTCTGGAGCCGATATAAGGTAATATGGTTCTGTGATGAAATATATTCATATTTTACAGCCAATTCAGGCCAGGGTGTTGGGGAACGAATTACATACAAAACATGGTATGATTCGCAGTTCGTGGTAGATGACATGACGGCTGAGTGTGGCAGATTTTTTTCGAGAACAATCAACAATGTAATGGCAGATGATCATCCGCCGATTTATTTTCTTACAATGCATGCGATGTCACTGCTTATGAGGGGCAGCATATCAAAGTGGGTAGGACTCGCTGTTAATTTGTTATGTGTTATTGGAATAAGTATTCTGGTATACCTGCTTATTTATATGATAACCCAAAAAAAGCTTGTCGCCATGCTGAGTGCCGTGGCACTTGGTGTTGTTCCGTCATTCCTTACCAATGCTATGCTTATAAGAATGTATTGTATGATGACAGCGTGGGCTGTATTGTATGTGTTTTTAAGTTATCTGATTATATATAAGCAGATGGGTAAGAAAGCTAAAATAGCAGCGTATCTGGCTTTATCGGCTGCTACGGCTTGTGGATTTCTGACACAATATTATTTTGCTATATTTGCTGTTGGATTTACACTTATGTATTCCATTTGCTGCGTCATAAAGAAGCGGTGGAAGGATATGATTAATTATATTCTTTCAATGGTACTGGCAGTGGTGATTGCAACTGTATTATGGAGCTTCTGGTTAGTACAGATATTTAACAGATACTGCGGAGAGGCAGTATTGTCGCAGGCACTTGATTTTTCAAAAATCGGAAGGGAGCTTATCGCCGGCTTTACGTATATACCGAAGCTTATTTTCTATAAATGGTATATTGTCGGTATTTTGGTAAGTGCTTTGTGTATTGTTTTTCTGGTTCGCAGGAAGGACAGGTTTGTGCCGACAATTCTGCAGATGCTGGGAGGGTCGTTCTTCTATAGTCTTGTAGTTGCACACGTCACACCTGAGTATTATCTTGATTACCGTTATTTTTATATGGCGACGGCTGTTGTGTATATTGCGCTGTTAATAACATATATAAGAACTGTAAGTTACGTTCCGGTACAGGCGGTTAAGAAGTACGGTGCATATGTTGTTCTCGTATTTCTCATAGTATTCCACTGCACTACGTCATTTACCGATGGGATGTCGATGGGATATATCGATATGTCAGGTGAGTACAATCGTAAGAGAGAGGTACTTAAAAGCTACAGTGAACTGCCTTGGGTTTATTACGGGTATGAGAGCTGGTCGATGATGGAGAATTATTACGATTTAGCGCTTGGAAGCAGGTATATTGTGTATAATGACCAAAATGATTTTGAAAGCGCAAAATGTCCGGGTGAAGGCGAGGATTTTATTTTTATGATAAATAACTTAAGCTATCCGGAGCCGGAGCTTATTCTGGATAAGTTAAATGAAAATACAGAGTGTGAACATGAGATAACTTATTTATTTTCTAAGGGCTCTTACGTTTATCTTGTGAAGCATAAACATTAAATATTAGAATATAAGAAACCATAACACCATAAAATATAGCAATTAGCTTTATTTTCTGGTGTTTTTTATGCAGTTTCTGGTGTATATTTCTGATTATATTATTCCGTTTACGATTTTTTACATAGTAGGGTTTGGGCTTCTTATGAGGAAGAATGTTTATGACAGTTTTGTCACCGGTGCGAAGGACGGAATGAAAACAGTTATAAATATCATGCCTACACTGGTCGGACTTATGATAGGTGTCGGTACACTAAGATCCTCGGGTTTTCTCGATTTTTTGTGTGATAAGCTGATGTTTGCTGCGGATTTTGTACATTTTCCCAAAGAATTAATACCGCTTGCCATTGTGCGGATGTTTTCGTCTTCGGCGGCGACAGGGCTTGCTTTAGATATTTATAAAGAATTCGGAACAGATTCCTATATCGGTCTTGTGGCATCAATAATGCTAAGCTGCACGGAAACCGTATTCTATACAATGTCTGTGTATTTTATGACCGCAAAGATTAAGAAAACGAGGTGGACGCTTCCGGGAGCACTTCTTGCGACGTTTGCAGGCCTTTGTGCCAGCGTGGTCATTGCGGGTCAGATGTGAGAATAAAATTGAAAAGTGAAAGGAACATTGATATAATATAGAAAAGTCAATTGGAGGTAACGTATGAATAGTATTCTCCGTGTATTAATGTATCTTGAAGATTTCAATTACGTATCCATAATACTGCGCCTGATTCTGGCATCGGTACTCGGTTCGTGCATAGGCATGGAGAGAGGTTCAACCAAGCATGCAGCAGGACTGAGAACATTTGCACTTGTCTGCATCGGTGCGGCACTTGCACAGATTATAGATATGAAGTGTGTGATGGACTATGGCTCAGGAGATCCTGTCCGTCTTGCACAGGGTGTAATAAGCGGCATGGGATTCCTTGGTGTAGGAACCATTGTTGTTACGGGAAAAAGTCATATAAAAGGCCTTACGACTGCAGCAACGCTTTGGACGACGGCAATTCTGGGTATTTCCATTGGAGCAGGATATCTGTATGTTTCTTTGTTTACATTTGCGTTAATCATGTTTGTTGTCAAGGTAATGGCAAAATATAGCCGCTACCAGCTTCACAATAACCGTGAAATTGAGCTTTTGGTTGAGGTGCGTGACAGGGACGGCGTTAAGGCGCTGATTAATTATGTAAGAAATATGGGATATAAGATTGAATCTGTTGAAAAGAAGGCAGAAGCCGGTTCTATCAATGTTGACATTGAGATTGATCTTGGAAAGAGGATGGATCATGATGCAATTGTTGAAGAAGTTGGTAAAATTTCCGAGATTGTATTTGTGGAAGAGATTTTTTAGGAGCATAAGATGTATTTAGTTGATTATCATTTACATTCAAAATATTCATTCGACGGGAACCATGAGCTTTGTGATATTTGTGACACCGCGATATCACGGGGCCTGTCAGAGATAGCCATCACGGATCATATGGATATCTACAGTAATAAACCGTATGAGCATATTCTTGACTGTAAAAGTTTATATAAAGAGCTTGCTGACATTAAAGCAAAATATGAGGGACGGCTTAAAGTCCTGATTGGAACCGAGCTTGGACAGCCTCAGGCAAATCGTGATGAAGCGCGAAAATTCATGGAGGATTACAGTTTCGATTTTGTTATTGGCTCCATTCATAATATGGTAAATGACAAGGACGCATATGACTACGACTATGCCAAAACAGACTATCATGAGGTTTTTGATATGTTTCTTGACTGGACGAAGGTGCTGGCATCCGATTATGATTATGATGTTCTCGGACACATCACTTATCCGTCGCGTTATGTTTATGAGCAGACGCGGGTGAGGGTTGATATCTCAGAGTACTTTGAAAGATATGAGGATATTTTAAAGACGGTAATTGGACGTGGCCGTGGCATTGAGCTTAATATGTCGGGGTTTGCCCGCGGAAGTAATGATGCGATGCCGGGACTTGAACTTCTTAAGATGTATCATGACCTGGGAGGCGAAATCATAACGGTTGGGTCTGACGCGCATGTGCTCGACCATGTGGGAACCGTAACTGCCAAAGGGTATGAAATGCTAAAGGAGGCAGGCTTTAAGTACGTAACCGTATTTGAGGAAAGAAAGCCGGAGTTCATCAAAATATCATAACCATATTAGTTTTATAAACAAACCCCGGCGTTACCGACACCGGGGTTCTTCAATATATGTTTATTAAAATAATCTGTCAAATCGTTCCATTGCTTCCAGCGTGCTTTCTTTTGTTCCGAAAGCAGTGAGTCTGAAGTAATTCTTGCCGTTTTCACCGAAGCCTGCACCAGGAGTACCAACTACCTGTGCATTTTCAAGAAGGTAATCGAAGAATTCCCATGCTTCCATGCCGTTTGGACACTCAAACCAGATGTACGGAGAATGAACGCCGCCGAAGAAACGGATGTTTTTCTTTGTTAATGTATCAGCGATGATTTTTGCATTTTCCTGATAGTACTTGAGGTTTTCCATACACTGAGCCATGCCTTCTTCTGTAAATACGGCAGCAGCACCCTTCTGAACGATGTAAGAAGTACCGTTAAACTTGGTACACTGTCTTCTGTTCCACATCGCATTCATTGACTGCTCAACGCCTGTTGATGACATGAACTTAAGATCCTTTGGTACTACGGTATAACCGCATCTGGTGCCTGTGAAGCCTGCTGTTTTTGAAAGAGAACAGAATTCAATGGCACATTTTTTCGCTCCTTCAATAGCATAAATGCTTCTTGGAAGGTCCGGATCTGTAATAAATGCTTCATAAGCCGAATCAAAAAGGATAACGGCATTGTTTGCCAGTGCATAATTTACCCACTCTGTGAGCTGCTCTTTGTTATATACGGCACCTGTAGGGTTATTTGGCGAGCAAAGGTAAATAACATCAGCATGAACGTTTTTATCCGGCATCGGCAGAAATCCGTTGTCTGCATTACCATCCATATATGTTACTTTCTTTCCCATCATTACGTTGGTGTCTACATATACAGGATAAACAGGATCCGGAATGAGGATTACGTTATCGTTGTCAAATAATTCCGTTATGTTACCGGTATCGCTCTTGGCACCGTCTGAAATGAAGATTTCACCCGGGTCTACACTAACGCCGTTTTTAGAATAGTATTCTGAAATTGCATTTCTTAAGAATTCGTATCCCTGTTCAGGACCATAACCCTTAAATGACTCAGCCGAAGCCATCGCATCAACACCTTCGTGAAGTGCCTTGATTACATTTGGCGCAAGTGGTTTTGTAACATCACCGATTCCGAGACGGATTATTTTTTTGTCCGGATGTGCAGCGGTGTAAGCTGCTGTTCTTTTTGCTACTTCTGAAAAGAGATAGCTCTGTTTGATGTTCAAATAATTCTCATTTAATTTTGGCATATCTGAAACTCCTTTGCTCTCTGATAGTTAATTGCATAGCAATTTCCCTATCCTTAGTTCGTTGTTTTTCATAATTAAAATAAATTTATCAAAATTGATTTGATATGTCAATGTGAGCTGACTTTAGATTATTAAAAAAAATGAGGCTTCCTTGACGTAATTGTCAAGATGGAATAAAATATTATAAGGAAAAATGTGCGAAGAGGAATGAACAGATGAAAAGCAAAACTTGGAATATTATTGTATTGGTAGGAATGATATGTACACTGGGATTTTTTGCCGGGGTTACAATATTAGTTGATCCGCTTTTTCATTATCATGCTCCGTTAGACAGCCTTGCGTATCCTATAGATGATGAGCGTTATCAGAATGATGGCATAGTCAGACATTTTGATTATGATGCCGTTATTGCAGGAAGCAGTATGTGTGAGAATTTCAGTTCTACAGAATTTGATAATCTTTGGGGAACCAAATGTGTGAAGGTGCCGCTTTCAGGAGGGACCTATAGAGAAGCCGATTTGCTTGTAAGAAGAGCTCTTGAAACACATCCGGGTGTGAGGTATGTGTTAAGGAGTCTTGATTATTCTTCTCTTTTACTTGATAAATATGAGTTATTCAATGCAGATATCCAGCCGTCGTATTTATATGACAACAATCCGTTAAACGATGTCGAATATTTATTTAACAAAGAAATATTTATTACCAAGGTGTATGAGGTCTTGAATTATACAAGACACGGCGGGCGAACAACTACTTTTGATGATTATGCCAACTGGAACTCTACGGCGGTATTTGGCGCGGAAGAGGTGCTTTCATATTATGACTGGACTCATACTGTGGCGCCGGAGCAGGTAATATCGGAAGAAGAGATAAACAGGGTTCATGAAAATATCTATCAGAATGTGGTTGAAACGGCCAATAATTATCCGGATGTAACCTTTTATTATTTCTTCACTCCGTACAGCATAGCATACTGGGCAATGCTTAATGAGAGAGGACAGATTAACTGGCGTATTGATGCTGAGAAATATGCCATAGAGGATATGCTTGAGTGCCCGAACATTAAACTGTATTCATTCTGTACTGATTATGCAACGGTGTGTGAGCTTGGAAATTACAAGGACCTTGCGCATTTTGATGAGGAGATAAATCATGCCATTTTACATAGAATTCGCAATGACGAGTATCTTTTAACCAAGGATAATTATGAGCAGTACATAGACGAAATCAGGGAATTTTATAATTCGTATGATTATGAGTCATTGACCAGATAACGAAAGAGAAGGTAAAGTAAATGTTATTCAATTCATATATTTTTATCCTGTATTTTTTACCGGCATGTCTTGTCGGATATTTTGTCCTCAACAGGTTTAGACAATATAAAATCGGTAAAATATGGATGATAGCGATGTCGTTATTGTTTTACGGGTATTTTAATGTCCGGTATCTTCCTATCATCTGTTTTAGTATACTGATTAATTATTTTATTTCATACGGGCTTAACCGTATGGAGACATCAGGGAAAAAGAAGGCGCTGCTGGTTTTTGGAGTTGTTCTTAACATAGCGGTAATCTTCTATTTTAAGTATTTTGATTTCTTCCTTGAAAATATAAATGCACTGCTTCACATGCATTTTGAACTTAAGAACATAGTGCTGCCGCTTGGAATCAGTTTCTTTACATTCCAGCAGGTTTCATTTCTGGTGGACTCCTACAGAGGCGAGACAGGGGCGTACAATTTCATAGATTATGCATTATTTGTTGTTTTCTTCCCTCAGCTTGTTGCAGGCCCGATTGTACTGCACAAGGAAATGATTCCGCAGTTTTCTGATGAGTCGAAGAAACATTTTAATGCGGATAATTTTGCGCGCGGTCTGTATATGTTTGCCGTAGGACTGTTTAAAAAGGTCCTTCTTGCAGATACTCTGGCAAAGGCGGTTACCTGGGGATATGATGTTGTATGGGATCTTACGTCAATGGAAGTTCTGCTTGTTTCACTTGCATACACATTTCAGTTGTATTTAGATTTCAGCGGATACTGTGATATGGCTGTCGGAATCGGCGCCATGTTTAATATTGATATTCCGGTTAATTTTAACTCACCGTATAAATCATTATCAATCATGGAATTCTGGGACAGGTGGCACATTACACTGAACAGGTTCCTGCGTGAATATGTTTATATACCGCTTGGCGGAAACAGAAAAGGCAAGGTTCGTACATATGTCAATGTTATGATAGTATTTCTCGTGAGCGGATTATGGCATGGTGCAAACTGGACTTTCATCATCTGGGGATTTATGCACGGCATGGCTAACTGCCTTAACAGGCTGTTTAAGAAAGGCTGGGAAAAGATTTGGAAGGGCATCCGCTGGGCTCTCACATTTATATTTGTAAACTGTGCATGGATAATGTTCAGGGCGGATACGGCACAGAAGGGCTGGCGTTTTATCAGATTGTTATTTACTATGGAATCACTTACCGTACGAGAAGAATTATGGGAGTCAATTTATCCACTTGAATTAAATTTTATGCAGCACAAACTGCCATATTTCTGGATGCTTTCGGTATGGATTCCGCATTTTGAATTTTTCTTTGTTCTGGCGGTATCGGCGATTATTATTTTCCTTATGCCAAACTGCCACGAAAAGCCGTTTAAGCCGACGGTTTTCAATGCAATACTTACTGTTGTGTTACTCACATGGTCTATAATTTCACTGTCAGGAGTATCGACATTCCTGTACTTTAATTTCTAGATATATACTTTATTTACGGCAGTAAATGGTGTATAATTAATCTAAAGCAGACAAAGGATGTGAATAAATGGAAGGCAATTTTTTAAATCTGGAAGATTTAGCAGATGTATTTTCGCAGTTAGAGGCTATAGAGGAAAAACCGGTGGATATGAGTGAAGAGGAAAAAGCTTCGCAGCGCAGATATCAGGAGATAATCAAAAAGCATAAATATGATAATCCGGAATAGGATATGGTAAAATAAAAAGAGGCTGTCGTATTAAGAAATTAGTGCGGCGCCTCTTTTTCTACGTTAAAAACAACATATAGTTCTGCAGTTCAGGCACGCTTGCGCTGCTTAAGCCTCGCAGCGGATACTAAATTCGCGCTACGCGCTCATTAAGTACCGGCGGGCTCAAAGCACCTGAATCTACATGAACTATATGTTGTCTTTTTTTAGTCTTTGAAGGCGCCGCAATCTACATTTCATAATACGAGCAAAAGCCTAAAATTCCGTTAAAAGTGCTTAAATATAGAAAAGTTAAAACAAAAATTTTTTGAACCGGTATAGGTTTATTAATGTGCGCCAATTATTGTTTGCTAATCCAGGTATTAAGTCTGTCACTTATGATATAAAATGGTGCAGGACCTATTGTAAGTATGAAATCATGGTATGCTACAGGATCAAATTTGTTTCCGAGTGCCTGTTCGGCAGTATTTCTAAGTTCCATAAATTCAAGGCATCCTACAACGTATTTGAGATAATTTGCAGGTTCGGAAACCATTGAATAATAAATTTCTTCGATTATTTCTCTGTCCATTTCTCCGAAGATGGAAGCAACGTACTTTGAAACATCGTCGATTTCCCAGCCGTGAACGTTAACGCCTATATCACATTTAGCATATAACGCAAGAACTATAAGCTGGTTGGCTGAGAGGAATGAACCATAAAGAGGTTCCATTGCACCCATATTGTATGAGAGAAGCTCCACATAAGTAGCCCAGCCTTCGGTGTAACCCGGATAATTGATTATGCTTCGCACCGGAGAAATACCCTTGGAATTGGTGTATACTGTCTGGTATAAATGTCCCGGGAAGCCTTCATGAGCAAGTGTCGTGTAGATTTCCTGGCCTTCGTAGTTGTCGCTGTTGTTGATGTAAATAACATTTTCTTTGTAATCATCAATCGCAGGTGTCATATAAAATGCCGGACTTAAGTTGTCTTCAAGCGATTCGTGTACATATTTGATTGTATAATTGGTATCAGGAGCCTTAGGAAATTCCTTACTGATACGTTTCTGCAAATCTGTTAATATTTCATATGGATCATCAAGTCCAAAAGATGCGTTCTGGACAAGCTCAAATATATCAGGACTTTCACGAAGTGCCGTTCCCATCTGTGTATAAGCTTTTACCATATAGTCATCAAGAAGTGTTTCAATCTCTTTAATTGAGCGCTTTGAACCTGTTCCCTGAAGTACCAGGTATTCGTAATATTTTTCGCCGTCAGGATAGTTGCAAAGACCGCCATCATAACGGCCTGATCCCTTAAGCTCTTCAAGACCCTTGGCAAGATTGGTGTACGCAGGTATTACATGCTCTAAAACGGCAGACATGTTGCGTGTCTTAAGTGTATTTTTTTCGTTTTCAGGAAAATCCATTCCGTCAATTTTGTCATTGAAGATTTCAATAAGGTAATTATCATTAGGATTTTCTGCGAAATTATTGCACTGTTCGATTATCATGTCAGCTATTTCATCCATCATGAAAAGACCCTTTTCAGACTTTAGCTGTTCAAGCTGAAGCAGAAAATCAAAATATTTATCGGTCTGTTCCAACAGCTCTACATAATCATAAACATCATCATTTGTTCTGAAGGAATATTCGGCAAGGATTACAGGAAGCTGGCAGTTAAGGCCGATGGTCGGGCTTAATGTTTTGTCATAAAGATACATATCTGAGTATTCAAGATATGTTTCCAGATAATCCTTAAGAATGTCATAGGTAAGCTGTTCATCTTCGGTTAGTGATTCGTACTTGAATTTTTTGAGTGTCTTTAAGGCTTCGATGGTCTGTGAATCATCATCAACCTTTTCAATATCCATAAAACCATAGGACGGCACCACCTCAGTAATGCCGAAATTTTCCGGATGAGCAAGGGTGTAATTTAAAGTGATTGAGTCATTGGTAACTTCATTCACAAATAAATCATTGGTAAATTCCTCAAAGGAAGATGATTTATACTGGTAAGCAGTTGAAGTGTTTTTTGAACCCGGCGTACAGCTGACACAGTTTACGAGCATCAGCGTTACGAGTAATAAGGAAACGATTTTTTTAAAATTTTTTTTCATTTATGCACCACCATTATTTGTTTTTTATTCATTATATCATAAATATATAAAAAAATAAGTAAAGATTGACAGAAATTTTCTCAGGTGTTAGTCTAAAAGTTAGTGAAATTAAGTGAAAAGGAGAATCGATATGGCGAAGAAACCTTATTATATTACAACTGCGATTGCGTATACATCAGGAAAGCCACATATTGGAAATACTTATGAAATTGTGCTCGCAGACAGTATTGCAAGATATAAAAGACTTGAGGGGTATGATGTACGTTTTCAGACAGGAACTGATGAGCATGGACAGAAAATAGAATTAAAGGCTGCTGAAGCAGGAATTACACCAAAGGAATTTGTTGATAACGTTTCAGAAGAAATTAAGAGAATATGGGATCTTATGAATACCTCGTATGACCGTTTTATAAGAACGACCGATGAGGACCATGAGAAACAGGTTCAGAAGATATTTAAGAAGCTTTATGACAAGGGTGATATCTATAAGAGTGAATATGAAGGAATGTACTGCACACCATGTGAGTCGTTTTTCACACCTTCACAGCTTGTGGACGGCAAGTGTCCTGATTGCGGAAGACCTTGTCAGCCGGCTAAGGAGGAAGCGTACTTCTTCAAAATGAGCAAGTATGCAGACAGACTTATTAAGCATATTGAGGAGAATCCTAAGTTTATCCAGCCTGAATCGCGCAAGAATGAGATGATGAATAATTTCCTCAAGGCAGGACTTCAGGATCTTTGTGTATCAAGAACATCATTTAAGTGGGGTATCCCGGTTGATTTTGATGACAAGCATGTTGTATATGTATGGATTGATGCGTTAAGCAACTATATTACAGGTCTTGGATATGATGCGGACGGTAACCACGGTGAACTGTACAATAAATACTGGCCGGCAGACCTGCACCTCATTGGCAAGGATATTTTAAGATTCCATACAATTTACTGGCCGATTATGCTTATGGCACTGGATATTCCGCTTCCAAAGCAGGTATTCGGACATCCGTGGCTTCTGCAGGGCGATGGTAAGATGAGTAAGTCCAAGGGAAATGTTATTTACGCAGATGACCTTGTAGACCTGTTTGGCGTAGATGCCGTAAGATATTTCGTTCTTCACGAGATGCCTTTTGAAAATGATGGTGTTATTACATGGGAGCTTCTTGTTGAAAGACTTAACTCAGAGCTTGCCAACACGCTTGGTAATCTTGTAAACAGAACGATTGCAATGAGCAACAAGTATTTTGGCGGTGAAGTGGTAAATGCGGGTGACTGCGCTGATCAGGCAGACATTGACGCAGACCTTAAGGCTGTTGTTACAGGGGCTAAGGCCAAGGTTGCAGCCAAGATGGAAGAACTTCGTGTGGCTGATGCCATTACAGAGATTTTTACAGTATTTAAAAGATGTAATAAATATATTGATGAAACAATGCCATGGGCACTTGCAAAGGACGAGTCAAAGAAAGCAAGACTTCAGACTGTTCTTTATAATCTCGTGGAAGGTATTGCAGTCGGAGCATGCCTTTTGGAGCCTTTTATGCCTGAAACCTCAGCTAAGATTTTAGAGCAGATAAATGCAGAAAAGAGAGAGTTTGACGAGTTAGACAGTTTTGGTAAATACGTTTCAGGAACAAAGGTTACTGACAAACCGGAAATACTTTTTGCAAGACTTGACCTTAATGAAGTAATGGCAAAGGTTGAAGTGATTAAGGCAAAGCAGGCAGCACCTGAACCAGTTCAGGAAGAAACCGGAATGGACGTTGAGAAAAAGGCCGAGATTTCAATTGATGATTTTGACAAGGTTCAGCTTCAGATTGGTGAGATTTTAGAGTGTGAAGAGGTTAAGAAATCTAAGAAGCTTCTTTGCTCTAAGGTTAAAATAGGCAGTGAGGTTCGTCAGATTGTATCAGGCATCAAACTTCACTATTCAGCCGCTGAGATGGTTGGCAAAAAGGTGGTTGTCGTAACTAATCTTAAGCCTGCCGTTATTGCAGGAATCGAGTCGCAGGGTATGCTTCTTTGTGCTGAGGATGAGAATGGTAATCTTTCTCTTCTCACATCAGAAAAGGATATGCCGGCCGGCGCTCCTATCGGCTAAGATTTTTGTCAGGCATCGCTTTTTTGGCGGTGCCTGTTTTTGCAGAGGTTATGGAAATGGGAAAAAAATATGAAATCAACATGTGCGAAGGCCCGCTTGCAGGAAAGATAATTCTCTACACGGTGCCTTTGATTTTATCGAGCATGTTGCAGCTTCTGTTTAATGCAGTTGATACTGTAGTGGTAGGACGGTACTGCGGAAGTGACTCGCTGGCGGCAGTCGGCTCCACAGCTTCGTTAGTAAACCTATTGATGAATGTTTTTATTGGCTTGTCCGTCGGTACGAATGTGCTGGTAGCAAGATATTACGGTGCAGGCAGGGAAAAGGATGTCAATGATACTGTTCATACAGCGGTGCTTTCAAGCATCATCGGCGGTATGCTCCTTGCGGTAATTGGATTTATATTTGCCAAGCCGCTGCTTATACTGATGTCTTCTCCTGAAAATGTCATAGATCTGTCAGCACTGTATCTGCGTATTTATTTTATTGGCATGCCGGTTACGCTGCTTTACAATTTTGGCAGCGCAATATTACGAGCAGTCGGAGATACAAGACGTCCACTTTATTTTCTTGCGGCAGCGGGAGTGATAAACGTGTGTCTGAATCTGGTATTTGTGATCGTATTTAATCTTGGAGTTGCAGGCGTTGCCCTGGCGACTATTATTTCGCAGGCTGTTTCCGCAGGCCTGGTAATAAGGTGCCTTGTTATGAGTGAGGGCGCATGTAAGTTAAGTATCGCAAAACTTGGCATAAAGAAAGATAAATTCCTTGAGATGCTAAGATACGGTCTCCCGGCAGGTATTCAGGGAACACTTTTTTCTCTGTCAAATGTTCTTATACAGTCATCCGTTAATTCATTTGGTGCGACTGTAATGGCAGGAAATGCTGCGGCAGCCAATATAGAGGGCTTTGTATATGTCTCAATGAATGCGTTCCACCACACGGCGCTGAGCTTTACAAGCCAGAATTACGGTGCAGGAAAGTATGAAAGAATAAATAAAGTGGCAGGCTGGTGTCTTTTTCTTGTAACAATTGTCGGAATGACGGTTGGCGGTTTGTTTTATTTATTCAGGGTGCCGCTGCTTTCAATATACAGCAGTGACTCTGAGGTTATCTCATACGGAATGATTCGTATGATGTATATCTGCCTTCCATACTTTTTGTGCGGTCTCATGGATACGATGGTAGGCTCGCTCAGAGGACTTGGATATTCGGTAATGCCTATGATAGTTTCGCTGCTTGGTGCCTGCGCGTTTAGAATTTTGTGGATAAAGACGGTTTTTGAAGTATATCATACCCTGCCGGTATTATATATTTCGTATGCCATTTCATGGCTCATGACATTTTCCGTTCACGTGCTGTGTTTTGTTATTGTTAGAAGAAGGATTAAGAAAAAGAATGATATTTGAATCTCATGCACACTATGATGATGAAAAATTTAATGAAGACAGGGAAATGCTGATTAAAAGCCTTCCTGAAAATGAAGTTGAGTATGTTGTTAATGTAGGCTCAAGTATTGAGAGCTGCCATACAACCGTTGAGCTTGTCAAAAAGTATGATTTTTTCTATGCCGCCCTTGGAGTGCATCCAAATGAAGTGCAGCATATTACAGCCGAATCATTTAAGTGGCTTGAAAATGAGATAAAAAATAATCAAAAGGTCAGGGCTGTCGGTGAAATCGGGCTTGACTATTACTGGAATGAGCCTGAACCGGCTGTCCAGAAAATATGGTTTGAAAGACAGATTGAACTGGCAAGAAGCGTTAAGCTCCCGATGGTTATACATTCAAGGGATGCGGCCAAAGATACATATGACATCATGTCTGCATTAAGATGTAATGAGATAGGCGGTGTAATCCACTGTTTTTCATATTCGGCTGAAGAGGCAAAGAAATATCTTGATATGGGATTTTATATCGGAATAGGCGGTGTCGTGACATTTAAGAATGCCAAAAAGCTTATAGAGGTGGCGCAATATGTACCGACAGACAGAATTCTTCTTGAAACAGACTGTCCGTATCTTGCACCGGAGCCTAACCGCGGCAAACGTAATTCGTCGCTGAATCTTAAGTACGTAGCGGCAAAAATCGCTGAAATAAAGAACATTTCGTATGAAGAGGTCGTGGAAACCACTAATCAGAACGCAAGGAGGATGTATGGAATCTAACAGGCATTTAGGTACACCTGCTAATACCATGGCAGTCATCAACAAATATAATTTTGCATTCCAGAAAAAGTTCGGACAGAATTTTCTTATTGACTCAAATGTCGTTGAGAAAATCGTAAGGGAAGCCGGTGTTACAGAGGATGATTTTGTTCTTGAAATAGGCCCCGGCATCGGAACGATGACGCAGATTCTGTGTGAAAATGCAAGAGAGGTTGTGGCGGTAGAAATTGACAAGAACCTTATTCCGATACTTAATGATACGTTATCTGAGTATGACAATGTAAGTGTATTAAACGAAGACATTTTAAAGGTCGACATAAAGGCTCTGGCAGATGCTAAAAATAATGGAAGACCGATAAAGGTTGTTGCCAATCTGCCGTATTACATCACGACTCCTATTATTATGGGGCTTTTTGAGAGCGGTGTTCCAATCGACAGTATAACAATAATGGTTCAAAAAGAGGTTGCCGACAGAATGCAGGTGGGCCCGGGAACCAAGGATTACGGAGCATTGTCGCTTGCTGTTCAGTATTATGCGAAGCCGCAGATTATTCTTACGGTTCCCGCGAGCTGTTTCATGCCAAGGCCGAATGTTGATTCAGCGGTAATAAAGCTTACACGACATGAAAAAGCGCCGGTTGACGTAGAAGATGAAAAACTGATGTTTGCAATTATCAGGGCTTCATTTAACCAGCGGCGTAAGACACTTGCGAACGGATTAAACAACAGCAGTGAAATACATCTGCCAAAGGAAGTAATCGCACAGGCGATAAAAGAGCTTTGCGGTAACCCGTCCATTCGCGGAGAGGCGCTGACGCTGGAACAGTTTGCCACACTTAGTAACATTATATATAAAAAATTACATAAGTAAGGTGTATTATGAAACACGCCTCTGCATATATTTAACTGGGACATTAGCTTCACAATAAATATGCAGAGGTTTTTTATGACAGAATATAGCAGAAAAGTTACATACATTTATGAGTGTTGTCAGTATGAGCCTGTTAAGCAGTGTGGATATATAAAGACGGTGATTAAGGAAGATGCGGGTCTTTGTGAAATATTTTTTGACAGCGGACAACCGCTTACCGGCGGGGTGCGGGCAGGATATTATAAATGCTCTGATGCCGGTACAAATATCTGCATAAGTGAGAAAAAAACTGCAGGAACTATGCCGAATTTTACAATGCAGTTTAATGCTGCAGATGTTGAGGGACTGCCTGCGGATGAAATTGATGGAATTGTAATAGTATCCGGTGACATTTTTTATTTTTCTCCATGGTCAGATGCGCCATTTGACAGGGAGGCGGTGAGTGAGACCGAGAGTTTCAAAAAGATTCTTGTTCCTGAACCTAAGGAGGACATAAATATACAGGAAATACCGGATTTTCTGAAGGTAAAAAAGAAAGAGAGTACCGGAAAAGTAAAATATGACAAATCGTATTACAGAAAAATAAATGACTGGAAAGATTTGTTCAGGAAGTATGACATAGAAGAGCTGTTTGATGATGATTTAATTTATAACTGCGTTAAAATCGGCTATGATGATTTAAAGTATCTGCCGGGTACGTGTAAGAAGCTGATAAACAACAGCTTCCTTCTTCATGGGATTTATCTGTACGGGCATGTGCTTATCGGAAAATATAAATGTAAAAAGAACAGGAAAGTATACGTACTTGCGGTCCCGGGCAATTATGACAAATCGGAATGTGTAATTGCTGCCATGTTTGGCTTTGAAAATTTTAAAAGACTTCAGGTCTGCGGAAAAAATGTCGGTGATGGCGGATACTGGTATACAATTTTTAAGGATGATGAGTAGAGTCGGGAGCAATTCGCGTGAAACGAAGATGATCTCTCCACTGCCCGTTCATGTATACATACTCTTTTGCGATTCCGTCATACTCAAAACCGCATTTTTGGGCGAGAGCAATGGAAGGAGTGTTACAGGGTTCGATATATGCTTCGATTCTGTGGAGACCGAGTCCCTCAAAAACTTTAGCGCACAGAAAATTAACTGCTTCGGTTGCATACCCCATTTTCTGGTAACATTTGTGAATCTTGTACCCAATGGTGCAGTTCATAAAGGAGCCTCTGACAATGTTATTAAAGCTTACACAGCCGATGAGATTTGCAGGACGGTCCTTTAAGCTTATCCAGTAACGTGCGCTTTTGGTACGAAGAAAGTTCTCATATTCGAGCTTTGCCAGTGTCGTCTGGTAGTCCGGAGTATAGAAACTGTCAGGATGGTCGGGCTCGTATGGTTCAAAAACTGCTTTGTTGGCATTATAAAAATCCAGAATCCTGTCAGCGTTTTCCGGAGCGTAAATGTCGTAGTTTAATTTCTCTGATTCATAGTGAAAAAGCACAGCGCACAAGCCTCACTTTACAATAATTGTGGATAAATATATAATATATCAGAATGATAATATATGTGCAATAAATTTTAGAGGAATAAAAAAATGACGGACAGTGAAAAATACATGAAAGAGGCAATAAAGCAGGCAAAAAAAGCAGCAATGCTTGATGAGGTGCCTATTGGCTGTGTTATTGTGTATGACGGTAAAATAATCGGCCGCGGATATAACCGCAGAAATACCGACAAAAGCACGCTTGCCCATGCCGAGATAATTGCCATTAAAAAAGCAAGTAAAAAACTGGGCGACTGGCGGCTTGAGGACTGTACGATGTATGTGACGCTTGAACCGTGCCAGATGTGCGCGGGTGCAATCGTGCAGGCGAGGATTCCGAGAGTGGTTATAGGAAGCATGAATCCTAAGGCAGGATGCTGCGGTTCAATTCTTAATCTGCTGGAGGAAGACAGATTTAATCATCAGGCAGAGGTGATTCAGGGTGTTCTGGAGACGGAGTGCTCAACGATGCTTACAGATTTTTTCAGACAGCTTCGCAAGAAGAAAGTGTCCTTGACAAAATCCTGAAAAGCATCTATACTTTCACTACTGGCGTTTGCCTTTAATATGTTTATAAGACTTCCGCGCAACCGGGGAGATAGCGGTGCCCTGTACCTGCAATCCGCTACAGCAGGGGTGATGGAGAACAGAGGACGGACTGTCTGCAGATGGTGACATATAAGTGGTGTTGACATTCGGGTCTTGTGCAACGAAAATTCATGAATCATGTCAGGTCAGGAATGAAGCAGCATTAAGTGAAACCTTTCGTGTGCCGCAAGGTTGCCTGGATTGAGCTAACTGGATGGAGAGCGTCTGCGGGTGGCTGTACGACGGAATCTGCGCGGAGCAGATTTAAGTGGGTATCTTAAGGTATCCACTTTTTTTATTTGATAGGGTTAGGGTGTCAAAAGCCAAATGATAAATTTTTCTTCGTCAGCTTGCACAAAATTTATTTCTTCGTTCCGATGTGCTAAACACTGCGATGAACCTCAGCTGAGTTTCATCTCCGTAGCACATAAGTCACTCATCTAATAAATTTTGTGCAAGCTGCCGGATATAATTTAATTATTTGGCTTTTGACATCCTAACCTTGATAGGAAATTGCATAGCAATTTCTCTATCTTGTATAATTGTTATTTTGTCGTAGAAAAAACACAATAATTAGTGTATAATACAGATTAGTTATGATGCAGGAAAGGATGCGATGTTATGCTTAGAATAGGAATGCTTACCAGTGGCGGTGACTGCCAGAGCCTTAATGCTTCCATGAGGGGTGTTGCCAAGGCTATCTATGACGCAGTTGAAGATGTTGAGATTATCGGTATTGAAGAGGGTTATAAAGGTTTGATTTATGGTAACTGGCGTAAGATGAAGCCGAGAGATTTTTCGGGTATTCTGATTGAGGGCGGAACAATTCTGGGTACATCAAGACAGCCTTTCAAGCTTATGAGGGTTCCTGATGAGAACGGTCTTGATAAAGTCGAGGCAATGAAGGCAAACTATAAGAAAATGGGGCTGGATTGTCTTGTCATTCTTGGCGGAAACGGAACTCATAAGACAGCTAACCTTCTTTCTGAGGAGGGGCTTAATATTGTCACACTGCCTAAAACAATCGACAATGACCTGTGGGGAACTGATATGACATTTGGTTTTCAGAGTGCAGTCGATATTGCCACCAATGTCATTGACAACATCCACACAACGGCATCATCACATGGAAGGGTGTTTATTGTGGAAGTAATGGGACATAAGGTCGGATGGCTTACGCTTCATGCCGGAATAGCAAGCGGCGCAGACATTATCCTTATTCCTGAGATTCCGTATGATATAGAATCTGTTTGTGAGGCTCTTGATAAGAGAACAAAGCAGGGAAAGAAGTTTTCTATTCTTGCCGTGGCGGAGGGTGCCATCTCCAAGGAGGATGCAGCCCTTTCCAAGAAGGAACTTAAAGAAAAGAGAAAGAGTCCGGCTTATCCGTCTATCTCATATGAGATAGGAGCACAGATTTCCGAGAGGACAGGCCAGGAGGTCAGGGTTACGATTCCGGGGCATATGCAAAGAGGCGGCAGCCCATGTCCTTACGACAGGGTTCTTTCATCAAGGCTTGGCGCAGCGGCAGCTAATCTTATTCTGACAAAACAGTACGGATACATGGTGGGAATACGGAACAATGAAATAGTAAATGTTCCGCTTAGTGAAGTTGCAGGTAAATTAAAAATGGTAGATCCTCAGAGCTCAATCATAAAAGAGGCTAAGGCTCTGGGAATAAATTTTGGTAATTAATTATGTCATATACGGCTTTATACAGAAAATTCAGACCTGATAATTTTGATGATGTTAAGGGTCAGGATCATATTGTAACAACATTAAAAAATCAAATAATAAATAACAGAATCGGACATGCGTATCTGTTTCATGGTACGAGAGGAACAGGTAAGACTACCGTAGCCAAGATTTTTGGCAAGGCGGTCAACTGTGCCAGTCCCGTAAATGGCAATCCGTGCGGAGAGTGCAGCTGCTGCAGGGCTATTGCGGCAGGCAACTCAATGAATCTGATTGAAATTGATGCGGCATCAAACAATGGTGTTGATAATGTAAGACAGATCAGGGAAGAAGTTCAGTATTCACCTACTGAGGGCAGATATAAGGTCTATATCATCGATGAGGTGCATATGTTATCGGTAAGCGCGTTTAATGCGCTCTTAAAGACACTTGAAGAGCCACCTTCATACGTTATATTTATTCTGGCAACAACAGAGGCTCACTCCATACCGATAACAATACTGTCGCGCTGTCAGAGATATGATTTTAAGAGGATTTCCATTGATACTATCTCAGACAGGCTTAGTGAACTGATGAAGATAGAAGGAATAAATGTTGAGGAACGTGCATTGCGTTATGTTGCAAAAGCAGCAGACGGTTCGCTTCGAGATGCATTAAGTCTTCTTGACCAGTGTCTTGCTTTTTATATGGGTCAGGACCTTAAGTATGAGAATGTGCTGGAAGTTCTTGGTGCGGTAGACTCAGAGGTGTTTAGCGGTCTTTTAAGAAATGTTATTGCAGGAGACACCACAGGCTGCATTTATCAGCTTGAAGAACTTGTCATGCAGGGAAGAGACCTTAATCAGTTAGTGGTTGATTTTACATGGTATATGAGAAATCTCCTTCTGGTTAAGACATCAGACGACGTATCGGATTTTATTGACGTGTCGGAGGATACCTTAAAGACTCTCAAAGAAGAAGCTGATATGGTCGATGTTGAAATACTGATGAGGTATATAAGGATTTTTTCCGAGCTTGCCAATCAGATAAAATATTCTTCACAGAAGCGTATCCTTATTGAAATGGCACTTATTAAGCTGACCAGGCCGTCAATGGAAAATGATATGGCTTCTATTCTTGACCGTATTGCACAGCTTGAGAGAAAGGTTGAGCAGGGTGTGGCAGCAGTACCACAAAATGTGGGAGCCCAAGCGGCACCGGCGTCAAAGGGAAGAATTATAAAGAAAGAGCCGATTCGTGCGTCTCAGGAGGATGTAGAGCAGATTTCAAAGATGTGGAAGGAGATTTTGGTTGCATTATCGGATATCCACAGATCAGACCTTAGCATGATGCTTGTAGGCACGCAGGCTTATGTCGGAAATGGCGATAACGAACTCGTTATTACGGGATGTTCACCGATGACTGCGGAATTTTGCAGTACAGAGGCAGGCGCGGCGGCAATATGTGAGGCTGTTGAAAAAAGGTATGGAAAATATCTTGAACTTGATATAAAATTTGTGGCAGACGACAGCCAGTTAGAGAGTTTAGGGTTTACAAAGATAGAACCACAGTTTACAATGGAAGTTGAGATTGATGATAGCGAGGAGGATGGCTAAATGGCTAAACATGGCGGTTTCCCGGGAGCTATGCCCGGAAATATGAATAATCTGATGAAGCAGGCACAGAGAATGCAGAAGCAGATGGAGGAAAGCACTAAGGAATTAGAGACAATGGAATTTACCGCAACGTCAGGCGGCGGAGCAGTAACCGTAACTGTTACCGGCAAAAAGGAAGTTACTTCGGTTAAGTTATCAGAGGAGGTTGTTGACCCTGATGATATCGAAATGCTTGAGGATTTAATTGTAGCAGCAACTAACGAAGCACTTCGCAAAATGGAAGAACATACACAGGCTTCCATGGCTAAGATTACCGGCGGTTTTGGCGGTATGGGCGGTTTTCCTTTCTAATAAAGCAAAACAAAGATTTGGGCCATTGCTCTATGATTTATAAAATCGTAAGAGTGATGGCTCTTTTTGGCTTTTGACACCCTGATTCTGATGGGAAAAAAATCAACTGGCGTAAATGCGTATTTAGTAGTATAATTTATTGTGTATGGGTAGCTATACAGAATTGGATGGAATGAGATAGATGGATATTTACAGTAGTCATATAAATAAATTGATTGAGGAGCTGGCACATTTGCCGGGTATAGGCGCAAAGTCAGCACAGAGACTGGCTTTTCACATTGTTAATATGCCCAGGGAACAGGTTGATTCTCTGGCAGATTCGATAAAGAATGCCAAGGCTAATGTAAAATATTGCAGTGAGTGTTTTACGCTGACAGATGAGGAGGTCTGCCCAATCTGCCGTAATGATAAAAGAAATCACAAGGTTATTATGGTTGTTGAGAGCACAAGGGACCTTGCCGCTTATGAAAAGACCGGTAAATATGACGGGGTATATCACGTGCTTCATGGTGCTATTTCGCCGATGCTTGGAATAGGTCCTAACGATATTAAGCTTAAGGAACTTATGGTAAGACTCAAAGGTGATGTAGATGAGGTTATTATCGCAACCAATTCCAGTCTTGAGGGTGAAACCACGGCAATGTACATCAGCAAGCTTATCAAACCGGCGGGAATAAAGGTGACGAGAATTGCAAGCGGAGTTCCGGTTGGCGGAGACCTTGAGTGTGTAGATGAAGTTACACTTCTTCGGGCACTTGATGGCAGAATACAGTTATAGTTTTTGTTTGGAAGTTGGAAGGGACAAATATGACGCAGGAAATTAGCTTTATTACGGATATTGTTTCAGAACATCGTGAACGTATGGTCAATCTGAAAAAATACTATCCTTTTTTCAGGTTGTGCGACAACACATTTTCTCAGTTTAAAGACGGAAAGTATGATGAACTGGACATGGGATATCTGACTATGGCTGTTCTGCGTTTTTTTATTGAGGAAAATAATTTCCGTGAAAAGGACGTTTTGTACCAGGAGTATCACGATTTCATCATAGAGTGTTTAAAACGTGATTTTAGCAGGCAGTATCATGCTGAGGAATACGATGAAATTGCACAGTATATATTTGATAAGCTGAAAAATGACGGACATCCGTTTGTGTTTGAATACTACGATCCTGTTGAAAGAAAAAAACGTGTATCCAGAATGAAGCTGATAGAAAGTTCAGTTAAAAATGAGACTGTCTGGTATACGATAACTTCGGACGCAATAGAGTTTTATCTTGATACGAAGGAAATTAAGGATCAGAGTAAAATCAGTATTCAGCAGCTCCTTCTTGAGAAGCTTATAAAGGCTAAGAATTTCAAGGGCGGAACAGAGGTTATTGCAAGAATCAATAACGAGGTGAGCAAGCTTAAATTCCGAAAAAGGGAGGTTGTCTCATTACTCGCAATAGATGTGTTCTCGGGCATTGAAGCATACGAAGACTTTGTCGAGAACGGCATGAACTGGTTTGAGGAAGAGGAAAAACTTTTTGTAAAAAACATGGAATTAATCGAGGCCACCCTTGAACGTGCAGAGCAGGAACCGGATAAGAACGAAGCATACTACAGAACGATTAATGATATATATCAGCTCGCAACACAGTTAAAGATTGCGATGAACAAGCACAGTGAACTGTTGACGGCATGTACGGAGCTTTCTCTTAAAGCGGATGAAATCATCAGAAAATCGAAGCTTCGCAAACTTAGAAACGGTTTTGATTTCAGAAATATTCTGGCGGCTATGTGTAAGAACGACGATGTGAATATTCTTCCGGCAATAATTTCGCCGCTGTTTGATTTGAACATCAAAAAATCATTTAATGTTATTTCGATAGATGATATGTTGACATACCGCCCGCAGAAACCGGAGATTGTGGAAAAGGTTGTCGAAGAGGAAGAAGATGAGATTATTTTCCCTGACGAGATAGAGGAAAAGAGAATGCGCTGTAATTTCCTTGTTTTTATGAAGGAATTGTTAGAGATGCTTATGCATAATGACAGCTTTGCGCTTAAGGACTTTTCGGATTATCTGGCGGAGAAATATTCGGAAAAAATATACAGAAACAGTGATTATTATGCGTTTCTTGTTCATTTGTGCCAGAAGAAGGAATACGATTTTGGCAGAAAGGCAAAAGAAGAAACGTTTCTTGACGGAATACTTGAGGAATTTTGGAAACAGGAAGAAAACGACAGGTACAGGGAAATCGCATTTCGTATAGTGATGAACGGGGACGAGGAGCTGTCGGAGATTCTTATTAACGGAGTGCAGGTAACCAACATAATTTTTGAAAGGACGGAGGAATAGAATGGAGGAGAGAAATCTTGAAAAAGCGTTGGATATTACATCAAAGCTTATAATGGGTGAAGACATATCAAAAGAACATAATATTCCTTTGTATGAAGAGTACAATGCAAATGCACAGGTTTATTCGTGTGTGCATACCATTCTTAAGAAAATGAATCTGGATTTGTACGAATATAATTACGGTCTGTATGTAAGTCCGGGTGAAAATAACAGAATCTTCGGATTTACGAACGAAGAACTGAGAAAGATGCTTGGCTTAAAGACCAATAAAGAGTTATTCCTGTGCTACTACATAATCTATAATATTATTATGGAATTGTACACGGATACAACGACATACAATTATATCGAGTTTATACGTATTGAGGATGTAATTGCAACAGTTGACGGAAGCGTAGGCAGTATCGTTGATTTGTCGTCGGGCATTATCACGGAGGATATCGAGGAGGACAGCTTCAAGCAGATTGCACTGCAGTGGCATGACCTTCAGGCTATTTCGGTTGAGGATTCCTCGGATGTAAGGGCAGCAAGAAATTCAAAAGCAGGATATGTGAAAATAGTTTTGAATTTCCTGCAGGAACAGAGATTATTTACACAGGTCGAGGGACGTTATTATCCGACAGACAGACTGCGTGCCTTAATTGAAAATTATTATGATAATTACAAAAGCAGAATATACGAGTATCTGAGAGGAAAGGAGGAAGAGTAACATATGCCGCACATTAACCGCATAAGAGTAAATAATGTAAAATACAATTTCGGAACACAGTTCTATGATGATTTTATGATGAGGTTTTCATGTAAAAATACAATTTATGATCTGGCGAATGGTGGTGGTAAGAGCGTTTTAATGTTACTTCTTCTGCAGAACCTTATTCCTAACTGTACTCTTGACGAGAAGCAGCCTATCGAAAAGCTTTTCAGAACATCAGGCGGTAGCAATACTATTCATTCGTTAGTTGAATGGAAGCTTGACCCTTGTTACCAGAAGGATAATTTTAAGTACATGACAACGGGCTTCTGCGCAAGGAAAGGCAAGGATTCCGGTGAGGATGAAGCAAGAGAGTCTGCAAGTATAGAATATTTTAATTACTGTATTTTCTACAGGGAGTTTGGTGATAATGACATTAAGAATCTTCCTTTGTCAAAGGACGGGGAAAGGATTACCTATAACGGACTTAAGAGTTACTTAAGGGACCTTGAGAAAAAGGACCATGGTATTGAGGTTCATATTTTTGAAAAAAAAGGTGATTATCAGAATTTTATCAGCCGTTTCGGATTGTTTGAGAGTGAGTGGGAAATCATTCGTGGTATCAACAAGACGGAGGGTCATGTAAGAACTTATTTTGAAACTAACTACAAGACAGGCCGCAAGGTGGTTGAGGACCTTCTGATTGAGGAAATTATCCAGAAGTCGTTCCAGAACCAGATTGGCAATAACGGCGATGATGACAGCATGGCTAAGACCCTTCTGGATATCAAGGACAGAATCATTGAGCTTTCGCGCAGAAAAGAAGAGATAAATCTGTTTGATAAACAGATCGCGCTCATGGAGGAATTATCTGCCAGAATTGCGGATTTTAAGGATTATCAGGGCGAGAAAGAAAGCCTTAAAAATATGCTTCTTGAAAAGCTTGCAGTATGCAGAAATTTAAGTGAGAAATTAAGCGGTGACGTTTCAATTATTGAACAGCAGATTGATGAGGCCAAGGAAACATATGAGAAAGAGGACAAGCTTATTTCCATCGCAAAGATGATTGATGACAGGAAGGCGCTTGAACAGCTTAAGATTTTAGTCAGTGAATGTGCAGAGAAAATTGCCGGGCTGCTTTCAAAAGAGGAAGAAATTAAAGGTAATATCGAATTGTCCGAGTGTGCAGAGGCATACGAGGAGCACAAAAAATATCAGATGTTAAAGGATGAGGTTCTTCTTGCGTTAGACAGCAGGGTAAGAAACAATCAGGATATTTATGATGAAATACATGCATTAGCGGCAACTGCCCACAGAATTTTAACAGAGCAGGCTGTTAAGTGTAATGAACTTGTGCTTGATTTTGAAGAACAGAATATAGAACTTAAGCAGGAGTATGAAAAGGCGCAGTCTGTTAAGGACGAGATGGAAATAAAAGCCGCCGTTTCTGAAAAAGAGCTTTTGTCAGTTCAGTCCGAAATTGAGGAGAAAGAGGAGCATTTCAGGCAGCTTATATCGGATAACGGTATTCTCGTTGCTGAGAATATTGAAGAGGAAATTGCGCATAAGGACGCAGAAATCAATACAATTACATCAGATATCAGGGAAAAAGAGGAAAAGCTGTCATCTGTCAGAACTGCATATGATAAGAAAACAGAAGAGCTGTACGATGTGATTTCAGGCATAAAGGTATTAGAGCATCAAAAGAAGCAGCTTGAGCAGTCATTGGGAGAAAATAAGGCAGATCAGAACAAGCTTGATTCGTTTGCTGCCATATATGGCGAGTCAGACACAAAGAGACTTGAGACGGCAATATACGGAATGTATAAGCAGTCGGTAGCCCGTATGGCGGAGCTTGAAGTCAAAATAGGCGATATGACGGCATACATTTCGCAGTTGTCAAAAGGAAGGTATATACTTGACGGACACCAGTACCGGGCGGTTGAAGAATATCTTTTTAATACTTACGGTGAAGATGTCATGTACGGCTATGACTGGTTTGCAACGCTTACACAGGCACAGAAGCGTGACGTTTTAAAGAGAGTTCCTTTCCTTGACTACAGCTTTGTGATAAAGGGTGATTTTGAGCGAATCAAGGAAGATGCTAATCTTAGGAATTTCAGCCATTCATCCTACATCGTCCCTATTATCAGCGAAATGATTTTAAGAGACATGCATCATGCATCGAGTGTAGAGTTTATTGTATTTGGTACTAAGGATCTTTCGTTTTTATCGGATCCGGGAAAGGTTAAGGCAGAACTTGACAAGGTTTCTGAGGAACTCTATGAACAGGAGGAAAATCTCAGGAAATTAAAGACGAGTCAGAATGTTTTATGGGAGGATTATCTCTACATTCTTTCCGTAAACAATATGAATAACAACGGAAAAGATGGCGCTTACGAGGATATTCTTTCACAGCTTGACGATAAAGCGGCTAAGAGGGATGAAGCTTCAAAAGAGAAAGAGGAGCTCAAGAATTCAATCCATAATCTGGAAATGTTAATTGAAAAGGCTAAAGAGGAAAAGGCTTCTTTGGATAAGCAGAAAGCGGCACTGGCCCATTCGAAGGAAGTTTATGATGAACTGAACAGGCTTTATAAGCAGAAGCAGGATATGACAAATGAAGCGTCAAGAACAAAGATGCTGTGCGAACAGTATCGTGAGGCTGCGAAGAAAAGCTATGATGAATGGCAGAACGTCAAAGTATTGTGGGATATTGCCAAGGAGGAAAAGGAAGACCTTAACAGGCAGTGGAAGGATACATTTGAACCATATTATTCGGACGAATATGCAGACAGGGTATTAGATTTGCCGTATGAGCAGATAGTGGTCAAAATGAACGGGCTTGTGTCTGTAGTAAACAATGAAAATGCAGATGTCAACGACAAGAAGACGCTGATTCGTGCATATGAAGACCATATGGAAAAATGCAGGAAGGAAATTGAAAATCGCGGTTATACACTCGAGCAGATTAAGGAAAAGCTGGAGTCTGACAGTGAGATTAAGAACCTTCAGAATATTTCAGTCCTCAAAAACAGATTGAAGGATATTCAGTCTGAAATCACAAAACAGCGTAGTGAAAATGAGTCGCTGAATGCCCAGATGAACCGTATGGAAGGAAGCCTTACCCATGCAGGACGAATTGTTGAGGAAAAATATGGTGAGTTTGAGTTTTTCGAATGCGAAAACACAGGACAGTTTATTGCCGAACATACCAATCTTAAAAAGGTATTAAAAGAAAAGTGCGGACAGCTTGAGGCTCAGATGAAAAAAGCCGTGGCAGATGTCAATGATGTGACATTAATCGGCAGGGATATTGAGAGAATGCTGCAGAATGCAGGCGTTACAATACCGTCACAGCTGGGCGTAGCTAAGGATTGTGACATAAGCGCTCTCGACGGATACGAAGTAATTCAGAAGGATTACGAGAAGCTTATAAGAAGCGAATACAAAAAGAGAGAAGAGTTCGCAAAGCAGAAGAGACAGATAATGGATGCATTAAGAGAATGTAATGCATTTGATCTTGCTGATGAAATAGACAGAAGCATTGGTGTTCCTGAGGGAACAGATGAGATTAGGAGCATGACGGAAAACATTGAAGAGACCTGCAGATGTATAAGGCTTGAAAAGGACCGTGTCGGAAAAGGTATTGAGGACATGGAAAGAATCAAGGACAGCTTTGAAAACCGCTGCATACAGATATGCTGTAATATTAAGGCCGAACTCGACAGACTTCCGAAGCTTTCCAAGATTACCCTGGATAATGAGGTCATTTCAATGATTGGTCTCAACATTCCGTATGTAAAAGAAGAGTTTTACAAGGAACGTATGTCATCATATATAAGCGATACAAT
Source organism: Lachnospiraceae bacterium (assembly GCA_051880495.1). Classification (GTDB taxonomy): domain Bacteria; phylum Bacillota; class Clostridia; order Lachnospirales; family Lachnospiraceae; genus MGBC120314. The sequence goes on from JBJEOB010000014.1 coordinate 42,885, forward strand.
TACTTTATCTGAAAACTTTAAGACAGAGGAAGAGAGAATTCTGTACATTAAGAACCGACTGTACTGGAAGAAGCTCTTCTCCGTAATTGTAACGGATATGAACGGAATACGCCTGAATCTTTACAAGAGGGAAAGGATTAAAGACCAGAGCAGATATCTGCGTTATGAAGAGGCTGTAGGAAGTACGGGACAGTCACAGGGTATATATATTCAGTTCCTTATTGCGATAATCAATTACATTTCCAATATCAATGCCGCAGGCAGAGAGGTTTCGGCAATCGGCAAGGTTGTGTTTATTGATAATCCGTTTGGTGCTGCTAAGGATATATATATCTGGGAACCTATTTTTAAGCTTTTGAAGGCGAACCACGTTCAGCTTATTGTTCCGGCGCGAGGAGTAACACCTGCCATTACATCGAGGTTTGATGTCAATTACATCCTTGGACAGAAAATGGTGCACGGACGTCAGCAGACGGTTGTTGTTGATTACAGAAGTCAGGTTCAGAATGATGAGATGGAATATACAAGACTTGATTATGTTCAGGAGTCGATGTTTTAGCGCATTATTTATTACAAAAATGTTACAAAAATAAAGCTAATATTTTGACAACAAATATATAGTGTGTTAAACTAACCTTATCTATATGCAAAAGGTGGCATTAGTCATGAATAATAACGATTTTTATAGTAATTTGGATAGAATCAGAAAATTATATTTAAAACAGAATTATGATGAAGCGGTAAGGATTGCTGATAAAATTGATTTCAAACGACTTAAGGAATGGAAATATATTGCAATGCTCATAAATCTTTATGAGGCAGTCGGAAGGTTGGAGGATGTAAGATATTTCTGTATTCTTGCGTACAATCGTAACCTGGGCGGTAAAAAGCTGCTTTACAAGCTTACCAAAGTATATATACGTCTTGAAGACATTGATGAGGCAGAAGAGGTATATGATGAATACCTTGATGTTGCAGGAAGAGACAGCAAGAGGTATGAACTGCTGTACGAATTAAAGGTTGTTCAGGGTGCCAAGAAGACAGAGCTTATCAAGATTCTTGAAGATTATATGAAGCGTGATCTTGATGAGAAATATTCTTATACTCTGGCAGAACTGTATGCAAAGACAAAGCAGAATGAGAAATGTATTAATTTATGTGACAGGATTATTGAGAGATTTGAAGAAGGTGAAGCAGTAGAGAAGGCTGAGGCTTTAAAGAACTCATTAATGAATCCTCAGCCGGCCGTCAGCGCAGCCGAGAATAAGGTTTCCCAGATATTAAGCGCAAGTAACGAGGAGAATAACAGACAGGTATTAAATATCAATTCTGCTCCTGCTACACAGGATACAATTCAGTTTATTGAGGCTACTGCTCCGATTCCGTCTATTCCGTCTGTGCCGGTGGAAAAGCCGGTTGAAAAACCGGTGGGCCAGAACACATTAGGCTTTAACGTTGAGCAGATTATGGCAGAGGCAGCTGCTGACAATCAGGATGTTACAATGGCACCAACGCAGATGATTCCTGATATTAACAGCGATATTTATGCAACACAGGAGTTCCCTGAGCCACAGGAAAACTTCTATGGATTACAGGAGGATGCAGACGGACAGCTTGACATGTTCGCAACCAATACAATTCCGCAGCTTCCGGATGAGGAAGAAGAGCAGGAAATTACAGCTATTGAGGAACAGCCTGTTGTACCGCTTGAAGAGGAAGATCTTATAGCATTAAATAAAAACAAAGAAGAGACAGAAGAGCCGGCAGATGAAACGGCAGAAGAACCGCAAGAGACCGTGGAACCGCAAGAACAGGCGGAAGAGGCAGAAGCGGCTGGATCAGAAGGCATTTTGGAATCAGAAATTCCATTGCCGCCTGAAGGCAGTACAATCCGTGTTGATGTCGATGCAATCAATTCTGCAATAAAAGAAGCAGCGGCAACCAAGGAAGATAATCTTTTCCCACAGGAAGAAACACAGGATATTGATTCGACAATGGCAATGGTTGAAGCTGCGTTAGCTGATGAAACTGAGGCGGCACAGCTTGATGCAAGAATGGATATGCCGGAATATGCAGATGAATATGCGGCTCCGGTCAAGGAAAAGATAACACTTCGTCCTTTCCAGCCTGAAATTGATAAAGTATATGAAATTCCGATGGAAGTAAAGAGATATTTTACCAAGTATACATGCGTACAGGGACTTGAGGCGCAGATTGGTGAATATTTTGAGAGTGTTAAATATGAAGACAAGATGGGAACATCAGCTATTGGAAATATCATTATTTCCGGTAACCGCAGTTCCGATAAGACAACACTTGCAATTAATATTGTTAAGGCATTAAATACATTAAATGCTGACAATGCAAGAAAGATAGCAAGAACCACAGGTGATAACATCAACCAGCGTGGAATTGAAAGATCTGTAGGAAAGCTGCTTGGAGCGGCACTTATTATTGAAGAAGCAGGTGTATTAGACAGACAGCGTATTCTTGAACTGCTTGAGGTAATGGAAAGCGATACTCAGGAAATGCTTATTATTCTTGAGGACTCAGAAAGCGAGATTAAGGAGTTATTAAAGAATAACCCTGAACTTATTGATAAGTTCAACCACAGAATCACATATAAGCAGTTTACCGTAAATGAGCTTGTTGAAATGTGTAAGCGTTATGCGGAAAAATGCCAGTATACAATCGATGAGAAGGCATTGCTGCAGCTTTATCTCAGGATTGATGATATACATTCAAATGGTGACGGCGTAAGTCTTGAGGATGTTAGAGATGTAATTGACTGTGCTATTGAGGATGCAGAAAAGAGAGCATCCAAGAAATTCTTTGGCGGAGTCAAGAAAAAGAAGATTGGTGAAAAAGAATATACAATACTTGTTGAATCAGATTTTAAGTAATTAATTTGGGCGATGAGCCTAGGAGGAAAAAGAAAAAATGAATACTATTGACAATATGTCAGTAAATGCAATCAGAATACTGTCAGCGGATTCAATTCAAAAGGCTAATTCGGGTCACCCGGGACTGCCTTTGGGAGCAGCACCTATGGCTTATGAATTATGGATGAGGCATTTAAAGCATAACCCGGCCAATCCGGAATGGGTGGATAGAGACAGATTCATCTTATCGGGCGGACACGGCTCTATGCTGTTGTATTCTTTATTACATTTATTTGGATACGGCAATCTAACCAAGGAAGATTTGTCGCAGTTTCGTCAGCTTGATTCATTGACTCCGGGTCATCCTGAATACAGACACACGGTAGGCGTTGAAGCAACAACAGGCCCTCTTGGCGCCGGTATGGGCATGGCCGTTGGTATGGCAATTGCAGAAGCACATATGGCAGCAGTCTTTAATAAGGACGGATATCCTGTTGTAGATCATTACACATATGCTCTTGGCGGAGACGGATGTATGATGGAGGGTATTTCTTCAGAGGCATTTTCTCTTGCAGGAACATTAGGATTATCAAAGCTTATTATTTTATATGATTCAAACAGAATTTCAATAGAGGGAAGCACAGATATTGCATTCACAGAGAATGTTGAAGAGAGAATGCAGGCATTTGGTTTCCAGACACTGACAGTTGAAGATGGAACAGACCTTGAAGCAATTGGCAAGGCAATCAAAGCAGCTAAGGCTGATAAGACACGTCCGTCATTTATTACCGTAAAAACACAGATAGGTTATGGCTGTCCTGCAAAACAGGGCAAGGCAAGTGCACATGGTGAACCGCTTGGTGTTGACAATGTGGCAGCGCTTAGAGAAAACCTCAACTGGCCGTATGAAGAGCCATTCTTCGTACCACAGGAGGTTTATGATAATTTTGCAGCCACTGCAAAAGAAAATGCAAAGACAGAGGATGCATGGAATGCAATGTTTGCCGAGTATTGCGCTAAATTCCCTGAGATGAAGGAATTATGGGACAAGCATTATGACGAATCTTATATGGACGAATTCTTTGCATCTGATGACTACTGGAAATATGAGGATAAGGCTGAGGCGACAAGAAGTGTTTCCGGAAAGCTTATTAATAAAATCAAGCAAGTTATGCCGGGACTTGTCGGCGGATCAGCAGACCTTGCTCCGTCTACCAAGACATATATGGCAGGTTACGGAGATTTTTCAAAAGAAAGCTACGAAGGATGCAACTTCCATTTCGGTGTAAGAGAGCTGGCAATGACGGCAATTGGAAACGGTATTATGCTTCATGGCGGACTCAGGGCGTTTGTTTCCACATTCTTTGTATTTAGCGATTATGTTAAACCTATGGCAAGGCTTTCATCAATTATGGGCGTGCCGCTCACATTTGTACTCACACATGACAGTATCGGTGTTGGTGAGGACGGTCCTACACATGAACCAATTGAGCAGCTTGCAATGTTCAGGGCAATGCCTAACTTTACCGTATTCAGACCATGTGATTATACAGAAACAGCTGCTGCATGGCAGTATGCCGTAACATCCAAGACAACTCCGACAGCACTTGTGCTTTCACGCCAGAATCTTCCACAGCTGTCAGGAAGCAGCAGGGATGCCTTAAAGGGAGGATATGTCCTTTCTGATTCGAATAAGGCAGTTCCGGATGGAATTCTTATGGCATCCGGCTCAGAGGTTACCATCGCATTACAGGCGAAGGAAGAACTCCTGAAGGAAGGTGTCGATGTAAGAGTCGTAAGCATGCCTTCAATGGATGTTTTTGAACAGCAGACAGATGAATATAAGGAATCGGTACTTCCGAAAGCTGTAAGAAAGAGAGTTGCAGTAGAGGCTCTCTCAGAATTCGGCTGGGGTAAATATGTCGGTCTTGACGGAGCATATGTCGGAATGACAACCTTCGGTGCTAGTGCACCTGCAGGTAAGCTGTTTGAGAAGTTTGGATTTACCGTGGAAAATGTTGTTAATACGTTTAAGGGAATTATGTAAGAAATAAAATAATATACACATAAAAAGCGAGACAGTTTTGGCTGCCTCGTTTTTTTCATGCTCAAAAAGTAAAAATGTATGCATTGTAATTTTACATAAACAAAATTTACCCAAAAATTACAAGAGACCATGCGCAAATTTTACATTACAGGTATACACTCATTGTTATAGCTAAGAAATGAGGAACAGTGGATGGAAATACGCTTAAATAATATTACAAAAAAATTTGCAGGAAAGACGGTTATAAATGATGTCAGCCTGGTCGTTGAAAGTGGAACACTGACTACGCTCCTTGGACCATCAGGTTGCGGGAAAACAACACTTCTCAGGATGATTTCGGGGCTTGAATCACCGGATTGCGGAGAGATATTTCTGGGGGATAAGTGTGTTTTCTCATCAGAAAAAGGAATTAACATACCGCCTGAAAAGAGGAAGCTGGGGTTTGTATTTCAGGACTTTGCACTGTGGCCGCATATGAATGTTTATGAAAATGTAGCTTTCGGACTTCGTGCATCAAAAAATACGGACGGAATGGATGAGAAGATTAAGGCGGCACTTCATGCAGTACAGCTTGATGATTTTGCATCACGTTATCCTCACCAGTTGTCGGGAGGACAGCAGCAGAGAGTAGCATTTGCAAGGGCTATTGTAATCGAACCGGAATGTATTTTGTTCGATGAACCGTTATCGGCACTGGATGCGCTTCTAAGGGAGGAGATGCGTGCGGAACTACGCGAGCTGATTACAAGGCTTGGCATCACGGCTGTTTTTGTTACCCATGACCAGATGGAAGCTATGAGCATGAGTGATAAGATTGCGGTCCTGTCTAAAGGGTCGGTGGAACAGTACGATTGTCCTGAGGCGATTTATTCTGCACCAAAGACGGAGTTTGTAGCAAAATTTGTGGGTTCTTCAAACTGGATCGATGAACATCATATTTTCCGCCCGGAGAAAGCTCTGCTTGATTATGATGAAAACAGCCGTAAATTTGACGTGGAAGCATTGTCAGTACAGTTTTTGGGAAATGCATACCAGATACTTTTAAAGTATGGCGATAAAAAATGGAAGTTGATTTCAGACACCGGAATGTCCGTGGGGACAAAATTCCCCATTTACATAGATGAAAAAAATATAATAACAATATAAGATGAAAGAGGTAAATGAAAATGAAGAAAAAAATAGCATTAGCACTTGCGGCAGTTTTGTGTGTTTGTATGACTGCCTGTGGTAACACCAATGAAGTAAAGAATAATCAGATACAGACAACTGAGTCTGTTACGACAAAGGCAGATACAGCAAATGTACCTGAAACAACGACTGCAGAGGAAACAAAGAAGCTGTCAGGCAAGGTTACTGTATATATGCCATCACCGGCAGGACTTGCCGATAAGCTGGCAGCAGATTTTAAGGAAAAGACGGGCGTAGAGGTTGAAGTATTCCAGGGAACGACGGGAGAGATTCTTGCGCGTCTTGAAGCAGAGCAGGCAAATCCTGTTGCTGATGTGGTAATTCTTGCTTCGTGGTCAGATGGTCTTTCTATGAAAAATGATGGAAAACTTATGTCTTATACACCTGCAAATGCAGATAAGATTGTTAAGGGATGGATTGATGACGATTCCATGCTTTTTGGATATAGTGCATCTGCTGTGGGTGTCATCTATAATACAACAGTTTTTCCGGAGCTTTCAGCAGACTGGACAGATTTTTCCGATGCAAAATATAAGGGACAGTTAGCAATACCGGACCCGGAAAAATCCGGAGCATGTAAAGACTTCGTAGCCGGCTTTGTAAACCAGTACGGCTGGGATGCATTTAAGGCAATGGCTGATAACGGCATGAAGGTACCGGGTGCCAATAAAGCAGCATTAGAGGCGGTAACAACAGGCGAAGTAGGAATTCTTATTGCAGGTGTTGATTATAATGCATATTCTTCCATAAGCAAGGGTGAACCGCTTGCTATTTATTATCCGGAAGGTGGAACAGTCATTAATCCGCGTCCGGCAATGATTCCTAACACGGCACCAAATGTTGATAATGCCAAGGCGTTTATTGACTATCTGTTCTCAGATGAGGCACAGAAATTAGTTGCGGATGCATACCTTCTTCCTGGACGCAGTGATATTAATTGTGAAGGCAGAACTAATATTTCAGATATTCCGCAGATAAAATGTGACTGGGCAAAGATGATGGAAATTGCTTCCGATTCAGCAGCAAAAATAAATGAAATCTGCAAATAGCGAGGTTTTTACATGAAAAAATTAATCAGATTAAAACAGAATCTGCCACTTATTTTTCTGACATTGGTATTATTCTTTCTGATTATTTGTCCACTCCTGATGATTTTTGCAAAGGCGGTCATTGTAGATGGCCGCCTTGATTTTTCCATGGCAGTGCAGACACTTAAGGATAATGAAAATGTAGTAATGATTGCCAATTCTGTAATATTGGGAGTTCTGGTAGTGATTGTTTCCACGTTGATAGCGGCACCGCTTGCTTACCTGTTTTCCAGAACAAAATTTGCAAAGTATAAATTTTTCGACATAATTTTTATGATTCCTTTTATGACACCGCCGTATATTGCGTCCATGGGATGGATTTTATTTATGCAGAAGAAAGGTTTGCTGCAACAGCTGATTCCGGCGACAAAGGGCAGTGAAGACTGGTTTTTCTCGCTGGCAGGACTTGTTATTGTAATGAGCTTTCATGTGTTCCCGTTTATGCTGACCATGTTAAAAAATGCTATGTTAAATATTCCGTCAAGTCTTGAGGAATCAGGAGCTGTATTTGGAGCGGAATTCGGATTAAGAATACGTAAGATTTTTCTGCCGCTTCTTAGTGGAAATTATGCAATTGGTGCTTTACTGGTTTTTGTAAAGACAATTGCTGAATATGGAACTCCGGCGACCTTGGGTAAACGAATAGGCTTCTATGTGTTTACTACAGAAATTCACAGGTATGCAACTGTTGCGCCAATTAATTTTGGAAAATCGGCGACACTTGCGTCGGTTCTGGTCGGCATCTGTCTGTGTTTGTGGATGCTGCAAAATTACATTACGACAAAGAAAAGCTATAATCTTGTAAGTGGAAAAGGAAACCGATTTGTTGAAGTAAAGCTGCCAAAGTCTGTAGAAGCATTAAGCTGGCTGTACATTGTAATATTACTGCTTTTTTCTATCGGAGTGCCATATTTTTCCGTCATATCCACATCGCTGATTAAACTGAGAGGATTTGGACTTGCTAAGGGAAACTTTACATTTCAGCATTACATAGATCTTTTCACGGAAAATTCAAAAGGAGTGCAGGCTTTGGGAAACAGCCTTTTCCTTGCGGTGTCATCTGCCACTATATGCGCACTTTTGGGAACAGTTATTGTGGTTGTAATCCGAAGATGCAAATCAGGTTTCGGTAAAATTATTGAAGCAGCGAGTTTATTGCCGGAAATGCTCCCGGGAATTGTGCTTGTGATTGGAATTATGTTATTCTGGAATCAGATTTACAGATGGATTCCGCTGTATAATACTTTGGGAATTCTTGTCCTGGCATATGTTGTTTTGTTTCTGCCGTATACGGTTCAATACGTTACCTCTGCATTTTCGCAGATTAGCGACAGCCTTATGGCAGCCGGGCAGGTATTTGGAGGAAGTCCGTTTTATATTTTTAGAAAAATTACCTTTCCACTAATTATTAAGGGTGTTGCTACGGGCTGGATGATGACATTTATCATTGCGTTTCGTGAGCTGGTTACGGCAAGTTTAATTGCACCTCCGAATACTCTGGTTGTATCAACTTATATTGTGCGCGAGTTTGAACAGGGAAGTGTTTCTATAGGAATGGCGATGGCAGTATTATGCGTGTTGTTTACAACGACAGCCTTATTAATACTGAACCACTTTATTGATAACAGAAAGGGCTGACAAATGAATCTGTATATTGCAGGCGGATGCGGAGAGCATGGGCGGAACTGTTTTTTGGTAAAACAAAATAATATATGTTTTCTGGTAGACTGTGGAATTATGGCAGGGGAAGAAAATGGCTGTCCTCATCTTACGAAGGAACAGATAACTAAATTACAATGCGTATTTCTGACACACTCTCATGCGGATCATACAGGAGCGTTGCCGTGGCTGTGGGAGATGGGATACAAAGGTCCCGTTATTGCTGCAGGCTACACTTTGAATCAGCTGCCGTTTAAAGTAAAAAACGGCATAAGACTTGAGGATGTATGTAAGGATGGAATCGGAACCGTCTGCGGTATTACGCTGCAATGGGGAAGGAGCGGACACTGCATCGGAAGCGTATGGTACCGGTTTGAATTGGAAGGAAAATCTGTGTTCTTTTCAGGGGATTATTCAGAAAACACACAGGTATATGAGGCAGATTTGATTAGGAACCAGAAGGCTGATCTTGCCATACTGGATTGCGCCTATGGAAAGAGTACATTAACATATAAAGAGGCATGTGTAAGACTTGTTCAAAGGACTAAGGAACTTCTTGATAAATATCCTCTTCTCGTTTTTCCTGTTCCTAAATATGGAAGAGGAATGGAAATATTAAATTTATTTACTGAAAATAAAATCGGTATTAATTTTTATGGTGATGAACATTTTTACATAGAAGTAAACAGGATGAAAAGTTGTAAAGACTGGTGCAGAAAGATTTCAGATTCCTTTTTACGGTCTGTTAAAAAATATAGCGGTACGGAAAAAGAGGGTATTGTTTTTGTCAGCAATCCGCAGCTTCAAAATCCGAAATCACAAAAGCTGGTAAAAGGGATTATTGATAAGGGAGGATATGCCATCATGACAGGAACAGTGGATGCCGGTTCATACAGCAGCAAGCTGATTCAGGAGGGAAAGATGGAACTGCTGATTTATCCGGTTCATTTGAATTATGGACAATCTCAAATACTGGCATCAGAAAATGAATTTGAAAAGGCTATTTTGTATCACACAGGTGATTTTAAAGCACCGGAGCCAAATATCAGCATATAAAAAGCGGGGCGTTGGGAAAATTGATTCCCGTGCCCCGCTTTAATTAATTAAATTACAGATTAAGTTTCAAATGTCTAGGAAGACCATCTACCATAACCGGTGAGAGTTCAGCCTGAATTAAAGGTCTTATGTAGTGGATCAGCTCATCTGATACAAATGTACCATCCTCTGTAATCCATTCTAACGGAACCTTCTTCTCGATGTTGGCAATCTTGTGAACATCCTGAGAGTTTGTTATGCAGATGTATGGGTCTTCAGAAACACGTTCAAGTACGATAACCTTGCCTGTCTCGCCTTCGAAAGCAGCCTTAACTGCAGCACCGCCAACCTGGAATGCCTCTGTGATATCAACACGGCTTGTAAGGTGGGCAGCACATCTTTGAAGTGTACTAAGTTCAATTGCACGTGTCTTAACGCCTAACTCGGCACCGATCTTGTTGGCAAGGAACTTAGCAGAACCTGATAACTGCTTGTGGCCAAATGCATCAGTGAACTCAACATGGTCTGCTAATTCAAATACATAACGACCGTCGGCAACCTTGATACCTTCAGAAATGGCAATTACGATTGAAGATTTTACCTTGCTTAATTCTTTTACTTTGTTCATAAATTTGTCGATGTCAAATGGAACTTCAGGAAGGAAAACCATATCAACACCTTCGCAGTCTTCTGCCTTGGAAAGAGCAGCGGCTGCTGTAAGCCATCCGGCATTACGTCCCATGATTTCAATGATTGTGATGGTCGGATAATCATAAACAAGACCGTCGCGGATGATTTCCTTGGTAACTGCAGCGATATACTTGGCAGCACTACCAAAACCAGGAGTATGGTCTGTTGTTGCAAGGTCATTATCAATTGTCTTAGGAACACCCATGAACTTAATGTCGCTGTTAATAAGGATGGCATAATCTGAAAGCTTCTTGATTGTATCCATAGAGTCGTTACCGCCAATATAGAAGAAAGCTTCAATATTTAATTCCTCTAACTTTTTGAAAATCTTATCATATATTTCTCTGTCGTCACATATCTCCGGGAGTTTATAACGACAGGAACCAAGAAATGATGAAGGTGTTCTCTTTAATAAATCGATATCGAGATCTGTTTTAATGTGTTCAGATAAGTCTACATACTGACCATCTAAAAGTCCTTTAATACCATGAAGCATTCCGTATACCTTGCCGGCACCACGGTCCTTGGCGGTCTTATAAACACCTACCAGACTGGAATTAATTACGGAAGTTGGTCCGCCTGACTGACCAACGATTACGTTACCACGCATATAATGTACCTCCTATACAATATAAATTACCGAAACTTTATGAAAATATTGTATCACAAATAGTCGTAATTCACAATCATTTTCAGAATATTTTCGAAAATATTGACTTATCATAAATGACAGTATTTAATATAATATGTGAGATAACAAAAAATATGCCTTAAAAGGTTTAAAATAAGGGGATTTAAAAGATGTTCAGAGAAGAAATTAATTTTATAAAGGGTAATGTAAACAGACACAGAAAGTATCATGAGTATGACAGAGCGGAATTTGAAAAAATAATCAAAGAGCTTATTGGCAATGATAAAGTAAGGGAAATGAAGCAGTATAACCATCACAGCCATACAAACTGCTTTAAGCATTCACTGCATGTATCATATTTTAATTATAAAATGTGTAAAAAATTCGGACTTGATGAAAGGGCGGGTGCCAGGGCAGGAATGCTGCATGACCTTTTCTTATACGACTGGCATGACAGGGAAGTAAAACTGGGACAGTCACTGCATGGGTTTGATCATCCGTATATTGCGCTTAAGAATGCTAATAAGAATTTCGAATTGAGTGAAAAGGAACAGGATATCATTGAAAAGCATATGTTCCCGTTAACTCCAAGATTTCCTAAATTTAAGGAAACATTTGTTATCGTTCTGACCGATAAATTCTGCAGTGTATGTGAAGTAATGGATAGATATTTGAAGAGAGCGTAATAAGTCTTATGGATGGAAAAAAAGTATATGTTATTGGCCATAAGAATCCGGATACGGATTCAATCTGCTCTGCAATCTGTTATGCCAATTTAAAGAATAAAACAGATAAATCAAGGACATATACAGCTAAAAGGGCAGGCGAGATTAATCAGGAAACTAAATATGTGCTGGACAGATTTGGAATATCAGCACCTGCATTTATTGATGACGTGTCACCACAGGTAAAGGATATAGACATCCGAAAGGTGCCGGGAGTAACGGATAACATTTCGTTAAAGAAAGCCTGGTACATGATGAAGAGCATGGGTGTCGTGACTCTGCCGGTACTGGATGATGAGAAATTAGCCGGACTTATTACAATCGGAGATATTGCCAATTCTTATATGGATGTATATGACAGCAGGATTCTGTCCATGGCAGAAACCCCGTATATTAATATTATCGAGACTTTGGATGGTGAGATTATTACCGGCGACTCCGGTGAAATTTTCTCTGCAGGAAAGGTTCTTGTGGCAGCAGCAAATCCGGAGCTTATGGAAACATACATTGAACCCGGGGATCTGGTACTTCTTGGAAACAGATATGAGACACAGCTGTGTTCCATCGAGATGGGCGCCGGCTGTATGATTGTGTGTGAAGGTGCAAATGTGTCCGTTACAATCAGAAGAATGGCAGAAGAAAAAGGATGTACCATAATAAGTACGCCTCATGATACGTATACGGCTGCGCGACTGATTAACCAAAGCATGCCTATACGTTATTTTATGAAGAGGGATAATCTTATTACGTTTAAAACAGAGACGCTTGTTGATGATATTAAGCAGATAATGGCAAGTGTAAGACACAGAGATTTCCCTATAATTTCCCGAAACGGAAAATATGTAGGAATGATTTCGAGAAGAAATCTTCTTGGAATGGAGCGTAAAAAAGTAATTCTTGTTGACCACAACGAAAGGTCGCAGGCGGTTGATGGTGTGCTTGAAGCCGATATTCTCGAGATAATTGACCACCACAGACTGGGGGATTTGGAAACGGTTGCTCCCGTATATTTCAGAAACCAGCCTCTTGGATGTACTGCTACGATTCTTTATCAGATGTATAATGAAAGCTGCACGGAAATAGATAAGACGATTGCGTCACTTTTGTGTTCGGCAATAGTCTCTGATACGTTAATGTTCCGTTCGCCGACATGTACACAGCTTGATCGTATGGCGGCAGAAAATCTTGCAAAGATTGCCGGAATAAATATTGAGGAGCTTGCAACAGGTATGTTTGCGGCGGGAAGCAATCTTGATACAAAGACTGACGAAGAAATATTTTATCAGGATTTTAAGAAATTCAGTTCAGGAAATAATAAATTCGGTGTTGGCCAGATATCGTCGATGAGCAGGGAAGAGCTTGGCGAAATCAGAAAGAGAATCGTCCCGTACATCAGAAAGAATTTTAGTGAAAAGTCTGAAGAAATGATTTTCTTTCTTCTTACAAATGTCATGGAAGCATCAAGTGAAATAATATACTATGGTTCGGGTGCTGAAAGTCTTATTACAAAGGCTTTCGGAGTTAACGGAAGCGGAGATTCGGTATACATAAAGAATCTTGTTTCAAGAAAGAAGCAGTTTATACCTGAACTTATGCTTGCAATGCAGGAATAAAAGGAGTTGTGTGATGGGAAAACAGGTGTGGAAACCGGGAAATATGTTATATCCGGTACCGGCAGTAATGGTAAGCTGTCAGAGAAAGGGTGATAGGCCTAATATAATTACGGTTGCGTGGGCAGGTACAATCTGCTCTTCACCTGCTATGGTTTCCATTTCCGTAAGACCGGAAAGATATTCCTATGACATAATTAAAGAAAGCAAAGAATTTGTTATAAATCTTGTTAACAGGAATCTTGTATTTGCAACAGATTATTGTGGTGTAAAGTCAGGACGTGATACGGATAAATTTTCTGATATGAAGCTTACACCATTAAAATCACAGTATATTGATGCACCGGGAATTGAGGAAAGTCCGGTAAATATTGAATGCAAAGTAAGGCAGATAGCAGAGCTTGGAAGCCATCATATGTTTATTGCCGAAGTCATGGGCGTGACCATTGATGAGAAATACATGGATGAGAAGGGTAAATTTAACCTTAATTCCAGTGGACTGATTGCATATTCCCACGGAGAATATTTCGAACTAGGCGAAAAAAGGGGTTCTTTTGGTTATTCCGTAAGGAAGAAAAAGTAGGCTGTTTGTAACAATTTTGTAACAAATTTCTTTACAAAGACAGCCGTCAATGATAGTATATGTATATGTTGCCGTATGTTTTTTGGAGGATATTATGGACGCATTTACAAGATATTCCAGAAAAATCAGAATGACATTATTAAAGGCAGTGACAGTTATTTGTTTTATCTGCCTTATTTATATACCTGAAGGAAGTTCAGTTACAACTAAAGAGCAGTCGGGTGCCGGATACTATATTGTTGTTGTAAACGGGCATACGCTTGGTGCAATGAATTCTGAGGATGAGATAATGGAAGCCATGGTTATTGCAAGAGGACGAATAAGTGCTCAGGCAGGCACGATTGTATACATGGATCCACAAATTGATATAAAAAGAGAAGAAACAATATTTGGACAAAGACTTTCTGTAGATGAGATGGCGGATTCGATGTATGATGCACTGGAGGGCTCGGCTATTTCATTTGAAAAACAGGAAGCTTTTACTGTGCGTATAAATGACTATACAGTCACTCTGGGAACAAAGGAAGAGATTGTAGAATTAATTGAAGGCGTTAAAAGGAATTATGACACGAACGATGAGTTTCAGGTAAGACTTGCAGGTAATGCGGATGCATCATCTACAGAGTTTGGACTGGAAATCGTGAAAGTTGATATAGGTGCTTCAGCCGCAGCAAGGGTGTTAAAGGATGTAGATGGACAAACTATCGTTTCGCCGGATGAAGAAACAGTTTTTGAAGATGGTGTCCTTGCCATGAGATTCAGCGAGCCTATTTCAATTACACCTACAGAAGTTAATGCGGCTCAGATATCAAGTGTTGAAGATGCACTTGCTGAAATTACCAAGGAAACAGAGGCTAAGACTATTTATACGGTTAAGTCAGGTGATACATTATCCAAGATTGCATCTATGTATAATCTTACAACAACACAGTTGTGTGACCTTAATGACGGACTTACGGTGGATGGCATCATTGGTATTGGTGATGAGATTATCGTTACTGTTCCTACACCGGAGTTGTCTGTACGTGTATATGAAGAGATGACTTATGAGGAATCGTACAATGCAGATGTTCAGTACATTGATGACGATACCATGTATCAGGGACAGTATTCTGTAGTACAGGAAGGCTCTGAGGGTTATCGTGAAGTTGTAGCCGTAGTTCAGTATGAAAACGGGTCGGAAATCAGCAGGGATATTATAAAGCAGACTTTGCTTGTGGAGTCAGTGCCAAGAATCTTAAAACGTGGTACACAGACGCCTCCTACATTTGTTAAGCCGATTGCCGGCGGAAGGTTTACATCAGGATTTGGCTGGAGATGGGGAAGAATGCATAATGGCGTTGACTGGGCAACCCCGACCGGTACATCTGTTAAAGCATCGAGTGGTGGTACGGTTGTACGTTCAGGCTGGTACTCAACCTATGGTATTTGTATTGATATTCAGCATCCGAATGGTACGCTTACGCGTTATGCCCATTTGAGTAAGACACTCGTCAGTGTAGGACAGAAGGTCGTTCAGAATCAGCAGATTGGTTTATCGGGAAATACCGGTAACAGTACGGGTCCTCACCTTCACTTTGAAATATGGGTAAACGGAGTTGCAAGAAATCCGTTTAGTTATTTAAAGTAAGTATAGTTAAAACGGGAAATATGTATGAGTAAATTTGTTAAAAAATATCAGTATGAGTTAATGTTTGTCATTATTTTGCTGGCGAATCTCATCTATTACCTTCCGGTAATAAATGAGCTGTCAGGCTGGACAATTACACCATATGCATTGAGCTACAGAATGGGCTTTATTTCAAGAGGGTTTATTGGAAGTATTATAAGATTAATGGTTCCAAATCTTACAATAAAGCATATATATATTATTATTCTAATAAATATATTCCTGCTGTGTGGACTGACGGTATTATTTATGCATAAAATACTTGTCAGCACATATGATGAGAACAGGAAGGGAATTCTAATTCTTTTATTCCTGTTTCTGGTAAATCCGGGTTCGATATCATTTCTTTTCTATTGGGGGAATTTTGGACGATTCGATATGTACCTGATAATGTGCCTTATCATAAGTGCACTGTTCATTATTTATGATAAATGTGTATGGCTGATTCCGTTTATGTGCGTCTGCGCGGTAATGACTCATCAGGCATTTGTTTTTCAATATTTTCCTGCAGTATTAATTTTACTGTTTTATGTGGCGTTTATTGAAAAACGAAAATATGGCAAGAGTATTTTTACTGTCACGCTTCTGGCAACATGCGCAATGTTTGTGTATATGCAGTTCTTTAGTGAAATAAAGTTTACTTATGAGCAGACTATGGCAATCATAGACACAACCACCGATCTTCCGGCTGACTTCATTGAGAATGACATGATGGTAAAAATCGAATATTACAGCAGTGTATTTGAAACGTTTAATGTGTTTGTTAAGGAGCCGTTAGCAAGAAATATCGTAAAGAGTGTTACGATGATTTTATTTATTATTCCGATGATAAAAATCATTGCTGATATCTGGAAATGTTTCTGCGGGGCTCAAAAAAACCGGTTATTTAAATTATTACCATGGGCAGTGCTTATTGCAGAGGTACCGATGTTTGTGCTTACCTGTGATTACGGAAGGGATTTTTCTGCAATAATTATCAGCTATTTCGTTTTGATATTTACATTGTATGCAATAGGGGATAAAGGAATAGTTGAAGGAATAGGGATTCTTGAGACAAAAATCAGCAATAATATAATGTATTATGTCTTTGTTGTTGCTTTGTGTGCGGCAATCGGCAAATTTACGGCGGCAGATATCGGTGACCTGGGGCACAGGTTATATGTATTGCTTCAAAGTCTTTTTTATTAGCACATTGTATATATTTTATTGGGAAGACTTAAATTAATTATACTTATTGGACATTTACAAAAAAATTTTTTATGATATACTATATCTGTATGTGATTTTTTAAGAAAGTAGTTTTGAGGTGTATAATGGAACAGTATATTATTAAGGGCGGTCAGCCTCTTAAGGGTGAAGTTTCCATTGGTGGAGCTAAGAATGCAGCGTTAGGTATTTTAGCTGCTGCGATTATGACTGATGAGACAGTTACAATTGAAAATGTTCCGAACGTTAGAGATGTAAGAGTAATGTTACAGGCAATCGAGGGAATCGGTGCCCAGGTAAAATATGTATATAATAATACAGTACAGATAAATGGTAAGACAATCAGTGATGTAAGAGTAGACGGAGAGCATGTTAAGCGAATCAGAGCATCATATTATCTGATTGGTGCATTGCTTGGTAAATACAAGAGAGCAGAAGTTGCACTTCCGGGCGGCTGCAATATCGGAACACGTCCGATTGACCAGCACAAGAAGGGCTTTGAGGCGTTGGGAGCAGATGTCGCAATTGAATATGGAATGATAAAGGCTGCAGCCGGAAAGCTTAAGGGCAGACACATATATCTTGATGTTGTATCGGTTGGCGCAACAATCAATATTATGATGGCTGCTGCAATGGCAGAAGGTAAGACAATTATAGAAAATGCTGCCAAGGAACCACATATTGTTGATGTGAGCAATTTCCTTAATGCAATGGGAGCCAATATTAAAGGCGCAGGTACAGATGTAATAAGAATTACAGGAGTACCAAGGCTTCACGGTACTACGTATTCGATAATACCGGATCAGATTGAAGCGGGAACATTTATGTTCGCTGCAGCAGCAACCGGTGGCGACGTACTTATTAAGGATGTTATACCAAGGCATCTGGAAGCACTTACGGCTAAGCTTGTAGAAATTGGCTGCGAGGTTGAAGAGTTTGATGATGCGATACGTGTTATCGGAACAGATAAGCTTCGTCCGACTAATATTAAGACACTCCCTTATCCGGGTTTCCCTACAGATATGCAGCCGCAGATGGCGGTTGTTTTATCCAAGGCAGCCGGAACCAGTATTATAACAGAGAGCATATTTGAAAATCGTTTTAAATATGTGGATGAGCTGGTAAAGATGGGGGCTAATATCAAGGTTGAGGGTAATGTTGCCATTATTGATGGAATTAAGAGGCTTACCGGAGCATCGGTAAGTGCACCTGACCTTAGGGCAGGTGCTGCACTTGTCATAGCAGGACTTGTTGCAGACGGTTATACACAGATTGAAGATATTTATTATATACAGCGTGGATATGAGGCATTTGATGAGAAGCTAAGAAGTCTTGGTGCCCAGATAGAAACTGTAGATAATGATAAGGATATTCAGAAATTCAAAATGAAGGTATGTTAAAAGGGGCTTTGAATAGCCCCTTCTTTTCTTTTTATATAATAGCTTCAATTTTAAGGTCCGGAGTCTTCGACAGGTCTATGTAATCATTGCCACAGCGAAGCATCGGTTTTGATAGTGAATGCTTATTAATCAGAACTACCTCACCGACCATTCCGTTGTTAAGCCTTACCGTTGTATTGATATAACTTGAAACAACATTTTCAAGGAAAACAAGACTGAAGCGTGGGTCGTACTTTGTGAAGCTTTCTTCCTCCAGGAATTTAATTACTGTAAATGGGCAGAGTGCATTTCTGTATACACGTTTGGCCGTCATTGCATCATATACGTCGCAAATGGAGATGATTTTGGCAAAATCAGGTATCTTATCTGAAGAAAGCCCCATAGGATAACCCGTTCCGTCACAACGCTCATGGTGAAACAGACAGGCTTCCTTGATACGTGGGTCCAGTGCCTGATTCTTGAGATACTGATAACCGCATCTGGCATGATCCTTCATAATCGTATATTCGTCGTCAGTCAGTTTGCCGGGTTTGGTAAGAATAGGCTCAGGTGTGGCCAATTTACCGATATCGTGAAGGAGCCCGCTCAATGTGAGCACGTCAATATCTTCAGGGCTCATCTTAAGCCATTGACCAAGTACCCTTGCAATTAAAGCCACATTAAGGCAGTGTGCAAATGTTGAATCATCAAACTCACGCATATTATGGAGCATATCAAATACATGTATGCTTGTTGCTGATGAATCAATAAGATTTGCAGTTGTGTTAAGGAGCTCATCAGGGTCGATTGGTGTGTTTCTGGTAACGATTTCGTTAATGTTGTCATGAAATGTTTCGATTGTATCTATATATTCCGTTTTAAAAGCCTGAAATTCAGGGCTTGATTTAATACGTCCGAAATAAGATGATTCTGAATCAAGAACTACCTGCGGACCAATAGTATTGTCAAAAATTGAAACAGTTGTTACGTTGTAGAGTCTCAGCCGGTTGATTAAAGTATTGTCCAGAACTGTATTTTCAGGTACAAGAAGCTGTCCTGTTATGGAATAGACACTCTCCGCACAAACCATTCCTTCTTCCAGTTCAAATGTGAATAATATAGATTTTGGCATGGTCAATCTCCTTTAAATAATTGATTCTATAGAAAGTTCAGGATGTTTTGTCAGGTCGATGAACTCATCGCCACATTTTATCATTGGCTTTGAAAGTGCCATTTTATTGAGCATTACAATCTCGCCCTTTCGTCCGTCGCTTAGCAGCGCAAGGTTGTTGAGATAGGCGGCACCGATGTTTTCGAGAAATGTCATGATTATTTTCGGATCGTATTTATAAAGACCTTCATTTTCAAATACTTCAATTGCCTTAAAAGGCGACAGGGCAGGGCGGTAGGAACGTGGCGATGTCATTGCATCATATACGTCGGCAATTGCAATTATCTTGGCGTAAAGTGAAATTTTATTGCCCTGAATTCCAAAAGGATAACCAAGACCATCACATCTTTCGTGATGAAGAAGAGCAGCTTCTTTTATCCTTATATCCAGAGGAAGGTCTCTTAGTGCATCGTAACTCAGTCTTGGATGTGTCTTTATGATTTCAAACTCCTCACTTGTAAGGCGGTCAGGCTTATTTAATATTTCTGCAGGAAGACTCATTTTACCTATGTCATGTAAAAGTCCTGAAAGGAGAATGTTATTGATATCAGTTTCAGGAAGGGACAACCATTTTGCGATGGTTACGCTTATGAGCGCGACATTGGTGCTGTGCTCAAATATGTAATCGTCATGTGCCTGCATATTGTGAAGCATATCAAACAGATGTATTGTGGTACCTTCTGTCAGTTTAAGGGTATCATTTATAAGTTTGTCGGTATCAAGATTATCCTTTTTAAAAACAAAATCATTGAGCTGCCGGTTGATTTTATCGACGGTTTCACCATATTCTTTTGTAAATACAATGAATTCTTCACTTGATTTTACTTTGTTGGCATAAGATGCTTCTTCGCCGGAGACTGTTTTTGCTGCAGATTTTTTTTGGGCAAGTTCAACAAGCTTCTCAATATCAATCTTTGGCTTTTCAATCGGACCATCCTCAATCGGAAGCTCCATTATGTTGTATAAAGGAAGTTTGGCAATCATAAGCTCGTTGAGCATAGTGTGTTTTGGAAATAAAAGAACACCGTTTGAACGGTATACATCTTCGGCTACAATCATACCCGGCTGCAACTCGAAAGAAAACAATATTTTTTTGGCCATTAATTTTACCCCTGTACTGAAATTGTATAAAAATGAATACTTAATATAAATTATAAGATTTTCTGTAAAAAAGTCAATTATTACTATTGACCTTTATATATGTTGATTGTATAATACAAATGAATTAAATATAAGCCCCTTATTCAGAGTGGTGGAGATACATAGGATCTGTGAAGCCACGGCAACCCCGGAGTACGGAAGGTGCCAGCCTGAGCGAGCAATCGAACAATAAGCGGTACGAATTATTGAATGATATGAAGTCCACTTATGATGGGCTTTTTTTAATTGTATAGGAAACTTCGTTCCTATACAATTTAAACGCTGCGCGACCCGCCGCAGGCGGAGAATCACGCAAGCGTGATTCTATCTTATATGTAACCAATGAGTTTGTTTTCAAAAAAAGGAGAAAAAGAATGGAAAAACGTTTATTTACATCAGAGTCCGTAACAGAAGGACATCCTGACAAAATCTGTGATAACATTTCAGATGCAATACTTGATGCTGTTATGGAACAGGATCCAATGAGCCGTGTGGCTTGTGAGGCAGTTACATGTACAGGATTTGTTCTTGTTACCGGAGAAATTACAACAAAGGCAAATGTAGATTTTGCACAGATCGTTCGTGACACAGTGGTTGAAATCGGATATGATTCATCAGAGAAAGGCTTTGATGGTAACACCTGTGCAGTTATGGTAGCTTTGGACAAGCAGTCACCTGATATTGCAATGGGTGTCGACAAGGCATTGGAAGCTAAGTCTGGCGAAATGACAGACGAGCAGATTGATGCAATTGGAGCCGGAGACCAGGGAATGATGTTTGGTTTCGCAACAAACGAAACCGAAGAATATATGCCATACCCGATTGCACTTGCACATAAGCTTGCAAGACAGCTCACCAAGGTTCGCAAGGATGGAACACTTGATTACCTTAGAGCAGACGGAAAGACACAGGTATCTGTAGAATATGATGAAAACGATAAGCCTGTAAGACTGGATGCAATCGTTGTTTCAACACAGCATGATGCAGCAGTAACACAGGAACAGATTCATGCTGATATCCGTAAGTATGTTATTGATACTGTTGTTGATCCGAATATGATTGATGCAGATACAAAGATATTCATTAACCCTACAGGTCGTTTTGTTATTGGCGGCCCAAATGGTGATGCAGGTCTTACAGGCCGTAAGATTATTGTAGATACTTATGGCGGATATGCACGTCATGGCGGCGGAGCATTCTCAGGAAAAGACTGCACAAAGGTTGACCGTTCCGCAGCATATGCAGCACGTTATGTTGCTAAAAATATTGTCGCAGCAGGTCTTGCAGACCGTTGTGAAATCCAGCTTTCATATGCAATTGGTGTTGCACATCCAACATCAATCATGGTTGATACATTTGGAACAGGTAAGCTTTCAAATGAGAAGCTTGTTGATATTATTCGTGAGAACTTTGATTTAAGACCGGCAGGAATTATTAAGATGCTGGATCTTAGAAGACCTATCTACAAGCAGACGGCAGCATATGGTCATTTCGGACGCAATGACCTTGATCTTCCATGGGAGAAGCTTGATAAGGTTGACGCGTTGAAGAGGTATTTATAATATTTGAGATTAATCGGGGGCTTTTGTTCAACAGATGAATTATCTGTGGGGCAGAAGCTCCTTTTTTTATAAAAAATTTAGAATTATCCTGTATAATATATGTTACAATTACATTTATAAATAAATCATACAGCAGGGAGGATAGCCGAGTGAAACTAAGGACAAGGCTAAAGATTACATTTTTCACAATCACTATTGTTCCGCTTATACTGATTTCTGCCATGGCATGGGTGCTGTTGTCGTATCAGGCGAGGAATATTAACTCTGATTATGGAATAGAAGATGCGAATGTTCAATCTGTTGCTAATACAATTGAAATTGCAACCAAGATATCAAATAAAATATTAAGTGAACTGCAGAGTACTTTTGAGAACTCCCCGGAACTTGTGACAGATAAGGCATATCTCGTTGGGGCTTCTGAAAATCTGAAAAAGAAAGCCACGGATCTTATAATCTGTAAAGAAGACAAGATATTTTTTGTCGGCAGGGATGATGATTATGTAGATTGTGACATGAACGTTCCTGATTACAGTGCATTAAATGAAACCGCTGAAAACGGCTTTTATTATGATGATACAAGCAAGAGTATAATCCGGTTTTTTGATGTAAACACTGACAGTGACGGTAAATATGTGGTCTTTTTAGTGACTTATCTGGATAATATCGCTTCGCGTTTAAAGTTCTTCTGGGTGGAAAGTATTATTTCGATTTTTATAATACTTCTGATTATCAGCGGTATAATGACCGCATGGATCTACCGCGCAACCATTATTCCGCTTAACAGACTTAAGGAAGCAACTCATGATATTGCGGAGGGAAATCTTGATTTTGTTTTGGAGTCGAAACGTAATGATGAAATCGGAGAGCTGTGTAAAGATTTTGAATTTATGAGACAGAAGCTTAAAGAGTCTGCTGAAGAGAATCTGCAGTCAGAGAGAGAAAGCAAGGAGTTAATCAGTAATATTTCGCATGATCTCAAGACTCCGATTACGGCCATAAAAGGGTATGTTGAGGGACTCAGGGACGGCATTGCGGTAACGGAAGAAAAAAGAGAGAAGTATCTGAAGACAATATATAACAAGGCAGTTGAAATGGACAAGCTCATTGACGAGCTTACATTATATTCTAAGATTGATACGAACAGAATTCCGTATTGTTTTGATAAAATATCCGTAAATGAATTTTTTAGTGATTGCAAGGACAGCCTTATGGCTGAACT
Organism: Lachnospiraceae bacterium; assembly: GCA_051880495.1. Taxonomy (GTDB): domain Bacteria; phylum Bacillota; class Clostridia; order Lachnospirales; family Lachnospiraceae; genus MGBC120314. The sequence goes on from JBJEOB010000014.1 coordinate 66,369, forward strand.
TGAATCGAAAGGAGTGGATTTTTTCTACAGCAATTCTCTGGAAGAAAATGTGGAGTTTATTGTAGATGCAGAACAGCTTGGAAGGGTGATTAATAACATTATTTCTAATTCGTTAAAATATCATGCAGACAGAAAGCTTGTTGTGAATATGCGGATTAGGGATGAAGGAGATTTTATCAGGGTAGAAATACAGGATAATGGTAAAGGTATTAGTAAAAATGACCTGCCGCACATATTCGACAGATTATACAGGGCCGATGCATCCAGAAACTCGGCAGTCGGCGGAAGCGGTATAGGTCTTTCTATTGTTAAAAAGATAATTGAAGACCATGGTGGAAGAATCTGGGCAGAAAGTATAGAAGGAGAGGGAACCACGATGTGTTTTGTTATCAGAAAATATTTTGGAGGCAACAATGAGCAGAATATTAATAATTGAAGATGAGGAAACAATTGCAGAACTTGAAAAGGATTATCTGGAAGCAGACGGTTATGAGGTTGAAATAGCCAATACCGGTGACGAGGGATTATTGCGCGTTATGAAAGAAGAATTTGATCTTGTCATTTTGGACATTATGCTTCCCGGAATGGATGGATTCCAGGTGTGCAGTGAGATAAGAAACGTAAAAAATATTCCGGTTCTCATGGTTTCGGCCAAGAAGGAGGATATTGATAAAATCCGCGGACTGGGACTTGGAGCAGACGATTATATTACCAAACCGTTCAGCCCTGGGGAACTTGTGGCGCGTGTGAAGGCACATCTTGCAAGGTACGAAAGACTTGTATCCGGTGGAACTGTTAAGAATAATGTAATAGAAATCCGCGGGCTTAAGATAGATAAGGATGCGAGAAGAGTCTTTTTAAATGGCGTTGAAAAGCAGCTTACCGCAAGAGAATACGATATGCTTATATATTTTGTGAATAATCCTAATAAGGCAATTAACAAGAAGGAATTGTTTACGGCTGTATGGGGGCTTGAATCATATGGAGACATTTCCACGGTAACGGTGCATATTAATAAGTTACGGGATAAGATAGAGTATGACAGTTCCAATCCGCAGTTTATAGAAACAGTATGGGGTGTAGGATACAGGTTTAAATTATGATAAAGGATAATATTATTTACGAGGATGAAGACTATATAGTGTACAATAAGCCTGCAGGCATGCTGGTTCAGTCAGACAGGTCTTTTCAGGTGGATCTGGTAAGTGAAATCATGAATTATCTCGCCCTGAAAGGGGAAAAGGGCATGGTGTCCGTTATAAACAGACTGGACCGCCCTGTTTCAGGACTTGTACTTCTTGCAAAAAATAAAAGTGCCTCCGCAAAGGCGTCAAAGGAACTGATATCCGGCAACATAGACAAGGATTATCTGGCTGTTGTTTGTGGAAAACCGGACAACATATCAGGAGTCATGGTGGATTATCTTTTAAAAGACGGAAAAAACAATCTTACCAGAGTTGTTTCACAGAATACCAAGGATGCTAAAAGGGCTGAACTTGAATATGAGACAATTGCAATCAGGGAAGTAACGGACAAAGACGAAAAGAAGGTGTTAAGTCTTGTCAGGATACACCTTATAACAGGCAGGCATCATCAGATACGGGTGCAGTTTGCAAGCAGAAATATGCCTCTTTTGGGAGATACAAAGTATAATACGGAGTATCATAATGCCAAAGGATGGTTTAATGTGGCATTATGTTCCTGCGGATTAAGTTTTATGGGGAAAACATTTACAATAAAACCGCAGGGAAAAGAGTTTGAATATTTTAAGGATGAGCTGGAAACACTTCACATTGGGTGATGTGAATGTTTTGCGGTATGAATGACAAGGATAAAAAAACAATAATATTGGCAGGAATTGGTTTGGGTGTCATAGGAATGGTGTACCTGTTTTTCAGGTATGTCCTTTTTCTTATGGCACCTTTTGTTGTTGCATTGATTATAACAATAGTTTTGTACCGCCCGGTTAATTTTCTGAAAAGAAAGTTCCATATCCATTCACTTGTCGGAACGGCCATACTTCTTATTGCAATTGTTCTGACGGTTATTTTCTTTATGTGGTATGTCGGCAGCAGATTCTGGCTGGAATTTTGCCAGTTTCTGAAAAATTATAATTTGTACTATGAAAATACCAGCAGAAAAGTATGCGATATGTGTTGTCACGTAGATGAAATGTTTGGACTGACAGACGGAGCAACTTATCAGACGGTTAAGAAAAATGCAGCCAATATGATATCACAGGTAACAGAGAATTTTATTCCCTCTGTTATGCAGCATTCGGCAGGCCTGCTGTCAGGAATAATAATATGGGGCGGCGGAGCGGTCATTGCAGTTACATCAGTTTTTTTTATGATTAATGATTTGGACAGGATAAAATGCTGGGTTAAAACCGGCCCTTTCAGCAAATGGTTCTATATCGCGTTTGGAAGGCTTGTGCATTTTGGAACGGCTTATATACGCACACAGTTGATAATTATGGGAGTGACGGCTTTTATTTGCATAATGGCATTTTTCCTAATTGGTAATTATTATCCGGTAATGCTGGGCATACTGATTGGACTTCTTGATGCGCTGCCATTATTTGGAACGGGAACAGTGCTCGTACCATGGACGTTGATATATCTGTTTACGGGCAGGTTTTTAAAGGCGGCAATAATTTTTAGTGCATACAGTATATGCTATATTTTCAGACAGATTATGGAACCGAGAATGATGGGAGGACATATGGGGATTCATCCTGTAATAATGCTCGTTACCATGTATGTCGGGATATGGATGTTTGGGGTGCTTGGGTTTGTACTTGGACCGGCCGCATATATTATCGTTGTTGAAATTATGAAATATCTGGCAAAAGTAGCATAATTAATACTTGTAAATTACCTATGAAATGCGTTATTATATATATTAACAGCAAATGAGGAAGGAAGGTATTTTATGGTAGAATATATATTGGGAAATTATATGATTTCAAAAGGCAGACTTACCAGAGAACAGCTTGAAAAAGCTGTTGAGAACCAGGATAAGGTTCGTGTAAAGCTTGGCCTGATTGCTGTTTCTGAAGGGTATATCACAATTAAGCAGTCTGATGAGATTAACAGTATGCAGGAAAAATGTGATAAGAGGTTCGGTGATATCGCAATTGAGAAAGGCTATATGACAGAGGAACAGCTCAATAAAGTTCTCAAACTGCAGGGTAATGCATATCTGACATTTGTACAGGCCCTTGTGGATGATGGAATTATCAAAGTTGAGGAAATGGATGAACTGTTGGAGTGCTTCCGTAAGGAAAATGGTTACGGATTCTCAGATGTTGAAGCGATTAAGAATGATAATGTAGATGATATTTTATCATTGTATATGCCTCAGGATGCCGGTGATTACGCAGACATTATTGGTATCGTTGTAAGAACAATCATACGTTGTATCGACAGACATGCGTATATCGGAAAAATAGAGAGGGTTGAACAGGCAACGGGATTGTCAATGGTATTCCAGAAGATTAAGGGCGAGACCACAAAGACTTCTGTATTTATTGAAGAAGAGGGCGGAATGGTTGAAATGGCCGGTGTTTATGCAAGAGATACCTTCGACGAAATGGATGAGGATGTTCTTGATGCAGCAGCAGAATTTCTTAACTGTGTTAATGGAATTTATACATCCTCTATTGCGGATGGCAAGGTTGATTTATTGCCGCCTGTATATCAGCTTATGGGTGCAGATGTACAGAAGGATGTTGTTTATAGAGTTCCGATTTGGGTACATAATAAGAAAATGTACTACGTAATTGCAGAGTAATACAGGAGGATGGAATATGGCAAACATATTGATTGTTGATGATTCAAAGACTTCAAGAAAGATACTTAGGGGTATATTGGAAGAAGCAGGACATACTATTGTTGACGAGGCAACCAATGGTGAGGAAGGATGCCTTAAATACAGGGAACTTAAACCTGACCTTGTAACAATGGATATCACAATGCCTGTAATGGATGGCCTTGAGGCATTACAGGTAATGAAAAAAGATGATGAGAATGCCAAAATTGTAATGATTACGGCATTGGGTCAGAAGGATAAGATGATTCAGGCTATAAAAAATGGAGCAGCAGAATTTATCACCAAACCTTTTGAGGATGAAGAGGTTGTTAAGGCGATAAATAAAGTGCTCGGTAAGTAATGACAGGTAATGAGGAGACAGGAAATGGCAGGAGATAAGAAATTTGTTGAGGCAATTACTTCCATGGAGGAGGATTTTGCCCAATGGTACACAGACGTTGTCAAGAAAGCAGAATTAATTGATTATTCAAGCGTTAAAGGCTGTATGATAATCAAACCGGCAGGATATGCAATATGGGAGAATATCCAGAAAGAATTAGACGCCCGTTTCAAGGAAACCGGTGTTGAAAATGTATATATGCCGATGTTTATCCCGGAAAGCCTTCTGCAGAAGGAAAAGGACCATGTTGAAGGGTTTGCGCCTGAAGTGGCATGGGTAACACACGGAGGTTTGGAACCTCTTCAGGAAAGACTGTGCGTAAGACCTACTTCCGAGACACTTTTCTGTGATTACTATGCAAATTGTGTGGAGTCATACAGAGATCTTCCAAAGCTCTCTAACCAGTGGTGTTCGGTAGTGCGCTGGGAAAAGGAGACAAGACCATTTCTCAGATCCAGAGAATTCTTATGGCAGGAGGGTCATACGGCACATGCAACCGCCGAGGAAGCGCAAGAGAGAACTGTCATGATGTTAAACGTCTATGCAGATTTCCTTGAGAACGTGCTTGCTATACCTGTTATTAAGGGTCAGAAGACTGAAAAGGAAAAATTTGCCGGAGCACTTGCTACATATACGGTGGAAGCACTTATGCATGACGGCAAGGCATTACAGTCAGGAACAAGCCACAACTTTGGTGATGGATTTGCCAAAGCATTTGATATTAAATATACAGACAAAGATAACAAATTAAAATATGTTCACCAGACATCATGGGGCATGACGACAAGACTTATAGGCGCTGTAATTATGGTTCATGGCGATAACCGTGGATTGGTTCTGCCGCCGAGAATTGCCCCTGTGCAGGTAGCCGTTATTCCTATTCAGCAGAAGAAGGAAGGTGTGTTAGAAAAGGCCGAATGGCTTAAGGAAGTTCTTTCGGACTATAAGGTTAAGGTCGATGACTCGGACAAGAGCCCGGGATGGAAGTTCTCAGAACAGGAAATGAGAGGAATTCCGATTAGAATTGAAATCGGACCTAAGGATATCGAGGCTAATCAGTGCGTCATTGTAAGGCGTGATACCAACGAGAAGATAGTAACTTCCCTGGATGATGTCAAGGCACAGGTTGACACGGTATTACAGACAATGCAGAAGGAAATGCTTGAGCGTGCGAGAGCACACAGGGATTCACATACGTCAGTTGCATTGACATACGATGAATTTAAGGATGCTATTGCCAATAAGCCGGGATTTGTAAAAGCAATGTGGTGTATGGATGAAGCCTGTGAAATCAAGATTAAGGAAGATACAACAGCGACTTCAAGATGTATGCCGTTTGAACAGGAACATCTGTCAGATACATGCGTATGCTGTGGCAGACCTGCAAAAGCAATGGTATATTGGGGAAAAGCATATTAATAAGGCAGTGTGATTTATAAATGATTAAACCGGGTAGATTCAAGATTGATTTACCAAGTGATGTCAAGAAGATTCTGGATACATTAACACAGGCAGGGTATGAAGCTTATGCCGTAGGCGGGTGTATAAGAGACAGTATCTTAAAGAGGGAGCCGGATGACTGGGATATAACAACCAATGCGTTGCCCGAACAGGTCAAGGAGATATTTAACCGGACGGTCGATACGGGTATCAAGCATGGTACCGTAACCGTAATGATAGGTAAGAAGGGTTATGAGATAACCACATACCGGATTGACGGTGAATATGTCGACGGGCGGCATCCTGAGTCGGTAGAGTTTGCAGACAATCTGGTTGAGGACCTTAAGCGACGGGATTTTACCATTAATGCAATGGCGTATAACGAAAAGGACGGCCTTCGGGATGAGTTTTCGGGAGTCGGTGATATCCGTAAAGGTCTGATTCGCTGTGTAGGTAATCCCGAGGAACGCTTTACGGAAGATGCATTAAGAATGATGAGAGCAATCCGTTTTTCTGCTCAACTTGGGTTTGGCGTTCACAGAGATACAATGGATGCAATTATTAAGCTTGCGCCGAATATTAAAAAAGTAAGCATGGAACGTATTCAGGTGGAACTGTTAAAAACACTTTTATCAGATAAACCTGAGACGGTTGCACTTTTTAGCGACAGTACCATACTTGAACAGATACTTCCGCATGTGGATAAGATATTAAAATCACCTAAGAAGACAATTGTTCTCCAGATGTTAAAAACGGCAAAGAAAACACCGGTAATGCGTTATGCGGCACTTTTGTATTATGCCGGTCCGGATGCGGCAAGGGAGACACTTAAGACACTTAAGCTTGATAATTATACGGTTGATACCGTAGAAAAGCTTATTCGTCAGGAGAGTGTTCCGATTAAGGTGAATGAGGTAGATGTCAGACAGGCAATGCATGATCTTGGCGCGGATTTTATTCCGATGTTAAGAGATTTCAAACAGAATATTTATAAGGCCAAAGAGGCGGTTATGTTCATTCCTATGGGCAAGAATCTTGTTCAGATTGAGACAGTGTACAAGATGTATACACAGATTATGGAAAGAGGCGACTGCTTCCAGCTAAAGGATCTTGCAGTTAACGGTAAGGACCTTATTGATATGGGAATGAAGCCGGGTGAACAGCTCGGGGAAATGCTTGAGCTGCTTTTAAGGGTAGTTATAGAAAAACCTATAGAAAATGATAAACAGGTCTTACTGGCATTGGTAGAGGGTAAGCTCGCCGATGAAAATAAATAAACAATTCCATCAACATATTTTGGAGAGGCTATTCATAAAATTAGATAGACTCTTCAAGGTGTTGATGGGATTTTTTTATTTTGGAGGCTGTGTTGTGGGAGTATTTGAACAGTTTGGTGTATCTGTATATAGAACAATGAGAGGAAGAGGTGCATATATTTGTGAGACCAGCAAAGGCATAAAATTGCTTCGTGAGACAACATGTAAGGAAGAGAAATACGCCAAGGAGGATTACATTACACTTGAGCTTCAAAAAAACGGATTCAATTATGTGGATTCGTTTTGCAGGAGCGTTTCGGGAGAGATTCTTGTGGAGGATGAAGACAAGAAAAAATATTATCTTAAAAACTGGTTTGATGCAGGTGAATGTGACGTCAAAAGTTATCACGATGTAATTGGCGCAATTGGTGCTATAGCGTCCGTACATAAACATTTGCTGGAAGTTGGTCTTAACGAAGTTGCTTTTGGCATACCTGAAAATAAAAGTCTTGAAGAAAGATACGGCGGCAAATTAAAGGAAATGCGCTCTGTAAGCAATTATTTAAAAGGGAAAAAGGGAAAGACTGATTTTGAAAGGTCTGCTTACGAGCAGATGAAAAGTTATTTATCTGAAGGGGAAGCAGCTTATGAAGGGCTTATGAATTCAAATTATTCAAAGCTGTATAATGAGGCCGTTTCAGGCAAAATAATTGCGCATGGGGCGTGCAACCACCATAACATTCTTAACGGACGCGGTTATGTTGCAGTAGTCAATTTTGAGAGGGCTAATATAAATATACAGATAACGGACTTATATGACTTTATGAGAAAGATACTGGAAAAATATGACTGGGATATTAAGCTGGCTTATAAAATGATTGACGAATACAACAAGGTTAAGACAATTTCTGATGATGAACTAAATGTGCTTGGAATAATGTTTGCATTTCCGGAGAAGTTTTTCAAGATAATGAATCATTATTACAATTCATCTAAGGCATGGATACCTGATAAGGATATAGAAAAATTAAAGAATGTCATAAAGCAGAACGAATCCAGACGAAGGTTCGTGGAATCCTTGAAATAATTATGAAAATGAAGTATAATGTCAATAATTATAATTATTAGGTGGAGTGGGATTTTTTATGAGAGACTATATATTAGAGAATATACAGGAATCCATCGCAGCCAAGCAAAAGCTGTTAAATGATGAAGGTATCTTAAAAACAATCGAAGAAGCAGCCTCATTGTGTATTGACGCATACAAAAAAGGCAGGAAGATTCTTGTCTGCGGGAATGGCGGCAGTGCTTCTGATGCGCTTCACATGACGGGTGAATTAGTTGGAAGATATAAGCTTGAGAGAAGCGGAATACCGGCTATAGCACTCAATTCCAATGTTGCGGTAATGACCGCTCTCGGAAATGATTATGATTATGAAAGTATCTATGCAAAACAGGTAAAAGCACTTGGCAGTGAGGGCGATGTTTTGTTTGCAATTTCAACAAGCGGTAACTCAAAAAATACGGTAGCTGCGTGCAGACAGGCATCGGCAATGAATATCAGTACAGTTTCCTTAACAGGTGAAAATGGCGGAAAGATGAGAGAAATCAGTGATATATGTCTTAATGTTCCGTCCAATAACACCCCAAGGATTCAGGAAATGCATATTCTGCTGATTCACACATTATGTGGAATTATTGAAAAGCAGTTATATGAAGATGGTTATTTTGAGGAAGCATAATGAATAAAGCAATCTTTTTGGATAGGGACGGCACAATTAATGTTGAGGTAAACTATCTGCATGAATGTGAGAAGCTAAGGCTCCTTCCGGGAGTTGTAAAGGCTTTAAAGCTGCTTAAAAAACAAGGCTATAAGCTGATTGTCATAAGTAATCAGTCCGGTGTGGGAAGAGGCTATTTTACATATGATGATGTAGTTAAGGTAAATGAATATCTTAATGAAGTGCTTCGTAAGGACGGGATAGAGATAGATGCATTTTACTGCTGTCCGCACACAGAGGAAGATAACTGTGACTGCAGGAAGCCTAAGACGGGACTGTATAAGAAGGCGGTAAAAGAGCATGATATAGATATTACCAATTCCTATATGGTCGGGGATAAGGTTTCTGACATTATGGCGGCCGATGAAATGGGATGCGGATACGGACTCCTTTTATCAGGTCATGACATCGACGAGAAGGATTATTTGAAATATAAAGATTATTGTTATAAGGATCTGCTTGAATTTGCGCAGAGCCTGTAGGGGAAAAGAATGGGAATCGTTGGCAAAATAAACAAAGTGGCACGCTGGGGAAAGATATGGGTCTCCCAGTTTGTGCACGTTGATAATATACATTGTGAAGCAGGAAATGGAACTGTTCTTGTCATAAAGCTTGATGCAATAGGAGATTTTCTCATATGGCTTGACAGTGCGAAGGAATTTAAGAAGCTTTTTCCTGATAAGAAAATTTATCTTATGTGTGGAAATGCCTGCGTGGATATTGCAAAGCATACAGGTTATTTTGATGAGGTAATTACACTTAACATTAAAAAGTTTGAAACAGAGTCCGGTTACAGAAAAGAAAAAATAAGTGAGATGAAGCAGTATAATTTTGACATACTGATTCAGACAGCGTATTCGCGTACAATACACATGGACATTCTGGCGGCATCAATTCCTTCACATGAGAAAATCGGGCTGACGGCGGATGAATCAAGAAGCAACCTGAGCAGATATATAACAACTAAGAATACAAAGAAACGCCTTGATTCGGTTTACGACCGTCTTATTCCGGTATCGTCAGAATGGATGATGGAAGTAAGACGCAATGGTGAGCTGATAAAAGGACTTGGGAAGAGTGATTTCCTTACAGGAATGCCTGTATTAAATAAATATGATGCAGATGAGAAAATCATTCCAAAGGATAATTATTATGTATTGTTCCCCGGAGCAAGCACCCCCAAGAAAATGTGGAATATAGAAAGATTTGCAGAGATTGCGGATTATATTTACCAAAAAACAGGCTGGATGGGGTATGTCTGCGGAAGCAGGGAAGAACAATATCTGTTTGAACAGATAATAAAGAGCAAAGCACCGGATACGCCTGTAACTGATTATTTTGGAAAAACTACACTTCTTGAGCTGGCTGAGGTTATAAGAAATTCACGGATTGTTGTTAGTAACGATACAAGCGGAATACATTTTGCGGCAGCCGTAAATGCATCTTCGGTATGTATTCTCGGAGAGTATAACTACGGCAGATTCCTTCCGTATGATTATGAGAGAACATATCATAAGGACGAGCTTAAACCGATGATAGTATGTCATGCAGACATGCCTTGTAAGAGGTGTGCCACAGGAAAGATTACGGCTGAATGTAATCAGTGCATGGCAATGACGGGGAGATATTTGTGTGTTGATAAGATTACGGTTAATCAGGTTAAAGAGGCAGTGGATAAGATTTTAAATATTTAGATGAGGTAAAGACATGACTAAGACAATGCTACAGAATATTGCGGCGGCGCCAAAGAACTTTCTCGTTATCGGGGATATAATGCTGGACAAGTACTGCAATGGTTCTATTAACAGAATATCACCTGAAGCACCGGTACCGGTACTTCGATTTAAAGGTGAAAAGAATATTCTTGGAGGAGCGGCAAATGTTGCCACCAACCTTATTGGAATATGTCAGAATGTATCATTAATGGCATGTGTTGGAAATGATAATGCCGGAAGGGAAATACTTAACCTTTTAAAAGCGGCTTCCATAGATACAGAGATGGTGGCTGTTGAGGATATCAGGCCAACAACGGTTAAAACAAGATTTGTTGCAGGAAATCAGCAGCTTTTAAGACTGGATGACGAGAGCACACAGGATATAACAGAGGAAACGAAAAAGCATTTACTTGATATATACAGGAGACGAATAAATGAATTCGATTTAATCCTTATTTCGGATTATATGAAGGGAATGCTTTCGTTTGATTTTACACAGGAACTGATAAAGATTGCAAATGAGAACGGCAGGAGGGTGATTGTTGACGTTAAGGACCTCAATGCCGGTAAGTATAGCGGAGCATATATGCTAAAACCTAACCGCAAAGAACTCTATGAACTAACAGGTATGCCTGTTGAGACAATGGAGGAAGTAAAAGCTGCAATGTTTGCCCTTCGCGAAAACGCAGAATGCAGATGTGTTCTGGCAACACTGAGCGGTGACGGTATGGCATATCTTTCGGAGGATGACAGCATAATTCTTGAAAAATGTGATTCGCGTAAGGTATATGACGTTGTAGGTGCAGGAGATACGGCATTTGCATATGTTGCCACGGCACTTGCATTCGGTTTTTCCGCCAGCGGTATGCTGAAGCTTGCCAATACTGCATCATCAATAAAGATTACCAAATTCGGAACAGCGGTTGTTACTCTGGATGAAGTGGTTGACGAATTATACCATGAGGTCAACAAGATTCAGACCATGGATACAATCGGCAGGGTCTTAGACGGCCAGCGTGACAAGAAAATTATTTTTACTAACGGATGTTTTGATATACTTCATATCGGTCATATAAAGTATCTTAAAGAGGCTAAAGCCAAGGGAGACATTCTGGTGTTAGGCCTTAACTCAGATGCGTCAGTAAGGAGACTTAAGGGACCTTCGCGTCCTGTTAATAGTGAAAAAGACCGTATGGATATGCTTGCTGAGATGGAATTTATCGATTATGTCGTGCTGTTTGAAGAGGACACACCATATGAGCTTATCACACGTGTCAGACCGGATGTGCTCGTAAAGGGCGGAGATTATCAGGCAGATAATATTGTAGGGGCTGATTTTGTCCGTTCATACGGCGGAAGTGTTGAAGTGATTCCGTTTGTTGAGGGCAAATCCACAACTAATATTATTAATTCGATGAAGCGTTTGGAAGGTAAAGGAGAATAGAAATGAGTATTGTAGTAACAGGCGGTGCCGGCTTTATTGGAAGCTGTATAGTAAGAAAATTAAATGACATGGGAATTGAGAACATTTATATTGTTGATAATGTAAATACCTCAGAAAAGTGGATGAACCTTAGAAATAAAAAGTATATCCGTTATTTTCACAAGGATGAATTTTTAGGTGAACTTCCTTCTCTTTCAGGAATTACACACATTATACACATGGGAGCATGCTCGGCTACTACGGAGCTTGATTTCGATTATTTGTATAAAAACAACTATCTGTATTCAATTGCATTGTGGGAGTACTGTGCCAAAAAGCAGATAAGCTTCCTGTATGCAAGCTCAGCAGCTACTTATGGCGGCGGAGAAGAGGGATTTGACGACAAGATGGATATTAACCGTCTGATGCCGCTTAACCGATATGGATATTCCAAGCAGATATTTGACCAGTGGGCAGAAAAACAGACCGAACGCCCGAGCCAGGTTATAGGAATGAAATTTTTTAATGTCTATGGTCCTAATGAGTATGCCAAGGGAAGAATGGCAAGTATGATTTATCATGGATATAAGCAGGTAAAGGAAACAAACTGTATTAAGCTTTTCAAGTCTCATAAGGAAGGCTATGAAGACGGAGGACAGCTCAGGGATTTCGTGTATGTAAAGGATATCTGTGATGTAATTGCATATTTCATTGAGCATCCGCAGATAAACGGATTGTTCAATCTTGGAACGGGACATGCCGAAAGCTTTAGGGTATTGGCTGAATCAGTTTTTGAGGCACTCGGACTTACGCCTAATATTGAATATATTCCAATGCCTGAAGATTTAAGAGGCAAGTACCAGTATTTTACTGAGGCAGATATGACAAAGCTTCATGATACAGGATATGACAGACAATTTTATGATTTAAAGAGCGGTGCAATTGACTATGTTCAGAACTACCTTGATAAGGATTTCAAGGTTTGGTAGGAGAAATTATATGAAGAGACAAATGCTGTTTCTGCTGGTGATGCTTTGTATGGTCATTATGAGCGGATGTGGTGATAATAAGAATAGGGTCATAACAGGAAGCAATCTGACTCCGCTGCCAAGTAAGCCGGAGACAGAAACAGAAACCATGCTTGCCGGTGATGACAAGAAGATTACTGCGGCGCTGATTAGTGTGGATGATTCAAAGGGTCAGATAATAGTAAAGGATATCTATACGGGAAGTAATTATGTCCTGACATATAACGGCGGTACAGATGTAAAAAATGTTTTCAAATCAGTAATAACAATGACTCAGCTTGCAGAGGGTGAACTTGTCGACGTTGTTTTTGATGAGGAGAAGAAAAAGGCTAAGTCTGTTTATGTTAATGAGGAAGCATTCAGAACAAATAATGTATCCGGATTTAAGGCGACATCCGCGACATCTACGATAACATTTGGCAGTGCGTCATATATGTATACCGATAACATCATTGTAATTTCCGGAGGCAAGATTCTTGAGCCGACAGAGGTAATGAGCAGGGATGTCGTAACTGTCAGGGGAATTGACAATAAAATCTATTCGGTTTCCGTTGATAAGGGACATGGATACCTTACATTCACGGGTGCTGAGGATTTTGTCGGAGGCATGGTGGAAATCGGCAGAAGCTTTTTATATACGGTCAGCAGCGATATGATGATTGTTGTTCCGGAGGGCGAATACCAGGTTGTCATGAGTAATGGTAAGCTTGATGCCAAGAAAACGGTTTATATAGCAAAGGATATGACTGTGACATTGGATTTCGGTGAATTTAAAAGCCCTGCGACCAAGACCGGAACTGTGGAATTTCAGATACTGCCAAAGGATGCTGAGTTATTTATAGAGGGCAACAAGACGGATTACTCAAAACCGGTTGTTCTTGACTATGGCACTTATATTATAAATATTCTTTCAAATGATTATCCGACATATACCGGAAGAATAATAGTCAACTCAACATATCAGGTATCTGCGCTGGACCTTTCGAAGATAATGACATCAGGCAGTAAAGAGGACGAGACGACATCGACAAATGCAGTGACAAGTGCAGCTACAACCGCGCCAACGACAACTGCACCAAAGACCACGGCATCGACAACAACTTCATCTACAGAGACAACTGCAGTAACGACAGGTTCTGTAAGGGTTACTATCGGTGAACCGGCGGGAGCAGGCGTATATGTCAATAATGTTTACGTTGGAACAGCACCGGTAACCATAAATAAAGATCCGGGCGAATATGTTATAACATTTAAAAAATCAGGATATATTACAAAGAGTTATATTATAGATGTTGACAGCAGTGACGGGGAGCAGACGTTTAATTTCCCGGCAATGAGTGAGGAATAGTAATAACCATGAAAAAGAAAGTTTCGGGCAGTATAGTTACCTATAATAACTGCGATGTGATTTATGACTGTATCAAGTCAATTCTGGAACACGCAGGGGATGTTGACCTGACACTGTACGTTGTTGACAATGGCTCGACAGATGGAACAGTGGAACTTGTCAGGGATAATTTCAAGCAGGTAAAACTAATAATAAATGATAAAAACAGGGGCTTCGGTCATGGACACAACCAGATTCTTTATAAGATATCTTCTGATTATCACTTTGTAATCAATCCGGATATTGTCCTTGACAGCAGCGTATTTGATGAACTCTGCACATACCTTGACGAGCATTCTGATGTTATGATGATAACACCAAAGGTTATGAATGATGACAAAAGTGAGCAGTTCCTTCCAAAATTCTGTCCAAGCATAAGATATGTTATAATAAGCAAATTCAAACCATTCAGATATCTGCGTAAGCTATATACAAGAGAAAATGAAAATCTAAATGAGCCTACACAGGTCGAATTCTGTACAGGATGTTTTTTCGGAATGAGAAGCGCAGATTTAAAGCGATACAATGGCTTTGATACGAGATATTTTATGTATTGCGAAGACGCGGACCTGTCAAGAAGGTGCAGAAAGGAAGGAAAGATAATCTTTTATCCGCATGCGTCAGTGATTCATAAATGGAAAAGGGACAATACAAGAAGCCTTAAGGGTATGATAAGATTCTTAAGTTCCCTGTTCAAATACTTTATGAGATGGGGAATCAGTTTTTAGAAAGGCAAGTGTTGAAAGGTATGAAAATATATGCAATTATGGTAATATATAACAAATGCATTGCAGATTCCCGTACTTTTTTATGCCTTAAGAACCCCGATATATCATTAATTGTATGCGATAACAGTACATCGGATTTTGAAAATAAGATGTATGTTGAAAATTCAGGAGCAGTTTATATTGATATGGGCGGCAACATGGGACTTAGTGTTGCTTATAACCGCGCTCTTGATTATATAATGAATGACGGTAAAATACATGATGACGACATGGTCTGCATGTTTGATGATGACACTGTGGTTAAGGCAGAATATTTCGAATACCTGAAAGACTGCAGTGCAGATATTGTACTGCCGGTAGTTTATGATTCGGCAGGAATCATGTCTCCGGTATTTATTAGTAAAAATAAAGTCGTAAAACGTTTTGCTTCAAAGGAAAAATTACTGAAGGCACCGGCCGGCTGTTTATCAGGGATAAACAGTGCCATGGCGATAAGACTTAAGATATTTCAAAATTATCGTTATGATGAGCAAATGTTTCTTGATTATATTGACCATAAGTTTATAATAGATATGAAAGAACGGAAGCTGTTTCCTGAAATATGTCCCGTGGAGATACAGCAGGATTTTTCTGCGGTGACGGACAGCAAAGAGGCTGCGGTAAACCGCTTCAGACTTCAGAAGAAGGATTTACGGTATTTTTATAGTGATAAAATGTGGGTTTATTATTATATTGTAATAAAAAAACACATAAAGCTGGTATTAAAATATAAAGACATCAGAATGATGTTTTGCAGATAAAGTAAGAAAGGTGAGTGAGGAAAATGAAAATTTCAGTTGCGATGGCAGTATACAACGGAGAAAAGTATGTGATGGAACAGCTGGAGTCTATACTGAAGCAGTTGGATAATGACGATGAAATCTGTGTTTCGGTTGACCCATCAACAGATGACAGTTACAGAATGCTTGTGAAGTTTAGCGAAAAGGAACCGAGAGTAAAAGTTGGAATGGGACTTGGTGCAGGAATCAAGAAGAACTTTGAACAGGCAATTAAGATGTGTACAGGCGATATCATTTTCTTATCTGACCAGGATGACGTATGGAAAGAAGATAAAGTAATTAAGGTACTCGAGTGTTTTGCAGACCAGGCTGCATTACTTGTTCTTCATGATGTTTCGATAATGAACGAGGATCTTACTCGTACCATTAATGAATCGTTCTTTGCGTTCCGTGAATGTAAGCCGGGCATTATTAACAATATTATGAAAAACTCATACATAGGCTGTGCCATGGCTTTTCGTAAGGAATTAGTGCCATATATTCTGCCGATTCCGGAAACGGTACCTATGCATGACCAGTGGATAGGTCTTGTGGCAGAAAAGAAGGGTAAGGTAATATTCCTTCCGAAACAGCTTGTTAAATACCGCAGACATGGCAATAATAATACAGAACTGACACATTCAAATATGGGTAATATGCTTAAGTGGAGAACACAGATAACAGCAGCCCTTATGAAAGTAAAATAAATATACCGTTACAGGTTTTTGAGGTGTACTTATCGTGAAACGTTTTTTAAGAAGCATTGGAAGTACGATAGTTTTCCTTATGGAAATGATGCTGTACTTTTCGGTGTTTGCAATATTCTTTATATCATTCGGAAGAGAGCACTGGCAGGTGCTTAATCTGTCAAGAACCATGGGCGTTACCATGCTTACATTTGTTTTTGTAGGCGTACTTTTGCTGATGGTTTATGGTGGATATGATATTGGCAAGCGAAAGAGCAAACCAATCATTTATTCCATTATGCTTGCTACATTTATAACAGACATAGCTACATGGGTAATGCTTGGTATCATGAATACTAACCCGGATAACAATGCAAATTTTAAACTTGAAAACCCGGATATCATGTTATTTGTTATGGTCATGCAGTTTGTGACTATAGTTATTTTTGCGTATCTTGGAAATTATATTTACTTTAAAATATATGACCCTGAGAAGTGCTGTATTATCACGTCAAACAGAGATAATGCGGGACGGCTTTTTCATGCAATTGAGAAGTTTAAGAAACAGTATAATGTTGTTTTTGTAGATGAATATACGGACAACCGTATATATAAGCATATCGACAGGGTAGACACTATTTTCTTACATGAGGTTCCGGCTGCGGAGAGAGAAGCGATTATTGAGTACTGCTATAAGAATTTTAAAAATATTTACTACACGCCTGAAATAGCAGATATAGTTCAGATTAATGCAAGACACACAATCCTCGATGATGTATCTTTGGTGGCGGCACCGGTCAGGGAGCTTACGCTTGAACAGAGGGCAATAAAGAGATTTACAGATGTAATTATTTCTCTAATCGCAATTATTATTTCAAGTCCTATCTGGCTTGTATGTGCGATTGCTATAAAAGCGTGCGACCACGGTCCTATTTTTTACAGACAGAATCGTGTTACCAAAAACGGCAAGATATTTACAGTGCTTAAGTTCAGGACGATGCGTGTAAATGATGATAATCATTCGGTAACGGCGGACGACGACAGAATTACATCAGTGGGTCGGGTACTTCGTAAGTACAGAATTGATGAGCTGCCGCAGTTTATTAATATATTAATGGGAGACATGAGTGTAGTAGGACCGCGTCCTGAGATGATTGAAAATGTATATAACTATACTACGGAGCTTCCTGAATTTGAGTATCGCCTGAGAGTTAAAGCCGGACTTACGGGTTATGCGCAGGTTGAGGGAAAATACAGTACATCTCCTAAGGACAAGCTTATGATGGATCTCATGTACATT
>JBJEOB010000015.1:0-21853 GCA_051880495.1 Lachnospiraceae bacterium
GCTGTTTTAGAAGCGGATGTATCTGTGTTAGGAGCATCAGTTACGGATAAAAAGTATGATCGCCCTGCAAATCCGGCATTGTCGTTATTAGGAGATGCAAATACAGGAACTATCATTAAATTTGAAATGCTTGGACCGGAGGACGATGCGATTGTAATGCTGGCAGAAATTCTGATAGGATTTATTTTTCAATTTGGAGCACCGAAGGAAATAAGGGTGTCAAATATAATTGTGGAAGCCGGACTTCAGCAGATATGTAATGTATGTGGTATTAAACTTCGCAGAGTAAAAAGATTAAAAGGATTAGAAGAATTCAAATATAGTATGCAAAGATTTATTTGAAACTAATATATCGAGAGTTGTTACGCACTTTACAACTTCCGTGAAAAGGAGACCGGTATGTTTGCAAAAACGATTAAGATTTCCGCACTGGTTCTTGTGGTATTGACAATTATGTTTACGCTAATCTATCAATGTAATCCGAATGCTGTAATATTGAGCATAGCTATAACATTGGGCACTATCAGTTATCATTTTCTGATGCGTTTGGCGGTTGGATATGTTGTTAATGGAATCTTTCATAATAGATTCAATTATAATTTAAAATGGTTTCGGGAAAAAAGTTTTGAAAAGCGTTTGTATGAAGTATTAAAGGTGAAGCTACTTTAATATGGGGAACATTTTGGGTATTTTTTATCACATCAGTTTTAGCAGCAGGTGTGGAGAGTATGTTTGTGATAATGCAACGATATAACAGACCCAGGGTAATGAAGATGATTGAGAAGAAAAAGTGAGTACGAAGAGATGATTAATGGAAAAAAACAATTTATATAATCGAGGATGATACGGCAATCAATCATGGCATAGAGATTACGCTTGGAAGTGAAGAATATGAATACAGAAAATTCTTTTCACTGGGGGAAGTAGACAACATTAAACAAGCGGATTTAGTTATTTTAGATATTAATTTGCCTGATGGAAATGGATTTGAGTTTCTAAAACAGCTGAGACAGACTTCAAATGTACCTGTGTTGGTGTTAACTGCAAATGACACTGAAATAGATGAAGTTACCGGTCTTACACTTGGCGCAGATGATTATGTAACAAAACCATTTTCACTTATGGCACTCAGACTTCGTGTGAATAACCTGTTGTCAAGAACTGTGACAGGCCAGGAAGAGAATACCCAAAATATATATGAGAAGAATGGGCTGTTTTTTGATTTCGGTAATTTATTGTTTAAGAAAAACGACATAGAAATAGAACTTAGTAAAACAGAAATCAGATTGCTGAAATATTTTACAGAAAATGAGGGAATAACACTTTCGAGAGAAAAGCTTATCGACTATGTTTGGCAGAATCAGCAGTTTGTGGATGAAAATGCGTTGTCTGTCGGTGTAAAGAGATTAAGAGACAAAATAGAGAATTCTGGAGAAAAGCTGATCCATACCGTGTATGGCATCGGATATGTTTTTAAGTGGGAAAAATGATGTTTAGAAGAAATGAATATGAGATTTTAAATAAGATGCTTGATGATGCAATAGCAGGTACTTTTGAAGAAAGCTGTTTTGATGAGAGTGAGCTATCGAAACTACAGTCAAAACTTAAGAGATATCTTTCTTCTGCTTCTATGTCTGAAAGAAAGATTAATGAGGAGAAAAACAGTCTAAAGGAACTTATTACCAATATTTCTCATCAGACAAAGACGCCACTTACAAATATACTTATGTATTCGGAACTTTTAACCGAAGTGGCTTTAGGAGAGAAGGAGCGGGAATATGCCAATGAGGTATACAGCCAGGGGAAAAAGCTGGAGAGCCTTATTGAAGCACTGGTAAAAATGTCCCGTCTTGAGACAGGTGTTTTTCAATATGAAAAAAAAGAAACTGCTTACCAAAACATCATAAATAAAGCGGTGGAACAGGCACGCCCAAAGGCTTTGGGAAAGAATATATCCATTATTGTAAGAGATGAAAAGAAATATAAAGCAAGTATAGATGAAAAATGGGTGGTTGAGGCTGTTTACAACATTCTTGACAATGCAATAAAGTATTCGGATGAAGGCACCTTCATTTATGTAGAAGAATTTTCATATGAAATGTTTTCCGGAATCAGGATTGAGGACCAGGGTGTTGGTATTTTAGAAGAAGAAATACCATTACTGTTTGGAAGATTTTACAGAGGAAAAGTTGTTCATGACAAAGAGGGAGTAGGTGTTGGACTATTCCTGGCACGTGAAATTGTTGAAGGTAATGGGGGTTATATAAAGGTAAAATCAGAAATAGGAAAAGGGTCAACATTCGATGTATGTTTTCCAAATATTTCAACATTGTAAGATTTAAGAAAGAATCTGGAAAGAACAGTAGGTTATGCTAGGTATTGTAAAAAGATGCCTAGCTTTTTTAAATGAACAAGGAGGAAAATAAAGAATGGAAATTCTGAGAACAGAGAATTTGAAAAAATATTATAACGAGAGCATGGTATGTGTGAAGGCACTCGATGGAGTGGATATTTCCGTGGAACAGGGGGAATTTGTAGCTATTGTTGGTACATCCGGGAGTGGAAAATCTACACTTTTAAATATGCTCGGAGGGCTGGACCGCCCTACTTTGGGAGTTGTTTTGGTGGATGGAAAAAGGATATTTGACTTAAAGGATGAAGAGCTTACCATTTTCAGGAGAAGAAAAATTGGCTTTGTTTTTCAATCGTATAACTTGGTGCCGGTACTAAATGTATATGAGAATATTGTTCTTCCGATTCAACTTGATGGCGGTGTTGTGGATGAAGACTTTGTAAGGCAGGTTATTGAGATATTAGGTCTTTCTGAAAAAGTTAATAGTCTTCCAAATCAGCTTTCCGGAGGACAACAGCAGAGAGTTGCTATAGCAAGGGCACTTGCGACAAAACCATCCATTATTTTGGCAGATGAACCTACGGGAAATTTGGATTCAAAGACAAGTCAGGATGTGCTGGGACTACTTAAGGTGACAGGTCAGAAGTTTAAGCAGACCATAGTTATGATTACCCATAATGAGGAAATAGCCCAGATGGCTGACAGGATTATTCGAATTGAAGATGGACTTGTTCTATCCAAAGGAGGGCAGACTAATGCGTAGGGTTGATAATGGCCGATGCATATCGAACATCAGTAAAAAGAGCATATTGGCCAACAAAAAAAGAAATATTATTTTATTAACTGCTATAGTTCTGACAACGGTAATGCTTACAACCCTTTTTACAGTGGTAAACAGCCTCATAAAGTCATATGAGTCATCAACTTGTTATCAGGTTGGAACAAGCGCACATGCAGGATTCAAATTTCTGACACAGGATGAATATGATGAACTGGCGACCGACACAGAAATTCAGGATCTGTCATATGACATAATTATTGGTATGCCGTTAAATGAAGAACTATACGAGTGTTATTCAGAGGTGAGATATACAGAAGAGTTAAATGCGAAACAGAGTTATTCATATCCTGAAATTGGAGAACTGCCCCAGCAATATGATGAAGTGGCAACCTGTACGGAAGTTTTGGATGCGTTTGGTTTATCTCATGAATTAGGTC
Source organism: Lachnospiraceae bacterium (assembly GCA_051880495.1). Lineage (GTDB taxonomy): Bacteria > Bacillota > Clostridia > Lachnospirales > Lachnospiraceae > MGBC120314. The sequence continues at coordinate 3,572 of JBJEOB010000015.1, forward strand.
AGATTATTCATCTGAACATCTCAAATGGATTTGATACTTATGAAGGCGATTTTAAAGTCTGTGGAATATGGGAGAAACCAGCAGCTACTTTTGCAAATCAAATATATTTATCAAAAGAATTCCAGGAAAGTTTCTCTCCGGTTTGGAAGGATAGGACGGATTATGATAAATTCATGAAAGTAAATTCAGCGGCAGGTTCTATTAATCCTGAGTTCAACTTCAAATCATCCTTCAATATATCTAAGCAGATGGATGAACTTAAAACAAGGCACGGTTTTGGCGATGAAGTAAACGAAGGTATTAACTGGGCTTACTCCACAAGTTCCGTCGATTTAACAACGGTGTTAATTGTTGTAATTTTGCTGGCTATAATAATTGGATCGGGATATCTGATAATTTACAATATTTTCCTGATAGCAGTCACATCAGATATTCATTACTATGGATTGCTTAAGACAGTTGGAATGACAAATAAGCAGTTGAAAAGACTTGTATTGAAACAAGCTTTGTTTTTAAGTGTTATTGCAATTCCTATAGGGGTGTTGGCAGGATATATACTTTCGTACATTGTGATGCCATTAATTGCGAGTAATTTAACGGATATAAATTGTGAAATTCATCCAAATGTATTTGTATTCTTTGCGTGTGCTGTTTTCTCGTGGTTTACAGTCAGAATCAGCTGCGCAAAACCATGTAAAATAATTAAGAAAATATCTCCGGTCGAGGCGGTAAAGTTTAGTGACTGTAAGGTGGAAAAACTATCCAAAAGTAAAAAATCAAGGCGTGTGACAACATTTTCTATGGCGTGGGAGAACCTGAAAAGAAATAAGAAAAGAACCACAGCAGTTGTTCTGTCAGTAGTATTAAGCATTATTATGATAAATACGACAATATCTATTGTTTCATGCTTTGATGAAGATAAGTATATCGCATCATTCGCAGGAAGTGATTTTTCTATCGCAGATGCGTCTGTATACAATCAGGATTTACAGGAAACGACGCAGGAGGGAGTGTCTTTTGAAGATATTGAAAATATTAAGAAAATAGATGGAATCACAGAAATTGGTGCAATCTATATGTCTGAAACACGCCACGATATTGAGGGTGAAGTCTTTGAGCGCGTGAAGAAAGTATATGAAGAACACATGGACTGGTATGTAAAAATACCAGAGCAAAAAGAGTGGTATGATTCAATGGTATACGATGAAAAGAGTATTCCTTCACATCTTTACGGTGTAGATGAAATGGTCTTTGATGCCATGGAACTTGATACAAAAGCCATTGATTGGGAAATATTCAGTTCCGGTAATTATGCAATTGTGTCTTCACCGGCGGATGAAACCAGGAATGATGCTGAATTATCATTTTATCATGTTGGAGAAACTATACCGGTTCAGTTACCTGATGGGAGTACTAAGGAATATGAGGTGATTGCAATAGGTGATGTGGCGTATGCAATGGGACCTATGCACAGCCATGGACTGGATATTAACATTACAATCCCGGCAGAGGAGTATCTTAAGGCTGTACCGGAATCAAACGGTGCGCTGCAGTTATTGATGAATGTGGATAAAGAACATTTGCAGGAAGCAGAGGATTATGTTGAACATTACTGTGGAGAAATTAATCCGAAGCTTACATACAAGTCCAGAAGAATGTACTTGCAAAATTTTAAAGATATGGTAAACATGTTTTTAATTATTGGAGGTGCACTTAGTGTTATTCTTGTACTTATTGGCATTATGAATTTTTTTAATCTTACTTATACATCCATCCATGAAAGAAAACAGGAACTAAAGGTGTTGTGGTCTGTTGGCATGACAAAAAAGCAGATTACCTCTATGCTGTCTTTCGAAGGAATGTTAAGGATGGAACTTGCATTTGCACTTGCACTTACAGTCGGACAGATTCTTAATTACATTATAGTATATGCAATTGCCGGGGAGACAATTATGTTTAGATATCAGTATGTTGTATGGCCGATGTTTGCATGTATACCGGTATTTACGATTGTGGCAATTTGTATTCCGGGATCGGTAGTAAAAAAGGTATTTATTCCCTAAATGGAACTTTTCCGGAATTGAAGAGGGGATAATCCGGTGGTTCGCTTAAAGCAGTCGCTGAAATAAGAATTGCTGGAAAATCCTGCTTCGGCGGCAATTTCTGTCATGCTCAGTTTAGAATTCACAAGGAGTTTCCGGGCGTAGGTTATTTTCTCGTTTAGGACAAATGCAGAAAAAGGAGTGTGCAGGTAAGACACAAATAATTTGGACAGATAGGAGGCTGAAATGTTAATGTGCCGAGCTGTCTCGTCCAGAGAAGGATTGTCACGAAGGTGTGCCTTGATGTATTTGATTGCATTGGCAAGGCAGTCATGCTTTTTTTCCAGGTTCAGAATGTTGATTCCATAGATTGTGTGCTCTCTTATGCATGTAATGATCAGCTTGTTTAACAGTCCCTTCAGAAGAAGTTCGGAATATTCGTTATAAGAATTCCATTCCTGTTCCATTTCCTTCAAAATAGAAAGAATTTTAGTCTGCGTGCTTTTTTCAAAACGAATAACATGTTCCTGACAAAGTTCATTAAAATTTTTGGCACCAATGGTTTTAAGAAGCTCATCAATCATGGAATCCGTAAATTTCAAAAGAATACGTTCATATGGTTCGTTGGATATGTATGTAGTACGGCGGTATATGTACTTTGGGATGAATACCATGTCACCTGCCTTGACGATGGTTGTAAAGTCCGGTGAATAAATAAGACGCTCGCCGCTTATCATATAGGAAATGCCATAGAAGTCGGTATATGCTTCTGCGGTAGCCATTTCATAGTGCGGTGGGCGGATTATGCGTTCGTAATTGAAGTTGTATCCTGGTTTTAATGGAAGCGGCATGGGCTATACCTCCTGTCATACGATTTTACATGGGTTTCCAGGCAGATTTTTGCCCGGCTCTTCCTGATTATTATAACATACTATAAAAATGGGGTAAATGACTGAAATCTAAAAAAATACAAGAAGTCAACTGCCAGAAAGAAGAAATCTGTATAATAAAATGATAGAATAAAACACATAAGAAAAGCATAAGGAACAGGTGTATGAAATGGAAATGAAAACAGAAATGGAAATAAAGTGGGTTATTTGTCCCGTATGTCATAATAAAACAAGAGTCAAGGTCAGGGAAGATACTGTTATCAAAAATTTCCTTCTGTATTGTCCAAAATGCAGACAAGAAAATCTTATTAATATAAGTAATTTCCAGATTGATGTAATAGAATGAGAAAAATACATTAATGAGTAAAAGAGCCAGACGATTAAGACGCAGAGCCGGTAAGACATGAATTTCATGATTTGCCTGCTCTGCTTTTTTTAATAAAGTTCTTAAGGAGGAATATGTATGAGAAAGATTAACAAACTTGTTGCTCTCGGTCTTGCGGCAGTGATGATGGTATCGGTTGCTGCCTGTGGAAAAAACCAGACCAATCAGGAGCAGTCTGTGACAAATGCACAGGTGGGAAACACGGAAGGGGTAACCCTTGCAGAAAATGATGGTTCTTACGAACCATGTACGCTGAAATTCTCATGGTGGGGCGGAGATTCCAGACATGGAGCCACACTTAAAGCAATCGAGGCTTTTGAAAAGAAATATCCGGGTATCAAGGTGGAAGCGGTATATGGTACATGGACAGGATGGGAAGATTCCATGGCTACAATGTTTGCGACTAAAACGGCACCGGATGTTAATCAGATTAACTGGAACTGGCTGACTTCCTACAGTTCAGACGGAAGTGCCTTTTTGGATTTGAATCTGGTTTCAGGAGTGCTTGATTTAAGCCAGTATTCTAAAGAAGCATTGAATCAGTGTGTGGTAGCTGGAGAGCTTCAGGCTGTTCCGGCATCCATGACAGGAAGAATTTTCTATTGGAATAAAACAACATTTGATCGTGCAGGTATTAAGATTCCGACTACGCTTGAGGAATTAAAGGCGTCAGGGGAAACATTCAAGACAAATTTAGGCGATGATTATTATCCTCTTGTGTTGGGCGAGTATGACCGTATGATTTTGATGGTATATTATCTGGAATCCGTATATGGCAAACCATGGGTTGAAAACGGGAAACTTCAGTATTCGGATGATGAAATCCAAAAAGGCCTTGAGTTTATTCAGTCATTAGAAGATGCTCATGTTACGCCTTCTATCAAGACAATTCTTGGAGACGGCGCAGACTCACTGGATAAGAATCCAAAGTGGATGAATGGTACATACGCAGGAATCTTTGAGTGGGATTCTTCAGCCGGCAAGTTTAGTGGTGCGTTACAGGACGGCCAGGAATTTGTTGTAGGTGATTACTTCACGGATATGGGTAATTATAAGGGAGGATACTCAAAAGTTTCTCTGGGATTTGCAATTTCAGAGACCTGTCAGCATCCAAAGGAAGCAGCCATGTTACTTAATTTTCTTTTAAATGAGGAAGAAGGTACAACACTAATGGCATCTGAGAGAGGTATTCCTCTTAGCAGTGCTGCCCTTGAAACCTGTAAATCAAAGAATCTCTTAAATGAGATTGTTGCAGAAGCAAATGCTAAAGTGTTAGCATGGGTTTCTTACCCGCTTGATCCGAAGTTTGAATCCGCCGTATTAAAAAGCAAGGATGGTGTCTATTATGATGTCATGGCAGGCTTAAGCTACAAAGAGTACAGTGTGGATGAAGCGGCTGCGGTCCTGATAGATGGCATAAATGAAGAATTGAACAGATAGCTCCAATAATTCTAAGGAGGATATATATGAAAAAGAAAAATGCTGCCATAAAGCAGCCATTTAACAGAAAAAAATTTTTGAGAAATAATGTGGGGTTTTTGTTTATACTTCCATGGCTCATTGGTTTTCTGATATTTAAGTTATATCCGTTTGCGTCATCACTGTACTATAGTTTTACGGATTACCAGCTTTTTGATGGAATATCAAAATATACATTAGATAATTATGTGAAAATATTTACAACCCCCAAAATCGTAAGGGCAATGAAGGTAACATTTAAATATGCATTCATGACGGTTCCTTTGAAGCTTGTAGTGGCACTGTTTATTGCGTATATTCTCAACTTTAAGATAAAGGGTGTTAAGTTTTTCCGTACGGCATATTATATTCCTTCTATTCTGGGTGGAAGCGTGGCAATTGCCGTTCTCTGGAAAGCAATATTCAAGGATGACGGACTTCTGAATACGTTACTTGCATTATTCGGTATAGCAGGGCCAAGCTGGCTGAGTGACCCTTCTTGTGCTTTGTTTGTTATATGCCTTTTGCGTGTATGGCAGTTTGGCTCTGCAATGGTTATTTTCTTAGCGGCGCTAAAGAGTGTTCCGGTGGAACTGTATGAGGCGGCCTCTATAGACGGTGCAGGAAAATGGAGACAATTTTTCTACGTTACACTGCCGATGATTACACCGATTATTTTCTATAATCTGGTTACACAGATATGTCAGGCATTTCAGGAGTTCAACGGACCATACATCATTACCCAGGGAGGCCCAAGAAATTCTACAACGCTGATATCACTGCTCATTTATAAAAGAGCATTCGAAAGTTATGAAATGGGCATGGCAAGTGCAATGGCATGGGTATTATTTGTGACCCTGATGCTGTTTACGATAATTGCGTTCCTCAGCCAGAAGTACTGGGTATACTATTCAGATGATGAAAGGAGATAAGTATGACTGCTTTCGCATATAGGATGAGTAAGAAAAATATTTCCATGGAAAGAAAGAGAAAGTTAGGAAATGCTGTCAGATATCTGATATTAATTGCAGTAGGTCTTGTGATGGTATATCCCCTTTTGTGGATGATTGGTGCAACATTCAAAGACAATGTGGAAATATTTTCGGGAATCGGACTGATTCCCAATAATCCAACATTAAATGGATATAAAAATGCCATGAAAAGTTATGGTGGAGACATTAACATCTGGAAGTCCATGCTGAATACATATTCCTATGTTATTCCAAAGGTTATCTTTACATTGATTTCTGCAACGATAACAGCATATGGTTTTGGACGCTTTCAGTTTAAGGGCAGAGGAATATTATTTGCTATCCTGATGTCAACCTTGTTTCTGCCACAGGTGGTATTGAATGTACCGCAGTTTATTCTGTTTACAAAGCTTGGCTGGGTAGATTCAAGCTTTTACCTGCCGTTAATTGTGCCGACGATGTTTGCCACAGATACATATTTTGTATTCATGCTGATTCAGTTTATGAGAAATATTCCGAAGGAACTGGAGGAGGCTGCTAAGATAGACGGCTGTAATGTGGTGCAGACATTAATAAATGTAATTGTACCTATGTTGATGCCGGCACTGGTTTCCTGTGCACTGTTTCAGTTTATGTGGTCATCAAATGATTTTATGGGACCATTGCTGTATGTTAAAACACCGGCTCATTATCCGGCATCTGTCTTTGTAAAATTGTCAATGGATGCTGATACAGGTTTTGAATGGAACCGTGTACTGGCGACATCGCTGATATCAATTATGCCGTCTATCGTCGTATTCTTCCTTGCGCAGGACCAGTTTGTGGAAGGTATTGCAGCAGGTGGTGTAAAGGGTTAAGTTTAACTGGGGAGTAAAGATATGCTGGATAGAATTTTTGATACAGACAATGTTGTTTTCCGTTTTTTTAATACAATAGGGTATGTCTGGTGGCTTCATGTTTTATGGCTGATTTGTTCGCTTCCTGTTATCACCATAGGAGCATCTACAACGGCACTCTGCTATAGCTGCATGAAACTTCATGACAGAGAAGGATATGTGACCCGGAATTTCTTTCATTCCTTTAAGCAGAATTTCAGGCAGTCAACCATTCTGTTTTTGTTTTTTCTGATTACAGGAGGCATATTGGTTTTTGACCTCATTGTATGCAGCCGGATGGACTCGATCGTGGGGTGTTTTGTCAAATATGGGGCAATCGCACTTCTTATACCGTACTCCATAACACTGTTGTATGTGTTTGCGGTTCAGGCTAGATTTTTTAATCCGGTAACAAAGACTATAAAATATGCTTTTCTGCTTGCAGGGAAGAATTTCGGATATACTTTGCAGATGATTTTGATTGTGGCGATGGTTCTCATGCTGAATATGACAATTGTTCTGGCAAATTTTATTACATTAACCATAGGCGCAGGGGTTGTAATGTATGTTTTATCAATATATTATAAAAAGATTTTTTCGGGAATGATTCCGAAGATAGAGGCTCATTGAGGGGAGTTTTGGATACAGGGGAAGCGGAAACGCTTCCCCTGATTTTGATAAAGAAATGGCTTGGTCAGAATAATCCCCATAATCGTCTTGACAAACTGGTTTATTCAGGATAAACTATAATTAGTTTATTCGGAGTAAACCAAAGTAAAAGGAGAAGCTGTTATGGAAATTGAACTGGGTGAGATTCAGGAAAAGTTTGCGCAGATAATATGGGAGAATGAGCCTGTTGCGTCGGGAGCGCTTGTAAAAATTGCAGATGAAGTATTGGGATGGAAGAAGTCAACAACTTATACTGTTCTTCGTAAACTGTGTGAAAAAGGGTTGTTTCAAAATGTTGATGGTATTGTGACATCCGTTCTTTCAAAAGAAGAATTCGACGCAGCTAAAAGCTTTAAGTTTGTGGATGACAATTTTGCGGGTTCGCTGCCGTCATTTATTGCGGCATTTGCCTCAAAGAAAAAACTCTCGAAAAGAGAGGTTGATGAAATTCAGAAAATGATTGATGGATTTCGTAAGGAGGGGTAAGACGTGAACAAGATATTCATTGAAATATTAAATAATGCTCTTATCGCCGGTATGTTAATTTTTGCTGTAATTGTTGTACGATTAATAATAAAAAGAGCACCAAAATGGATTGCCTGTGCGCTGTGGGGTCTTGTCGCGGTTAAACTTGTGATACCGTTCAGAATTGAGAGTGTTCTAAGTCTTGTGCCAAGTGCCGAACCGATTCCGGGTGATATTGAATATTCTGCCACACCGCATATTGAGACAGGAGTTAATTCAATTAATCAGGCGGTCAATCATATGCTGATGGAAAATTTTACGCCACGGCCGGAATATTCCGCTAATCCGCTTCAAATAGTAATTTCTGTATGTTCCTTGATATGGATTGCCGGAATTGTATGTATGCTCCTTTACTTACTTATTTCGTATGCTGTTCTGAAGAAAAAAGTAGCAGCATCACAAAATGTTTATGAAAATGTATATATCTGTGATGAGGCTGCAAGCCCGTTTATACTTGGAATAATCAGACCGGTGATATATCTTCCGTCGGGGCTTTCCAAGGAGGTTACCCGGTGTGTTCTGGAGCATGAAAGAACACATTTAAAGAGATACGACCATTTATGGAAACCATTTGGATTTGTCATATTGTCCGTATATTGGTTTAATCCGCTTTGCTGGATTGCATACATACTTCTTTGCAGGGATATTGAACTTGCGTGTGATGAAAAGGTGACAAAGGATAAAGACAATAACTGGAGGGCAGTCTACTGCCAGGCACTTTTAGACTGTAGTGCAAAGAGAAAAATTATTGCGGCATGTCCGGTTGCTTTCGGTGAAGTGAGTGTAAAGGACAGGGTAAAATCTGTGCTAAATTATAAAAAACCGGCGTTTTGGGTCGTTATAACGGCGATTATTATAAGCGTTATTGTGGCTGTCTGTTTTATGACGAGCCCCGCCGGAAAATCCTTGGACGAAAATGTGACAGATGAAGATATCACTCAGGCTTCTGATTTCGATTCCTCATACAGTCAGGTATTTGCAGAAGGTGATTTTGATAATATTATGGGCTATTCCGGACATTATGTTTATTATGGAAACTATCATACCGAGGGGTATTATTATGCGGATGACGGCAGGCTGTTGGCATATGTATGGGGAACTGTGCCGGAAGCAGTTGGAATCGTTGATCTTGATGGAGACGGAAAAAATGAACTGGTTGCAGGACTTCTTTGGGCGGGAGATGGTGCAACAGATGTTATTGTTTATAAGGAATTTGAAAACGGCATCCGATATGCATTTTGCAGCGGGTTGCTGGATGAATCATATGATAATTTCGGTGTAGGGGCATTAGGAGTTGAATACCTTAAAGATACAAATGAAATAGAATTTTCTTATTGGGTGGATGCAGATCAAAAATTTAAGTATAAAACTACCCGGATTGATTACCAGGCGCTGACATGGTGGGTTCCGGACTGGCTTGATGCAACAGCCGGGGATTATAGTGACTGGATTTGCGGAACAATTTCTGAAATATTGCAGGGAACCATAGACGGAACGGATGTTACGATATCACTGAAATACTATGTAGACGAAGATGATTCTGACATGATTAAGAAGCTGGGTCTTGGTGAAAATGATTTTCCAAGCGGCTATGCAGTCGTTCCTGTAGGAGAAACACGAATATATCCTATCAGCGAGAACTGTGAATTCATTTTTGTTGACTGGAGCCACAATTATAATGATGATACCAGGGTGTCAAGTTATGATGATGTTCATGTCATTACAAAGGATTTTTCCGTGTTTAGTGAGTATCTGGATACATATACCAGTTTAAATCACCAGATATTTTTCTTTAATATTCAGGATGGGAAGATTAACTCAATTTATGAGATGATGCTCCCGTAGATGAAAATAGGGTGTATGCATTTCAACTATTGGTATGGTATAATATGACTGTTGTGACTATTCGAATTTAAAGAAGGTGTTTTTAATTTTATTAAAAAATGGTAATATTCTGGATTTTTTGCAGGATATAGAAGGAAAAACGCTTGTGTGTTTCGGGGCAGGGAGAGCACTCACAAATTTTGTCAGGCTGTTTCCGGCACTTCATATCGAGACTAAAATAGATTGTATTGTTGATAATAATAGTAATAAAACGGGATGCGATTTCATCGTTAATGACACAGCAATTAAGGTCATTTCGTTTCAGGAACTGCTGGGTCTGGATTATGATAAGACAGTGATTCTGATTACTTCACAGTATTATGTTGATATTTATAATCAGCTTAAGTGTGAGGATAAAAGTAAAGATTATATATGCTATATTTACCGTTTTATAATTGATGAGAGTCATCCGTATTTATGGAAAACAAATCCGGCTCCTGCATCTTTAAGACGAACTAAGGCACCTTTGATTCCGAAGAAGATACATTACTGCTGGTTTGGGAAAAATCCAATACCAGAACAGAATAAAAAATATATGGAAAGCTGGAAAAAGTATTGTCCTGATTACGAAATTATCGAATGGAATGAGGACAATTATGACTTTAGCCATAATAAATATGCCCGTGCAGCGTATGAAAACAAGATGTGGGCATTTGTGTCAGATATGGTCCGGCTGGATGTAATATATCAATATGGCGGAATTTATCTTGATACTGATGTGGAGCTGTTAAAGAGTCCGGATGATTTGCTTTATCAGGAGGGATTTTTAGGCACATTTTATGCCGGTGAAGTTAATACCGGTCTTGGCTTTGGTGCACAAAAAGGAAATCCTCTTATAAAAGAAATGCTGGAACAATATGAAAAGTATGAGTTCTTATATGATAAAGACACTAAATCGTTGCCGTTATGTGTGGATTATCAGACTGATTATCTGACGTCAAAGGGATACATTATAGGCGGAGGATATCAGAATATTGACGGAGTTTCAATATACGCTGAAGAGATACTGGAAAATGTATGTTTTGATACCGGACGGGTTGTCGCATCAGACAACACGGTTGCAGTTCATCATTCAGATGCATCATGGCGTGATGACAATGACAGAAAAGAGCAAACGAAGCGGTATGAATTCTGGAAGCAGCATTTTGATAACAGAGAGTAAGGGGAGGCTTATCAGTGATTAGATATATTGATTGCAGCATAAAAGATTATATAGAACGGAAAAATGTTGATACTATATATTGTTTTGGTGCATCTCCGGTATTAGACAGAATAGAAAATAATGCTAAGTTTTCTGATTTTATAAAAGATAAAAACATTCAGATTGTGGACAGTAATCCACAAAAGCAGGGAACACAGATTATGTTTCTGGGAAGAAGTCATACGATTAATTCTCCGGAAATACTTAAAAAAAATAATGGTGAAATATTGATAACAGCCGGATTAAGACATTATAAGTCAATTATTGAAAAGCTGGATGGAATGGATTTATCCATGGAGTGTTATTATGCTTCGCTTATTTTTTCTTATGGCGGCTATTCAGATACGTCAGAAGTGGAATGTGCGATGGAAAGTCATACAACAGAAAAAATCCCGCGGATTATTCACAGCTTCTGGTTCAGTAATGAAAAAAAACCTGAAATCTATCAAAAGTGTATCGACAGCTGGAGAAAGTATTGTCCGGATTATAAGATTATAGAGTGGAACTGCGACAATTATGATATTAATCAGAATCTGTTCATGAAGCAGGCATTTGAATGCAGAAAATGGGCATTTGTTTCAGATGTTGCGCGTCTGGATGTTGTTTACAGATATGGCGGAATTTATCTTGACATGGATGTTGAACTTATAAACAGCATTGATAAAATGCTTGGATTTGATGCTTTTTTTGCAATGGATAATTGTGACAAAATAGATTTAGGCTCCGGCTTTGGTGCCGTCAGGGGAAATCAACTGGTTAAAAAAATGCTGGAGGAATATGATGGTATTCCGTTTGTAAATGAAAATGGGGAAATGGATATAGAACCCCAGCCAATGCGGCTTATGAAATACTTTGTCCAAAGCGGCGTTAATGAAGCAGGTGATTCACAGGTTATAGACAACATGGCTATTCTGTCAAATGAGTATTTTACATCAATTATGGATGGTGGAGATGACAGATTCTGGAGCGGAAGGGAATTGGCGATACATTGGCACAATGCAGGATGGCTGTCGGAAGAGATGCAGACAGATAAACAAAAGAGCAGGGAATACAGAAACGAGCTCAGAAAAATATTCAAAAGGATGTAATGCTGTACCGGCCTTTAGCTGTTAGATTTTTAATCAACGGTTGGAGGCTGATACAGCATTTTTTGTTTGATTGGAAATTGCGTTGCAATTTCTCTATCTTGTTGATTGTTCCTGCAAAAGACGGATATAGTGGTTTGCTTCACGCAGAACATGATCTGCAAGCAGCGGAAGAATGACAGAAGCAATTTCGCATTTTAAAATACCCTGTGCTCCGGCAGCTTTAAAGTCGCGGTATTTTAAGGTCTCAGTAAGTGACTGGCCGGAAAGGGCTTCATTTGCCCTGCAGTCCTGCTCACGGGCTTCTTCCAGGAGTCTCCTGTAATCATCGGCGAAATTGTCTGCAGTATCAATCAGTTCTTCTTCGCATGGATCCAGTAAACCACGAATGAAGAGGGCATGTTCCATCATAATCTGATTCCAGAATTCTTCGGTTCCCAGGAGATTTTTATAACAAATATGTCCGTTATGCATCAGATTATCGATGATGGAACGGTATAGTCTGGCTTCGCGCAGGATGTGCTTTATGAGAAGCGGATAATTTGTGGAAAAGAGACGGCAGCTTTCCATCTCTTTTAATATGCTTTCTTTTAATTCAATGAGTCCGTTTAAAAGTCTCAGAGCCCTTTCGTTTATACAGTGTACCATTCTCATCATATTCTGTCGGTTTTCCCGGCATACACCGGGACGCAGGTTTGTCTCCATTTTGGAAATATTCGAGTCGATTGGAATTCCGGTCAGGTGTTCAGTACGCTGCTCTGCCGGAATGGTAAATTCTGTAACAAGTTCATTAGATTTAAGAACAGGCTTGTTGATTTGACCATCACTGATTTTAATAACATCTGTCAGCAGACGTTCAAACTCTTGTCTGAAAAAGTCTGATTTTTGAATCCACATTTTGTCCTTACACGGGAAACCTGCCATTAAGAAAAGGGCATGTTCCTTCATGATTCTTGAGAAAAATAAATGTGTTTCCAAGGATAAGATGATATAGTTTTCTGTCATGTGTTTTTCCCTTTCATTTATTGTGTAGTTATACATTATATGTTTAGCGGTGAAATTAGGTGCATTGTAAAATATACGCGGATAATGTAAAATAATATCATTACGGGTCAGGGGTTTTTTGTATGATGAGAATTGGTATTTGTGATGATAATGCGGTTGAGCGGGGTAATATTAAAACAATATGTGAGCAATATTTATCAGCAAAAAAGATAGAATATGATTTTGAGATATTTACCTGCGGCGAAGAGGTTTTAGAGTATTGCAGCAATACGTCAAAAAACAGAATAGACATACTGTTTCTTGATATCGAGATGAAGGAAATAGATGGAATTGAGGTAAAGGACAGGGTAATAAAAAATGATGCCGTCTGGAGGATAGTTTTTGTGTCGAGCCATATTGAAATGATGAGAATGGCATTCGGGTTAAAAACGCTGGGCTTTATTTATAAGCCGGTAATCAGACGGGATATTTGCAAGTGGCTTGATGTTGTTTACATGGAACTCATGGAAAATATTTTTATAGCTGTTGATGATGACAGTATTAATGTTACATATGTGTCATTGGAAGATATAGAATTTTTCAAGGCAGAAGGAAATTATACCAAAATATATCTTACGCCTAAAAACGACAGGGAAGAAAGAAGCGTATTTAGCAGCAAAAATCTCAGATGCTGGGAAAATGAGATGTCGCAGTATTCAATAATCCGGGTTCATAAATCATATCTTGTCAATCTGGCTCATGTGATGAGTATTGATAAGACGATTATTATGCGTGACATAAATGAAAAGATACCGTTGGGACGGGTATATAAAGATGGAGTAGTTATAAAGTATCGGGAGTTTGTCAAAAATAAGATAAGGAAACGGATGTAATGGAAAACAGGGTATATATTTTGATGTATTTTCTGGCAGAAGGAATAAATTATCTGCTGGCATATAAAACACTTTTTCAGGCTCGTTTTACTTCAGATAAGAAAAAATGGATATTTGTCATTTTAGTAACGCTGCTCTATCCAATATTAACGGCAGATAAAGCCGGCGTAGTTGTTGCGATGGGTACGGCATTTGTGCCATTATTGTTAATACCGGTAGTGTTATTAGACGAAAAGTGCGGAAAGTGGTTTGCATTATATCCAATCATTGTAGTAGGCATTTCAGTCATAAGTGTCGGAAGTTCATTCCTTACAGCAATGATTTTGGGCGTTTCAGAACACCTGCTGGTTTATAATTTAAAATATTCCCCGATTTGGCAGCTTGTTCCAATGATAATTCTCATTATTTTTTACTTGTATCAGAGAAATAAAGATTTTAACAGTATGACAATAGATATAAGCAAAACACAGTATATAGTGTTTTACATAGGAATAGGATGCGCGATGGTTTCAATGTCTGTATCGCAGATTCTGTCAGAGGGAACATTAACGCAGCAGATGAGAGATGCATATGGGGCAGCTACGTCTGTGCTTAGTATTCTTTTTGTAATTACAAGTCTGTGGCAGGGATTAATATCCAACAGGGAAAATTTTTATAAGAAACAGAATGAGATGTATGAAGAATATATGAAACAGCAGAACGAGCATATAAAGGAGATTATTGAACAGGACGAAAAGATGCGCAGATTCCGTCACGACATGAATGCGCATATCACAGCAATTAAATCATACTGCGAAGAAGCCGACAATGACAGGCTGAAATCCTATCTCGAAAATGTTGTGGAACATTCTGCGATATATGAATCCAAAAGTTATACCGGCAACAGTGCCGTGGATGCAGTTATCAGATATCTTGAAGAGGATGCAGAACAAAAAGGAATCAGTATTGAGCTTAAAGGAGCATCATTAGAACAGATTTCTGTCTCAGAGTATGATTTGTGTACAATATTGTCTAATCTTATTAAAAATGCAATAGAAGCATGTGAACAGCTGAAAGATGGCGAGAAAAGAAAGATTGATGTAAAAATCTGTTCATATGATTTGCATTTGCTTATTCGCGTGGAAAATCCGGTTGAGAAAGAAGTTATAATAAAAAATAATAATCTCATTACAACAAAGGGAGATTCAATAAATCATGGTCTGGGAAGCGGTAATATAAAAAATGCTGTTGCAAGGTTGGGAGGCAGTATAGATTTCAGATGTGATAACGGTCGCTTTATAGCTGAAGTTATGATATGAATGTTAAAAAATAGACAAACTTTGTCGTTTGTCCAAAAGTAAAGCCGTTTATCAAAAGTTCTTTGACTTTTATGTATTTAGAGAATATTCTGAATACATAAAATAAAAGGGGGGGATAGGAGATGTGTATAATATTCTGGGAATGGCTTTTCTGGTAAAGCAATGTACTTAAAGGTAAAGTTGAGATGAGGTGGGAGAAACACTGTTACATTAAATTGTGACAGTGTTTTTTATTGTATAGGAAGTTGCAACGAAGTTTCTATATAGGGTGTCAAAAGTTCATTTTAAATTTATGACTTGGCGAAATGTACAAATAGAAGTTGTTTACATTCCATTGCGCTAACCGTTCCGATGAGCCTCTTATGGAAAAAATCGTGTTCAGCAAAGGCTTCCACGATTTTTAGAGTCTCATCTCCACAGCGCAAAAGTCATTTAAACAACTTCTATTTGTGTATTTCGCCATTCAAGTCTTTGATAATGAGTTTTTGACACCCTATATAGAAACTTTGTTGCAATTTTTCTGTATTATTTGACAAAAATGATGTAATTAAGTACTTTAGAAGAAAGGAAATTTATTGGGAGGCGGAAAAATGTATAGATTTACGGAAGATTGTATGATAGGAATTAAAGAAATTGATGATGAACATAGAAATCTTTTTGAGATGCTTAACGAGGTAATGGCACTTATAGAAAACGGCAGTGATTCAGGCACGATTGTCAGAAATTTACTGCTGAAATTAAAGGATTATGCGGCAACACATTTTGCACACGAGGAAGAGTACATGGCAAAGATTGGCGATATGGAACTGCTGAGACAGAAAAAGGAACATGAACAGTTTGTTGAAATGATTGATAGTTATAATATATCTGATATGACGGATGAGCAGAGCATTCAGGCTGTAAATGAACTGCTTTCATATATGGCAAAATGGCTTTATCGTCATATTCTTGGCAGTGATACAATGATTGGAAGACTGACGGAGGCTGAAAAAAATAAAGATGCATTTGCTTTTGTGGATATGTACAGGACCGGCATAACCTTAATAGATAATGAGCATGAGAGGCTGTTTGAAATCATAAGAGAAACAAACGATGTAATCAAGGCAGAATTTCTTCATGACAAATACGATAAAATTGTAGATATTCTTGATGAACTGAAGGAGTATACGATTATGCATTTTCATGATGAAGAAAATTACATGGAGAGTATTGGCTACGAGGGGCTTGAATTGCAGCGCCTTGCACATAACGCATTTATAGAACGTTTAAAGGAGATAAATCTCGAGAAGGTTGATGAAAAACAGAAAGAATATCTTGATGAACTGATGGATTTTTTGCTTAACTGGCTGATAAACCATATTCTGAAAATGGATAAACAGATTCCTGTAAAAAAATAAAAATTAAATGAAACTTTTTTATCATATCAGATATCTAATATTTCAGAAGGGCATAAGGAGGTGAAGAGCCGTGCACTTTTTTTTCGAAAAAAAAGACAAAACAAATAAATCATTAATAGAGGGAATTCTTTTGGAAAAGTATAATCAGTATTATCGCCTAGCTTACAGTTATGTGCATAATGAGGCGGATGCCGGCGATATTGTGCAAAATGGGGCTTATAAGGCAATCAGAAGCAGCCATACCTTGAATAAGCCTGAATATGCAGAAACCTGGATATACCGTATTATGCTTAATGAGTGTTTTCAATATTTAAAACGGCCTCAATTTGTTTCTTATGAAGCCATTCAGGATGAAAACGGAACAGAAGCCGGGTATAGTGAAGACAAATACTCGAATGTAGATTTACAGAGAGCACTGGATGCTCTTCCGGATGAGGATAAGGCAATTGTTATTTTAAAATACTTCGAGGATAGGAAACTAGAGGAAATTGCAGAGATTCTTGAAGAAAATGTTAATACAGTAAAAAGCAGGCTGTATCGAAGCATGAAGAAGCTGCGAGTCGTTCTTTCTGATGAAGAAGAGAGCAGGACGAACATAGTTTAAATAGCGAATAGGTGGGTGATGATATGACTTACAATTTTTCTGAAATGAAAAATAATAAAGATTTGACAGAAGATGAGCTTATGATACTGAAAAAAGAGTATCAGAAGCCGCAAATGTCAGAAAAGCAGTTAGAACAACTGCAAAAAAGAATCGAGGAGGCTAATATGGCAAATATAAAAGAACGTAGAAAGTCAGCAATTATAAAGATTACAGCAACAGCAGCTGCGATTATCGGAGCATTTATAATTTTACCAAACACATCAGCTAATATTGCGTATGCCATGGAACGGATACCGGTCATCGGACAGCTTGTGGAAGTGGTAACATTCCGTGATTATCAGTATGAAACAGAAAGGAATAAAGCTGATATCGTGGTACCGGAGATAAAGATTGAGGAACCGGTAACAGATAAGGATGTACAGGAAAAACTTGAACGTACTGCTGAAGAGATAAATGCAGAGATAGAGAAGATTACAGGTGAGCTCATAACGGAGTTTGAAAAATATATGCATGATGAGCAGGGATATCAGGATATTTCTGTTAAGAGTGAAGTGTTAGCAACAACAAAGGATTATTTCACATTAAAGCTTTTATGCTTTCAGGCTGCCGGAAGCGGATATCAGTGGAATTATTACTATACCATTGATTTAAATACCGGAGAACGCCTGCAGTTAAAGGATATTTTCAAGGATGGAGCAGATTATATCACCCCAATCAGCGAAAATATCAAGGAGCAGATGGTTGAACAGATGAAGGCTGATTCAATGGTTTACTACTGGGTAAACGATGAAATAGATGCTCTTAACTTCAAGTCAATAACAGATGAAACATCATTTTATATTAATGAAAATGGTAATGTGGTGATTGGTTTCAATGAAGGGGATGTCGCACCAATGTACATGGGTGCCGTTGAGTTTGAAATCCCTGCAGAGGTATTAGCAGACATCAGAAAATAAGTATAATTATTAATAAGGGAGAATCCCGCATGAGAATGATAAGAATTGTCTTATGATTCCCGTTTGCGGGATTCTTTTTTATATAATAGGAAATTTCGTTGAAATTTCCTATTATATAAAAACGCTCCGCGAGGAACGCACTGCGGCGGATTGGAAAATTGTCGC
>JBJEOB010000016.1:0-4401 GCA_051880495.1 Lachnospiraceae bacterium
CAAAGCATTTACAACAGATGCACCAACTCCATGAAGACCGCCTGAAATCTTATATCCGCCGTCTCCAAACTTACCACCTGCATGTAATACCGTGAATACAACTTCAACAGCAGGTATACCCATCTTCGGATGAATACCTACCGGAATACCACGTCCGTTATCTTTAACTGTTGCCGTTCCGTCAGCATTGAGAATTACCGTAATTTCATCACAGTAGCCCGCCAAATGCTCATCAACCGAGTTATCGGCAATTTCATAAATAAGATGATTTAAACCCTTTGTTGAAACACTTCCAATATACATACCGGGTCTTTTTCTGACGGCCTCAAGGCCCTCTAATACCGATATACTGGATGCATCATATTTTTTATCTGCCATAAATACCCCTGCTTCTTAAAATATTTCATATAAAATTTATTTTAATATAAGATTTTTTTATTGTAAACAGATTTTTGCAATAAAAATCTATATTTTGTATATTGCATGTCTTTTTGCAGGCAGATTTAGGGGTATTATTTTGTCTGCTATATGTCAAAAAAGAGCGTTAAGAATTTGGATAATTCTTAACGCTCAAAAATGCTTTTACCTCTCCGGTAACTATTGTTCCTTATCAGAATTCTGTGCTGTCATTTGCGATGTCTTCTGTGCCTTCTTAAGTTCCCTGCGTTCTTTTCTTCTGCGGTGAAGCGGTGTTTTAAGATAAATCAAAACAATAATCGCAGCTATTATTGCATATGGCAATAACTCTATAATCAAGAACAGCAGTCCTTCACAGAAACTCAAGAATCCGCTCCAGCTGTCCGCAACAGTATTTTTAAGTCTGTCCCAGAAGGTCTTTTTTACTCTTGTTGTCTCCGGCTGAGTATACTCTACCACTTCGGTAAGTGTTAAATAAATATAGCTGTATGCCACATCATTATCCATGTTCTGTATTGATGATTTCAACTGATTGATACGCGAACGTACACTCGTCATCTGATTAGACACTTCAAGAATATCTGACATATCACCTGACATTTCCATCAATTTCTGTAACTGGGCATATTCTTCTTCATATGCTGCCAGTTCTGCCATTGTATCATTATAATTACGTGTGATGTTTGTTGCTGTTGTCTCCTTTGAAATAACATTTCCAACCGAAACAATGTTTTCAAGCAGCAAATTATAATTGGCAGCAGGAACCCTTATTTCCATATACGCCTGACGTTCAGTTACATAACCGTTTCTTGAAGAACGGTATCCGGAACTCATATAAGAATTACCATCGTTTGACACGTTCTCATTTGCTATAATGCAGCCATTTTTGTTGAGCAGCTCTTTTACTGCGGCATATGTTTCATCAAAATTAAGTGTTTCTTCATTAAGATATGTACGGTATACCATCTTTTCCTGTGACATTATGGAAGTGGTTGATGTTGTGGCTGCAGTTGCGCCCGCAGTTGTGCCCGTCCCCTGTGAAAGACTAAGCGATTCCTCAGCGGCGTCTGCCATCACGCCACCCTCAGCCATATCGGCATTCTCATATTGAAATGACTTTGAATTGTTGTAAGTCAAAGACACTGCTGAATCAGACGACTGATTTGCCGCTCCACAGCCTGCCAGACCGATACATAGTGTAAATGCTGCTAAAAGACTTAATCCCTTTTTAATCATAAAATATACCTCCTGTACGGGATAGAGAAACTGCAACGCAATTTCCTATCAAATAAAAAAATCTCCATGCTATATAAATTAACCCTAAAACAGGTCCTTATATTTATAAAGTGTGGAGATTTTTTAAAATTGTTGCATTATTTAAAAATTTTATTTATTGCGAATCTTCTTAACAAGTTCAACAGCTTCTGCTGTCATTTCCTTAATCTTATCAAACTCGCCGGCTTTAATCATATCGCCCTTAACCATCCAGCTTCCGCCACAGCAGAAAATCTTGTTACATGAAAGATACTGCTCTAAGTTCTTGGTATTGATTCCACCTGTAGGCATAACTCTTACTGTTGTATATGCTGCACACATAGCCTTAATCATCTCAATGCCGCCTGCTGCTTCAGCCGGGAAGAACTTAACTCTTGTAAGGCCACGCTTAACAGCCTGAGCCATTTCTGAAGGTGTTACAAGACCAGGCATAACCTCGATGCCCTTTGCCAGACAATAATCAACTATTTCCGGATCAAAACCAGGAGCGACAATTGCAGTTGCACCTGCAGCAACGGCACGGTCTACCTGATCTGTTGTAAGTACGGTACCTGCAATAAGAAGCATATCCGGATATGCTTCATGAATCTTACGGATAGACTCCTCTGCTGCATCAGTACGGAATGTAACTTCTGCACATGGAAGTCCGCCTTCTATCAAAGCCTTAGCTAAAGGAAGTGCATCCTTAACATCATTTAATACTACTACAGGAACAACTCCAAGTTCCTCAATCTTCTCAGCAACACTGCTCATTATAATACCTCTTTCCATCACATTATGTGAAAAATTTATTGTATTGGCGGAAAACATTTCCACACTGATATAATTATATATCTGCAAACAATAAGCGTCAAGTGATTATTCTATCACTACATTAACAAGTCCTGTAACATATCTGGTATATTCTATAAGACACGCACCTGTTGTGTCCCTCGGAAGAATTATACCCATATTTTTCATATCAGACATCAGTATTGACCTGTTCAGTATATAACCATTCATATTACTGTCTGTATTACCGTCAACCGATTCACCTCTGATAATTCCATGAATATAACCATCCTGCATATAACAGTTTGGTGCTGCCACACCCGTGTAAACAACATTCCACTCTTCCGTAAACTTATCATTATAGTATTCCCATACAATCAGCTGCAGGTCATATTTATTGGTCTGGTAATTGAAACAGCGGCTTATTATTCCTATTCCGCTTCCGGCGTTATTGGATATTCCTACTATGTCGAGAGAGCTTCCTGATGTAAATGGCAGTTCAATCAGGTCTGCAATAACATTTTCAATTCCATTAGACATAATAACGCTGACCTTACCTGTTGTACCGTCATATGCAAACAAAACCTTAAGGCTTTCCTCTGCCCCATCTTTGTCATAGTCATATAAAATGTCATAACCGGTACCGTTTATCTGTGAGATATCCGCACCAGGCGAACTTACACAGTATTGATATTCTATTGCATATTCACTGAGTGGTTTTGTCGGTTCTGTCGGTTCTACTGGTACCTCTGATGTTGCCTCGGTATACTCCGAAGCTGTCGGACTGCTCTCCTGAATATCAGACGAAAGATTATTCTTTTTTATAACCAGAACAACAAGTATGACAACAAGCACTGCCGCAATCACGACAAGTGACAGTAAAACACCTAATGCCATTATATTTTTTCTTTTTTTTCTGTTCATCAATTTTCCTTTCGCATTATGAGGACACTAATTAATAAATCTTCGTGAGCATAATTCCTGAATGATTACATTGGCAGCTTTTCTGCCTGCCCCTTCCGTAAAGTGAAGACCCTCGTACATTTCTCCTGCTGAATCTCCAACATTATTGACATTGATGCCCATCATCTCGCCAATATTAATTGACTGTATACCCCACATTGATGCCGCCTCACATAAAGCATCACCATAATCAAACGACGTAAGCCCTTGCTCATTATAAAGATTATATAAATTGCTGGCAACAATCGGTGTACCCAGAACAAAAATATATGCATTAGGATACTTTCTGGTCAAATAATTAAACATCGAATGTGCTCCGCCATAAAATGTAGAAACATCAGCAATAAGATTACCTGCTCCGTCAAATTTTAATGTCTTGTCTCCCAATGCTACATTTTCACACCAGTCATTGGTACCCGCCATAATAAATATTACCTCAACATCATCAGGTATCTCAACTCCCGGATATTGTGTTCTTGACTCATTACACAGATTTATCTCGTTACCATAAATATTGGATATTGCGGAACCTCTTATTCCGCAATTATATCCGTCAAAGTTAAAATAATCATTCACTATACTGCAATGATAATTTAGCTCTGTCACACTGTCTCCATACCATGCAACCTTTTTACCATACCAGTCATCATAAAAATTTGTCGAAGACGATACTTTGTCAGTCAGCTTGGCATTTACGACATAAGCATTAAAAAATATTCCAAGCATAAAAACAAAAGCTAATGCCAGACAGCCATATACTATATAAGATGCCTTTTTAAAGTTTTTCATTTAAATACTGCCTCCTGTCTGAGTTTATCAAGTTCTTCGTCTGAAAGCGTAATCCATTCCAATTCCTCGCTTTCAAGAACTGTATCCAACACTCCAAGATTTTTCATTTTTTCTTTTTTCATATTTTCTATTTCCTGCGGTGTATATAATTTCGCACCTGCTTCTTCAAAGATTGAACGATAAACA
>JBJEOB010000017.1:0-4369 GCA_051880495.1 Lachnospiraceae bacterium
AGCTTTATGGGATGTAAAATATTATACCAAAAATTTTCCTGCCGGATTTGCTGGCAGTGAGTTTTTAGCCTTTTCTCCAAATCCGTTATACCAAATTTTTGCGTGAAAAGCCTTGTGGTTAAAGCACTTTTCCGCCTTTTTGGTATAACGGATTTTTTGGTATAACCACTATTATACCAAATTTGGTATAATAGTGGCAAGCAATGCATATGTAATACATACGCCAAAACCACCCATTTCTGCCGAAGCGGAAGTGGGTGGTTTCTGCTTGTTGAGGCTCTGCCCCAATCCCCGCAGAACACTGGTTCGTGGTTCTGGAAACGCTGGAAAAATCCAGCGGCTACACGATTTTGCAAATCGCTTTTCTTTTGAAACTGCAGCATGACAACTATGGCTAGTATAATACCCGTTCCCTTTACTATGTTGAGCATTAAACATATTTATGTTATACTATTTATAGCTTAGAAATCATTTGCAAAACGAATAACTGACTGTACATAAAGGAGTATTGATATGCAATCACATATCTCAGCGGCAGATATTGAACAATGGACAAACAATGATCCTCGCCGTGCACAAGAATTGCTGCCCAAACTAATTTGGAAACTTGTGTTATCATCTTGTTCCCAAATCAGAAATCACCATTTCCCATTTGAGTCGGGCATCCAATTCAACGGATATGATGGATACTTGGATGCTGATTCCGCATCTAAGTTTGTTCCAAATGGGAAATCAATTTGGGAGTTCGGAACGAATACAAATATAAAAGAGAAATTTGAAAAAGACTATTCAAAAAGATCTTTTGAACAAACCGGTTTTGACCGTACAAATGCCACATTTTGCTTCGTTTCTTCGCACATCTGGACCCATAAGAAATCAGCAGCAGAGATTGCCATAGAGAAAGAAAACACGAGAATCTGGAAAAATGTTCGTATTTATGATGCAGCCGACATTGAAATGTGGCTCGATGAAAATCCAAGTGTTTCAATCTGGTTTTCTAAAATATTAGGAAAAACAATTAAGGGAGTTCGGACATTTAACGAATATTGGCAGGTAATTTCTCAAAGCACCACCCCGCATCTATTACCTGAATTCTTCTTAGAAGGTCGTAATAGTATTCTTTCAGATTTTCAAGACAAGCTTAGTTGTAGAAACGCACAGATAGTACTCAGTTCAGATTCCCCTATAGAGGCAGTTCTCGTCCTTGCCTCTGAATTAATCCGTGCAGGTAATGAGAGTGAGCATCTTTTCGATCATTGTGTTATAGTGGATGATCTTTCGCAAATTGATTTGAGCGATACATTCTGGAATGACATTATTTTTATTTTAAACCCTCAGACTTCTAGAAGCAATACCACTCCCCTCGTATTCTCTGGAACAATTGTTATCCCAGTATGTAAGTATGATCCTCTGGATAAGATTTGCCAGCGAGGATTAAAAATCGAGATTAAACAGAGAAGCAGACATTCCTTCTGTCGAGGACTTGAAAAGTTAGGATATTCAAGCACAGATGCAAATCAGATCGCATCAAAAACATGGATGAGTTTTATGGCTTTATATCGAAACATTGCCAATAATCCAACTGAGCGACAGCCTGCTTGGCTAGAAAATCCACAACTTGATTTGCTGCTCCCTGCCCTTTTTGTAAAGGAATGGGAGAAAACCTCTGACGGAGACAAAAGAATAATAGAAATGTTGTCTCACAAGGATTATCCCACATATATAGCAGAAGTCGAGCGATTTGTCCGTACAATCGATGCCCCAATAATTAATATCTCTGAAGTATATGCATGCGTATCTGCTTCGGACACGTGGGGATGCCTATGGAATTATATCAGCGAAACGCATATCACAGATTATTTGGAAGCAGTTAAGCTTGTCTTCTCAACCCCTGATCCTACATACGATTTACCTCGTGAACAATGGTCCTATGCACAATTACTTGGACGAAAAGACCCATATTCGTCTCGATTAAGAAAGGGCTTGATTTTTTCTCTGGCTATGCTTTCAAAAAATGGTGCGACGGATAGGGACACAATTCTATCCGATTTACCGGAACTCTGTACCACAACAATCAGTTCAATTTTGGCCGCAGTGGATTCGCTTCCAAAACTATACACAATCATTCCATTTTTTCCAGAAATAGCTGAAGCAACGCCAAATGCTTTGTTGAATTATCTCGAGCAAGAAATCACTCAATCAGAATCACTTATTTGGCATTCATTTGAACCAGAAAAAGATTTTCTTTTTGACCGAAGCTTCTATTTCCCGATTATTTACTCCTTGGAAATACTACTCTGGGATCGTCAATTCGCTTTCAGAGCTTTACATTTTTTGCTAAAAATTGCCGAGAGTAGCATCCCTCCAAAGACGAGAGAAATTATCCAAAAAGCAGTCGTTGACGTTTTCAGATTTTGGTATCCTCAAGGCATTTTTACAAAAGAAGAGCGAAAGAAACTACTAGGTTATATATTAACAACATATCCAGCAACTGGAGCGCATCTATCTGAAATACTTCTGTCTCCAGAGAATGATATGGCATCGCCAATTCCATATCCTAAATGGGGTGACACTGAATATACGGAACCTGAAGTTTCAGATGCCGACGTAGATGAAATGATGTCTTTCCTGGCAAAATCATTCTATGAAAATATTACCCCCACCTATCCTGCATGGAGTGTTGTTTTGAAATGCTTCCCCGCCTTCAGTGAAGTAGTTGAGATGTTGTTTGAAAAATGCGTGGAGCAGTCCTTAAAGATGTCTACAGAAGATTTAATTCATTTCTGTGAGGATATGGCAGATTATATTAGTCGTCATAGGAAATTCAAGAGATCCTCTTGGGCAGCTCCTTCGGAACAGCTTAATAGGATAGAACAGTTATATAACGACATTCTCCCTGCTGTGCCAGAAGCTTATATTCATAACTTCAGTTATACCTTCTACGGACTGAATCCAATTCAATTAGATGGTAGCCATTATGAATGGGCAAAGGAGCAAGAAAGAAGGTTAGAAAACTGTGAAATTCAAATGGCAAAAATGGTATCTCAGTTAGGGAAAGACTCGTATTTTAGTATTGCTTCTAAAGTTGAGGATGTACGCCTTTTTGCCAAATCCTTTGTTTTGAAATACCTTGAGAACACTTTCAATTGGGCGGCAATACAAACACTGAGAGATCAATCTGGAAAATGTGCAAAATGTGTTATTCGAGAATTGTCTTTTCAGAAAATAATCTCTCTGGATAAATCTTTTTTGTTATCTTTTTCAGAAGAAGATGTTGTATGGATTTTAACATGCTTTGATATTTCTGAAGACGTTATAAAATTTGTCGGCACATTTTCTCCACAGGCGCAAATTAGTTATTGGAAAGAAGTAGATTGTAATGGGATTCAGAACGAGCGCACAGAAACAACAATTCATATCGTTCAAAAGCTGATAGAGGTGGGCCGGGGATATGAAATTCTCGACTTCATCGTATACAGTGATTTCAATTACATACCCTCAATTATCTCATTACTCCAGGCAGTTGCAAATGAAAATAGCAAACCCGAGCTTCATGATAGAGTATGCAGCAGAATTAACCGTAGTGGAATAGGAAAGCTATTTGAAAAGATGTACCAAGAGATTGATACATATAAGGATACAATTGCTCTGTTGGAACTAATATACCTAAACGTGTTAGATGGTATGCCAAAATGCTTGCTTAATCAGTTACTGAAAGATCCAGGGTTGTTTGTTGATTTACTGTCTCATGTTTATCGCAATGATGATAATCTCGTGCAAATCGATGAAACTGCTAAAAAAGCTTCCATTCATTACCGTGAGCTATTAAATCGCATCCACCAGATTCCTGGATATATTTCTGAAACGAAAGAGATCGATGAAGGATTTTTCTGGCATTGGCTAACAACTGTAAGGAGCATCTCTGAAGCCAGGCGCTATCTTACTGCTTGTGACATTGAAATAGGACGGATTCTTTCATATTCTCCAATGGGAAAAGATGATTTGTGGCCCGCAGAATGTGTTAGAAAGTATATCGAAAAAAACGGAAATGGTATCATTGGTAAAGAGATAACAATAGCTCGTTGCAACCAACGTGGTATACATAATGTAACAGGTGGAAAAGATGAGATGGATATAGCAAAACATTACCAGGAGTATGCAGATGAACTAGAAGTACTATATCCAAAGACGGCAAAGATTGTTCGTGAAATATCAAACAGTTACTTCTATGAATCAAAGAGAGAAATGCAGCGAGAATTAATCGGTTACTAATATGTAGTTGCTCATCTGGAAAACCGGTAATTTCCAATTCAATTGGGCACCTCTAAAAACTACCCTTTTGGGTTTTGGGCGGATCTTTCGCCCTCAC
>JBJEOB010000018.1:0-4331 GCA_051880495.1 Lachnospiraceae bacterium
CAAGTCTCCCGCCGTCCGCCAGATCCGGAAATACTGTTATTTCTGTGTATAAAGGAATAGATTCTGCAAACTGGATATTTAGAAAAAGATTAGATGATACCAGATTAGCTTTTGTGATCGTAAAAAATCCTCTGTTTGTGCATACAAAAGGCAATGTCCTGGTTATTTTCTGGTAGAATAACAATGAAAAAATATCATTTTTATAGCATTTGTCAGAAACTGAAATGCTGTCCTCAACATCTGCAAATATGAAGCTTTTGTCTATATCAAATTTAAGGCACAGCATAGACAGCGGTAATATTTTGTTATTAGTTACCACCTCGATAAGATTTACCTGCTCTCCCCTTACTGCCTGCTTCTTTTCAAAATCAACCGACACATAAAGGGATTTATTCCAGTACTTCTGATAAAGTCTGTTCTGAATCAGATAAACAAGTACTGCACCTGTTACTATTAGAATAAGTGTCATTATTTATCCCATTCCTCTGTTGGAACCGTAATCTGATTAACAATTTCCCTGATTAAACCGCATCTTGCACCGCCACGTGTCATTCCTGCACTTACCACCAGTCTGTGTGCAAAAACAGGAACGCAAAGCAGCTTTACATCCTCCGGTGTAACATAATTTCTGCCATTAATATAAGCATAACTTCTTACCGCATTTACCATTGCAAGCGTACTTCTGGTGCTTACACCCGTAATGATGTTCGGATTTTTTCTTGTAGCCTCAACAATCCGTGCGATATAGTCTATTATATCTTTATGTATATAAACCTGCTTATATTCTTTATTCGCCTGAAGTAATTCCTCTCTTGTAATAACACTTAAAAGTTCATCCTGCGGATTGCCGTTTAGAAATCTGTTAATTATTGCAACCTCCTGTGAAACATCCGGTGTGCCCATTGAAAGCTTCATCATAAATCTGTCAAGCTGTGCCTCCGGCAACGGAAATGTTCCGGCAGTCTCGATTGGATTCTCTGTCGCAATAACAAAAAACGGTGACGATAAAGTCATCGTTTCGCCATCGACTGTCACCTGCTTTTCCTCCATGCACTCAAGAAGGCTTGACTGTGTTCTTGGTGTCGCACGGTTAATTTCATCCGCAAGTAAAATATTAGTGAAAACAGGCCCCTTTTTCATCACAAATTCGCCTGTTTTCTGATTATAAATATTAAGTCCGGTAACATCTGCCGGCAGAAGATCCGGCGTGAACTGGATTCGTGAAAACTCAAGATTCACAGATTTAGCCAGTGCCTTGGCAAGGACAGTCTTACCCGTTCCCGGAACATCCTCAAGAAGGACATGTCCACCGGCAACCATGGCCGTTAATACAAAATCAATAACCTCTGATTTACCAACAAGCACCTTTTCTATATTCTGTTTAATCCTGCCGATTTCCACCATAAAATGCTCCTCTCTTACTAGTTACCGCACTCTACACTTATCCTGTTGAATATTCCCATAATTTCATCAGTGCTCATTTTGTTCTTTTCTTCGCCTGATTTATCAAGTATTATATTTCCTTCATGCATCATTACAATGCGGTTGCCATACTCGACTGCATATCTTAAATTATGTGTTACCATAAGTGTTGTAAGATTCTTTTCCCTGACAATTTTGTCTGTGAGCTGCATAATGATTTCTGCCGTCTTAGGGTCAAGCGCTGCCGTATGCTCATCAAGAATCAGAAATTCTATAGGCGTCATTGTTGCCATAAGGAGTGCCACCGCCTGCCTCTGACCGCCTGACAGTGAGCCCACTTTTACATGAAGCTTATCCTCAAGTCCGAGATTAAGCTGTGCAAGCTGTTCTTTGTAAAAATCTGTTCTTGCCTTGTTGACGCATCTTCCAAGTCCGTATGCTTTGCCCTTATTGTCAGCAATCGACATATTTTCAAGAATCGTCATCGAAGGACATGTTCCCTTGGACGGGTCCTGAAATACCCTTCCTATCCTTCTGTGCCTTATGTAATCCTTCTGTCTGGTGATATTTTCACCGCCCACTATAACTGCGCCTTCCTCGACATCAATACTTCCGCAAATGATGTTGAGAAGAGAAGTCTTTCCCGAACCGTTACTTCCTACCACGGAAACAAAATCTTTGTCTGCCACTTCAAATGAGAATTCCTTAAAAAGGCACATTTCATTGACAGAGCCCATATTATAATATTTACTTATATTACGAAGTTCTAACATTATTTCACCTTTTTCTTTCTCTCATTTCCAAGTACCAGTATGATAAGGAATAATACTGCTGTCACAAGCTTTAAATCCTTTGATTCAAGACCGATTCTGATTGCCAGGGCAACACAGCCCTTATAGAGAAGCGAACCTATTATTACACTGGATGTCACACTTAAGAATCTGATGTTCTTAAAAATACTTGTTCCAATAATTACACTTGCAAGTCCGATAACAACGGTTCCTGTTCCCATTGAAATATCGAAATATCTCTGCTGCTGTGCAAAAATACATCCTGACAATGCAACAAGGCCATTTGCAACAGCAAGACCAAGTATTTTTATCATTCCCTTATCAACACCGAGAGAAGTTACTATTGTATCATTATCGCCTACCGCTCTTAACATAAATCCTGACTTGGTCTTAAGATATGCATCCAGAAGACATTTTGTAATCAGGGTTAACACAAATATAACTATTACCACCTTATACTTTTCCAAAAACTGCGGTATAACGGAATTTACAAAATTATTATCGAAAATATTACTGCGGGTATAAATAGGATAATTAGCTCTTCCCGCAATTCTAAGATTTACTGTATAAAGTCCGGTCATCATGATTATACCTGACAAAAGATCGCGAACCTTTAATTTAACATGAATAATACCTGTGAATACACCTACAACAGCTCCGGCAACAAACGCCACCGGTAATGTAAGATACGGATTTGTACCCTTATCTATCAAAACTACGGCTATGGCAGCTCCCATAGGAAAGCTGCCATCTACCGTAAGGTCCGGAAAGTCTAATATTTTATATGTTATGTACACTCCCAGAGCCATAATTGCATAAATCATGCCCTGCTCCAGAACACTTAATAAAAGAGTCATTTAACACCTCAATCAATTATTTAACTACGATTTCGTCAAATTTCTGATATGCACCATTTACGAAATCCTCAGACAGAGTAAGATTAATCTTTGCTGCCGCAGCAGTATTTACATAAAGACTTGCCTTTGAAATAACCTCAAACTTAATATCTGAAGCCTTAGCTTCGCCCTTTAATATCTTAGCTGCCATAGCACCTGTCTGCTTACCAAGTTCAATGTATTCAAGACCCATTGAAGCCACACAGCCGGCCTTTACCTGTTCTACCTCGCTTCCGAATACAGGAATGCCTGCTTCATTTGCTGCTGCAAGAACTGTCTGTAATGCAGAAACTACAGTGTTATCAGTAAGATTGGTAATACAGTCAACCTTTGTCACCATATCCTTGGCTGCAAGTTCAACTTCACTTATCTGGTTGATACCTGTTGCAACAATTTCGACTCCATACTCAGAAGCATACTTCTGATATTCAGCAACCGTGCTGACTGAGTTAGTCTCACTTGTTGTATAAATGATACCGATTTTCTTAACATCCGGTAAAATTGTCTTAATCATCTGAAGCTGCTCTGTTACGGCAAGGAAATCAGATGTACCGGTAATATTTCCAACAGATGTACCGTCTGCATTTGCAAGTCCTGATGCAACCGGATCCGATACTGCCGTATAAATTACAGGAATATCTGTGTTAAGACATGAATTGTACGCTGACATCGCACTTGGTGTAGCAATACCGCAAATCAAATCAACCTTCTGTGATACATAGCTGTCTGCAATTGTACTTGCCATACTCATATCTGTCTGCGCATTGTCATAGAGTACAGTAAGATTTTCACCCTCAACTATACCTGCCTCAGCAAGCCCTGCAAGAAAACCTTCGCGGCAGTTGTCAAGTGAGCCATGCTCCGCAAACTGCGAAATACCTATAACATACGACTTGCCGTCTGTGTTAGTTGTCTTTGAACTTCCACATCCTGTCAACATAACCGCTGCCATTGTTGCTGCCATAAAAACAGCCAAAATTCTTTTTTTCATATCTGCCTCCAAAAATATAAAATTTCAACTTATAATATAAAACAAATCACCACAGAATACAAGTATTGTGTGGTGATTTAATCATGATAATATTATATTTTTATGCCCCCTTTTCGGAAAAGTGTTCCTATTCATAATTTTTTCTCTGTTACAGTAGCAGCTCCGAAAACTGGAATTTTGCCGTCATCCTTACAAACTGGAAGTTGACGGGTTAGATATAACAACCAGCCA
>JBJEOB010000019.1:0-4247 GCA_051880495.1 Lachnospiraceae bacterium
ATATAATAACGAGGGTGCTGTAAGAAATCATGATAACAGGAATTCATTCTCCGTTAAAAATGAAAATGATTCGGTAAATGTAGGTGATAAGTTTACATATACACTTGAGAAGACAGATGATTCATATATTGCGTCGATGACCGGTGCAGACGGAACAATTGTATTTGACGGAACAGATTCACTTATGCAGCAGGATGACGGTATGATTTGCGTAGGTGTTGCCGGTGCACGTAAAGTGACTGTTGAGATATCCGATATCAAATTTGAAAAGTCAGAGGGTGCATCAGGAAGTGCCAGCGTAGTGTTAAAGGACCCTGAGCTTTCCATTTATTCAGGTGATTCGGCTAGCAATGCAGAGTACGAGGCTATTGCCTGTGCCAACACAGACGGAAAAATGAAAATCAAAGATGCATCCGGAACAGAAATATACAGTGGTACGGTAGATGCATACGAGATTGTAAGAGCTAAGACGACGTTAAAGACAACAGGAACAACAGATATTGTATATGAGTTCACTCCTGATAAGAATGAGGAAAATCTATCATCATATGATACGATTACAATCAATAAGGCAATTACATTCAGGGGAATTAAGAGCAATAACGGATATATTTATGTTGCACCAAACGGAACGACAGATGGAGACGGTACGCCGGAGAGACCGTTTGATGTTCAGACGGCGCTTAATTATGTTGCACCGGGAACTACGATAGTGATGCTTGACGGTACATATTATCCGACAAGTGAATATATTATCGGCAGAAGTATTTGCGGAACAGAAAACTCACCGATAATTCTTGTCGCTCAGAATCCGGGAAGTGTAATTATTGATGGCAGCAGCCTTCCTAAGACTGATGCAGTAATTAATCTTGTAGGAAGCTACTGGCATATATACGGTCTTGATATCTGTAACGGACCTTCAAGAGGTATTGCGATAGCCGGTAATAATAACACGGTTGAAATGTGTAAGATGCATAACAACGGTACTGCAGGTCTTCAGATTAGCAGATATTCTGATGAACCAAATGACGAAAGAATGTGGCCGTCAGACAACCTTGTCAAGAACTGTGATTCATATGATAACTGTGATGAGGGAAGAACGGATGCGGACGGATTTGCAGCAAAGCTTACATGTGGAACGGGAAATAAGTTCTTTGGCTGTATTTCATATAATAACATTGATGACGGCTGGGACCTTTATGCCAAGTCAACCACCGGTCCTATCGGTGAGGTAGTTATTGAAAACTGTATTGCCTACAGCAATGGTTTTATAAGCACGGATGACCTGGATAATCCTGATACTCATTATGGTGAGGGTAATGGATTTAAGCTTGGTGGCGAGAACATGTTCGGCGCACACCAGCTTATCAACAGTATTGCATTTAACAACTATAATAAGGGCATAACAAGTAACTCGGGACCAAACTGTGAGGTAATAAACTGTACCTCATACAATAACTCGCTGGATGGAATTTCCTATAATGTAAGCATGTATACCAAGAATTCCAATCCGAAGGCATGGATAGTTACAGGTATGTTATCCGTATCTGACAATGGTAAATGCAGTGCAGAGCTTGGCTCGGCAAATGGTGTTATTTACTCATTAAGAAGTGCTAATAACTATTTCTATGATGGCGTTGATTCATCAAATAATGAGGGAAAAGAAGCATCAACAGATTGGTTTGAAAATACGGATATTACAGTGTTACCATCAAGAAACGCAGATGGTACGATTGATATGCATGGTCTTCTGGTGCTCAATGACCAGGCACCGTCGGACACAGGAGCAAGAATTGATTCAACAACAAAGAATGCTGTGTCAGTTCAGCCTTCGGTACCGCAGATTACACAGTCAGCAGCAGATGATGATGTAGAAGTCATAAATACAGGACTTCCTGTATGGGTATGGATAATAGTAATTGTATTAACAGTACTTCTTCTGGCATTTATGATTTTCTGGAAGAAACTGCACGGATAAAAATTATAAATAACAATATTAAGTCATTGAACCAAAGGACTTTATTTTATTAATTGACTTTGATAATTTTAGAGAGTAAACTTAAGTGCAAGACAAAGGCGTTCTGTAGATAACAGGGCGCCTTTTTTTCTATATGGGAAATTTTGATGAAATTTTCTATCATATCCAAAGCACTCTGCGAGGATGCACAATAATTATACGTCAGGAGGAATAAGAAAATGAAAGAGATGTGGCTTGAAGATTTAATTAACCATACGGACACCGTTAATTCGTTGCTGGCCCGTTATGGTGTCAAATTTGGTATTTATAAGAATAATACATTTCATGAACAGTTATTTCCTTTTGATTCTATTCCAAGGATAATAGAAAAAGAAGAATTTGATTATCTTGAAAAAGGATTAAAGCAGAGAGTCGTTGCATTAAACCTGTTCTTAAAGGACATTTATTCAAAGAAGCAGATTGTGAAGGATGGTGTGATTCCGGAGGATTTTATTTTTGCTTCAAGCGGATACATGGTGGAATGCGAGGGTGTATCACCGGTTAAGGACATTTACTCACACATTTCGGGAATCGATCTGGTTAAGGGTAAAGATGGCAGCTGGTACATTCTGGAGGACAATTTAAGGGTTCCTTCGGGTGCATCTTATCCGATGATTGCAAGAGATTTATGCAGAAGGTCATCGCCGGATACTTTTACTAACCTTAAGATTGAGGATAATCGTAATTATGCGAAGCTTCTCAGAAGAACGCTTGATAATGTTAATGTTGGCGGACACACGGTTATTTTAACGCCGGGACGATATAATGCAGCATACTTTGAGCACAGCTTTCTGGCAGAGCAGATTGGCGCACATCTTGTTAACGGTTCAGAACTGATTGTAAAGGATGACAAGCTTTACTTTATCACTGCAAATGGCGAATTAGAGAGGGTTGGTGCAGTATATCGCCGTATTTCGGATGAGTATCTTGACCCGATGAACTTTAATCCAGAGTCACTGATTGGTATTCCGCATATTTATGATGTGTTCCGTAAAGGAAATGTAGCACTCTTAAATGCACCGGGAAATGGCGTTGCTGATGATAAAGGTATTTATTATTTCGTTCCTAAGATGATTAAGTATTATCTGAATGAAGAACCGATTCTTAGCAATGCACCAACATATTTACCATTCTATGAGAGTGATTATAAATATGTTATTGAGCATTTTGATAATCTGGTGCTTAAGGATGTGGCAGAAGCCGGCGGCTATGGTGTGGTATTTGGTAATACCATGACGAAGGAACAGAAGGAAAATTTCCTTAAACTTCTGGAGGCAGAACCGCGAAGATTTATTGCACAGGAAGTCATTGATTTTCAGGATCTGGATATTCTGGAAGATGGAAAGCCGATTCCAAGAAAAGCAGATTTAAGGGCATTTGTACTGATGGCAGATGAACCGCTTGTATGGAAGAGCGGACTTACCAGATTTTCACGTAACCCGGATTCGTTTATCGTGAACTCATCGCAGGGAGGAGGATTTAAAGACACATGGGTATTATCTCAGTAGAACAGGCAGACCGCCTTTATTGGCTTGGCCGGTACACGGAGCGTGTATATACAACATTAAAAATGTATTCAAAAAGTTTTGATACGATGATAGATGAAATCACCGACAGTTATGAGGAATTCTGCAAAGATATAGACATTCCAAATATTTATAAGGACAAAGAGGATTTTAAGAAACGATATCCGTTTGATCCGGAAAATCCGGATTCTATTATCAGCAATCTTAATCGTGCATACGATAATGCCATCGTGCTCAGAGAGAGCATAACTTCTGAAAGTCTGGCATTTATACAGCTTGCCATCTATGAGATGAATAAGGCGGCGGCAAGCCGTTCGCCGCTTATTGAACTTATGAGGGTTAATGATAATCTGCTGGCTTTTTATGGCATTATAGATGACCAGATTGACAGTGAAAATGTCAGGAATATTATCAAGGCAGGGAAACGTATTGAACGTGTGGACCTTTATGCGCGTCTGGGTGTTGGCAGGAAGGAATTACTGCGTGAGGTTCACAGAATGATTCCGCGTGTGGAGCGAAGCGGACTGGAATATAGCAAAGATAAGTTAAAGGCTGTTACCGCTCTCGTAGAACAGGAAAATATTGATTATTACAAGATTGTTGATGCGGTTGAGTCAATCCTGTCGTAAAATGTCATTATAACAATGAAAGATAGTGTCAAATGACCTATGAAAAAACTGGGCAAAGAAAAAAAGCTCAGATGA
>JBJEOB010000020.1:0-4236 GCA_051880495.1 Lachnospiraceae bacterium
TAAGTATCAATCTATTTTCTCTCCGAATCTGTAATTACTAGGGTATTGCAAATTGTATATATCTTCCCCATAAGGAATGTCTAAAGTATGGTTTTCGCTCAACACATATTCTTTATCCCCAATTTTAAACACGCTTCCCGGCTCGTACTCATCTAAAAGCACTCCGCCAGATGTTAGATGCTGATACCGCATATCATATCTTTCCTTTGATTGAATAGGACTTGTAGTTTCCGTTGACGAATAAAATTGTGTTGCTTCTCTGTCTCCCATTTTAACTGTAAAAAATCCATAACTTACTCCGGCTTCACTCATATAATTTCTTATCTGATCATCAGAATAATTTAAACCAATATATACAGGATCTTCTGTCATCAAATAATTCCAAAAACTCGCATATCTCTCCGCCGCCGCATCATACGGTTCTCCACGCATAATTTCTGATACAATGGAACCAATCCCTTTGTTGTCCGTATATAGACTATGTTCCCTGCCATCAGAAGAAACATATTTGAAATACTTGTTCCTTCCAAAATCCAGTACATTATTTTCTGCCTGTACTTCACCCAAAGAACTGCAATCTATTTTCGGTATTTGGTCTGCTGTGAAATAAATACCTCCACACTCAAATACATCCCCAGACTTTTTTACTTTTGAAATGTCGTTATTCATAATGGACAAGATTGTATCCGAAATTTTCTTACTTGTGCATCCCGTATAAGCCGAATACACTCCCAAACTGTTCGGTACATCTGCACTTTTGGTAAATGTATCCCGTCCATAACTTCCAAAAGTACTCTTCTTGTTAATCAATACATGAAGAATATCCTGTCGTTGGTTCACAGAGTAATTTATATTATTCAAATTGAAACTAAGAAAATTGATATTCATTACTTCTCACTCCTATTTCTATGCTTTCACATCAAAACTTACCCCCGTTGATGCAGACGTGCCCAAAGAGGATACAACACTTTGCGTAACAGCTTTTACATCCGTCCCGGTAGCGCTTATAGTGTATTCCCCTGATTCTATCCTTGCTTCTTCAGTTGCTCTTTTTTCTGCCCGCTTCTCTGCCGCTTTTTCTTCCTCTGCCTTTTTCTCAGCACGTTTCTTAGCTGCTTTTTCCTCTGCCGCTTTTTTCTCCTGTGCTTTTCTTTCGGCATTTTCTCTTGCAATTTTTCCGTCTGGATCATTTGTACAACCACTCATGCAGGTGATATTCCCATCATCTCCGATAATATATGTGGCATATGTACAAACCGGGCTTCCCGGCATTGTCTTTGTAAAATTCGCAAGCGATTTTACACAATCCGGAATAGCCGCTAAATTTTCCTCCAAATACTTTGCTTTTTCTGGGTCATTCATGCACTTCTTCAAAAATGCACTTGATACGGATACCGTTGTAGGAATACCCTGCATAGAAGTAGTCCCCGTATTCATGTAGCTATATTTCTCCTGCAAATATTTTGAATAATCATTTACATTGCTATAGCCTGTCTTAATCTGTTCTGTTTTCGTCACACCGGGTGTTGAAGTTTTCAATTCTACCGTACTGGTTGTCACACCACTTTCCTTTGTGCTTTCACCAGTCTTTGCAGTACTTGTATAGCTTGCAGAATAATTGCTGTAATTGTTTGTAATCTCCATTGACATAGTAATCACCTGTTCCTTCCATTCAATCTATAGTTTCTACATAGTTTATCGAAACTTCCTGTCAATGATTTCACCCAAATGGTGTGAACAACGATTTTATGGGTGTGAAATCTTCCCATTCATCATAATGGTAAGACTAAATTTCTTTTTGTTGTCTGAGTCACTAATCACAATATCAATATCGCCCCGATATTTCCTTGCACATCTTTGAATATTGGAAATGCCAAGTCCATGTAACTTCTCGTTCTTCTTATGACTTACAGGCAAACCTGTTTCTTTATCAAACACAATTTCTCTTGTAAAGCTATTCTCAATCTCTATGAAAAATAAATTACCTTTTACATAAGAGTGCAGATAAATACGCTTCTCACCCTCTGTTTTGCAACAAGCTTCTATGGCATTCTCCAGTGCGTTATCCAAAATAACACCAATGTCATAAGCATCTATTTTCTGTTCTAATGGGTATATAAAATCAACATCAAATTTAATCTTCTTTTTCTGTGCTTCCTGACTTTTCTGATGAATAATAATATCTGCAATCGGATTTCCCGTCTGATAAACAAAATCTAATTTATTGACTGTTTCTTCCATTTTTTCAATATAGTGATCCAATTCTTCATTATCTGCACCGATTACACTTTTTACAAATAAAGAAATATTTGATAAATGGCTTCTCATATCATGCCTAAGTCCCCTCATATCAGCATAGATATCCTGTATTTCTGTAACTTCCTTCTGCATTTGCTGTAGCTGATTCTCCAACATAATGCGCTTTCTGGTTTCTTCATTATATTGTACTAATTTCTGAAACAGCA
Source organism: Lachnospiraceae bacterium (assembly GCA_051880495.1). Lineage (GTDB taxonomy): Bacteria > Bacillota > Clostridia > Lachnospirales > Lachnospiraceae > MGBC120314. Next base: position 2,466 of record JBJEOB010000020.1, read on the forward strand.
TTACATTGGCTACAATCGTAGAAAGCAACAGAAAACAAATTACGGGAATCCAAACCTGTGTTGCCGGAACTGTTTCATAAATAATCACAGTCATCCCATTTTCAACAGTCACTATCATCATTTTTATTGTGATTGAAATACACAATGCCGCAATGCTTGGTAAAATCAAAAAAACACTTTCCTGTACCTGCAACTGATAATCCTTTTTTACAAATTCTCTACGGATCAGTCGTAAATATACAATCAGCAATATCGCATAAAGTAATGCGCTTATAATAGATATAACACCCGTAGAAATTTTTCCCAATACAGAAGCCGCTTTCACTGTATTAATTCTCTCTTCTAAGATCAGAAAACTAAAAGTCCTGTTCCACAATTCACACAATGCAAAATTGAATATGCTTACGATATATTTCACAATTTCTTTTCCTGCTACAAAGCTAAAAATAACAAATGCCTGTTTCATCAAATCTTTGCGAAACAATAATAATTGCAGGAAAAATAGAATACAGAGATTAACAACTACCTGAACAATATCATTGATTTGGTACTTGCTACCCACTATTTCAAATATTACAATTTGGCATAAAAAACATATCACTATCCATACTGTTAAAGTTATTTTTTTCTGGTACTTCCCCTTTAAAAAGCTTTCTGTATAAATGCCACTGAAAATACTGTTTATCAGGTAAATAGAACCTGAAAGCAACATCATTTCAAACATTGACAATTCCTCCGTCCTTTGCATATCTCATATAACGCTTTACAAAATCAGTATATTTCTTTTGGGCAAGTATCAGTTCATCCCCGCCTACAACTTGAATCGTGTCTGCACTATATGCACAAATTTTTTCCATGTTCACAAGATAACATCTATGACACCGATAAAAGGCATTCCCTAATTCTTTTTCCAGTTCTTCCATTTTTCCATAGGTGTCAAACCTACCATTTTTTGTATGATAAATCACTTTTTTATTGCTGCTTTCAATGTAATAAATATCTTTTAGATATATTTTCTGCTGTGTACCAGAGTTTTTTATAACGATGTATTTTTTACTCTGTTCTTCAAAAGCAGACACTTCTTTCCATGCACGACGAAAAACCTTTGAAAATTTTTCCTCATCAATTGGTTTTACCAGATAATGAAAAGCATTTACATCAAAGGCTTCCTCCATATATTCCCGATAACCTGTAATGAAAATAAGAATACTTTTTACCCATCCCTTTCTTTCCTGCTCCTGTCTGAGTTTCCCCGCAAGCTCTAAGCCAGACATTTCTTCCATGGCAATATCCAGAAAAGAAATTGCAAAGTTTTCTCCTGTTTCCAGCATCTCTTTTCCTGATGAAAACTGACACACCTCTGCTTCCGACTCCTGATTCTTTATCAACTGAGCAATAGCCTCACAAATTGCCTTATCATCATCTACAACTGCAATCTTCATTTCAAATCAAACCTTTCTAATCTTTTTAGGCTACATAAACCATCATCTATTATATCGGCAAATAAAGGGTTCTCTCTGACTTTATGGTGTGAACTACTGATATTTAGGTGCGAAATACTATTGCATTTCATTACTGCACTACAGGGCAGTCTTTTCCCAACTGCCCTGTACCAAATTTCCTTACAAACATTCCTCTTTGCTCTTAGTATTAAGTTTCTCCGGCATCTTCTGATCGGATATTTTCTGCTTCATCTCGGCAAGTTTCTCCTTGACGGATACCCGCCCTCTGGAACCGTCTGCTAACATCCGCTCCTTGTCATGCTCTGCGA
>JBJEOB010000021.1:0-20396 GCA_051880495.1 Lachnospiraceae bacterium
AGTTTTACGTCCGGTGTTATTGGAAGCTCGAATGCAGAAATTATCAATAATATGATAGTAAACATTATTGAAAACAGTTACGGCAAGGATTATCTTTGTATGGAGCCTGAATATTATGAGGCGTTTAAAAAGGCTAAATCCGAAAATTATAAGATTATCTACGGTAATCCGGATCTGGATGAGATGTATGATAAAAATGTCAAGCCGATGTTTGAATTAATGTATGAAGAGCTGCTGCGTCAGGCAAAGAGCCAGGATAGCAGTAGTATTCTTGTAAGGCATCATATAGATTACTTAAAGAAGGTTAATGAATATTCGCGCTATTTTAACATTGATGAGTACCGCAGTGAGAATCCCAATCAGATTGTAGTGGATTTTATTGCAAGTATGACGGATGATTATTTTATTGACTTATTCAGGGAGCTGTTTCCGGACAGCAGATACAGGATTGAGTATAAAGGTTATTTTTAATACATGATCATGGAGTAATTTATGGAAGATAAAGAAAATAAATCAACGATGAAGGATTTAACAGAAGGAAATCCCATGAAGCTGATACTTGGCTTTGCGATTCCGATGCTTTTTGGTTTTTTGTTCCAGCAGTTCTACAATCTTGTAGATACAATGATAGTAGGCAAATTTCTGGGGCCTGATGCTCTTGCGGCTGTAGGTTCAACTGGCTCAATAAATTTTCTTGTAATCGGCTTCTGTATGGGAATCTGTAACGGATTTGTAATTCCGGTTGCACAGCAGTTTGGTGCCAAAAATTACCGTAATCTGCGCAAATATGTTGCAAACGGAGTATGGCTGTGTATTGCATTTTCAGTAGTGATAACACTGTTAACAACAATATTTACGCGGCAGATTCTTATGCTGATGAAGACACCGCAGGATATTTTTGAAAATGCATGCATTTACATTTTTATAATATTCTGTGGCATTCCGGCGACAATCCTGTATAATATGACCTCCGGAATAATAAGGTCGCTTGGCGACAGCAAGACACCGGTTGTATTTCTTGCATTGTCATCATGCATAAACATTGTGCTTGATGTTGTGCTTATTTATTATGTGAAAATGGGTGTTGCAGGAGCTGCTGTGGCGACAGTCGTGTCACAGGCAGTTTCAGGAATCGGATGCCTGATTTTTATGATAAAGCATTTTGATATTCTTAAGATGACAAAAGAAGAAATGCGTTTTGACCGTATGTATGCCGGTATTTTGTGCGGTATGGGCATACCGATGGGACTGCAGTATTCCATTACTGCAATCGGAAGCGTAATTTTGCAGACAGCCGTCAACACACTCGGAACTGTTTATGTTGCCGCTGTAACAGCCGGCTCAAAACTTTCGATGTTTTTCTGCTGCCCATACGATGCGATGGGCTCTACAATGGCAACATACGGAGGACAGAATGTCGGGGCAGGCAGACTTGACCGAATAGGAAAGGGATTAAGGGATTGTACGATTCTTGGCGCAGTCTATTCGGTAATTGCATTCCTGATACTTTTGTTTTTCGGAAAAAAATTGTCTCTTCTTTTTGTAAGCAGTGCAGATGTGGAAATTATCGAAATGACATATGTTTTTCTTATAGCAAACTGTACATTTTATTTCCCTCTTGCTATCGTAAACATATTCAGATTCCTTATCCAGGGAATGGGCTTCAGCCAGTTTGCGATACTTGCAGGTGTATTTGAAATGGCTGCAAGAGCGCTCGCCGGAGTGGTTCTTACACCGATTTTTGGATATAACGGAGCATGCATGGGTAATGCACTGGCATGGATATTTGCTGATATTTTTTTAATCCCTGCATATTTTATATGCCGTAACCGTTTAAGAAAAAGGTTTGAATGTAAAAAAGAAGTGGAAACATTTGTATAATTTATGTATAATTGAAGTACATGAGAGGAAATAACAGGGGAGAATAATCAGTAAAATGGGATTAATAATATTTTTGTTAATTTTATATGCAATTTTTGGTGACAGAAAGAATCTGTTCGGAGCTAAACAGCTTAATATAATTAAAAAAATAATATTTGGAATTATAGGAATAAGCATTGTGTCTTCGCTTGTTTCTGAATTGTTTCCGCTATTATTTTTTTCGCTGTTTTCTTTGCCTGCGATAATACCGATTGTCGTAATTATTATGGCATTTAAAAAATCTAAGGAAAAACGTGTATCTAGCGACCGCTACAGGGGAAGCTTTAATCAGGCGGATGATGAGACAGGTACATATTATGGACAGAAGACGGATTCAAAACAAAAGGTAAATTCGAGCGGTTTACTTCCAAAGGCTGCATCTAAGCGCAGGAAGATTATTGAGAAATTCAATAAAAAATATGAGCTGTATCTTACAGAAAGCCAAATTCAGAGAATGGTAGATGCTTCTTATTACAGCAGCGAGTGGGAAAAAGAAATAGCCGACATGGCAAAGGAATATAATTCAATTTACGAATGGTTTCAGGGTGATACTGCATGGCTTCGTGCATACCTTAAGGTTTTCCATGTCCAGACTGTAAGTTCTGACTTTAAACAGCAGAAGCAGATATGCTTCTCAGAATTCGACCAGATTTTTAGCGGGGTGGATTTTGCCTCTGCGCTTTCAAATGAAGAAGTAATAATGAAAATGAATGACAAGTTCTTCACGGATTTCAACGAAATTTCATTTATGATAGCATATCGTTTCCTTGAAGCAAATGGAAGGAAATATAATCTTGCCCGGAAAAATGTTGTTACAAATGAAGATGAAATTGCTGAGCTTGAAAAGAAATACAGACAGATGCCTTCGCATTAATATTAAGAGAGTCCTGCCGAACAGTGGGATTCTTTTTTTAATGACAAGATGGTATAAAAAGGTATATAATAACGATGTACGTAAAGATTTGATAAGATAATCTGTTAGCGGGGAAAACATATGATACATGTATTTATAATTAATAATTATGCGGGAAGTAAAGATTTGGCAAAGGACTTAAGAACTCACCTTTCGGGTATCGAGGGGTTGAGATATTTTGTTTTTAATACGGTCCGTGCGGGATTTGAGAAAGAAATAGTTAAAAAGATAAGAAGATATTTTGAGGATGAGAAGCTTCGCTTTTACTGCTGTGGCGGATCCGGAACCATGAGAAATATGCTTAATGGTCTGGATGATTTTTCGAATGTTGAGGTGGCATTTTTTCCATGCGGTATGACAAATGATTTCCTTAAAGTTTTAGGAGGAGAGGAACCATTTAAAAATATCGATGCTCTGATTAATGGTAAAACGGTGCCTGTGGATTATATAAAAACGAATTATGGCGTTGCTATCAATACAATATCAGTTGGATTCGATTCCAAGATAGTTGAACTTACGAAGGCATATAAGGTATATGATATTTTTGGAAATCAGGTACCGTATTTCATGTCTTTAATAAAGGGTGTATTGTTTTATAAACCCAAAAAAGTTGAACTGACTATTGACGGCGAGAAAATGTTAATAAATTTTACAGAAATAATCTTTGGAAACGGCAGCGTTTTTGGTGGAAATCTGTTTTTTGCCAAGCATGCAGATGTAACAGACGGTCTTGCATCATATATGACAATTACTGATACACACGGTTTAAATTCGTTGTCAATTATATTAAAGATTATGAAAAAGAAAATTGACAGGTTAGGGAATAATGTTAAACTTGGAAACTGCAATTCCATTGAAATCCGCAGCCTTGACGGAATGCCTCTGTTTATTAATTTTGACGGTGAACTTGTAGAGTGCGGTGATTCGTGCAAGGTGGAAATTGTACAGAAGGGATTAAATTTTGTTGTTCCGAAGGATTTTGATGTAAAAGAATTTACATTAAACTAAGGAGGATGCGGAATATGGATTATAATTTTAAACTTGGCAGAATCTCAACGATATTCATTTATATTCTGGAAGTAATAGTAGTCGTAAGTATACTTGCAGTTACTAAACATTTTGATACAGGCATGGTAAAATATGCGGCATTGTGCTGGGGTATCGGAGCAGTCATATTATTTATGATTCCGACTTCGAACGAAAGACAGGCAAAGACGTTCGTGGTCTGCCAGCTGATATTTTCGATATTAATGTCTGTGTGGATTGTGGAGATATTTGAAAATCCTTACATTTTATTTCTGCTGTTTTTCCTGCAGTGGATGTGTAATCTTGTATTTCTTAATAAAGGCGTGGGTAATCTGCTTACAATTATGCATACCATCACGATGGTTATTTTTACGTTTGTTTTAAAAAGATTTAATTTTAACGAATTTTTGTGTTCGGTTATTGTGCTTTTGTGCGCAAAATGGTTTACAGGCATTCTGGGTGACATAATGGCTAAACAGAAAGAGCAAAACATTGACCATCAGCAGAGCCTCGATGATATGCTTGCTTTGGTTGAGGTTAAATATGACGAGGCGCGTTCCGCCAATCAGGCGAAGAGCAGTTTTCTGGCTAATATGTCTCATGAAATACGTACACCGATTAATACGGTCCTTGGTCTTGATACCATGATTCTTAGGGAAAGTAAGGACGAGGAAATCCGCAAATATGCGTCGAATATTCAGACAGCGGGGCAGGGACTTCTTGCAATTATCAATGATATACTGGATTTTTCCAAGATTGAATCAGGCAGGATGGAAATCGTTCCGGTTGGTTATGATGTTGCAAGTCTTATAAATGATGTTGTCAATATGATTTCGGTAAAAGCCAAAGACAAAGGCCTCTCATTTGTGGTCGATATGGATAGCTCTATTCCGAGCCGTCTTGTCGGTGATGATGTGAGAATCAGACAGGTACTTATTAATCTGCTGACCAATGCTGTCAAATACACTTATGAAGGAAGCATCACTCTTACCATTAAGGGTGAAACATTTAATGACCATGTGGACATATTCTTTTCTGTAAAGGACACGGGAACGGGCATAAAAGAAGAGGATATGGCCAGGCTATTTGAAAAATTTGTCCGGATTGATGAGAAGAAAAACAGAAACGTTGAGGGAACGGGTCTTGGAATTAATATTGTAACTCAGCTTCTTAATCTGATGGGAAGTGAACTTAAGGTAGACAGTGTTTATGGTAAAGGTTCGGATTTTTATTTTACTCTGCGACAGGGTATTGCAAATCCGGAACCTGTAGGCAATCTGGATAGAAGGATATGTGAACAGCCAAATGAATATTCATATGAGGTTGCCTATACAATGCCGGATGTAAATCTTCTGGTGGTAGATGATAACACAATGAACCGTATGGTATTTACTGAGCTGCTTAAGGATTTAAAATGTCATATTGACGAGGCAGACAATGGTAATCGATGCCTTTCGCTTGTAAAAAAGAAAAAATATGATATTATTTTTATGGATCATATGATGCCTGAAATGGATGGTATCGAAACACTGCACTGCATGAAAGAACTTGGTGAATATCCGAATAAGGACACACCTGTAATTATACTTACGGCTAATGCAATTGCCGGTGCAAGGGAACAATACATGGAAGAAGGTTTTGACGGTTATCTTTCTAAACCGGTTAATCCTGATAAGCTGACCAAAACAATCAGTTCATACATTTCAGATGACAGAAAAATCCCGGAAAGGCAGGAACCAAAGAAAGAACCAAAGAAAGAACCGGCGGCTGTAGAACAAAATGTGACAGAGCTTCCGGCCGTAGAAGGAGTAGACTGGGATTATGCACTGCTAAAACTTAAGGATGTCGGACTGCTTGAGAGTGTAGTTGATGATTTTTATGTCATGGCTGACAATGATATTAATGAGCTTAAGAAAATGTATAATCAGATTTTCAATGTTCCTGACAGCGGCAGTGAGGAGGCATACAGACAGTATCGTGTAAAGGTGCATGCAATGAAGAGCAGTGCCGCGATTATTGGTGCGCTTAATGTTTCGTCTCTTGCAAGGGTTTTGGAATATGCCGCACGTGATAAGGACGAGCAGACGATAAAGGGTGTTATGGATGTTTTTGTCAGGGAATGGCTCCACTTAAAAGAACTGCTTGGGGAAGCCTTTGGTTTTGGGACAAAGAATGAAAACGGAAGTAAAAAGACAATCGATAATGAAATGTTTCATCAGTATCTTGGAATATTGTCCAATGCAATGAAAGAACTTGATACTGACACCGCAGATGCTGTGGTTGAAGAATTGTTAAATTATGATTATAATGAAGATGGTACACGTATTTTAAATGAACTCATTGTTGCGGTTCGTAATCTCGATATTGATACGTCATTAAAATTAATAGGAGAGTGGGAAGGCTAATGAAGAAAATACTTTTGATTGGAAAACTATCAGATATTTTAAGAAGCATGTCAGAAAAACTTGGTGATGATTTTAATCTGCAGATTACACCCATGCAGCTTGATAATATTACGGGTATGATTAGAATTACAAAACCTGATATGATTATAATCTGCACCATTGGATTAGATGGTATTGATATGGACATTTTCAGATGGATTAATCAGAATATAGAAAATATACCTGTTCTTATGGTAACTTCTAATGAAGATAAAGGTATAATAAGCACTGAATGCAATGATGAAAGGTTTATGTTCCTTCATCCTCCGGTAAGCAGTGATGCAATCCTTAGCAAATGTAAAAGCCTGTTGCATGTAGGCGGGGATATTGATATTTTTGGTCTGCCATACGGCAAAAAGAAGGTGCTTGTGATAGATGACAGCCCGATAATTCTTCGTAATGTAAGGATGATACTGCAGGATAAATATGATGTAATGATTGCTACGGACGGCTCCATGGGAATAAGAAAAGCAATTGAAATCAAGCCGGACCTTATTCTGCTTGATTATGAAATGCCGGGGATGGATGGAAATGCCACATTCCAGAAGCTGCTTGAATGTAATGAAACGAAGAATATTCCTGTAATATTCCTTACAAGTGTTTCTGACGGAAGGAAAGTCCGCGAAGTATTAGACAAGCATCCGGCAGGATACATATTAAAAACCCTTGATACGGACAAGCTTATCAGTAAAGTAGAAGAGGTTTTGTCTCTTAGAAAATAAAAATAATATGATTATAAAGAGAACTTCTTACAGGTATTTCAGATACTTTGTAAGAGGTTCTTTTTTGTAATTCTTGAAAAGTTTAGAAATACTAAACAAAAAAATAAATATTAGTGCTTGAACTTTATATATACATATCGTATAATCGTATCAAATTACATTTTGGGAAATTATACAGGAGGCAAATGAATTGTTGACGCAGAACGATACACCGATACATAAAGCACTTGAGGAACAACGCATGAACAGATTAGCTCATTTTGATGTCCCGGGCCACAAGGGAGGACGTGGTAACAGGGATTTGAGAGATTTTCTGGGTGAGGATTGTGTAAAGCTCGATATGAATTCAATGAAACCCCTTGATAATCTGTGTCATCCGGTATCTGTAATCAAGGATGCACAGATGCTTTGTGCACAGGCTTTCGGTGCAGATGAAGCATTTTTTATTGTAAATGGTGCCACGGCAGCAGTGCAGGCAATGATAATGTCGGTCTGCAAGGCGGGTGACAAGATAATAATGCCGCGTAATGTGCACAGGAGTGCAATCAATGCGCTTGTTGTAAATGGAGCCCTTCCGGTATATGTTAATCCCGGTGTCAACAAGGAACTTGGCATTCCGCTCGGTATGTCTGTGGATGATGTCAGAAAGGCGATGGATGAAAATTCTGATGCCAAGGCCATACTTGTAAATAATCCAACATATTACGGAATCTGTTCTAATATACGCAAAATTGTCAAGATGGCGCATGAGCGCGGAATGCTTGTGCTTGCAGATGAAGCGCATGGAACACATTTGTATTTTCATAAAAATCTTCCGGTTTCGGCGATGGAGGCAGGCGCAGATATGGCGGCTGTAAGCATGCACAAGACGGGAGGTTCACTGACACAGAGTGCAGTGCTTCTTACCAGAAATACAGTTAATCCTGACCATGTTCGTCAGATTATCAATCTTACACAGACAACAAGTGGTTCATATCTGCTGCTGTCTTCACTTGATATAGCGAGAAAAAACATGAGCCTTCACGGTGCCGAGATGATTCAGAAGACTCTGGATTATGCCAACTATGCCAGAGAGGAAATAAACCGTCTTGGAGGTTATTATGCATTTGGCAAGGAACTGATTGACGGAGATGAGATATTTGACTTTGACCTGACAAAATTATCGGTACACACAAGGCATATTGGTCTTGCGGGAATTGAGGTTTATGACATACTTCGTGATGATTACGGAATTCAGATTGAATTTGGTGACATTGGAAACGTGCTCGCCATCATTTCAGCAGGAGACAGAAATCTCGAGATTGAGCGACTGATTTCAGCATTATCGGAAATTAAGAGACTCCATTCTAAAGAATCAGCGGAATTATTTGACCACGAATATATTAATCCTACACTTATAATGGGTCCGCAGGAGGCGTTTTACAGTCCTAAACGTCAGATTCTGATTGAGGAGAGTGAAGGAAGAGTCAGCAGTGAATTTGTAATGTGTTATCCTCCGGGAATTCCGATTCTTGCACCCGGTGAACTTATAACAAGGGATATTATTAACTATATAATGTATGCCAAGGAAAAAGGCTGCATGATGACGGGTACTGAAGATATGGCGATTGAAAAGATTAACGTTGTGGAGGAATAACAGATGGAATTATGGTATACAGACCAACATACAAAGAATGTACGCTTCACAATGAAGGTAGAGGAGCAGCTTTGTACGGTAGAAAGCGAATATCAGCGCATAGATATTTTAAGGACAAATGAATTTGGCAAGGTTCTGGTTCTTGATGGTGAACTGATGATTACGCAGAAGGATGAATTTATTTACCATGAGATGATTACACATGTACCGATGGCAGTTCATCCTAATGTCAAAAAAGTACTGGTTCTTGGCGCAGGTGATGGCGGGACAATCCGTGAGCTTTGTAAATATAACACAATTGAGCAGATTGACATGGTTGAGGTAGATTCCAAGGTTACTGAGCTGTGCAGGCAGTATTTTCAGGAAACAGCATGTAAATTAAATGACCCTAGGGTTCATATTACATTTGATGAGGAATTAAGATTTGTACGCGGAAAATATGATGAGTATGACTTGATTATTGTTGACTGTGCTGACCCGTATGGTCCTGCAGAAGGTTTGTTCACAAGGGAGTTTTATGGAACCTGCTATAAAGCACTGCATGAAGACGGAATCCTTATCAATCAGCATGAAAGCCCGTATTACAGTGAGCATTCACGCACGGTTCAGAAAGCACACAAGCATATAACAACAGTATTTCCTTACAGTACGGTATATCAGTGCCATATTCCGTCATATCCGTCAGGACACTGGCTGTTTGGATTTGCTTCCAAGAAATATGACCCTATTCAGGATATGGATGCAGACAAGTGGAACAGTCTTGGTATAAAGACACGATATTATAATACGGATCTGCATAAGGGAAGCTTTTATCTTCCAACCTATGTGAAGGAGCTTCTGAATCAGAAATAAGGATTAACTGTATGGGCTTATTAGTATATAATGAAAACAATTTAAGTAAATATAAAGGAAATACGGATAACAGCATTCAGCTTCAGTTATTGAGACCATGGAAGATACAGCCGAATGCTGCAACATTTCCGTTATATTGCGTGAAATGCAAAAAAACACAGCCGTACCTGTATATTCATACAGGCTCAAGCTACGGGCATGTTGGAAGTTGTCAGTGTGAATACTGTGGTGAAACAATAGTGGTAAAAGATCACGATAATATAGTGAATTCCATTAAAACTGCAGATACAGAGGTATTTTTTTCGCAATTATACATGCTTGACTGGAAATATGTGGCGGCAATAGAGGGGCGGTATGGTATTTCTGTAGAAAAAGAATTAAGTGCAAATCTGAATTCTCACGGAACGTCCTTTATGACAGTAAATGAGTTACGTGAATTAATCGAGAGACTGATTCCGGTTAAAGCAGACGGAAGTTTAAGATTTCAGACAGACGACAGGTTTGCAATTCTCCCGGATGACATTAACCGGTGGATTGAACTTTTGTACAGGGCGGGGATAAAACTTCCTCCAAACTGTATTTTAATAAATTGACATAAATAATATCAGGAAGGAAATAAAAAATGGGAAGAGCGTTAATTATTGGTGCCGGTGGAGTGGCAGGTGTAGTAGTTCACAAATGTTGTCAGAATTCTGAAGTGTTTGAGGAAATCTGTATAGCAAGCAGAACCAAATCAAAATGTGATGCATTAAAGGAAAAGCTTGACGGTGGCAAAACAAAGATAACAACAGCACAGGTAAATGCTGACAACAAGAATGAGGTTGTTGCCTTAATCAGGGAGTACAAGCCAGACCTTGTTATGAATATTGCTCTGCCATATCAGGATCTTACTATAATGGATGCATGTCTTGAATGCAGGGTAAACTACATGGATACAGCCAATTATGAGCCGGAGGATATTGAGGAACCGGAATGGAGAGCCATTTATGAGAAAAGATGTAAGGAAGAAGGATTTTCTGCATATTTTGATTATTCATGGCAGTGGGCATATAAGAAAAAATTTGAGGAAGCAGGCATTACCGCACTTCTCGGCTCTGGATTTGATCCGGGTGTAACACAGGTATACTGTGCTTATGCGTTAAAGCATCAGTTTGATGAAATTGATACAATTGATATTCTTGACTGCAACGGCGGCGATCATGGTTATGCGTTTGCAACTAATTTTAATCCTGAAATCAATCTTCGTGAAGTGTCTGCACCGGGAAGTTACTGGGAGAACGGTCACTGGATTGAAATACCTGCGATGAGCATAAAGAGAGAATATAATTTTGATAAGGTCGGAAAGAAGGATATGTACCTTCTTCACCATGAGGAAATTGAGTCTCTTGCCAAGAATATTCCGGGCGTAAAAAAGATTCGTTTCTTCATGACATTTGGTCAGAGCTATCTTGATCATATGAGATGCCTTGAGGATGTTGGCATGCTTTCAACAACTCCGATAAACTATGAAGGACACGACATTGTTCCGATTCAGTTCTTAAAAGCACTTCTTCCGGACCCGGCTACCCTTGGCCCGCGTACGAAGGGTAAGACCAATATCGGCTGCATTTTTACGGGCAGGAAAGACGGCAAGGAAAAGAAGTACTATTTATACAATGTCTGTGATCATGAGGAGTGCTATAAGGAGGTTGGTTCTCAGGCAATTTCCTATACTACAGGCGTTCCTGCAATGATTGGCGGCATGATGCTTCTTACAGGAAAATGGAACAAACCGGGCGTATTTAATGTTGAAGAGTTTGATCCGGACCCTTATATGGAGGCGTTAAACAAATGGGGACTTCCTTGGACGGAGGATTTTGATCCTGCATTGGTTGAGTAAGATATTACCTGTATGGGAGAACTAAAATGGATTTTTTAAGTGTGAATACACCATGCTATATAATTGATGAAGACAAACTTGAAGAAAACTGTAAACTCTTAAAGTATGTTATGGATGAGGCTGACTGTAAGATTTTACTGGCACAGAAGGCTTATTCATGCTATGGGACATACGAACTGATTGCAAAGTATCTTTCAGGCACCACTGCAAGCGGCGTAAATGAGGCAAAGCTTGGCAGATATGAGATGGGTATGCCGTATAATAAAGAAACACATGTTTTCAAACCAGCCTATACGGAAGACGAAATTTGTGAACTTGTGAAGCTTTGCGAGCATATCGTTTTTAACAATCTTCGTCAGTGGAGACGATTCCGTGAAATAATACGCAAGGCAAGAAAAGAAGGCATTGATGTACAGTGCGGAATCCGTATCAATCCGGAGTATTCCGAAATTGAAACAGATATTTACAACCCTTGTTTTGAGGGCTCAAGGCTTGGAATGACTCTTTCGGAACTTTTGGAAGAAATTAAGGCCGAACCGGATATTTTAAGTGAAATTGACGGTCTTCATTTCCATACTATGTGTGAGCAGAATTCAGATACACTTGAACGTACGCTTGCCGTGTTTGAAGAAAAATTCGGAAATTACTTAAAAAACATGAAGTGGCTTAATATGGGCGGAGGCCATCACATTACAAGAGCTGATTATGACGTTAAGCGACTTATTAACTGCGTAAGACATATTCGTGAAAAATATGATGTTATGGTATATCTTGAACCGGGTGAGGCTGTGGCGCTTAATGCGGGATATCTGGTAAGCACCGTGCTTGATGTGGGATACAACGGAGGAAACTATGCCATACTTGACACATCTGCCGCATGTCATATGCCGGATGTGCTTGAAATGCCGTACAGACCGGAAATTATAGGTGCCGGAGAGGCAGGAGAGAAAAAATACACATATCGCCTTGGCGGACCGACCTGTCTGGCAGGAGATATAATTGGAGATTATTCGTTTGATGAACCGCTTTCGGAAGGCAGCCGTCTTGTTTTTTGCGATATGGCAATTTACAGTATGGTTAAAAATAACACGTTTAATGGTATGAATCTTCCGGATATTCTTCTTCACAATCAAAAGTACGGTTACAGGGAATATAAAAAATTCGGATATAACGATTTTAAACACAGATTGTAAAATGAATAAAACCGTTCTGCATCATTAATACTAACCAGAAAGGAAGGTAGATAAAATGGTGCAGACCGGTTTTTTTATTTTTGTGGTTTCGTCTATATTAGGCTGGATTTGGGAAGTAATTATAACATTTTTATTTTATGGAAAGCTTGTTAACAGGGGAATGCTTTATGGCCCATGGCTTCCAATTTATGGGATAGGAGCAGTTGCCATTTTTCTGGTTGCAAAATATTCATACAGTCCGCTGCATGTGTTTTTAATAAGTGCAGCGGGATGTGGCGTGCTTGAATACGCAACATCCGTTGTCATGGAGCATATCTGGAATGCAAGGTGGTGGAATTACGGCGGAAAATTTAACATAAACGGTAGAATTGATTTATTGGTACTGATAGTTTTCGGGGCTGTAGGACTGATATTTTATTATCTTGTTGTGCCGAACTGGTGGTGGGTTAAGTTAAACCTCGAATATCCTCTGCGGTTTATTACCTTAATAATTATGGCAGCGATAGTGCTGGATTTTATATATTCGCAGGTTCATCCTAACGTGACATCTATATCCAGCCGCCATCCATTTTGATAACTTCTCCGGTGAGGTAAGACGGTGCGGTTAACAGTTTAAGTACCATATCGGCGACCTCGTCAGGTGCTGCCATTCTTCCGGCAGGAATTTCATCGCATAAAGAATCTAATTCTTCTTTTGAAAAACAGTGATTCATTGAAGTATCTACGGCACCGCATGCTATAGCATTTACCTGGATGTTGGATGGGGCAAGTTCTTTTCCGAGTGCTTTTGTAAATGAGTTGACTGCACCCTTAGATGCGGAGTATGCAGCTTCACAGGATGCGCCGCATATGCCCCATACGGAAGAAATGTTGATGATTCGGCCGGATTTGTTGTAGAGCATATCAGGTATTACAAGCTTGCTCATGTTAAACACGGATGTAAGGTTTGTCCTTATAATATTGTCCCATTCATCATATGTCATATCCTGAAGAAGACCAATATGTGCTATCCCGGCATTATTTATAAGAAAGTTAACCCTGCCTAAAGTCTTATGCGTATATTCCATTAATTCTTCTGCAAATGAGTGGCTGCCGACGTCTCCGATAAGATATTCACATTTTACAGAATAATCTGACAATTCCTCTTTAAGGGAGAGAATCTCGTTTTGTGAACTTTTGCAATTGAGCATAAGATTGTATCCGTTTTTGGCAAGAGTTACAGCAATAGCCCGTCCGATTCCCCTTGAGGCACCTGTTATAATTACATTATTTTCTTCCATGGGGTTGTCCCTTTCTCTATCTTGTTTTCAAAATAATTATATAATATAGTTAATATATCAGAAAAAATGCAATTAATCCATAAAAGATTACAGGAGGAACGTGAAAAATGGATATCTTAGATGTTGTAATAATTGGTTCCGGTCCGGCAGGACTGTCGGCAGCAGTCTATGCGTCAAGGGCAGGCATTGATTTTGTTGTAATAGAGTCATCATATGTAAGCGGCGGTCAGGTGCTGAATACTTATGAGGTAGATAATTATCTTGGAATGTATAACATGAACGGGTTTGCCATGGGAATGAAATTCAGGGAGCATGCGGACAAGCTTGGAGCAAAGTTTGTTACGGCACAGGCAGCCAAAATAATATCTGACGGAGATAATAAAACCGTAAAATGCAGTGATGGTTCATCATACACTGCAAAAAACGTGATTCTTGCAACAGGTGCGACACCGCAGAAACTCATGGTGGAGGGCGAAGAACGGCTTAAGGGAAAAGGTGTATCATACTGTGCGACATGCGACGGTAATTTCTTTAAAGGAAAGGTTGTGGCTGTAGTCGGCGGAGGAGATACGGCAATCGAAGACGCAATATATCTTGCAAGAATTTGCGAAAAAGTGTACGTGATTCACAGGAGGGATAATTTCCGTGCGGCAGGCAGTCTTGTTAACAGGCTTCTTGATATGGATAATGTGGAAGTTTTGTGGAACACGGTTGTTGAAGAAATCTGCGGAATTGACAAGGTAGAATCGGTACTTGTTAAAAACACGCAGCTTGATATGCCGGGAGAACTGAATGTAGACGGCGTGTTTGTTGCGATAGGCAGCAGTCCGCAATCAGAGCTTCTTAAAGGTATAGCTGACATGGATGAGAAAGGATATGTTCTCGCAGGTGAAAATTGTATGACAAATGTTTCGGGGATTTTAGTTGCGGGTGACGTGCGAAAAAAAGAATTAAGACAGATAATTACGGCTGCAGCTGATGGCGCAAATGCCATAAATTCGGTTGTTTCGCATTTAGTTGACAAATAATACCAAAAAATAAGCGTAAATTACCTGTTGACAATATGAAAATTGTATATTTTTAACAATTATTGTCAAACATTTGTTTGTTACGGAAAAATAATATGCATGTATAAAATAAATACAATTAAAGTTATGCACATTTTTTGAAGCAGAATTTGCGATAAAATCGACTTATACACGAAGTTTTCCACAATATCCACAATTTTATTTTATGAATAAGTTTTTGCATATTCTTTGATGGAGTGAATGAATGTTTTGTGAAAAACATAAAAATTACTCTTTTCAACAAAAAAATATTGACAATTTTTTGGACAAAATTGCTGAAATATTTCAAATTCGACAATAGTTTTAGTGCAAAAACACTTGAAATATAAATGAATTGTGGTATAATATTCCCATGATACGAGAAAATTGAATGACAATTCTGTAATTCAATGGTTATTGTATTATATAATAACGGTAAAGGAGTTGGGCATCATGCGTTTTGTAATTACTGGAAGAAATATTGAAGTTACCGAGGGTTTGAAGTCAGCAGTAGAAGAAAAATTAGGAAAGTTAGACAGATTTTTTTCACCTGATACAGAGGTGATAGTTACATTAAGTGTAGAGAAAGAAAGACAGAAGATAGAGGTTACAATACCTGTCAAGGGCAACATTATCCGTTCTGAGCAGGTAAGTAATGATATGTATGTATCAATCGACCTTGTGGAGGAAGTTATCGAGCGTCAGCTTAAGAAATATAAGAATAAGATTATTGACCAGAAACAGAATCAGGCATCCTTTGCCAAGGAATTTATTGAGAAGGAATATGATGATGATGCAGAGGTACAGATCATCAGAACCAAGAAATTTGGTGTTAAACCTATGGATCCTGAAGAAGCATGTGTTCAGATGGAACTTTTAGGACATAATTTCTTTGTATTCTTTAATTCAGAGACAGAGGAAATCAATGTTGTTTATAAGAGAAAAGGCAATACATACGGACTTATTGAACCGGAATTCTAGAATGTGAATAGAAAGTGGGGCGGTGTGCTAAGGCATGCCGCCTTACTTTTTTGTGGCGGGAATTGACCGTTTATCATAAAAGTGATACAATACCAATAATTGCATGAAGATGTATAAATGCATAAAAGGAGAAGTATAATGAGTTTTTTTGAGAAACTTTTTGGAACACACAGCGAAAGAGAATTAAAGTACATTTATCCGATAGTTGACAGGATTGAAGCAATGCGGGATGAGATGATGTCTTTATCGGATGCAGATTTAAAAGATAAAACAAGGCAGTTTAAGGAGAGACTTGCAAACGGAGAAACTTTGGATGATATTCTGCCGGAGGCTTTTGCCGTTGTCAGAGAGGGCGCGAGAAGGTCTATCGGACTTGAACATTACAGAGTACAGCTTATCGGTGGTATTGTATTACATCAGGGACGTATTGCGGAAATGAAAACCGGTGAAGGTAAGACACTTGTTTCAACACTTCCTGCATACCTTAATGCACTGACAGGAGAAGGCGTGCTGATTGTAACAGTAAATGATTACCTTGCCAAGCGTGATGCCGAATGGATGGGAAAGGTTCATGAGTTCCTGGGACTTACTGTAGGCGTTGTTCTCAACTCGAATACACCGGAAGAACGCCAGAAGGCTTATGGCTGCGACATTACATATGTAACAAATAATGAACTTGGATTTGATTATCTGAGAGATAATATGGCAATTTACAAGGAACAGCTTGTTCTTCGTGATTTGAAGTATTGTATCATCGATGAGGTCGACTCGGTTCTTATCGACGAGGCAAGAACTCCGCTTATTATTTCCGGTCAGGGAAATAAATCAACAAAGCTTTATGAAGCCTGCGACATTCTTGCAAGACAGTTAAAGCGTGGCAGCGGTGACGGCGAATTATCCAAGATGGATGCCATCATGGGTAATGAAATAGAAGAAGACGGTGATTTCTTCGTAAATGAAAAGGATAAGATTGTAAATCTTACTGCAGAAGGTGTTTCTAAGGTAGAAAAATTCTTTAATATAGAGAATCTTGCAGATCCTGAAAATCTTGAAATACAGCATAACATTATCCTTGCACTCCGTGCACATAACCTGATGTTCAGAGATCAGGATTATGTCGTTAAGGATGATCAGGTCCTTATTGTTGATGAATTTACAGGACGTATCATGCCGGGAAGAAGATTTTCTGATGGTCTCCACCAGGCTATTGAAGCCAAGGAGCACGTTAAGGTTAAGAGAGAAAGCAAGACTCTTGCAACCATTACATTCCAGAACTTCTTTAATAAATTTGAGAAGAAGGCAGGTATGACAGGTACAGCTCTTACGGAAGAAAAGGAATTCCGTGAGATATATAATCTTGACGTTATTGAGATTCCTACCAACAAACCTGTTGCCCGTGTGGATTTGAATGATGCCGTTTATAAGACAAAGCGCGGAAAGTTAAATGCCGTGGTAAATGAGGTCGTTGCGGCTCATGAAAAGGGTCAGCCGGTACTCGTTGGTACAATCACGATTGAAGCATCGGAAGAAGTAAGTGCACTGCTTAAAAAACGCGGTGTTCCTCATAAAGTACTGAATGCCAAGTTCCATGAAATGGAAGCTGAGATTGTTGCTGAAGCAGGAAGACATGGAGCTGTTACAATCGCAACCAACATGGCAGGACGTGGTACGGATATTAAGCTTGATGAAGAGGCTGTTGCCGCAGGTGGTCTTAAGATTATCGGTACGGAACGCCATGAATCAAGACGTATAGATAACCAGTTAAGAGGTCGTGCCGGACGTCAGGGTGATGTGGGTGAATCAAGATTTTACATTTCACTCGAAGATGACCTTATGAGACTTTTCGGCTCCGAAAGACTTATTGATATGTTCCAGGCACTTGGTGTATCTGAAGATGAACAGATTGAACACAAGATGTTATCATCAGCTATCGAAAAGGCACAGAAAAAGATTGAGACCAACCATTATGGAATCAGAAAGAATCTTCTTGAATATGACCAGGTAATGAATGACCAGCGTGAAATTATTTATGGCGAGCGTCGCAAGGTATTAAACGGAGACAACATGAGAAACTCTATTTTGAAGATGCTTACTGACTTTGTGGATAATTCCGTTGATGCATGTATTAGCGATGAAGTGGCAGCGGCTGACTGGGATTATGAAGGACTTAATGAGCTTATACTTCCTGTTATTCCATTTACGGAATATATTAAGCCGTCAGAAGGTATTAATAAGAAAGCACAGTTAAAGCAGGCAATTAAGGAAAAAGCCGTTAAATTATATGAAGATAAGGAAGCAGAATTCCCTGTACCTGAGCATATACGTGAGCTTGAAAGAATCATTCTTCTTAAGGTAATTGACCGCAAATGGATGGATCATATTGATGATATGGACCAGCTTCGTCAGGGTATCGGACTTCAGGCTTATGCCCAGAAGGATCCTGTTGTAGAATATAAGATGAGCGGTTTTGACATGTTTGAGGCAATGACTGCCAATATCCAGGAGGAGACTGTTAAGACACTTCTTCATGTCAAGGTTGAGCAGAAAGTAGAGAGAGAACAGGTTGCCAAGGTAACCGGAACCAACAAGGATGATACATCTGTAAAGACACCTGTAAAGCGTGCATCACAGAAGGTATATCCAAATGATCCGTGTCCGTGCGGCAGTGGCAAGAAGTACAAACAGTGCTGCGGAAGATTAGGATAATCAATTCTTTTAATAAATTAGAGATGGGGTGAATTAATGGTAGAACTTGATCAGTTTAAATACAGAATATCAACATATACACAGCCATTAGAGAAATTGAGGGATTCACTTTGACTTAGCTAATAAGCAGAAAAAAGTCGAAGAAATAGAAATGAATATGGAAATGCCGGGCTTCTGGGACGACCCTGAGAAGTCACAGCAGGTAATGAAGGAGCTTAAGGATCTTAAAAAGGCCATTGAGGGATATGATAAACTGGAATCTTTCGTTGAAGATGCCAAAACATTTATTGAAATGGCAGAAGAGGAAAATGATGCGTCACTTATTCCTGAGATAGGACAGCTTCTTGATGAGTATGAAGAATTATACGATGAAATGATGATGAATACGCTATTGTCAGGTCCTTATGATAAGGATGGTGCAATACTTACGCTTCATGCAGGAGCAGGCGGAACTGAAAGCTGCGACTGGGCTTCGATGCTTCTTCGAATGTATACCAGATGGGCGGAAAAACATGGCTTTACAGTTGAAACGCTTGATTATCTGGACGGGGAAGAAGCGGGAGTTAAATCGGTAACAATTCAGATAAACGGAAGCAATGCATACGGATTTTTAAAATCGGAGCACGGCGTCCACAGACTGGTAAGAATATCTCCGTTTAATGCAGCGGGCAAGCGTCAGACATCATTTGTATCATGTGATGTCATGCCGGATATCGAGGAAGACCTTAATATTGACATTAATGAAGATGACCTTCGTATTGACACATATCGTTCAAGCGGAGCGGGAGGACAGCATATTAATAAGACTTCATCAGCCATCCGAATCACGCATATACCGACTAATATTGTTGTTCAGTGCCAGAGTGAGCGTTCGCAGCATATGAACAAGGATAAAGCCATGCAGATGTTAAAGGCAAAATTATTTATCTTAAAACAGCAGGAAAATGATGAAAAGATGGCCGGCATACGTGGTGACCAGATGGACAATGGCTGGGGAAGCCAGATTCGAAGTTATGTGCTTCAGCCATATACTATGGTTAAAGATCACAGAACCAACAAAGAAATTGGAAATGCGCAAAGCGTTCTTGATGGAAATATAGATCCGTTTATCAGTGAGTATCTGAAATGGCTTAGTGTCGGCGGAAATAAGGAGGAATAGGGTATGGCAGATTATTTGAAACCTGTAGTATTTCGTCTCGATGAACAGCAGTATGGTATAGATATAAGCCTTGTAAATGGTATAGAATCATATCAGACAATTAGTTCTGTTCCAAATTCTTTTGAATATATCAAAGGTATTCTCAATCTTAGAAATGAGGTAATACCTGTGTATGACCTTCGCAAAAAATTCAATATGCCCGAGCGTCACAGCAGTGATGAAAAGAGCAAGCTTATTGTGGTCAGACTTCCTGAGTGCCAGGTGGCAATAGAGGTTGATGAGGTATCGGATATCCATGATTTTACAGAAAAAGATGTTGTACCTATGCCTAAAATCGTAATGAATGAAAAAATCACATTCATGGACCGTGTCGCAAATTATAACGGAAAACTCGTGGTGCTGCTTGATGTTACCAAGCTGTTGAGCGAAGAGGAAATGGAAAAAGTTAAGAAACTAAAAGAGGATTTGAAGTAATATGAAGACTTTTGAACGAGGCGCTGGTATTTTAATGCCGATAAGCAGTATGCCTTCACCTTACGGAATAGGAACAATGGGCAGGGATGCCTATGAATTTGTTGATTTTTTAAGAGACTGTAACCATAAGTACTGGCAGGTACTTCCGCTTGGACCGACAAGCTT
>JBJEOB010000022.1:0-220 GCA_051880495.1 Lachnospiraceae bacterium
TTTATTAGCTGCAGCGGTTTAACCAGTCTGGATGTAAGTCACTTCGATACCAGCAAGGTAACGAATATGGCTTACATGTTTAACGGCTGCAATAGCTTAACTACTCTAGATGTAAGTCACTTCGATACCCAGAATGTTACTACTATGTATGCTATGTTTGGTTCATGCAGTGGCTTAACCACCCTGGATGTAAGCAACTTTGATACCAGCAGGGTAACGA
>JBJEOB010000022.1:320-16177 GCA_051880495.1 Lachnospiraceae bacterium
TTTAGCGGTTGCAGTGGCTTAACCACCCTGGATGTAAGCAACTTTGATACCAGCAGGGTAACGAATATGGCAAGCATGTTTAGCGGTTGCAGTGGCTTAACCACCCTGGATGTAAGCAACTTTGATACCAGCAAGGTAACTAATATGGGCGGTATGTTTTATGCTTGTTCAAGTTTAAAGTCATTAGATCTTAGTAACTTTAATTCAGTTGTAGGCATTACTAAAGAAATGTTTAATGCATGTAGTGATCTTGAATTTCTTAATTTAAGTAATCTTAAAATGGGTTCAAATGGTTGCGATAGTAGTTTTATGTTTACTGGTTGTCCAAAATTAATTTCCATAGATATAAGAAGTGCCGACCCATCTAAGATGAATAAGCAAGCAATATTCAATGGGTGTAATAGTCTTTCCGAAGTCTATACAGGAAACCAAACATATGCAAATGTATTTAATGCAAGTAGGAATTATATGGGATGCGTATCTTCTTGTCAGTTTATCTCTGTAGCTCCTGTCATTACATTATCTGTAGACAATCAATGTACAGACTTGGTTACTATAGTCATCCCCGATTTAGTAGAAGGTGGCATAACAAAACTAACTTTACAGCCAGTAAACAGTAGTAAGACGATCACTTCCTTCAAACTAAATGGAGAAACGATAACTGGCAACAGCTTTATTGCACCAATGGAATCTTGCACAGTGGAAATATCAGATGTTGTCCTTGTAGATTCTTAATCAGACCTGAACAAAATTGAATACGCCTCCAGTAAATCAACTGCTGGAGGCAGAAAGGAAAAAAGTAATGAAAAGACTATTATCCCGCATCCCCGGATTTATTAAAATCTTAGTGGCAGTTTTGGTCCTTTCTACAATAACCCTGTGTTTGGCACTGGGAGCGGAAGGAAATGCTGTTGAGATTCTGTATACGACACTTGGGGGAACCTGGGTGCAGGTAGATGAGAATACATGGACTATGGATAAAGATGGGGATGGCGTAACGGATATCACACTGAAAAAGAACCAGAATGAATGGAAGTATATGTTCCAGGTAGAAGACCCTACGGCACAGTATTATGCCTGGGAGGAGGATGTCCCTGAAGGGTATGAGGTATCCGGTGGGAGTGGGGAAAGGCGCGATCCTGCATCGAATAGCAGATACGCTTATTCCCATACGCCTAATGTGGATGATGATGGTATTCGAAATGGCAATTATCCAAATAACCAGAATACTACGGATGTTGTGACGATTCCTGGCGCAGAAAGGCTTCACGTCACGCTCACTTATCAGACACAGGGTACTTCGAATGACTGGGTATGCATGTGGGAAGGGGACTGGTCGTCCTCCTCCCCGGCTTCTGATTATGGCTCATCCAAAACGGGGAAACTTGGCGGGACAACGAAAACAACAAAAGAATATGATATCATAGGGGATACAGTCACCTTTGGATTCCGGTCCGATGGTTCCACAAATGGGTATTTTGGATATTACGCTGTTGTACAGGGAAAAGTTTCTAATATTAAGATCACAAATAAGAGTACAAGAATCCCTTCGGGCGGACTGCAGGTAAGTAAAAAGATCGAAGGGACGGAAGATACGGTTACAGACCACTTTAAGTTTGTGATAACCCTTGACACAGATGATGAAGACCTGAAACCCTACCTGTCCGGCAGCTATGATTTTGGTGATGTGCATTTTACGGATGGCGTTGGTGTTACTTATCTGCAGGATGGTGATTCCGTATCCATAAGAGGAATACCGGCAGGCCTAAAATACGATATCGAAGAAGATAAACCCGATGGGTATACAGTCTCATGGGAAGGAGGTACATCTGAAAATGACCATTGTACCGGTATCATTCAGGAAGATGTGACTGATCAGATCTTGTGCACAAATATAAAGATCCAGGAAGAAACTGTCCAGACACAGCCATTGGTCGTAAAAAAGAGTGTGGTAAATGGGACGCCAGATGTATCTTTCCAGTTCCTTATCTCTCTGTGGAATTTAAGCCCCAATACGGTATACACGATGGAAAAGGATGGTGTATCGACCTTTACATCAAATGAATCAGGGATGGCAAGTATCGTGTTCAGCCTGAAAGATGGGGAGAGTGTAAAAATGCAGCTTCCTGTGGATACCCAGTACAAGATCAATGAGGACGCAAATGCTTATGTGGCCTCATTTGAGATAGAAAATGGAAGCAAGATGTCACAGCAGAAAGGTGGAAACCTTGCGGAAAACCTGTCACTGTCTACTGCAAAAGAAACGATAGAAGAAGGGGAAAATGCTACAGTCCATTTTACTAATACAAAGGTGCCAAGAGAACAGAATGGTTACATTGATATCTCCGTTGAAAAGATATGGGATGATTGTGAAGATCAGGGGAACATACGGCCAGATCATATAAATGTTAAACTGCTTCAGGATGGGGAAGAAATCTCATATGCCCGTCTGGATGCATTATCTGACTGGAAGACTGTGTTTACAGATTTGGAAGAATACCAGGATGATGGCGTGACAAAGTATGAATATTCCATACAGGAAATATCCGTACCCCGATATACCACTGCAGTATCCTCAAAGGAAACAGAGGATGGACTTGCATTTATGGTCAAAAACACAGGCCATTATGACCTGTCTGTTAATAAGACGGTAGAAGGTAACTGGGGAAACCGCACGAAAGACTTTAGCTTCAAGATCACCTTTAGCGGGGAAAAGGAGATTCCTTCTACGCTGGAGTATGAAAAGGGAGAAGAAAAAGGAACTATGCAGCTTACGGATGGTGCAGGCACGTTCACATTAGCCCATGGTGAAAGTATTGTACTGAAAAATATCCCGGCAGGTATTACCTATCAGATTGAAGAAACAAATGCAGAAGGGTACACAGTGGAAGCAACCAATGAATCTGGTATCCTCAAATGTGATACCTCAGCAACATTTGTTAATCAAAAAAAAGGTGTGATACCGACATCGGCAGATACGAATAACGATATCCTTTTAGAGTTACTGTTTGCAGCTCTGGCAGGAATTGGATGGATATTGTACCGTAAAAGAAAACATTTTGGAAAAACCACAGATAAGAAATAGAAAGAGGCACCGTAGCTGCGGTGCTTTTTTTCTTGGCGAACCCGGTTCGTTTTAACGGCATGCAAGAATACGTATTCCTTCCATTTGTGTCAGACTATATACAGGTAAAAATCTGGATATACGAAAGGACACATAATATGGAAAAAAGAGAAAACAAATGTTTATGGATGCTAAAAGGAATTTCCTGCCTTACTGTGATTTTATTCCACTGCCCAATTCAGAATCTTGTGGGGGACGCAATCATATATGCTTTAAGGTTCCCCATACCAATCTTTCTTATGATATCAGGTTATTACAGTTACGGGAAGGAAACATATTTGAGATCGGCAGGAAAGACAATGCGTTTGCTGTTATTTGCTGAATTTGTGTCTGCATCTGTTATGGAGGTGTGCTTTTTGACTGGCATATCTCATACAAATCCTATAGATATACTTTTGAGTACCAATTGGGTTAAGACTATTATGTTTGGTTCAATTTTCAACGGAACGCTTTGGTATTTATATGCAATGTTCTGGGGATGGCTACTGTTTTATATGGCATCGAAAATTCCACATGGATTTTCTATTTTGAAATGCAGTATCATTCCGTTGCTTGTGGTACATATCTTTGGGCGAATGCTTGTGACAAAGTATTCAGATATTAATGAGACTGTTTATTTATTTCGAAGTACAGTACTGTTTGTTATCCCCTTCTTTATGATTGGCAGATTGATTGCAGAACATCAGGAACTGATTCTTGAAAAATTGAAAGGATTTCGAGTGTTATTGTTAATGGCTGCAGGTGCATTTCTTATCATAATAGAGTATGTTTTATGGCATCAGTTTATGGATCTGCAAGTTAGTACCATATTCGTATCAGTAGGAATGTTTTTGTTTGCCTTACAGTATCCGGATTTCGCTCCCAGCAAACTGTTGACTGGTATTGGACATATATCTCAATATGTGTATATATTTCATATACCGGTGATCATATTACTGAATGCCATACTCGTAAGAGTTGTTCCTGATACAGTAGCAGCAAAAGTACTGCCATTTCTTGTAATACCATGTACGGTACTGGTATCGTATGGATATGGACGCATGAGAAAAGATGCTATCAGATGTAAGAGTTTATTTCTGGAAAAGAAAAAATAATGGAAGATAGGAGAGGTGTCGCATCTGCGGCGCTTCTTTTTGGCGAACCCGGTTCGTATGTAAGAATACATCAAGTCTGATTTTGTGTTACAGTATCATCAGAAGAATATAAAAGATTGCATATTACAGGATAATGTAAAGGAGATTACGTATGGCAGGAAGAAAACCACTAAAAGATGACAGAAAAACAAAACCCGTTACGATGTACGTAACCGAGGAAGAATTAGCTAGGTTGGATGAGTATATTTCTGAAATAGAACATTGTAGTAGTCGTGCATGGTTCATCTACAGAATCGTAAAACTGTACATTGAGGGGAGACTCAAGGATACAGATGGTTATGATGTTCTCACATTTCCTGAAGGAACTGATGAAAAAACGCAGATACTGATAAAATCAATATTTTCCGACAAAGATAAATTTGATTATTTGACTCAAATCATCTCAGATTCAAAAAAACTGACATCAAGTAAGGAGTAAAAATGGCAAGGCATACAAATTGGGACAAATGGATGTCAGAGAATATTCGATATGCACTAAGCAATAATCAATCAGGCTATCAATCTAATATGACTTTTTCAGAATATCCGTTTTCTTATTTCAACCAAATTGGGTGGGGTGTGAATTACATTGATATTGTTGGGAAAATGAATGTGAATCAGCCTTTAAAAGATAGCGTTGTAGTTGAGATAAAGAGTTCATACTCAGATTTTAATACAGGAAAAGGGCAGAATTTTGTCGGAAAATACAACTTTTTCGCAACCGATTACAAATTTGCACCACATCTTTTGGAATTGATAGAAAATCAGGAATCATATAAAGAAATTGGATTGCTGGCAGTGCAAGTAGACGGAACGGTTAAAACAATTCTTTCAGCAAAGCATGATAATATGGAATATACTATAACCAGTAACTTTTTGCAGTTTGATTCTGATGATGAAGTGGAATTGTTTTTCTTAAATGTAGAAATCCCTCAACAGATGTCACATGATCTTTTAAAGCCAAGGCCGATAGAAATTGTCTAACAAAATTAGCACCGCATCTGCGGTGCATCTTAATGTGATCCCGATTTAGCAATAACATCATACTCTGTTCAATCGTCCATTCCTTTTTTCTTCCTATAATA
Source organism: Lachnospiraceae bacterium (assembly GCA_051880495.1). Classification (GTDB taxonomy): domain Bacteria; phylum Bacillota; class Clostridia; order Lachnospirales; family Lachnospiraceae; genus MGBC120314. Next base: position 5,663 of record JBJEOB010000022.1, read on the forward strand.
TTTTCTTGCACTTTCCCTTTTACGCGATAGGCGTTCCTCATCACTCATCTTTGTGCGTGTCTTATGTTGTTTTGGATTTTCGGATATATCTGGTAATATTTTTTGACAAGTTGTTAATTTCATTATTGTTTTTTCACAGTGTCGGATTGAGATTTTTTCGGACTTATGGTATTCTTATATTTGGGTTTTTGCACTCAAAATACACATAGAAAGTCAGGGGCGCGAAACTATGGCAAAAAAAGAAGCAAATTTCGATCTATACATACATGAATTGCTGGTTGAAGCTGGCATCCAGGCAGATACACAAGGCAGTAATATTATTCCGATTAACGAAGCACTTAAAACAGCTTCAAAGCATCAAACAGGGAAAGTAGGTTTTCCAGAATACACAGCGGTTGTTGGTGAGTTTGTACTTGTTATGGAAGATAAAGCGGATCGTGCAAACCTCTGCTTAAAAGAAACAGACGGTACAATTTCTATGACGGTACAAGCCACAACAGATTATGCCGTCAATGGTGCATTACATTATGCACAACATATTTTGGAGAAAACCACTTATGAGAAAGTGTTTGCGTTTGGTAATGCTGGCGATAGAAGACATCACATTTTACAGCCAATTTTTGTAGATAAGAATGGCTACAAATGGCTGCCGGAAGTTCAGACATTTGAAAATTTTTCAGCAACACATATTGTAGATTATTACAAGCGGCTTGTTTTGGAAGAAACACCGCCGGAAGATATTGAACTTGCAGATATTCTGAAAAAGGCAAAAGATCTTCATGAATATCTGCGGAATTATGGAGGACTTGGCGAAGATGAAAAACCGCTTGTTGTATCAGCTATATTGCTTGCTCTGCGTGAAAAAGAATACGGTTTCAATTTGAATCAGTTGACAGGTGATACACTTGAAAACAACACGGACGGTGTTATTCTATACCAGTATCTTGAAAAAAATTTACAACGTGCAAAGGTTGCTCCGGAAGTAAAGAAACAACGTGTGTTAAATCAATTTACACTGATAAAGGATAGACCGCAGTTAAATACAAAACGTTCTGATTTGGGTAACAAAACACCGTTGAAATACTTTGCAGAATATATTAATAATAACATATTTCAGGCGATTATATCAAATGGGCGTGAAGATTATCTGGGGCGTTTTTACGGTGAATTTGTTTCCTATTCTGGCGGTGACGGTCAGGCACTTGGCGTTGTATTGACACCACGCCATATTACGGAATTGTTCTGTGACTTGGTAGATTTAAAACCGACGGACGTTATATTTGACCCGTGCTGCGGCACAGGGGGTTTTTTGATTTCAGGAATGCATAAAATGTTGCGTGTTGCGAAAAATGAAATTGAACGCAAGCATATCAAGCAAAAACAAATTCACGGAATAGAAATTCGTGACGATATGTTTTCAATTGCTACAACGAATATGATTTTGCGCGGGGACGGACAAAGCAATCTAATTTGTGAAGATTTTCTAGCACAAGATCCTGGCGAATTGCAGTTAAAGGGCGGCGGTATTACAGTAGGTTTTATGAATCCGCCTTATTCACAGGCAAAGGGAAAGGATACGGCAAATCTTTCGGAACTTTGTTTTATCCGCCATTTGCTAGATTCTATTACAACGGGTGGACGCGCTGCCGTGATTGTTCCTGTGTCAGCTATGATTGGAAAGACAAAGGAAGATAAATCAGTGAAACAGGATATTCTGAAAAAACACACCTTAGAGGGCGTCATCAGCTTGAATAAAGATACGTTTTATCGTGTCGGTACTGTTCCTTGCATTGCTGTTTTTACTGCTGGTGAACCGCACCCGGCAGATAAGATTACAAAGTTCATCAATTTTGAAGATGATGGTTTTGAAGTTAAAAAGCATTTGGGACTTGTAGAAACTGAACGTGCGAAGGATAAACGACAGTATCTTCTTGATTGTTGGCGCGGCAAGGTTACGGATTTTCCATCAAGTTTTATGGTGGAAACAACGGTAGAAGATACAGACGAATGGCTGCATTCTTTTTACTACTATAATGATGAAATACCAACAGAAGCAGACTTCATGAACAGCATTGCGGATTATTTGACATTTGAGTTTAATATGGTTACGCATGGAAAGGGGTATCTGTTCGGACAGAAAGACGGTGACTGCGATGCTTAGTTTGTTTGATAGAGAATGGAATGAGTTTTACATTGGAAACTTATTTTCTGTTAAAAGACCGAGAACTCGTTCTGAAAAGCAATATAAGTTTGGAAATGTTCCGTTCGTTGCATCGGGGAATGTGAATAATGGAGTAATAAAGTGCTGTACACCGAATGAAAATGAAAACCTTGATACTGGAAATTGTATAACTGTAAGTCCAGTAGATGGAAGTACATTTTATCAGGGATATGACTTTTTAGGGCGTGGCGGTGCTGGTTCTTCGATTCTCATGCTCTATAATTCAGCTATAAACAAGTATTCTGGATTGTTTATTGCAAGAATGATAAGACAGACTTGTTCAAAATATAGTTATGGAAAAATGGGCAATCAAGAAAGCATTAAGCGTGAAAAAATTATGCTTCCCATTGATCAATTTGGTGCACCTGATTATGCCTTTATGGAACAGTACATCAAAGAACGCGAACAGCAAATTATACAAAACTATATTGATTATATTGGCAAGATTATACGAAATGGGGAGGCTCTTCTGGCATTAAATGAAAAGGAATGGAAAGAATTTTACCTGCGTGACGTTTTCATCATTCGTCCCGGTAAACGTTTGACAAAAAGCAATATGCAGGCAGGATTAAAACCTTTTATAGGTGCATCGGATTCAAATAACGGAGTGACAGCTTTTGTTAGTAATACTAATATATCAGAAGATAGTAATGTTCTTGGTGTGAATTATAATGGCAGTGTAGTAGAAAATTTCTATCACCCGTATACTTGTATTTTCTCAGATGATGTAAAACGTTTTGCTCTGAAAGAACACAATGGAAATGAATACATTTATTTGTTTATGAAAACTGTAATTCTTCAGCAAAAAAACAAATATGCCTACGGATATAAATTCAATGAAGGACGTATGCAGAAGCAAATGATATTATTACCAGTTACACATGACGGAAAACCGGACTATGACTATATGGAACGGTATGCAAAACGGTTGTTCTGTTCCCTAAAATTAAAATACTTGCAAGAAAAACTGACGGTCGATGTTTGACCGTCAGTTCTTTCTTTTTCAGGGTAGCATCAAGTCTGTTTTGTAGTCCTCGAACGGGTCAGTGAGTACAATGTCCCACGGATAGCTGTGTGGGTGAGTTAATGTCAAAAAGTTCTCAGATCAATCCGATAATCTTCAGCCCCTTCACCATTTACGGTATAGAATGCAGTACGCTGTTCTGCATTGATGTAAATCTTGATATCGCCTTTCAATTTCTTATCAGACACTGCTTTTTTAACAGCCTTTTCGATAGCATCAAGAGAAACATTTATCTCAAAAATCTCAACATTGACTTCGGAGATTTTAGTGCGGATTGCCTGCGATGCTTTTTCTTTTGTCTCTTTGATAATTTCTTTTCCTTCTTCAACGATAGGGCTGTTCATGATCTCTTCTGTTTTGGCTGTAATGGTTTCTGCCAATACCGGTGCTTCTTCAGCAATCTTGTCAGTTACTTTTTCTGCTGTCTCTTTTACGGTTTCGACTGCTTTTGTCGCAGTAGCCTTAATTGTGTTTGCTGTTTTCTGTGTAGTTTTTCTTTTTTTCATAATAACATCACCTCTTACTTTTTTACAACTGGACTACTTTACCATTAATTGATGGAATTGTCAAATTAATTAATTAAATACCTAAATACACTATATTTACTTTTGGACTAATATAGAATATAATATTAGTATAAAAGGAGTGATTAAATGAAACAATTTGAATATATAGACAGCCTACTGGAAGCAAATCGGGGACTTATTCAAACTTCCCAGGTTATAGAAGCAGGCATTTCAAAACCACTTTTCTATAATTATGTAAAAGAAAAAAATATGGAGAAAATAGCACATGGCGTTTATGCTGTGTCAGATGTATGGTTAGATGCGATGTACCTGTTGCATTTGAGATGCAGTCAGGCCATTTTTTCGCATGAAAGTGCATTGTTTTTCCATGATTTGACAGATAGAGAACCAATGCAGTATGTCATTACAGTAAGAACGGGTTATAATCCGACAAAGTTAAAAGAAGACGGAATACAGGTTTATACAGTAAAAAAAGAATTACATGAGGTCGGTATAGTGTGGGTAAAGACTCCTTTTGGAAATGAAGTGAGGACATATAATATGGAAAGGACAGTCTGCGATGTCATTCGGAGCCGGAGCAATATGGAGATGCAGACTTATCAGGATGCTTTGAAAGAATACTTTCGGCGAAAGGATAAAAATCTCAGAAGGCTGATGGACTATGCAGCTTTATTTCATGTAGAAAAAATACTCAGACAATATCAGGAGGTCCTTTTATGATCAAAACGTCTAAACAGCTAAAAGATTTGATCAGAAATTTATCAAAAAAGAATTCGGCGGATGCACAGGTTTTAATGCGTAATTATATGATGGAGCGTTTTCTGGAGAGAATCTCATTGTCACAATATAAAGATCAATTTATATTGAAGGGTGGTATGCTGGTTGCAGCAATGGTAGGACTTGATGCTCGTTCCACTATGGATATGGATGCAACAATAAAAGGTGTAAATGTTAACGTCGAAGATGTAGAAAACATAATAACTAATATTATTACAGTACATCTGGATGATGGAGTTATTTTTCGCGTAAAAAGGATTTCCGAAATCATGGATGAAGCAGATTATCCTGGAGTCCGTGTCAGTTTGGAAACAGAATTTGATGGCGTACGGACACCATTGAAGATAGACTTCTCGACGGGCGATGTGATCACACCCAGAGAGGTCAGATATAGTTTTAAGCTGATGTTGGAAGAACGATTCATAGATATATGGGCATATAATCTGGAAACGGTATTGGCTGAAAAGTTGGAAACGATTATCAGTAGGAACGTGACGAATACCCGCATGAGAGATTTTTATGATGTATACATTTTGTTTCAGATATATGGAGATAAACTGGATATTGTAATATTGTCCAAAGCCTTGTCAGCAACCGCAGCTAAAAGGGAAACTCTGGAAATATTGAAAGAGACAGGTGAAATAATGGATGAGATTCAATATAATCAGAATTTGGAGAAATTGTGGAAAATGTACCAGAAAAAATTTTCTTATGCTTCAGATATTGAATGGCAAGTGGTTATGCAATCAGTAAAGGATTTAACTGTGAAGATTGATAAACTTTAGTTGTAAAATAACAGTTAACAGAAAACAACTCTAGGTTTCATGAGTTATTTTCATAGGTGAAACATATAGTTAAGTGTTTATAGGAAAAATATAACTTCATACTATTGGTATGAAATAGAGGAAACATATATTGAAAATACAATAACGAGTGGAGAATATGATTACAGTAAACAGCTTATTGCAAAAGATAAAAGATGATAAGGATATTCTCCGTATTTATTTAACAAATAAGCGGGAATATCAAGAAATATTGAAGTCAAATGAGTATCAAGTGTCAGAAGAAATTGTCAAATTCTTAGAGACTTATACTGTATCTTCCGAAAATACTTATCTACAAAATAGAGCAATGTGTTTGAAAAAGTACGAAATATTTTGTGAGGAAGAACGTGATAATGTACAGATAGAGCGGAAAAAACAGAATATAGAGGATTTAAAGCATCATATCATGGAAAGTGCGGATATGCCACTAGAAATAAAAACATTTACTGACAGATTTGTTTCAGAGATAGATGTTGATATTTTGGATGTATTTCTTATTGACCAAGAACTATATCAAAAAATCGTTTTATCCAATAAGATATGGATTCATCCAAATATTGTGGTGTTTCTGGATAGATATAAGATACGGTCAAAGTATTTTATGGATAAGAAAGCCCAATATGTATCAAAAGGTTCGGCATATCTTTTGGACAGAAAGATTATAGAAATGGATAAAGAAATCCCAGGGTCTGGAACTGCCGGACAAGTCAGGCAAATAAATTCTCTCACGGATATAGTATCTGATGAAACAGATATGGATATCTTAGATGTATTTATGAATCATAAAAGCCTGTTTAAGGTGATAAGAAAATCAAAAAAATATAAAATATCGCCAATTCTTGAGGAATTCTTGATGAAGTACTCGAGTGGGAAATTGCAACCGAAAAGTTATTACATTGAAAAATACGATGAATATAAAATAATAAAAAGCGGAAAATATAAAGTAGTTGGCTATGTGAAGATTACAAAATTGACAGATGTCATTAGCATAGAGAATAAAGATATTTTAACTCTGTTTCTGCAAGACAGAAGTACATATAATATGGTGTGTCACATGAAAAACTATGATGTTGACCAAGATATTCAGCGATTCTTAGCATTTTACAAACCAGAAAACAAAAAATATTCAAAGGCTCAGAAAAAAGAGTATATGAGAGCATTTGCGGAGTATAAGAAAAATCAGGAGAATCTGAAAAACAAATCATTGCCAGAAAAATTACTGGCAAATACTCAGGAAGGAAGAATCCATTGGAAGAAAAGAAAATGGAAAAAAACAAGTCAGTATATTGAACAAGATTTGGTAGCTTCCTATGAAGGTCATGAATACTTATTTTCAGTTATCGGTAAAGTAACTGAAAACAATAAATGGAAGGCTAATATGTCCTTGGAAATAGATGGGAAAAAACATGAAGATTTCTTAGATAATAAGTATAGAGAATTATTATACCATGAAATACTTCAGAGCATTAAGAAAGAGGAAATGCAGAAAGAAAAGCAGATTGTTAGAGAAATCCACCAAATAACGTCAAATGATTTTGTGATTCGTACAAACATTTTTAAATGTATTTCGGAATCCCATCATTTAGAAGAAGTACTTGGGATTATTCAAGTATTGAAAGCAAATGGAACTATGATCACGGAAAGAGTGACCGCAGCATATTGTTCGGATTGTGGTTGTTATTTCCTGATGCAAAGTGAGTATGACAGGATTTCCAAGATAGGAATCCTTATTTGCAAGATGATTGAGAAAGAAGACTTATATAGATATGGATTACATTACCATAACATGGCAGGTGAATCCATCCTTATGCAGAACGGATATAACGTAAAAGCAAATAATGGTTTGACTGATATTCAGAGGCAGACTATTCTTGCAAATCTTATCGATGATCATACCTTGACGGCATCAGAGATTATATCATATTTACAAATGTTTATGGCTCAGAAGAAAGGTCTGCCATCGTATCAGATGGCAGTGGATAAATGGGATGCAGATTTGCAGTTTGTAAGGCAATACAAGGATGATAATAAGCGAAGAGTGTTTATTAATTCAATCACGAAAGTGGCTTATAAAAGGAAATGACTTGACAATATCACAAAAAACATCTAGCCAGTTTCTTCAAAGGTGAACAAAAAATCCACCACCCCCATCAGAACACACATTCCTCAAAAACAAAATAAGTTTTCGAAAAGAGCATCGCAAAAGCGGTGCTTTTCTTTTTAAGCAGAAGCAAACCCGGTTCGCCTCTGTTGTTTATTTACCGATTTTCAATTTTCGCATATTGGAAACTTCCATATTACTGGTGTAACAATGATTCACGATTGGAGTAAGAATAAACAGGAGGAAAGAAAATGAAGATTGTGAGAATGAAAATTGATAATTTTAAAGGAATTGTTGGAAGGGAATATGACATGTCACCGACGATCATTGCTGTGCTCGGAGAGAATGGAATGGGAAAAACATCATTCATGGATGCCTATAACCGTATTTATTCCGGCCAGATCAGTGATGTGAATGTCAGGACAGGAGCAGGTTCTGCCAGTATTTTAGCAGAATTGGAAAATGGCGTGAAAATCTCTCACGTCAGAAAAACTTCAAAGATGGTCAAAACACCTGTTACTGAACATTTCCTTGATGGAAAGAGAAAAACGTTGGATGAAGTGAAGCTGTATCTGGAACGGTATTCAGGTACAAATACAGAGATGTTATCTGTATTGTCATCCTCTACCATGCTGCAGGAAATGGAACCCGCAGCATTGAGCCGTTTTCTGCTGCAGCATCTGTCATGTAAAGTTACAGGTAAAGAGATTCTGGACCTGATTAACAGTGCAGATATCAAAGAGTCTGAACTTCCGGCAAAATGGTTTAAAGCAGACAAGGAGTATGACAACGATGCGATTGCCGGCGTCCTTGATAGCGTGAGCAACGAACGTCTTTTATGCGGCCGCGATGTAAAAAGCTATCGTGCATACATAGACAATTACAGCGGTTACCTCCCACCAGAAGGTCGTACTGCTGAAATCGTTGACCAGGAGATCATGGATCTGATGAAGCAGATCGCTGCTGTGGAAGAAGCAAAGAAAAGCTATCAGAAGCAGAAAAAGCTCCTGGAAGGCATCAAAAAAACGCAGGAACGCTATCAGCAGGTAGTCAACGAATTCAACACTTTAAAGGATGCTAAAAAACCGGATGGAAGCGATAAAAAGATTCGGGAAGAAATCAGTAAACTGGATACGGATATCAGCCTTCTTCAGGAAAATATCATTAAAGCTGAAAAAGATATTGAATTCTACCGTAAAGTCATGGCGAACATTGAAAAGGGTATCTGTCCGATCTATGAGAAGATGCGATGCAGCACGGATTGGTCAGGCTTTAAAAGTGAGTTCTCTCAGAATGTTAAAGCAAGCCAGAAGCTGATCGACCAGAACAAAAAAGCTATCGAGACGAAAAAGCAAGAAAAGAAAAAGCTGGACGATGATCTGGATGCATACCAGAAGAATGCTATCCGATTCGAGAAAAAGGCCCAGTTATATACTGAGTACACGAATCTTCGTAACAACATGCCAAAGCATGAAGAAGAAACGGAAGTAAAAGATGTGGCAGATCCAACCGAACAGAAGTCCAGACTGGCAGCCCTTAAAAATGAAAGAAAGCTTTTGGATTCTTATGCTGACTATCAGAAGAAGCAGAAAGCCCTTGCAGAGGCTGAGAAGAAATATGCCCTGTTGGATGCACTTTGTAAGGAACTGGATCCAAAAGGAAATGTCATTACCTCGATTGTAAATCGATATGTAAAGAAATTTGAATCGATCTGCAAGCAGACGGCTTCTACATACCGACATGGATTTGAGATTCGTTTCTACATGAACAAGGGCCTTCATGTATATTGCCGTCCTCGTGCCGGCATGCCTTTAGTAGAATTCAGAAATGCTTCCAGTGGGGAGAAAGCATGCATCATGGTGTCATTGGTCGATATGATCAATGCGATGACCGGAAACCGCATCCTGGCACTGGATGATATTGAAAAACTGGATTCTGAAATGCTGGAGGCAGTACTGAACCTGATCACACAGCCTGCTTTTTCTGAGCGGTATGACAATATCATCCTGGCCGGAGTTGGGCATGAGGATACGCTGGATGCGATCAAGAAGCATGGGATCACGATTATTGATTAATAGAGGGCATACTTATGAGCAGAAGAGAGTATATCAAATTTCTCACGGCCAGAGGATATCAGCTAGTCAATGAAAATCAGGTCAAATTAGGCATGGCCACTTTTAACATTCATGAAGGTGATAAGAACACTGCGATGGGAATACAGCATGTATTCTGGTTAACGGCAGCAAAGTCCAATGTAAAGACCACTCATGCAGTTTGTCCCAGATGCGGGCATGTCATGGTTAAGAGTGATCTGGAAGAATATCAGTATCTTTGCGAAAACTGCGATGAAAATTTTTATGGAATCGAAGTGAAGCAATATATCTGAAAAATAACACAATTCACTGTACTGCGTAAATTTTCTTACGAAGTACAGTGAAAACCAGATGGAAGGAAAAAAAATATATCAAAGGAGAGAAATATGAGATTAACAATTGATGAAGCAGAAAAAATGATGAGAGAAAATGGCGGGAATCTTAACCTCAGAGGTACAAAAATTAAAGAACTGCCTCGAAATCTTGCTGTAAAAGGGAATCTTGAATTAAGTAACACACTGATAGAAAGCTTACCCGAAAATTTGACAGTTGGTGGTTATCTGGATTTGAGTAACACACAGGTCAAGAATCTGCCAGAGAATCTAACAGTCGGTGGCTCACTGAATTTGAGTAACACACAGGTCAAGAATCTACCAGAGAATCTAACAGTCGGTGGTTCATTGTATTTAACTGGTACAAAAATTATAACTTTGCCCGATAACCTAACAGTTGGTGGTTATCTGGATTTGAGTAACACACAGGTCAAGAATCTGCCAGAGAATCTAACAGTCGGTGGCTCACTGAATTTGAGTAACACACAGGTCAAAAATCTACCAGAGAATCTAACCGTTGGTGGTTATCTGAATTTGAGTAACACACAGGTCAAAAATCTACCAGAGAATCTAACAGTCGGTGGTTTCCTGAATTTGAGTAACACACAGGTCAAGA
>JBJEOB010000022.1:16277-20199 GCA_051880495.1 Lachnospiraceae bacterium
TGCCCGATAACCTAACAGTTGGTGGTTATCTGGATTTGAGTAACACACAGGTCAAAAATCTACCAGAGAATCTAACAGTTGGTGGTTATCTGGATTTGAGTTGCACACAGATAAAGAGTTTGCCAGAGAATCTAACAGTCGGTGGTTTCCTGAATTTGAGTAACACACAGGTCAAGAATCTACCAGAGAATCTAACAGTCGGTGGTTCATTGTATTTAACTGGTACAAAAATTATAACTTTGCCCGATAACCTAACAGTTGGTGGTTATCTGGATTTGAGTAACACACAGGTCAAAAATCTACCAGAGAATCTAACCATTGGTGGAACTCTCGTATTGAGTGATCCTCCGATAGAGGGTCTGCCAAAAGACTTAGCTGTTGGTGTTTCACTGAATTTGAGCCGTACACTGATAGAAAAAGAAATTGAAAAAATCAAAATACTAAAGAATGGAGATTTTGTACCTGGTCGATATTTGTATGCAGATGGTATTCTGATACATGTTAAGAATACAAAAACAATTGGCAAATATACAGTTTATATTGGAAAAATCAAAGGGAAAAATGTTGTTTCTGACGGAATGTATTATGCCCATTGTAACAAAATACGGGATGGTATCGCTGATCTGCTTTATAAAGCTGCAGAGGATAGAGGAGCAGAACAGTACAGAAACCTTTCTTTGGATGATGAAATGACTGTTGAAGAGGCAGTTACGATGTACAGAGTTATTACCGGGGCTTGCAGACAGGGGTCTGAGGCATTTGTGAAAAGTCTTGGTGAACTGAACGAAAAGTACACTGTTAGGAAAATCATAGAGATTACTAAAGGACAGTATAATGCAGATAAGTTTTCTGAGTATTTCTATGGTATCTAAATGAGTACATTTATCAAAAGCAATGTAATTTGTGAAGGGTTTTGCACATTACTTTGTAAACAAGTTAATGCAGGAGGTAAAAACAGTAATGGCAGAAATTTTTGGCAAAAAATTCATTTCTATTAATGACGATGTTTTTTCAGTGGGTGATACCATTGACTATCTGCGATGGGAAATGGATGAGGAAGGCACAGAAAATGAGATATATCAGGCATTGATCAGGGATATTGCAGAAGATCATATTATCGTTTCTGATGGGAATGTTGGTGATATTAAGATTGATGTTGACAGTATTTTTTGATGTGAATTTTTAATGAAACAAAATTATCTGAAAAATAGAGATATAATAAGCATTGCGTCAGCTGTAGTTAGCTGATTGGTTAGATGGAAGGTACATAATAATGAAAATTGTAATAACAGAGAACGAAGAAAGGTTAAGAAAAGAGCTTTATGATCATTTGACTGCTGTGTTTCATCAGTTTGGATTGGGTCACTGTAGTGGAAAGTTAAAACTTTCGAAACGTTTTTTAAAAAAACATGCTGAGAATGAAAGCCAATATAGAAATATGATCAGATTACTGGAATATCATGGTGGATTCTGTGATTGTGAAGTCTGTTTCAACGTATATGAACCTTGGGAAATCGGTAGCGAAGTTGAGATAGAGAGTAGCAAAATACAATAGTATTCAGATTAGCTTACGTAGCTATTCCTATGATATTCCAAATTAACAGGAGAAAATGACAATGAACGGAAAATTCAAGGTAAAGATCCCCAATGGGTATCTGATGGTAGAAGAAAAAGGAACAGAATCCGAATATCCAGGAGTTTTTGTCAGTTTTTCTAAAGACGGGAAGTCTTTTGATGTAAGCAATATGGTTGCTTGTGTAGAATATGATTCCTGTTCGGAAGAAATCAAGACAGAAACTTATCAGGAAGGGTATGAGGAACCAAACAACATCATCTGCTATGCAGATGGAAGAAATAGGATATGAAAAAATGGAAAGAATGGGATACAGATTCATTTTTGCAGGAAGCTTGCGAAAGAGTTTTTGGTTCCGGATTTAGCAGATGGAATCCAGGAATCGACATTGAGTTATCATTCCATTCCGTAAGAATAGGAGGCAGAAAATGAGTTATACATACAGATCGACTGGCAAGGGGATTGACCTTGTCGTTACAATACAAAAAGGAATTGAAGAAGGTGGAATGCCAAAAGGAGCCATCATTCCGAGCTGTTACAAATTTATCCCTGAAGTGGCAAAATATATCCAGGATACTTCACATAACATCTATGTGGCCAAACATTGTGACAAAGAAAATGTGCTGACCCATATCCAGTCAGAGGGAATCGTTAATCGTTTTGGCTGGTATATCACAGATATGGATGTATTGTCTGTGAAGCCGCACTGGACTTTGGATGTAGGTGGTCCCGGATGGTTTCGCCGTGTTACAGTTAATCACATCAAGGAAATTGAACAATATATATGAAAAACAGGAGGAAATATAATGCATTACAGTTTCGATACATACAAAAAAGAACATTTGCGTTGGACTTGGTTGTCAGGAAAGTATACTGACGAACAGCTGAAAGAAAAATATTTTGAGCAGTATACAGAGTTTTGTGATTCACGTGGATTAGACCATGACAATATCGTTTCTGCAGAATCCGATGATGTGCCTGCTTCCCGCAGTCAAATCATCAAAGATGGAATCCGTTCAGTTGCTGAAATTGACAGGCAGATACAGGAAGAACATGATCATATGATTCAGTTATATGCTCAGATCCATGCATATGAGACAAGTATTGAACATCTGAATCAGGAACGGAAAGTAGCAGAAGCAGAGGAACTAAATTCTTATATTGATAACTGGCTTAATCAAAAATTTGGCATCAAAAGTCAGAAAGACGCAAGAAACGGCATGTATATTGTATTTGACAGTGAAGCTAACTATATTAGGACAGTGGCATGCGGTAGAGGCAAAGAGTTTCATTATATCAGCCCGGCTGATAATGAGGGTTCGTTTGCATACTGGTTACGTAAATATACTTTTTATGCTCACAGTGCTTCCTCTTTCTGTGGAAGAAGCTATACTTGGTATCAGAAAAGTTTCAAAGAACAGTTGGAAAGCTTGTGTTGGGAATTTGATGAATACGGAAAACTGACAAAGACGCAGTGGTGATTTCTGGAGGACAATATGTTTCGCGTGATAATTGCCGGATCACGGGATTTTAACGATTACGATTTTCTTTGCCATGTTATGGACAGATTGCTTTCGAACTATGCTCAAGAGGATATTCAGATAGTATGTGGCATGGCAAAGGGTGCAGATACCTGCGGAGAGCATTATGCCAAAGAACATGGATACAAAATCAGATATTTTAAAGCTGATTGGGATTGCTATGGAACAGCTGCAGGTCCAATCCGTAATGAGGAAATGGCCCGCAATGCAGATGCTCTGGTTGCGTTCTGGGATGGAAAAAGCCCTGGGACCAAAAGCATGATCCAGTTGGCTCAAAAATATAATCTTCAGACACGTGTCAAGAAATACAAATAACATTCTTAGGAAAACAGGATATATCAGGTTGGTATATTCTGTTTTTTTGGGCATAAATGAAAATATCGCCCATATTTGAGAAAAAAGAAGGTGAAAATTGTGAAAGAAACAATAAGCAAATCTGAAAAACAAAGATTGATCAAAATTGCAAAGCAGTTGGGCCGCCTGACAGATGCGGATCAGGAATATATTCTGTCTGAGGAACGAACAAGGGCAGAAATTGACAGGAGGATGGTCGATATCAGGAATCGGATTGATTGACAGGAGAACCGGGTTCGCTATGAATTATTAAATTGCTGAAGTGATAAGTGGTGTGATCAAGAAATAACTGTTTTTTGGGATTGACAATGGTTTGGGGCATCTTTTAATGCCCCTCGATTTTTTTTTCATTACCTAATAAAAAAAAAGCAAAGCTACAAAGTGCTAATCTTCGTAATGATATTTACAAAATCTAAGCGAGAAAGCCCACGGTTTTAACCGTGGGATGAGAGCG
>JBJEOB010000023.1:0-19987 GCA_051880495.1 Lachnospiraceae bacterium
AAAAGGAAAAAGAAGATACGTTTTCATTTGGAAGAAAAGCAGAATAGGGAGGAAAGCCAAAATGAAGCAGTTAGAAAAAGAAATCAATGTAACAAGCCAGAGAAACATGATGAAGAGGTACCAAATGTATGGTGCCACAGTATCAAAGCTGACAGAGAAATCACAGAATGACACCAAGAAGGGAGAGAAAAAGTAATGGAATACAGAGATTTTGTAGAACAGGTAAAAGAACAAATACAGGATTTTCTTCCTGAAAAGTTTGCAGATGCTGCAGTTGAGGTCAATCAGATTGTAAAGAATAATGACTGTGTTCTGGACGGTCTGATGGTAAGAACAGAAGAAAGTAATATTGCACCTACCATTTATCTGAATCCATATTTTGAGCAGATACAGGATGGAGCTGAATTGGATGATGTATTAGCTCAGATTGCAAGTGTGTATCAGTCACATTATATAGATCATGATATAGATGTATCGGCAGTTACCGATTTTGACAAGATCAAGGAAAAAATTGTATGTAAGCTGATCAACGAGGAAGCAAATCAGCAGTTCCTTCAGGATAAACCGTATTCCAAGCTGGAAGATTTAGCAGTTGTGTATCAGATTTTAATGGATAAAACAGGAGAAGGGACTGCGACCATAACCATTACAGATAATTTGATGGATGGATATGGAATCACACTTGAAGAACTGCATGACCAGGCGTTGCAGAATATGGATACTTTGCAGCCACATAGTTTCAAAGGAATGAATGAGACGGTTGCGGAGATGATTGCAGTTGATATTGCAAGAGAACAAAATGTGGGTATGGATGAAGCAAAAGAAATGGCAATGCAGATGATGCCGGATATTCCCGATACCATGTTTGTGCTGACAAATGATACAAAAGTAAATGGTGCTGCTGCAATATTAAACGATGATATCAGACAGGAGATCGCTGAGAAGGTAGGAGATTTTTATATGCTGCCTTCTTCAATCCATGAAACGCTGATTATACCGAAAGATGCGGGAATGGAGTTTAAAGAACTTGAGCAGATGGTACAGGAAGTAAATCAAACACAGGTGGCACCGGGAGAACGTCTTTCGGATCATGTGTATGAGTATGATGCCAAAGAACATGAATTGTTCCGCAGTGACCGGGCAGAGGAACGTGCCAAGCAGAAAGAGGAAAAAAGAGATAACCGCCATGAGCGTGTTTCAGTAAAAGAGAAACTTGCGGAAAAGAAGGATGCTGTTATTAAGATGAATGCCGGAAAGGAGCATTCTGCACCAGAAAAGAAAAAGGAAGCTGTAATATAGGAGGAGTGGGATATGTATACAACAGGAGATAAGTTATTAAACGTGATGAAAGAGGAAGAAATCGGGATTGCGGAGCTTTCCAGAATTTCCAGTGTGCCGGAGAGAACAATCCTTGACATTATGGCAGGGGTTAAGGAGCCGGAGCTTGGTGTTATGTGCAAGATTGCAGAGGGACTTGGCATCTGTGTCCATGAACTTCGTGCAGATGAGGAGCGTTATGCGGTATCTGTTCCGAAGGATACACTTGCAAAGTTAATTGTTGTCAGCGAGATTAACAACGTGGAGCTGGAGGAACTGATACATACCATTCTGGAGAAAGGTATTGAGGAGCAGGGGTTCTACGAGTAAGTAATAGGTTATGGCTGCAAGGATTATTTTTCCTTGCAGCTTTTGTAAAATGTGATAGAAAAAACAGAGGGATATTAGTATAATGGAAAAAGCGATAGATATGGCGCTGTTATTGCTAAAATACAGGAAAAATCACATTTGCTACCGTCAGTTGCGAAATTGACTATCGGTATATATAGAGTTTTTTAGGCTTCGTTGGTATGCTTTGTGTGAAAGGAGGAAATATGGAACTATCCGAAAAATTGTATCAACTTCGTAAGAAGAGTGGTCTTTCACAGGAGAAACTAGCAGAGCAACTAGATGTATCCCGTCAAGCAATTTCAAAATGGGAGTCGGGGGATTGAGATATAATAGTGACAAGCTTAAGAAAGCCTTATAAATAGGGCGTTTCAGAGGTTAGTCCAAATTTATCTTTTTAATCAGTTACGGTAAAATTGGTGGAGAAAGGCACCAAAAAAACTGAATATGAAACCTAGAGTGGGTGTGGACTACACCATCTTAAGCTTAGACTTCGATAAGAAGTTAGTTTAGGATGGTGTATTTTTTTACCCTTCCGATGCGTGGCTGCATTGGAATAAGTAGTGATGGCATTTCCTTAAGTTTGGTCACTTGTAAGGGAAATGCCCGAAAAGGAGGTCCTGTATGGGATTAGGAAACATTTTGATTGCAATAGTGAAGTTTTTTTTGAAGAGTGTGCTTTTTGTATTAAAGGCAGTTCTTTATGGAGCAAAGTTGTTTTTGTTGTTATTTGTGCTGGTGGCAAGGGTCTTTCTGATTTTTGCAAAAGCAGCAGTACCACAGTAGAAGGGAGCGATCTCTATGTTAAAGAAAGTATGGTTATTGTTTATGCTATGGAGTGTTTTGATGGTTTTGGGATGTTCTGGTGGTATTCCAGAAGATAATACAGAGAGCGTGGTTGTTTCAGATGATGTTGTAGCAGTAGATGATTCTGATACATCTGTGGGGACTGAGCAGACGGAAACATCTGAGATTGAGGAGCAGAGTGGAGATAGTTCTAATGTGGAAGCTTCAAATACGGAAGAACCGACAGCAGATATGACTACAACGGAAGCTGATGCGGAGCCACTAACAACAGAGGTACCAAGCGAGCCGGAAACAGTTACTACTGAGCCTGCCACATCACCTGAGGAACAACAACCAACCACACCGGAGCAGACACCACCGGCTACATCCACGGAAGTTCCTGCAACGGAAGATGAAACGCCACCTGCTACAGATGACAGAGGAAATCCTGCTGACGGAAGTCCGGTGTTTGAGATTACCTTCAACATACCGCAGGCAGAATATGTGGGATATGATGCAGACCGTGTGGCGAGGCTTGCGGTGGAGAAGTGCAAAGCCGCAGGAATGATAACACTTCCCGAAAATCTGGACAGATTGCTTGCAGAGGGAAAGATTACACAGGAAGAATACGAGGAGTATTATCCTTATGATGGTTGCGGTTATTATTCTGTATTTGTGGAAACGAATTTAAACCTTGCTTCTACTATTAGTGGAGAAAGGCTTTGCAGCGAGGAAGAGATTGCAGATTACATAGCCGGAATGATGGTATTGGAAGTAGAACCGTATTTTTACATTGAGTGTGCTGGAGTTTATCAGGGCAACAGCGTAGAGTTCTATGAGTTCCGTTGCTATCGTTAGGCAAATATTTTGAGAGAGGAGGCGACTTTTTATGGGAAAGATGGATATTCCCTATGTAGAAAAGGATGGTATTTTGTATCCGTTACTGACTTTCCCTGCTGATATGGAATTATCGGCAGTGGGAAAGTACGGACTACTGTGGTTATCCTATATGAAGGAAAATCATAAAGGAAGATTTCGTACACTTACAAGACTTGGATGTGTTAATCGGACAGCGCATAAGGTCAATGAGGAAGCTTATGAATGTTGGATGTAATGATTAGTCAGCATATGAGAAAGCATCCGCTTGTAAATCACGGTTCCACCATAGAAATGTGGAAACTGCGTGAGCAGGCAAAGATGGTGGCAGAAGAAACCGTACTTATGGATATTGTGTATCAGTATCATTAGTGAATTGTTTTTATGGAAGGTGGTGGCTTGGCTGCCACCTTTTACAGTAGGAAAAAGATTATGCAAGGGACCGGCACCCGGATTGCCGGAGAAAGAGGTATTTATGACAGAGATTATGAGAAATGAAAGTAACTTGAACACTATGGAAGGCAGAAACTTTATGGAATTAATTCCTGAATTTCTGATTGCCATTGACCATGGCTGGAGTTCCATTAAGACTCCAAGCATCATTTTTGAGAATGGAATTACGGAGTTGCAGACCATGCCTGCCACAAAGGATAACCTGCTTGAGTTTCGAGGCAGAAAATATGTTATCGGTCAGGGCAGAATGGGTAAGCAGGAGACCAAGACAGAGAATGAAAATTATTATCTTCTGACACTGGCTTCAATTGCAATGGAGTTAAGAGAACGTACGGAAGCGAAAGCTGTAAAGGTAAATCTTGCGGTGGGAGTTCCCCTCACCCTTTATGGCAAGGAAAAGAAGGAATTTAAGAATTATCTTCGTTCCAATGACAAAGTGTCATTTTACTATGAAGGGGTCAGATATGTGGTGCATTTTGGCAAGGTAAGGGTATTTGCACAGTGCCATGCAGCGATTGCCAACCGAATGGAAGGTATGGACAGACTGACAGCGGTGGACTGCGGCTCTTGGACACTGGATATTATGTCGGTGGTGAATAAGGTTCCCGTTCTTGATGAGTGCCATACTTACCAGCAGGGACTGATTACAGCCATTGACCGTATTCAGAAGGAGTGCATAGCAAAGTATGGTAAGGAAGTGCCGGAGTATATCATCAATGAAGTGATTGAAACGGGAGATACCAAAGCCATTGCCAAGAATAAGGAATCCATTATGGATACCATCAATGCAGGGCTTAGAAGATATGCCCTTGAAGTGGAAGCCAAGCTTCGTGAACTGAAAATTGACTTTGATTTTACCAATGTGGTGTATGTGGGCGGCGGAGCCGGAGTTATGAGACGTTTTGGAAGCTGTACCGGAGAAAATGTGCGATATGTAACTGATGTCCGTGCCAATGCTCTCGGTTATCAGTACTTAGCACAGAATCTGGAGGTATAGCTTATGGCAACAAGGTCGATTGCATTCCGGTTGAATGATAAGAACCGGGAGGATAAGGAAATCATGGACTGGCTGGATAAAGCGGTCTATGAGGGAGAGTATTATGATTCACTGACGGAGGCTGTGAAGTGGGCGATTCTTTGTTTTGTCCGTGGAGAAATCCGTTTTCGGGAAGAAATGAGTACTGTGGAGCTTATGCAGGAGTTTGTCAGGGATTTTGCCAAACAGAGTAAGGCAGACAATGAGCGGATTATGCAGGATGCCGTTACGAGGATTCTGGCTACAATTATCAGTGCAATGGGACAGCCGGCAGGCGGTTATGCGGCTGTCCCTGCCATGATGCAGATGCAGGGGATGAATGTAGCATCAATTCAGCCTGATACACAACCAGAGTTAACAGAACCGATGAAGGAAACGGTGGAAGAATTATCGGAGAATAATCTGGAGATTTCCGATAAGCCGCTGGATGATGGGGCATTGGCTTCTCTGTCTGCTATGTTTGGAGATAATGAGGAGGATTAAATTTCAAAAAAAGCACAATGTATTTGATATTTCTAATACTATGTGATAAACTCAAAATAGATTATTTTGAAAAAAGTACAAAGTATTAAGAATAAATAATACATTGTGCTGAATTTAAAACAGTAGGAGGTGATACGTGATGAAGCATTATGAAAAGCTGCTTGCAAAGGGTTCTTTTTCGAGAGAACAGCTGATAGAGCTTGTAGGAACAGCAACCGCAGCGAATCAGGTGATCTATGAATACCAGAAAAAAGGGCTGATAGAAAAGGTGAAAAGAGATTTTTATGTGGTAATCAGCATGGAAACGAAACAGCCTGTGTTATCCCGTTATCAGATAGGTTCCAATCTGTTCCCGGATGCTTGTATCACCCATCACAGTGCATTTGAAGTATTTGGTTATGGAAGTCAGGTGTTTTATGAGTGTTATGTTGCAACGGACAAAAGATTTCACGATTTTGAGTATGACGGAGTGTTGTATCGCCACATAGAGCGTAAGCCTGATATGGAAGTAGTACAGCAGGGAAAGATACGAGTGACATCCATGGAACAGACTGTTGTAGACAGTATCCGTGATTTTGAAAAGATAGCAGGACTTGAGGAAGTAATACGCTGTATGATGCTGGTGCCGGGACTGAATGAGCAGAAAGTGCTGGAATGTCTGGCAAGAAACAACAATGGTTTTATGTATCAGAAATGCGGATATCTTTTTGAAGAAATGCAGGAAGAATTCCATTTTTCAGCCAATTTTTTTGATGCGTGTGAGAATGGTTCCTCTGGAGCAAAGCGTTACCTGATGAAGGAGTCACAGGATAATGTATTTCATAAAAGATGGAAGCTTTATGCACCGGCTTCTCTGAAAGGATTGTTAGATAAGGGGGTTGATGATTATGATGCAATGGGATAGATTAACTCTTGGCAGAATGGCAAAAGAACTGGGTTTTCCGAGGGATACACTGGAAAAGGTGTGTCGTCTGGCGGATGTGTTGAAGTTTATGGAATCGGATGAGCTTTTGTCAGAAGGGATTGCCTTAAAAGGCGGCACTGCCATTAATCTTACTATTTTTGATTTGCCAAGACTTTCGGTGGATATTGATTTGGATTATTGCAGAAGTATTGAAAGGGATGAAATGCTTGCAGACAGGGAGATTATCACAGACAGAATCAGCAAGTATATGATGGCAAACGGATATCTTCTGAGTCCGAAATCAAAGAGCTATCATGCCTTGGATTCCTTTGTGTATGAATATGTAAATTGTGGAGGGGTAAAGGATAATCTTAAGATTGAGATTAACTATATGCTTCGCTGTCATGTGCTTCCTGTGGCAAGGAGAGAAGTAAAACTGCCATGGAATGAGGAAAAGCTTACCGTTCTTTCCGTAGCACCATTGGAGATATTTGCTTCTAAAACAGTAGCATTACTTACAAGAACGGCTCCACGAGATTTATATGACATGCATAACATGGTTAAATTTGGGCTGTTTGATGAAAGTGAGGAAGCAATGTTTCGTAAATGTGTCGTCTTCTATAGTGCAATCGGAGCAGCACAGCCACCGGAAAAATTCGAGCTTGATAATATCGGTAAAGTGTCATCCCAGCAGATTAAGCGGGATTTGGATCCGGTGCTTCGTAAAGGAGAACGATTTGACCTGGAATTTGCACAAAGGGAAGTAAGAGACTATCTTACATCTATTCTGGTACCAACAAAGGAGGAAAAACTGTTCTGGAAGGCTTTTTCAGAAGGAAATTATTATCCTGACTGGGTATTCGGGGATAGTGATGAGCTTAGGAATGTAGCAAAGCATCCAATGGCATTATGGAAGTGCAGGGACAAGGAAGAAGATAAGAAGTCTTTGGAGAAAGATAACGCAAAGAGAGTGTAACACAAATCGTAAAACAGAATAGGGAAATAGCGTAAAACTGTGAAACAAAATGGTTCAAATGAGCCAGATATGTTTGACAGTTTTTTTATTGCCCTTTTATCCGTATAACGGTTTGTAAAACAAAAGGCAGGATATTGGCAGAAAGTGTATTACATTTTCGCCGGTAGTCCTGCCTCTTGTTTACAGAAATTCATCTGCAATGGTGGATTTCTGCGAAATATCGGTATAAATATCGGGGTTTTAGGGGCTTTTGTCCCTAACAAGATTGGAAACGCATTGCGATTTCCGTATCTTGCAGTTTTTATCTGAAAGAAATTCTGTTCACATCGTTATGGAGAGATTTCAGAAGCGGCTCCCATAGAAATGCACGGGAGCATTGAGTGGAACAGAAAGCAGATAAGCAACAGATTTTAATGATTGGAGGAATTACAATGAAGGAGAAACAGATAACAGGAAGAAAGCAGACGGCGAGGCAGAACAGAACCTTCCGTCTGTCGGATTATGAACTTAGGAAACTGTCCGAGGGAGCAAGGGCTGCCGGAATGAATGAAAGTAAATATGTGCGTGAGCTTATCATTCATGGCGGTGTGGATGCAACACATGCGGAGGACAGAAGAAACCTAATCAGGCAGGTTAGCGGCATTGCCACCAATATCAACCAGATGGCAAAGCATTGTAATGAAACCGGGTGGTTTGGGAGTACGGACGCACGTAGGATGAGAGAGGCTTTGGAAGCAGTTTTGGAGCTTCTTAAGGAATTGATAGAAAGGTGGAGATAAGTATGGCGATAACAAAGATTATGCACATGAAGTCTGCGGAGCATGGAAATGTATCGGCACATCTGAAGCATTCTCTGGCTTATATCTGTAATGAGGCAAAGACGGAAAACGGAAGTCTGGTTGGCAGTATTAACTGCCTGCCGGACTATGCTTATGAGCAGATGGTGGGAACGAAAGAAATGTTTGGTCAGACAGGTGGAAGGCAGGGGTATCATTTCATCATATCCTTAAAACCGGGAGAGGGAACCAAGGAACAGATGTATGATATTGTACAGAGGTTTGCCAAGGAGTTTTTAGGCGATGAATACGAAGCTGTATTTGCGGTACACACAGACCAGAAGCACCTGCACGCACATCTGGTATTTAACAGTGTGAGTATGATTACCGGCAGGAAGTACGATTACAGAAAAGGCGACTGGAAGGATATTATACAGCCCATAACAAACAGGCTTTGTCAGGAATATGGTTTATCCATCGTGGCGGCGGAATACAGCAAGGACCCTGTGAATATGAACCGTAAGCAGTGGGAGAAGGAGCAGAGCTGGAAGGATTTTATAACGGGAGATATGCAGTATTGCAGGAGTAAGGCAGAAAGCTTTGAAGAATTTATCTTTCTTATGGAAAAGCTTGGCTACGAGGTAAAGGTAGGTGCCAATATTTCCGTAAAGGCAAATGGAATGAGACGGAGTAGAAGGCTGGATACGTTGGATGAAGAGTTTTCTTTACAGAATTTGCAGGAGTATTATGAACAGCCGCACTCTTACAAGTATGTGACATTACCGGTATATCAGCCGGGATATGCTCTTATGAGGAAACCAAAGAATGCGTTTCAGCAGAGGTATTACGGAAAAATGTACCGTATGTGTGTGGTACAGAAATACCGTTTTCAGTATAAGTACACGAGGTATCAGCAGGACCTTATCCGTATGAAGGAGTTGCAGGAGGAGTATCTTTTCCTAAATCGTGAGGGTATTAATGGTTGGAATGATGTGTTTGCTGCAAAGCATAAGGCAGAGCGAAAGATTGCTGATATTGATGCCAAAAAGAAGGAGCTTTACAATGAGCATGCCCGTTATAAGTATCAGTATGAAAAGGATGGGGATGCTACTGTTTATCTGTATCACGAAGCACACTACAGGGAACAGCTGGAAGAACTTAAGGAAAAGCGTAAGGAAGCCAAGAGCGAGCTTAACACTATTAACCGTTGTCTGAAGGAAAGCACTTACGCACATTTGGAGATACCGGATGATGTGGATATAGAGAATCTTTACGTGGTGGATGTGCCGGAGTTTAAAGAAAAGCCTTCCTATGATTCGCTATATGAATCCTATGAAGAAGAATCGCTTGCAGGGATAGAAACTGTCATTGAAGCACATGAGGCAGAAATGCAAACGGAAGCGGAGGTTTCTGTCGTAGAATCTGAGGAGCCGATGTTAGATTATGGTATATGGGAAAGAGAACCGGAATATGCGACGCATCCTATGGAAGCGGAGCCGGATTTAACGGTAGATGCACTGGAAGAAAAAGAGGAGCCTATATCAAAAGAGAGGATATCGGAACCAGTAGATGTCAGAAACTCCGAAAGTTTTCAAGAACCAGATACAGAAGAGAGATATTCTCAGCTGTATGAGCCAGTCATGACAAAAGAAATTTATCTGTCACTTACGGATAAAGAAAAGGTGGAATGGCTCGGTTTGATGGATTGTGAGCTGAGTGAGGCGATTGTTCGATTTGGAGAAAAGATGAAGGGGATTGGAATTGTCTATAAATATGGGGATGACATGCTGGATGATTTTATGAGACTGGAGTCTGTGGCAAAACAGATGAAGAAAGAGCGAATTACAGAACAGGAATTTGTAGTACAGAGAGAAATTGAGACAAAGGGAAAAAGCAGGTAATCAGAAGGAGGTTTTGCTAATGTGGGGCAAACCTCCTTTTGTTGTTTCATTAGAGATTAGATAGTTGTGTAATGGGGATGAAAATCAATATTACTTGCTGAAAAGCATTATTACAAGGAGGAAAACTGATGTATTTGGAAAAGAAACAGGCGGAAGAAAAATTGGTGGAGTATGAAAAAGATATGCAGATGCAGGAGTTGTCTGCTAGAACTATTCATAAATATCTTGCAGATATTGGGGATTGGTTGAAACAGATGGAGGACGTCATTATTACAAAAGAAATGGTGATTTCGTATAAGAAAGAGCTATCCAAGAATTATAAGGTAGCAAGTATAAATTCGAAAATCATTTCGGTCAATCGTTATCTTAGATGGCTTGATTTTTCAGATTTGGTAGTACGGACAGAACGTATACAGGCACCAAATGTTTTAGATAAAATGATTACCAAGGAAAACTATTTTGCAATGCTGAAATTTGCAAAAGATTCTGGACGAAGCAGGCTGTATTATATTATGAAAACAATAGCAGGAACAGGATTGCGAGTTGGAGAATTAAAATATGTGACTGTACAAGCAATTACAGATGGATATACGCAGATTTGGAATAAGGGGAAGTATAGATATATTTACTTTTCAGAATCCTTATGTATGGAATTAATGGAGTATTGTAATAATTCCGGCATAAATAAAGGAATAATCTTTATTGGCAGGAAAGAAGAGAAAGTTATAACCTCAGCGGCAGTATGGAAGGGATTAAAGAATATTGCAAAGGAGTTGGGGATACCGGAAGATACAGTTTTCCCGCATTCTTTTAGACACTTATTTGCAAAGAATTATATGGAAAAAGTAGGAGATATAACAGAACTTGCTGATATCCTGGGACATAGTCGTTTGGAAACAACTTGGATTTATACGAAGACAACTTCTGCGGAAAAAAGAAAACGTTTGGAATTACTTGATTTATGAGTTGATATAATACGACATTATATCAAATATGTCAACAGAAAAATTAGTAAATAATACAAGAAAATTCATGTGTGGAAGATTGATTTTTGTGTAATGTGTCTGTTATGTACCTGTCTTGCGGATACAAAAAACAAAGATGAGTTGATATAATGTCGTATTATATTCTATGTTGGCAAACATATAGAAATATATGGGCGCAAAGCTAGAAGTTTAAGGCGGTTTTTCTATGATAGTTCGGTTGCAATGAAATGTTGTAACTTTTTTTGTTTGGAGGTGAAAGAAATACATATTTTAATGTAAAAATTATGGTGTTGTGTAGCACTGCTAATAAAAGGAGGTAGTAAAATGTGGATGATGATTGCAAGTAGTTTCATTGTGCCAGTGTTGATGTTTGTGTGTGGATGTATGTTTAAACGAAGAGCACCCAAAAAAATAAATTGTATTTTTGGATATAGGACATCGACATCTATGATAAATAAAGAGACTTGGGAATACGCACATGCTTGTTTTGGCAAGATATGGTATATGTGTGGTGTTGTTTTTTTCTTTATAAGTATGGGTGCTATGATATTCAGTTATATTATAAATAAGGAAATAATAGAAATTATTTCAATTACATTGATTGTAGTTCATTGCATTGCAATTTTTGTTTCAATATTTGCTGTAGAGCAAAAACTCAAACTAAATTTTGACAAGGAAGGCAAGCGTATATAAATATTGTGTGGTTAATGAAATGATTAATTATATAGAAAAAAATAATGTTGAATATTTCAATTTGGTACGTTTTAGAAACTGGATTAGGCAAGATAAATTAAGTGCTTTGTATGATGAATTAAATAGAGTAATTATTGGGAATAATGCAAAAAAATGCGGTCCATTAATTTCATGTACACACTTTCTAAGAAAGAATGGAGAATCTATAGAGTTGGACTTTGAGATAATGGTGCCAATTGATAAGAATATTCCTTTAACTTTGGAATTTTGTATGTGTGATAAGTTTTGTATCGAGAAAGTGTTGGATATTCATGTTGTTACAAGTAAGTTTTCTTTTGAAAAGGAAATGGCAGAAATAAATCAACATATAAAGGAAAATAAAATATTACCCAAAACTGCGACATATTCGGTTTTAGAAAAAGACGATAATGAAATGATTGATACGCATATCATATTTGGGATATAGCATGGTTAGTTCAATGGATAAAATGCCATATATTGATGCTGGTTTACATATATGGAATCTAGGATGAAAGGGGGGATGAAAAGATGAATGATAATAAAATGGAATACCAGACTCCGCAATTTATGCCAATGACGGATTTTGAATTACAATCAGTTAATGGCGGAGGAATACCTGTTGTAGTATTTATACTTGTTGCGGCGGTAACAGTCGTAGAAGCAGCATTTCTTGTGGGCGCAGCTGTTGGATGGGATTTTGTAGTTGGAACAGTGCTAGCGGTATCAACAAGCGAAGTTACAAAGTCATAACAATAGAATGTGGGAAAAATTTATGTTTTTCCCACATCTTAAATCAAGGAAGGTAAGAAAATGAAAAATTTACATCAAAGTGTGTTGCAGAAAAGAATGAAGAATGCAAACTTAGATAAATTATCCGGACCCTTTTCAGTGGCGTTTACTGTTACAAATAAGTGTAACTATAGATGTAGACACTGCTATAATAATAGCGGACAGGACATATATAGAGAATTAACTGATGAGGAGTTGTTAAATATTGCAAGACAAATAAGTGAACTAAAACCAATGAATGTATGTCTATGTGGCGGAGAACCGTTAATAAGAGGGGAAGTCATATATGATATAATAAAAGAATTAGCTTCAAATTGTGGAATTGTAAATATTGTTAGTAACGGATATTTATTAACTGAAGGCGTGTTATTGAAATTAAAAAATGCAGGTATAAATACGATTCAGGTAAGCCTAGACGGAAATAATGCCTTTCTACATGAAAATATGAGGTTGATTCCTGGAGCATTTGAAAAAGCGATCGAAGCAATTAGACGAGCATCAGAAAAAGGGTTTAAAGTTGCGGTATCTTTTTGCCCCAATAAATTGAATATATATAAGATTGAGGAAACATGTAAATTGGTTAAAGAGTTAGGTGCAAATGATTTTAGAGTTATGCCATTGATATTGATGGGAAGAGGGAAAAGTATGGTAAATATGAAGCCATCTCCTAATGAATATTTGTGGCTACAACAAAAAATCAGCAAGTTAAAAGATTTGTATCAAGATGAAGATTTTGTGATATCTTGGGGCGATCCATTAGACCATCTTACTAGAATGCCTGAAAATAATAAAAATAGTATGAATACATATTCAGTTGAAATTCGTTCTGATGGAAAATTATTATTATGTAATTATTTGCCGATTGTCGTTGGTGATTTAAAAAAACACAGTTTGAAAGATTATTGGCATGCTGGATATAATAATATATGGGGAAATAATAAATTAAAGCCATACATAAGTAATTTGTACAGCACAGAGCAGTTTAATTCATTTTGTCCAGAACCATACACAGGTAGGGATATTGTTCATGATTTGATTGATGAAAAATAATGGGAGGAAAATATGAGATATCAAATAAAAGATAAACATAATTTTTTTATTAGAGAAGATGGAGATTCATCTATGGTGCTTTTTAAGGAAAAGCATGACCAATTTATTCTGAATGGGACAGGTTTGGTTATGTTTAATCTGATATTAGAAAATAATCAAACACAAAAAGTATTAGAGGAACTGAAGAAAAAATATGAAAATGTTGAAATTGCTGTGTTGGAGAATGACCTTCAAGACATAATAAGAATGTTAAAAATGTATGGCATACTTGTTATGGAACAAGAAACAGAAGAGAATATATGTAAACATATCGACATTTCAGCTGTGGATGAAAATGATTATGAAAAAGTGGGACGTTTTGTTGAAGCAAACCGTTGTAGCGATTTTTTTGTGGCTGGAGGAAAAGGTTATTATACTGCCGTTAATATTCGTGCACATATAATGAATAATCAAGAATATTATTTTTATAAAATTGGTGAAAATGGGAAAATTGATGGACTCATTATAGTGGTTCCTAATGTTAGCAATAATTCGGTTGTTAATATTACAGCATTAATTGTATCAAAAGAAAAAAATAGCGAGGAAAGAATAAAAATCGAAAAAGATTTGATGGATTATGCTATGAAAAGTATGATTAATCAAGTAAATAAGCTTAGAATTTCATTTTATGCAAACGAAGAAAAAGAAGTGTCGTTTTTAGACATGTATAAAGCATTAGGTTTTGAAAAAGAAGCGGAACTAAAAGGGGAATATAAGAGTAAGAGTTTGTTTTTGTACAGCATGTTTATATAAACATACTTGTATCAATGTATGTTATAGGTAATTTGAAAATTGAATTGAATTTGCGTTTTATATTTCAAGATTATAAATTCTTGTAAAGCACAGTTTTTTGATTTCGACGAGATGGACTATAGGTGTATCTTTAAGATGAGTTATAGAGCATGTACAAGATCATTATTTTTGTACTTTGTAAGGTTCAAATCGGTGGATATGGACAAATTATTAATATCAAAAAATGGTATGGTATCAGTAATATTTATGTGATATACTAGAAAAAAGAGGTGATAAAAATGGAAGGCAAGTTTAATAATTGGCATAAATGCCTAGAGGTTGCATGTTTTGTATTAATTCTGACATCTAGTATATATAAAGGACTTTTTTGTGATGGAGATATGGGTGTAGTAATTATTTTGTCCTTTGTTGCAATTTTATTGTTTATAATTATTTCAATTGCAGCGTTATTTCCAGCGACATGGAGAATGACTGATCGTGAGAAAGAAAAAATTAGTGATTTAAAACGATATCAAGAGAAATACACTAGTATATTTGTTATTGTAAATGTAGTGTTGAGTATTTTTATGGTTTTGTTAATATTAGTAATAGGATGATGACGATTTATATGTATTGTTAATAGAAAATAGAGGAAATGATGAGATATTATTGTATAAAACAACACGACATTACTGATTGTGGTGCTGCTTGTCTTGCAACCATTTGTAAACAGAATGGTTACAAGATAGGTATTACCCAGATTCGTGAAGTTGCAGGAACAGATAAACAGGGAACTAATGCGTATGGTGTAATTAAAGCAGCAGAGCAACTTGGTTTTAGTGCAAAGGGAGTAAAAGGGAATAAGGAGGTATTCTTTTCTGAGTTTCCATTGCCTTGTATTGCCCATGTTATAGTCGATGGACAGTTGTTGCACTATGTGGTAATACATAAAATTACAAAAAAACAGGTGATTATAGCTGACTCGGGAGTTGGCATTGTAAAGCTTACACCGGAAGAGTTTTTTGGAGAGGTCCATGAGGAAGGTAAACCACCGAAATATCAGTGGAGCGGTGTTTTAATTCTGCTTGTTAAGAATGAAACATTTAAGAAGGGCGATGAAACAAAAGGTTTGTTTAGTCGCTTTTTTCATTTACTTTTGCCACAGAAAAAGCTGCTGTTGCATATCTTTGTAGCATCTCTAGTATATACGATTCTTGGAATTTTGGGAGCTTTCTATTTTAAGGAATTAATTGATAGCATTTTACCGGATGGTTTGAGAAAAACATTAATGACGCTCTCGATAGGAGTTATTTTTTTAAATGTATTTAAGGTTATCCTGAATGCATTCCGGTCGCATTTATTACTGTATTTAAGTCAAAAGCTGGATATCGCGCTGCTTCTTGGCTACTATCGTCATGTTATTGAATTGCCTATGAATTTCTTTGGTACCAGAAAGGTCGGAGAAATTATTTCAAGGTTCAATGATGCAGGAAAAGTGCGCGATGCTATATCCGGAGCAACGCTTACTATTATGATTGATACCATTATGGCAGTTGCAGGCGCAATTATTCTGTATATGCAGAATGCAAAACTGTTTGGAATTACCGTAATAATTGTTGTATTGTATGCAATTATTGTAGTGTGCTTTCACAAGTGGTATGAAAAGTTAAACCGTAAGCAGATGGAGGATAATGCCCAACTTACTTCCTATATGGTGGAATCTTTAAATGGTATTCAGACAGTAAAAGCTTATAATGCGGAGAGAAAGGCGAACAGGGAAACAGAGATTAAGTTTGTGCGTCTGCTTCGCAGTGCATTTGATTTATCATGGGTTAGTAATTTGCAGTTATCCTTAAAGACATTTGTGGAGCTTGTAGGTGGAGTTGTAATTCTTTGGGTAGGCGGAGTAAGTGTTATTAATGGTGAAATGACGATTGGTTCGCTCATTACCTTTAATTCTTTACTTGCGTATTTCCTTGATCCGCTAAAGAATCTGATTAATTTGCAACCCCAGATGCAGACTGCTGTGGTTGCGGCAGACAGATTAGGAGAAATTCTTGACTTAGAGGCAGAAAAAACAGAGGCAGAATATCGTAAACTTGCACCTGCAAGTCTGGCAGGCGATATTGAGATTAAAAATCTAAATTTCCGATATGGGACACGAAAGCTTGTCCTTGAAAATATTAATCTAAAAATCGGAAAAGGACAAAAAATAGCATTTGTAGGGGAAAGTGGTTCCGGTAAAACGACGTTATCCAAACTGCTGCTTCACCTCTATACACCCGAAACTGGTGATATTTTAATCAACGGTAATAATATCGAAGACATCCAGCTGGAAACCTTAAGAGAAAGAATTGCATACATTCCGCAGGAAACCTTTTTGTTCGGTGGTTCAATTTTTGAAAATTTAACATTAGGACTGGATGGGGCAACTATGGATGATATTATAGAAGCCTCTAAGATGGCACAGGCACACGACTTTATCAATGAACTTCCTCTTCGCTACGATACAAGACTGGAAGAAAACGGAACCAACCTTTCCGGAGGACAGAGACAGCGCCTTGCTATTGCGAGGGCAATGCTTAAAAAACCAGACATTTTGATACTGGATGAAGCAACTAGCAATCTGGATGCCGTTACAGAACGTGCGCTTGACAGGAACATCCATGAGTTTGCCAAGGATATGACTACTATATTTATTGCGCATCGATTAAGTACCATAAAGAATTGTGACAGGATTTATGTGATGGATAAGGGAAAGATTGTGGAGCATGGCACACATAAGGAGCTGATTGCCTTTGGTGGCAGATATGCATATCTTGTAAAACAGCAATCTTTGGAAGAAAATACCGTAATGGAAGGCGGTGATGTTGTGTGAAACCAATAATTATAGATATGAAGGATATGAGCGACAGCACAGAGGTCTATGAATCAAAACCTAACCGTTTTTTGATATATACCATATATCTTATTTTAACAATACTGGTCGTTGCTGTTTTGTGGATGGCTTTCTTTAAAATAGACATAGTAGTAAAAAGCAACGGAATATTTAAAGGCAGTAACGCTGTGTATGAAATCAGCAGCGGTGTTACAGGTAGTGTAAAGGAAACCTGTATAGAAAGTGGACAGTATGTAAATGAAGGCGACATCCTTTATATTCTAACCATAGATGAGTTATCTGATACCATTCTTCGTTACCAGAACGAATTAGAAGTTGCAAACGAGCGACTTGAAATTTTATCGGCATATGAAAAAAGTCTCGATGGAGATAAAACAGAACTGGAAGCATTATCAGATAATTCTTATTACGAGGAATTCATAGACAGAAGGGATTTATTATTTGCAAATGTAAAATTAAGCGAGAGTGATACCGCAGGACAGATTGCGCTATACCAGGGTAATGTAAATTCCATATCTGCTACCATCGCAAAATATAATGAAAAGATAGGAAATCTTAATGCTGTAAAACAGTGTATTATCGCCAGAAACAATACTTTTGATTCAAGCGAAGGTATCTATTACAGCATGGTAAGTAGTTACCTTGCATCCTATAATTATACATCCCTGCAATACGACAATCAGATAAATGAGTATCAAAGACAGATTGATGAATACGAAGAGCAGATAAAAAAGGTAGAAGATGCAGTTTCAAAAGAAGAAGAACCTGCAACAGAAGACGAATCGGTAAGTGGTAATGATGTGACGGATGGAACTATAACAGAGGCTGTAACAACAAATACTATGACTGTTGATACGCAAGCATTAAAAGAACAGAGAGATGCGCTTATAACTGCACGTGATTTATTACAAACAGAAAAAAAACAGGCATTGATGAATCTGGAACTGCAGCAGATTGCAACCATTGAACAGCAAATTTCGGGATACAATGATACCATACTATCACTAGAATCAAATCTTACATCCGCAAACTTACAGTTGGATGCTGTAAATGGCGTAGATAATGAGGCAAAAGAAACAGTCGCAATCCTTACTGAGAAAGGAAATATAGCAGCAGAAATTCTTACCTATGAAGATAGGGTGGAGGAATGTGAAACTTATTTAAAAAGCTATGATATTCAGAATGATAACTGCATTATAAAAGCAAATGTGTCTGGATATTTTTATACCTCACAGGAATTAAAAACAGGAAGCTTCGTACAAGAGGGAACTTCTATTGGAACGATATATCCAGAAGCAGAATCAAAGTATTATGCAGAAATCTATGTAGAAAATACAGATATAGCAAAAATTAAAGAAGGACAGGAAGTAAAGTTTGAAATTGCTGCCTATCCATCCAGTGAATATGGATACTTTGACGGGACGGTAGAAAACATAGCGAAAGACATTTCTATTAATCAAAGTACAGGATACGCCTATTATCTGGTGAGAGTAAGTTGTGAGAACATGACTTTACATGGAAAGGACGGTGAGGAGGCTACGCTTATGAACGGAATGGCATGTCAGGCAAAAATCGTTGTAGATGAGAAAACTGTATTGACTTATCTTTTAGAAAAAATTGATTTGCTGGATTAGAAAGAATAGTCATTCATACTATACATAAAGGAGTGAGAGCAAGGGCTTATCGGCACTTGCTCTCGTCAAGCCATGCTTGAAATTCTTCAAGGCTAATCTGCCCATCTTCGCAGAGTTTACGCTTTTCACGGGCAGTTTTGCTCCATTCAGTAAATTCCTTCTTGGAAATATACATAGTACGTTTTCTGGAGTCCATCCGGCGGTATGCTTTTGTGTACGCCTGATGGATTTCATCATTTTCATGCTTCTTTACAAAGGTGTTGATGGCACCTACTTCTTTGCAGGTCTTGCCACTGGCAGTATCAATTCGTTCACAATACTCGCTGTCAGACCTGCCGGAAGGGATGAAGAATCTGCCGCAGTTTTTACATTGCTTATAAAGAACATTTCCCTTTGCAAGATACATAAATTCATAGCGGAACCAGTCCTGTACGGAGTTCATGTCACAAACCTCACGGACAGCCATATTTTCATCTATGATTCTGTTTACAACGTCCAGATGATTAAACTTGTGTAAGCCTACCGGCATCAGATGGGTGTTGAAGCTGGTGCTGGTGTAGGTGTCACGCATATTGTCCTTTGACTCCATAAGGTAGAGGTATTGCAAGGTGTCATATTCTGCAAAGAGCTTATCCTTCATCATAAGCATATCAAAATCAGCAGTTAATAAATCCTTCTGATAATCAATGAATTTGGTAGTCATACGGATACCATAGTCAATAAATTTATTAATATCATAGAGTCTGTCTTCGTTGTCTTTCATGTCTGCTTTGAGATAATCTGTACTTTCATCATAATAAAAAGCGTCTCCCAGGATTTTTTTATAATGCTTAAGGGCGATAAAAGGATAAAAGTTATAGATAAAAACCTCTGTTACATACTGTAAGAAACAGCAGTTAATGAGAAACAGAAAGAAATTGTCTTTGTGAAGCACATTAAGTGTCGAAGCTACTGCATTCTTTGTAATATCTGAAATATGAAGGTGGAATCCATCTTTATCCGGTGTATCTGTTTTTTCTAAAATTAAGGAATGGATGTTAGTATACATATTTTTCAGGTAAGAAACAATCTCTTCTGTATCCAATGCAATAAAATCAAGAATGCTTGTACCGGCAGGATATTCCTTTAATATCTGGAATTGTTCGCTCAGTGCAATCCGGTAGTGGGAGGTCTTGTTTTTGTCATAAGTATATCCAATAGGGAAATGACAGAGCAGGTGTGCTGCTTCCTCCATTCTTCTTTCAATCTCAGAAATATATTTCTCTGATATAAGTCCTCTTTCTATAAT
>JBJEOB010000024.1:0-4043 GCA_051880495.1 Lachnospiraceae bacterium
CAATACTGTTGATAATTCCTCTGTTTCTGCATATAATAAGAGTGAAGAAATGGAAGGGAGGTCATCATAATGAAGTTTGATGAATTATTTGAACAAAGAAGTCTGGTGGCTTCAAAGTTAAAAGATTGTATCCGGGATAGGGGTTATACTAAGGTGTCTTTTGCGGCTAAGGCCGATATATCACGTCCAACATTGGATAAGTTATTGAATGGCAGCATAGATAATAAGTCCTCGTTTGACCGTCATCTTCAGAAGATACTGAAATTATTAAATATGTCCGTAGATGATTTGATGTTCTATCATTCAGTTCCGGTCAAAGCTGCTACCGCAACAGTGTTTTCACAGAATGCACCTATGGACCATGAGATGAGTGAGACAGCTAAGAAACAGTACAATTTACTCTTGGATGTCATTGATTTGTGTGCAATATATTATTGACACTATAAGCATTATTATGGGCAGATGATGTCCGGTGGACATCGGTTCTGTGCCGACTGAATGAAATGGAGACACGATATTCATGAGTGAATTGATTACTGCCGAAAATATAGATCTGGTTATAAAGGAAAATTGTGAGATTAAGGATGAAGTATTAGCACAAGCTATTAAGCTGCAGACAAATCCGACAATTATGAGAGTGGCATCAGCGCCTCAGCTTGCATTATTAATTCTTCAAGGATTTGGACTGGTTCAGATGCCAATAGAAGATAAATATTGGAGCGGAGCAATATTTGTTAAGGATGGAAAAATTATTCCGGTATTGAATACTGCATTGCCAAGAGCTAATCAGTACTTTGCAGCATGGCATGAGATATATCATTTAATATTTGATAGAGTATCTTTTGATCATTTCATTGAAACAGACAGTACTTTGGAAGAAAGAAAAGCAGAATGTTTCGCGGCATGTATGCTATTAAATGGGGTTGAACGATATTTTACAGAGCTTCCGGAAATAGACTTTATTTCAAAGATTTTCCGTTGTATGGCAACATTTCAAACGCCATATAAAGCGGTGTTGGTTTCGCTCTATGAGTATGCTGTTCAGAGCGAAAATGAGAAGCTTGGTTGTAGAATTAAAGAAGTGTTTGACTTACAGTTTGATGACCTGCCGGACAGATTTAGAATACTTGGTTTAGATGATAGCTTAGTAAGCCCGTCTTACGTATTCAATACGTCTTCTTTACAAGAAAGAATAAAGAAGAGTAAGGATGCAAATCCGGAACTTCATTATCATAAGGATAATGAAAAATTTTTGGTAAATATCATGGCGGAGATATCCATGATAACAGGGGGGAGCAAGTGTTAGAAATAACTAAGATTACTGAAATAGACAATAAAAGACATCTTGCTCTTTTGGATACTTCTTCAATTTCATTCATGCAGGGATTGCAGACAAAAGGATTGCAACCAGAAACAGTTTTAAAAGATTATGATCTGATTTTAATTCCGGAATGGGTGCTGGCTGAAATAAACGATGCAGTTGGAAGAGCTGATTATGTGCAAGACTTGATTGAGCAAGGGTATCCTATATTTAGTATTGCAGAAGAGAAGTACTCTAATCTGGCGAACAATGAAGAGGGTAACTTATATCAGATAGTTCTTGCATCCACACGTCAGATAGCAAGAATCAGGAGTTATTTGCGTCGATATGTTGAAAAGGCCGATCCACTTGATATGGATGCATATAAGGGTTGGATTAATAAACTTTATGAGGAATGGCCAATTTCTGATCAGGTACTATCATCTGGCAGAATAAAAAAGAAAAATGCCGGTGAGGTATCTATTACCATTTTAGCTGAAATTGTTTCGTGGTATTATCCGGAAACTAAGGCGTTGACAGTGTATTCTCAGGATAGGGATACTTATGAATTTCAAAGAAAGGCGGAAGCTTATCTTCGAGATATATTTGCATCGAGGACACCTGTGCCGGTTTCATATAAAAGTAATGATGCTATTTTGTGCCAGCTTATTAGGGATGGAAAAATAAATCCAGAAGACTTATATGATTACAGAACTGATGTACGCAAGATTACATACAGCAAAGAACAAGATGATCATTCTATAGTATTGGTTACAGAGTTAGTTGACAACGAATTATTTATACAGCTTGTGGCTGACAAAACGGTCCGCATTATTTTCTAGTGTATATATGACGCTCATGCCGCTCTGGGAACTGACAAAGGAGCTGGGAGAGGAATTTGTAGAGGTGCAGCGGGGCTGCATAGTGGCTGAGAGAGCCATAGACCGCATTTCAGACAGGATTTATCTGGTAAATGGAGAAGTGTTGACCTATACGGTAAGAAACAAAAAAGAGTAGAAGTCAGTTTTTGGCGGAAGTACTAAATCCGTTGATTAATGAAGATATCGTTTATAGAGATGGAAATGCAAAATCACTGACGGCACTTATAAGAATAAAGCGATAGGTAAATTCCATGAGCCGAAGCATTCAGCAATGATTATGTATGAAATCTCAAAGTCTTTTACGGGTACTGCGTCAAGAGGTGCGGAGGTATTCAAGATTGAATAGATCAATCAAGTGTTAGGCATGCCCATCCTCCGTCAGCACGCAGGCACAATACCCCGGTTCCGGCTGATAGCAGAGTATCGTCAGAGTCTTGCCAATCTCCGGACTATAATCATGGAGGGTACGCTGAACACCGTTCAGTGCGACATCTGCGTAAGCGACAAGCCACTTTCTGTCCCCGTTTTTGAACACTTCATAAAAGGAATGGTCTACCATATATTCCACAGGAACGCCCTCAATCACTTCCATCTGCTTATTACAGTAGCGGAAGATGAAATCGATTCCGTGACCGGCTTCATCAAATACAAGTTCAATTACACAGTATGCCACCGGCATATCATCAAGAATACTGCACTTCTCAAGAAGGACGAGGGGAAGCCGCTGTGGCTGAAGGGTTGGATTGGAAAGTTCGGCAGAGTTATTCAGATGAAGTTCTTTTCTAAGCTTTTTGTGTTCACTTAAAAAACGCTTCCGACCCTGAAAGGTTCTTCCGTCTATCATGGTATAGACACCATCATCACTGATTGCAAGAATCGCATTTTTACGAACAAGGATACCTCTGCTGATGATGACAAATTCATTCTCTGGTAACAGCTTCGTCAGCTCATAGAATCGAATTGTACAGGAAATCTCCTCACTGGAATCCAGACAAATAACGGTATTTCGTCCACTACAGAAGACGGAAAGAATGTGGTCGATTTTGATTCCCCGTTTCTGAAAGTAACATTCTATGCTTTTCATAATGCAAACCTCGCAATTCTCTTATATTTTGATTATTATACAATAAATTGGTATGAAATTCAATTAAGTATAATGAAATGCAATTTGAAAATGCATTTTAAGCATGTGAAAATGTATTATAAGGAGAAAACGGAACAAATTATTACATAAGAACAATAAAACGCAATTTTTTATTGTTCTTGGTACGGATATATGTTAGAATGTTAAAAAATGTAAAATATGAATCATATGCTTTTATTTGTTTACCGGCTAAAATGCAGGAAAAGAACGGAGGTACTTTATGGAAAAAGGAAGACGGAAGAAAGGTTTAGCGATACTATTAGCAGTTGCCATGGTGCTGGGACTGGTGCCGAACGCAGGTATGGTAAATGTATCGGCTGAGGAAGAGGCACATGAGCATCTATATGACAACGGTGTTTGTACCACATGTGGGGTGTATCAGGTACCGGAATGTGCAGATAACTATTATCAGATTGCCAACATGGGTAATCTATACTGGTTTGCAGGTTTAGTAAATAATGATGCAGGCATTTGTACGGGTGACGTAACACAGAACACATCCGCAAATGCGGTTCTGACAGCGGATATTACAGTGAATCGTGGTCTTGCAGAAGGCAACACTATGCTGGAATCCCTGGTGTATGATGAGAGTGGCAATGTAACAAACGGTGGCAGTTTTACAAGCTGGACACCAATCGGAACCTCTTATTCTGTTACGTACACCGGTACCTTTGACGGAAAGGGATACACCATCAGTGGATTGTATTTTAATAACTCA
>JBJEOB010000025.1:0-4030 GCA_051880495.1 Lachnospiraceae bacterium
TTATTGTGCTGGGGTAATGGGAATTGGCAGAATAGAAAGAATTCCCATGAGTTTTATTGTGCTGTGGTAATGGGGATTGGCAGAATATAAAGAATTCCCATGAGTTTTTGTGCGAGAGACTCATGGGGATTGGCTTTTAAATAAGCTTACCCATGAGTTTTATTGTGCTGGGGTAATGGGAATTGGCAGAATAGAAAGAATTCCCATGAGTTTTTCTGCGACTAACTCATGGGGATTGGCTTTTTAATGTAATTTCATCAGGTTATTGCGAAACTCTTATGGTTATATAAAAAGTTTGCGGGTACAAATTAAGTGGTAATAGTGAGCCGCCGGTACTTAGGTTGCTGTATTTTGGCACCTTATGTACCGCTGCGAGCGAGGTTTAGTGCAAACGTGCCACTTAATTGTACCCGCAAACATTTTTAATTAATAATTTGATGAGTTTTGCAATAGCCTATGCAATTTCACACCAAAAGAAACTTCGTATTATTTATTATATTTCTCTTCGCAGTATTTACAGCGGTATACCTGTTTAGCCTCGTCGGTGAGAACGAAGATATGATTAAGTTCCTGCTCGATGGAAGTAATACATCTTGGATTCTTGCATTTGATGACATTGGTAATTGTCTTTGGAAGTGTTAATACCTTTTTCTCGACGATTTTGCTGTCCTGAATGATATTTACAGTGATGTTATGGTCAATAAATCCAAGAATGTCAAGGTCAACAAGATTAATGCCACCTTCAATTTTAATGATGTCTTTTTTGCCCATTTTGTTACTGCGGGCATTTTTTATTATGGCAACGCAGCAGTCAAGCTTGTCCAGACCAAGATTATAATAAATCTGCATGCTCTTGCCGGCCTTAATATGATCTAAAACTATTCCGGTGTGAAGTTCTCCTACATTTAACATGTCTCTACCTCCAATAAAGTGAGAATTAATGCCATTCTGACGTATACGCCAAACTGTGCCTGCTTAAAGTAAACTGCTCTCGGGTCATCGTCCACCTCTACGGAAATTTCATTTACTCTCGGAAGCGGATGAAGTACAAGCATATCATCCTTGGCAAGCTCCATTTTGGCTTTATCCAGGATGTAGAAGTCCTTCATACGAACGTAATCTTCCTCATTGAAGAAACGTTCCTTCTGAACTCTTGTCATGTAAAGGATATCAAGCTCCGGCATAACCTCTTCTAAAGTTTCAACTTCCTTGTATTCACTTCCGGAAGCCTGTAATACATCTTCTCTTATATAGTCAGGAACGCGGAGTTCGTGAGGTGAGATAAGAACAAATTTAATTCCTGTGTAACGTACAAGTGATTCGATGAGAGAGTGAACTGTACGTCCGAACTTTAAATCTCCGCAAAGACCGATTGTCATGTCGGACAGACGTCCTTTTAGCGAGCGGATTGTCATAAGGTCGGTCAGAGTCTGTGTCGGGTGCTGGTGACCGCCGTCGCCTGCGTTAATAACAGGGATGGATGATTTGGTGGATGCAACCATTGGGGCACCTTCTTTAGGATGTCTCATTGCACAGATGTCTGCATAGCAGGAAATAATAC
The DNA here is from genome assembly GCA_051880495.1 of Lachnospiraceae bacterium. Taxonomy (GTDB): domain Bacteria; phylum Bacillota; class Clostridia; order Lachnospirales; family Lachnospiraceae; genus MGBC120314. The sequence goes on from JBJEOB010000025.1 coordinate 1,562, forward strand.
GAATTGTATCAGAAACGCTTTCGCCTTTTGCTGCGGAGGACGAATCGGCAGAAGAAAAACCTAGAACAGAACCACCGAGATTAAGCATTGCAGCTTCAAAACTCAGGCGGGTACGAGTGCTAGGTTCATAAAATAAAGTGGCTAATTTCTTGCCTTCACAGCATTTTGAATATTTCTTTGGGTCATTAGCAATCTTTGATGCTAAATCCAGTAAATCGTTGAGTTCTTCAACAGATAGGTCTAATGGACTAAGTAGATGTTTCATTTGCAGGCTCCTTATACGATTTAATTTTCTCATAACATTTTACTCTGAAATGTGTAATTAAACAAGTACAATATTCAAAAAAATTGGATGATAATTTAACGAAAATATGTTAAAATCTTACCATAACATCATCGGAGGTTTTGGTATGTCAGAGAAATATATAGTTGAGGGCTATGAGTTTGATAATATTGAAGATGCTAATGTTGCCAAGAAAGAGCTTGAGGCAGTAAAGTATTTATCAAAGAAGACAAGCGAAAGTACGCCACAGGCATGTCTTAAAATATATGATAAGATTGTTGAACAGAATTTGTTTAAGACAGCCATAGGCTTAGATTTCTTACATGCCTTAGAGGAGTACCTGCTTCAAAATGGTCTTTTTGATGTTCCTCATGTGTCAGAAGAGGATTTGGAACAGGCGGCAATGATAGAGAAATCCATGCAGAAGGTCGAAAGCGTGCAGGAGCAGCATGACGAGAGCAAGAAGGAAGAAAAGACAGAAATTTCTCCATGTGCCACTGAACCTGTGAAGAAAGAAAAGGTTAAGAAAGAAAAAATAAAAAAAGAAAAAATAAAAAAAGAAAAGGTTAAAAAGGAAATTGATGAAGATACTGTTCTTAAAAGGACGAAAGAAAAACTTGTTATGTCAATGCTTCTTAACGGTATCCTGATTATTTGCGTTCTTGCCATGATGTATATAGCATCGACAAGCAATAATGTTAATATTATTAACTATGAAACAGCACTAAAGGATAAGTATGCAACGTGGGCGGAGGATTTAAAGCAGAAGGAGACTCAGATAAAACAGCGTGAAAATGATGTTGCGGCACGTGAAAAAGCTGTGGAAATCAGGGAAAATGCTTTAAATGAGACTGACGAAAAGGAAACACAACCGGAAACTGAAAAAGAAAATAAATAAAATAAAAAAACACATTTTTTTCATATATAGAGTTTATACTATACATTAGATTCAAAAACTGAGACGAGGTTGTTGCGTATGAAGATATTAGTTGTTGATGATGAAAGCAGAATGAGGAAGCTGGTTCGTGATTTTCTTGTTAAAGAGAACTACGAGGTGCTGGAAGCCGAGGATGGCGAGAAGGCAGTTGATATTTTTTATAAGGAGAAAGAAATCGGCCTGATTATACTGGATGTAATGATGCCAAAGATGGACGGCTGGGAGGTGTGCCGTGAGATTCGTAAGAATTCCAAGGTGCCGATTATTATGCTGACAGCCAAGTCAGATGAGCGTGATGAACTCCTTGGATTTGAACTTGGTGTAGATGAGTATATCAGTAAACCGTTTAGTCCTAAGATACTCACCGCCAGAGTTGATGCAATCATCCGAAGAGTTTATTCTGTAAATAACAATGAAATCATCAAAGAAGGCCCTATCGAGGTGGACAAGGCTGCGCATACGGTCAAGATTAACGGTGAAGAAATAGAGTTAAGTTATAAGGAATTCGAACTTCTGGTTTATTTTATTGATAATAAGGGAATCGCGTTATCAAGAGAGAAGATTCTGAATAACGTATGGAACTATGATTATTTTGGTGATGCAAGAACCATTGATACACATGTCAAGAAGCTTCGTAAGAAAATGGGAGAAAGCGGCGACCTCATAAAGACCATCTGGGGAATGGGGTACAAGTTCGAGTGTTAGCTTCATGTAGAGCATAAATGTCCCGGTTATACGGCGAAAATTAATTTTCGTAAGTGTAACCGGGACTTTTTTTGTCATGATTATTTAATGGTAATATTTCACGGCTCACGCCCCCTGATTAAAAAATGTTAATTTGCATCGCTTAAAGACCAATTTGAGACCGGTCTATTGAAAATTTAAAATAAAAATATTATTATTAAATTGAATTAATATAAATGTTGTTGTGTAAAAACAAAAAATATATATGGAGGATAAATGAAATGATTAACTTAGGAAGAAAAATTATGGCATCAGTACTTGCTGTGCTTATGGCATGTAATGTCATCATGTGCGATGCCCGGTCGGCATATGCTGCACCGTCATCAGATGAAGGTACGTCATATCAGGATGATACGGCTACTTTGTATTCAAAAAAAATCGTATCGGTAAGCTTAGGAGAATGGCACAGTGCAGCAGTAACGAAAGATGGAGAGCTGTATATGTGGGGTGATAATCGGTATGGCCAGCTGGGAGACGGAACAACAGAAGATAAGAGTACCCCGGT
>JBJEOB010000026.1:0-15406 GCA_051880495.1 Lachnospiraceae bacterium
CTCTCTCAGATGTTCGGTCCCTCTTGTCAGTTCAAAGCAGAATAAGACAATGGGGTTACCGGAAAAGAGCTCACTCGATGTGTGAACCCACATGTAGCCTAAAGAACCTGCTTTCCTTCCGTCACAGACGACCTGCAGGACGGTTTCATCACACTGGTTGTACCTGCAGAGTTTCAGCAGGAATGCGAGGTAATCATAGACCGGACCGAAAAGGTCCAGCGCAAAACGGATGACCCAGTTGGCCATGGTCTGGCGTGAGACAGGAACATCGTTGCGGATGAAATCCGCCTCCTGACGGTAGAGAGGAAGGCCAAGAACAAACTTATTGTACATGATCTCTGCAACAAGTGATGGGGTTGCGATCGATCTGGGAAGGAGCTGCCCTGATGCAGGGATCCTGACGAGGGAATGCTCCAGTCCTACCGAAATGACAGGGGTATACACCGTCCTGACATACTTTGTGCAGGGAATGTTCTCCAGCATCCTGTGCGGTTCCCAGTAGGCTATGCGCCAGTTCCCTTCGCCGTATTCATCATTCAGCGCATTTACATCGAACTGGAACTCAGTCCTGCCGGGAAGCCTGGAGAAATCTTCTGCACGCTTACCCTTTTTCTTCTTTCCTGAGGGCTTCCGCTCTTTTTTGCCGCCGGTGCTGCCTTTTGCTGCGGATCTTTCTTCCTTATCCGGATCAGAAGACGGATCATCGGCAGGGATATCCTCGGAGACAGGATCGGTGTCCTCTGTCCCGGAGCATACACTGTCAATGATGTCTTCTGTCTTTTCTGTAGACCGGCCGAACAGGTCCCCGTTACGGAGACGGAGCTGTTCGGTAAGGCGGAGATTCTCCTTCTTAAGGGTTTCGTTCTCAAGAGTGGCCTTTGCAAGGTCGTCCTTCATTTTCTGGAACTGGACGGTCATCTCCGTATCCGCGCGTGATCTTTCCTCAGCCAGGGAAAGTTCTCCCGAATACGCGCCCATCATCATGATGAGGGCAGAGCGGAGTTCATCTGTATTCATTTGTGAGACCGTTTCCCTGAGTATGCTGAGTTTCTTTTTCATGTGCTGCCATTCCTCCTGCTGATCATTCAGAATGCGCGGGGCACATGCGGAGACAGGATTCCAGGCCGCGTCGGATGCTCAGGATGTCATCTGTCAGTTTTCTGTTTTCCTTTTCGAGCTCAGCGATGCGTGAATCCCTGAGGGAAAGTTCAAGAGTCAGTTCACGGATTCTGGCTTCTGCTTCAGCAGAAACGGATCCGGCTGTTTCGGATAAAGCGGAGCCAGCCTCAGCAGCTGCCTTCTTTTTTCTGCCTCTGGTGCCGGTGGGAACGATCTCTCCTGTTACAGGGTCAAGTTTCCCCAGTAGCTTTCTCTTGGAACGGGACTGCTTTTTCTCAGCATCCCAGTAACTGGTTGATTCGTATACGTATGTTGTATCTGTGTCAGCGTGATACTGCTTGATAATAGCCATGACGGACCTCCTCGTTATAGTTTTATGATTATATTATATCACTTGTTATAACGAGTGTCAAGTAAAAGTTACAATTATTTTGATTTTATTTGTAACGAGTTTATTTCCGGTCTTTCTCCGGATAGTATTCACGGATGGAGCCCTCAACCGTAAAACCGTTCATCAGGAGCCTGAACTGTTCCGGGGATATCTCCCTGGCTTCTTCAGGGGTGCGTGGCCACCGGAAACGGTTCCCGGGACTAAGCCTCTTTAAAGCCAGGGTATAGCCATCGCCTTCGTAGCATAAAGCTTTGATGCGGTCATTTCTGGTGCCGCAGAAAAGGAAAACAGTCCCTTTTTCGAGGGTATCAAGACCATAGTTAAGCTTAACATAAGATGCCAGTCCATCGATCCCTTTGCGGAGGTCAACCTTACTACAGCAGATGATCACGCGTTTGAAGTTTCCATCCTTAAGCATCTTTCAAAACCCTCACAATGGTTTCAAGCGTACCGGGGTTCAATGAACTGCTGACATAAACAGGATATCCGTTGATCAGAATCATAGCTTCAGGGCAAAGCGTATCAGCCTGTGGAACCGATACAGGAACAGCTGCGGCTTCAGCAGTGTTCTCCTGAACCACTGGTGTGATATCTACAAATGCTTTTGGTTCTGGTAACTGTTTCTGATCGTTGATCTGCTCAATGGCGTCATCGCGTAATATCCTTTGCCACTTATAATAAGTAGCGTGTGCGATGCCATGCTGATCTAACCATTCTGCTTTGCTGATATCACTGCTGCGATTGTTGCATTGAGTTATGACCTTGCGCCAGTATTCAGCCTTGACATTATAATCGTTATCTTTCATGGCTATTGCTCCTAAAGATTTTTTTAAAGTATAACCGATAGGAGTCCTGGATGCTAGACACGGTCTATTTGACGCTTACATTCAAAAGAACAAGCATTCAAAAGAACAAGCCCCGCACATAATAATGCGAGGCCTGTTTTGATTAATTAAAACTCACAGAGTAATAATATTACCACCACCAGCTGAAAAGCCAGTCCCAGATATTAAATCCAGGATCTTGGTTTTCAGGTGTACTCTCAGAAGTCTGTTCTGATTCTGACGGCTGCTCTGGCTCGGTCGGGGATTCTGATTCACTTTCTGAAGGTTGCTCCTGTTCGGTAGCGGATTCAGATTCTGAAGGAGTCTCCTCTGGGGTTTCTTCCGTATTTCCAAACCATTTTTCCAACCATGCCTTCCACCACGGCTTTACGGTTTCTGCTGGCTTGCTAGATTCTGAACTTTCGGATTCTTCCGGACTCTCGGGTTCCGCAGGACTTTCAGGCTCGGAAGGAGATTCGGATTCCGAAGGAGTCTCCTCTTTTGCTCCGCAGATACAAACACCGTCTTTAAAAATATGAGCTTCTGTAAAGGAGTCATCTCCATTGACACACGTTGCGGTATGGGTACCGTCCCCATTATCCGTGTATTCGTAAGAATGTCCGGTCGCAGGATCACCAGGAACCGTTTTGGTATCAGTATAGGTTTGGCCATCAAATTCAACGGTTGCCGTATAGACTGTTTCCCCATCTTTAGTACAGGTTGGATCAGTAACCTCACTTGTTACCGTACAATCAAGCGTCTGTTCATCATCTTTATCCTTACAGGTAAAGACGGCTTTACAGCTATAATCTTCCGCCCATTCAAATACGGGATCTCCATATTCATGTGTGTGCTGTTGAGGTTTTTCTGTAACTGTAATCTCAATCGCAGTAGTAGCAGGGTTGTAATTTTCATTTCCTTCTGTGGAAATCGTTATGGTTACAGTACCAACAGAAACTGCTGTTACAATACCATTTTCGTCAACCGTAGCCACTGCTGTGTCACTGGAAGAATAACTCAAAGTTCCAGCTGTAGCACTTGCTTCAATTGCAGCTGTTTCCCCTTCTACAAGATCTGCAGATGAAATCGTTGCTTTGATTTCCTGGTCTGCTTTCTTGATTGTGAAGGTTTCTGTGATCGTACCAGTGTAATTACTCTGTCCGGTTGCAGTTACAGAACCGGTACCGGCATTTACGTTGTCAGAATAGGTTACAGTATAGTCTGTTCCTTCTATTAATGTCTGATCTCCGTTAGTAATCGTAACAGTTGGTTCTTTTTCTGTTCCATCGTAAATATATTCTGACTCTGATAATGATAAACTACATGTCGAAAGATCTATTATTTCCTCATCCACTCTTCTCCATTCTGCGGTAATTGTAACATCCTTACTTGGCATCTGAATGGTAGTAAACGCTTCTGTGGGATCATTAAAGATATTAAATTCTGCATCAGAAGACCAACCAACAAATTCATAACCATCATCGACAATAGAACAGATTTCAATACGTTCTCCTTCCATTGCATTGGATTTGCTGGAGCCGCCATTTTTTATTGTTATGGTATATTCTGTAGCATCATCAACAAGCGTATCTAAAGCAGCCTTTGTTATCACGGTACCATTAGTGATACTATAATCTTCATCTGCATTTAGTATATTATTTTTGCAGGTATCTGTATACGTAACCCCTTTTTCCAGTGGTACATCATAATAATATACAGACCGAACAATTTCAGAGGAATTATCGAACTCTTCTACAATGTAATCCATGCTACCATCATCATTGCCTGTTAATTCAAAGCGGTAAGTATCATCACCGGTTATGTATACAATCTTATTATCGCCATCTACATAGCAAGGGAGAGTATCTACAACCACTTCATTATCAACAATGCTTACTACAAGATTATCTGAGGAATCATATATGTTCACGTCAACAGGACAGAAAAAACTATATTTTAAATAAGTTGAATCAAATAACTCAACTACATAATTGTGGATATTTGTTTTCCCATCTTGATTTAATTTTGCAAAAAAATCAGATGTAATAAGAAGTTGTCCCCCACTTTCCAACCATGACAAATAATGTTCTGGATAATGAACATTTGCAATACCCAATAGGTTTTTATCAGAAATAAGATCAAGCATCACTTCAAATGCATTATCGTTTCCATCCAAAACAGAATTAAGAACTGCTGTACTAATTTCTCCAGTCAAACATGCCAGTGTGTATACAAATCTTGCTTTTGCTTCAGCTGATATATTTCCTGCCCATATAGCTTTTAAAAATAGTCGGGGCACCACTCCAAAAAAGTCACCTGATGATGTTGCAAATTCTTTACTAAATGAATCTACAAACGCATCTTGGAAATGAGATACATATCCGTCTGTATTTAAAGTCATATCGAATAATAAATCAGTAATTCCATTCTCGAATCCATTGGCATTGTAAATATTTAATTCCTTTCCCATTAAATATTTAAAATTCTTGTTGATCACGCTTGAGTTATATTCCGGAAGAACAAATGTCTGTCCATATTTTGAAAAACCCCACATTTTCAAAGCTACTTTCGGAACCAGGTCATTGGCACTCACTATATTAATGATATTACTATCATCTACAACGTTAGATTCTGTTTTTCTATAGCCATTCGGTGTAGCAAATGTGTAAGAATAAATATCTTCATGCTTTAAAGAAGAATGAATGTTGCTTAAATCAGCATTAATATAATGTGTTAAAATATTAGCAGTTGCCGCCCCACGGCTATAACCTGTAATCCAAAATTTTAGTGAACCTGAAACTTCTGCATTTGAAACATACTGCTTCAGTTCAGTAAGGACACTTTTAGCTGCACTATCAAAGCCCGTTGCATTACCATTATTACCAACATTAAAGTTGCTTCCCCATTCAGCACCGTAACCGCCTCCACGAATCACAACTGCTATTAGAGTATCGCTAGATTCTCCATCAGTAATTTTTTTGGTTGCAATTGAAAATGCAACTTTATCAGAATTATCGCTTAATGGCACATTATAATTATAATATTCTGCATTAAAAAATCCTAATTTTGCATAAGCGTCCTTAATATTTTCTGCACGTTCATTTTGAGATAGCGTATCCGTATATTTATCATCATATTTGGGGCTACTATAGGAAGTAAGTTCCATCCCTAAAGTCATTACAGCGAGCGAATTATTATACTTAGTATTATCCTTATAAAAGAATTCATCATCATAATAAAAATCATGCTGCATAATTCCTGAGGTTTCGCTTTCATCAACATTACTGTTCTCACCAGTGCAGTTAGCACTATCTGATCGGAAAGATAAAGAAACTATTCCAGCATGCATTTCTACAGTAACCTCAATAGAAGGAGCAATCATTCCATTCTCTGCTTCTGCACTGATATATGCAGTTCCAGGAGTTTGAGCTTTAATTTCTATGGAATAATTATCATAATTATCCGATTTTTCACCAAATTCAACAACACTTAAGCTATCAGTTCTCCATACATGCTTACTCCATATAAGATTTCCTGCATCAGCAATGTTACCATTTGAATCTTCATACACAGCAGTAACAGTAAATACATCACCTGTATTCAAATAACACTTTTCTGGATAAACGAAAAATGCTCCTTTGTTACCTGTTTCGGGATTCCAGTCAGTCCAGACTAATTCCCCTCCATGATCTTCCCAAGCATCCTTTGTCCACGTATCATTATTAACAGGATAATATACAGTAGCGCTTACATCTAAAAATACCTCACGATCAATTTCATCATCTGTATCAAAAATTGTATCTTTATCTTTAAATTGAGGAATATCTCCATAAAAATATATTTCTTTAAGATTATCGCAACTGGAAAAAGCCCATTTTTCAAGAGACACTATATCCTTTCCAATGTAAACATCATACAGATTTTCACAATAGGAAAAAGCATTGGATCCAACAGTGGTAACTCCATCCTCAATTATTACTTTTTTGATTTCAGCTTCATAATCATGCCATGGGGTAAGGTCTTTATCCTCACCAAGATTATCAAAATCTCGCATCGGACCAGTTCCACTGATTGTTAAAACACCATCTTCTAATATCCAAGTAAGGTTTTCTCCGCATGAGCCCGAGTAGCTTTCTTCGGAATTATCCTCATAAATTTCACCAGTTTCCGGATTCCATTTTTTCCAGGTAATTGTACCTCCGTAATTTTGTAACGAATCTTCAGTCCAAGTGGAATCGTTGTAAGGGTAATAAGACGTTAACACGCTTTTATAAAAAGCATTTTCTCCAATTGATAAAGCCTTTCCCATAAAAAATACATCTGTCAGACTTTCACATCCAGAAAACGAATAATCACCTATACTAGATACACTTGTAGGAATTGTTATGCAGCTCAAATTGCTATACGAAAATGCACTATCCTCAATGCTAATTACACTAGACGAAATTATAATATCACATAAATTGTTACAAGAAGCAAAGGAATGATCAGCAATAGTAATTACACCATACGGAATTTCGTAGTTACCACTTTTTCCTGCCGGAAAGCGAATCAATTTAGTTTTATTCTTATCAAATAAAACACCATTTTGTGAACAGTAATTATTATTATTATTATCTACTGATATATCTGTCAAACTTTTGCATCCCTGGAATGCCTCTTCACCAATACTATTCACTCCACTACCTAAATATATATGTTCAAGTTTAGTACATCCAAAAAAGGCACTATCACCAATATCTGTCACAGAATCCGGGATTTCTAAATTTCCCGTAAATCCACTACATCCATAAAAGGCACTATCATCAATATCTGTCACAGAATCCGGGATTTCTAAATTTCCCGTAAATCCACTACAGCTATAAAAGGCATGATCACCAATACCTGTCACAGAATCCGGGATTTCTAAATTTCCCGTAAATCCACTACATCCGGAAAAAACCCTATACCCAAGATATGTTACAGAATTTGGAATTATTAAATTTCCTCTAAACCCACTACATCCAGAAAAAGCCCCACCTCCAAGAAGAGTTACAGAATCTGGAATTTCTAAATCGCCTACAAGACCTGTACATTTTAAAAAGGCTCTGTAGTTAATAGCTGTCACAGAATTTGGAATCAGCAATTCTCCATTGAAACCCGTACACCATTCAAAGGCACTTTCCCCTATCGTCACTATAGAATTCGGAATCATTAAATCTCCCGTAAATCCACTACATTCAAAAAAAGCAAAATCTCCAATAGAAGTTACTCCTTCTGATATCCTTAATGATTTAAGCTGATCTTTAAATTCGTACCAAGGTGCATACATATCATTTTTATGTGAAGGTCTATCTACTTTATAATTATACATTTCACCAGTACCACTAATAGTTAAAGCACCTTCACTATCCAACTCCCATGTCAAATTATCACCACAAGTACCACTCGCAACAATCCCATCTTCTGAGAGAACTACCGGTTCATTTTCGGCATCTTCTTCCGAAGTAACAGCAGATTGTTCTGTCTCCGCCAGTCCTGTCAACGGCACACTGGTCAATACCAGTGCAAATGTCAACACCAGTCCCAAAAACCGTTTCATTTTTAGTTTTTTCATTTCATTTTTCCTTTCATCTGTATTATCTATGATTAAAATCTCTGCCAAGCCTGCACGATAATAAAAAAATCCCCCCATCGTACATCATCACGTCCATAGCAGAAATCATTATATTTCCATCCGAACTTAATAAATTCTCTATTTATTCAAATTTTATCATATGCTCAATTTATTGACTATAAAAATTTCATATTTATTTTCAGAAAACATCACATTCCATGGAATAATCTTCTTTATTGAATACAATTATGATCAATTCTTCTGTTATTTTCATTCCTATCATCACCTCACTAAATAGTGAATGTTTTTATAGTGAGGTAAATATATGGAATCATTATATATAATAATTCCAACCAAAGCAATATAAAAAGCAGGCTAGGATCCCTACATGCATAAAGTTGACAAAATGTAATACATAAAGTATACTAATAATAAGAGAGGTAACAACATGAATGATCTTTCATTTGAATGGGATGACAATAAGGAACAGATAAACATAAAAAAACATGGTCTCAACTTTTCAGTCGCAGCAAGAGTATTTTTAGATCCGGATCGAATTGAGATTTATGACGAAGTACATAGCATAACAGAAGACAGATATAATACAATAGGAATGGTGAATGATATTCTTTTTGTAGTATATACAGAGCGTATTGACAGAATACGAATCATATCTGCCCGTGTCGCAACCAAGCAAGAAAAGGAGGTCTATAATTATGGCAAATATTAAACTGAGCGAACTTGGACCTTTGACAGAAGAAGAAAAATCAATGATTGAAAACGCAGCAAACATGCCAATTTTATATGACGATGATTCGCCTGAAACAACCCCGGAAATGCTTTTAGCGTTCCGGCAGGCTGCTGAAGAAAAAAGAAAACAAAGAAGAAAAAATGTTATTTCTATTCGTGTATCGAATAACACGCTGGAAAAGGCAAAAGCTCTCGGCAGTGGATATAGCGGTGTTTTAGCCAGAATGATTGATTTTTGTTTAAACGATCCAGAAATTATAAAAAAATGCTTATAAATCAAAAAATAACCGTTCCTGTCAATTCAATTTGGCCGCAGACGGTTATTTTTTTTTGAAGTAATCTTTTAACAGGCTAACTGCTGTAAAGCATTGCCTTTCTTTATATGTATTGTACCCATTCAATAACAATAAGTCAATTGTGTAAAAAGATAAATCTCAAAACTTTTTCCTGATCAAAATATCCACTTTCTGGCACAGGAATCAATTTCTCCATCTCTTCTAAAATTCCTATAACCCGCTCCGGAGAATAATCTTCCCTGCTGTACGTAAACGTGATTTCAAGTAATTCTTCTCTCAATTTTTCATACCGCTTTCTTTTTTCTTTCATCATTTAACCTCTATACCTCTCTAAATAGTGAGGTATTATATAGTGAATTATTATTTATACCCTCATTGTATATAATAATTTCACTAAAGTAAAGAGGGGAAAAATGATGGATTATGGGAAATTAGAATTTAACATAGAAAAAATTTTGAAGGAAAAGAATATATCGAAGAACCGAATCTGCAAAGATCTTGATATCCCCAGATCCAATTTTAACCGATACTGCCAAAACAAATTTCAAAGAATCGATGCACATTTGATCTGCAAATTATGCCATTACCTGGACATTGATATAAACGATCTGATTTCTTACAAACCACCAGAACAGAAATAAAATTGTGCATATTGTATATCAACGACATTTGCAGTAGCCCCGATCCAAACCACTGCAAATGTTGTATTTTGTTCATATTGCCAATATTACCGATTTCGGAACCCAGTTCTAAAATCGGCTACATCACATATAATGACCAACTGTCACATCCAATCGCCAATGGCTTAACTTAAGATACTGACAGCCATTAAAGCTACCCGATTATACCTTTTTGTGTCCTTACACAACACAAAAATATCTCAAGTCAACAACTTTTATTTCCTAAACCTCAAATTCAATATCCATCAATAGATGATCTGAATTATAACGCTCCGCATCATTTTTTCGTTTTTTTGATTTCTGAATATTACTTCTAGGACGTCTATGTTCAGGAACACGAAGATTCTTTGTTGTATAAATTTCAAGCTCCCAAAAGCCGGATTTATAATTTGCGATAAAATTCCATTTATACATGCCATTATACTCATGACCTTGATCATCCTGGCCAAAAGTCTGATATAACCCATTGATATCACTAGCATTCATCTTAGGACATCCGAGATCCCATAATATATGATTATCCCAAAGATCATCATCCTCCACCAGTCCACGGATCTGATTTAATGGAAGGCTAGCATCATATGGTGTTTGAAGAATCGACTTCCAAACATCAGCTGTTCGATGTTCCGTGTATGGAAACCTGTGACATGCCTTAAATTCCTCCGGTTTCGCATTATATTCTTCTTCGCTCAATTTATAATCATAATGTTCTACCCATTGACGACTGCTCAATACCAAATACCCGTCATGATTTTTCTTTGGAGTAATCCCTCTCGCTGCATTAGCTCGTTCCCTGGCAATTCGCTTCAAGTTCCTATTCAAAGCCTCCTGTTTTTTCAGCTCTTCGTTTACCAGCTCAGCCTTTGCAAGTGCTTCTTTTTCTTTTTTTTCCGCAGCCTTCTTCGCAGTTTCCGCCAGTTCCACTTTATAGGCAGCGTTCCAGTCAACATCTTCTTTATATTGATTCAACTGACGATTCATTAACCGGGTTCGTTCTTCTATTCTAAGATCGGCATTTTTCTTTGTCTTTTCTATTTCACTGAAAGCCTGACGCTTATCTTCTTCCGCCTGACGAATACGCTTCCACATTTCCTTGTATTCATCAACTGTAAGACGAACCTCAACCAATTCCGGATCAGAAGCACCGCCCTCAGCGGTCACCAATCTTCCCAGAGCTGCTCTCTTTAAAAACTGAGCCATGCTCCATCACCTCCTTTACAGATTCCTTACATAATTTGAAATTGCAGTATCTTCCCGATTATGCCCCAAAGCGATACTGATCACACCAATCGCCCGACGATCCAGCTTCTTACCCTTTTCATCGCCACGGCAGGTATAAATTTCCGACCGATACCTGCCATCTGCACATTTTATCTTATTTTTGAATCTGAGGCTTTCAACCGGACGGGCATATTCCTTATACAGATATGTCGCGTAATCCGCACGGTACCCATGAACATCGCAGTTTCCACTTACATACCGCCAGACCAGTTCATCCGGCTTTGTATCCTTCATCCTTTCAACAATCTTATCCTTATTCGGACCTACGATCGGACTAATCCTCGTTTTACCACCCTTATCTTTACGATGAAGGATAAAATAATCTTTATCCGGAAATGTCTTCAGGGCATCCGTACAGGCCTTGATCATCGAATCATCACCATCGGCCTTTGCTTTTTCCAACGCAGCCTCAACCTGGCTTCTCTCATACAGATCACTTCCCTTCAGCTTTTCCAGAACATTGCGCCGGAACCCACAGCCCTTACAGAAATTGACCAGTTCTTCATTTTTCTTTTCGCTAAAATGCTTATCCCTCTCCTTTGTTCCTCTACTCCGGACAATATCCTCTTTCCTCCGCTGCGGAGGCTGAAATCGTTTCGGATCATCAATTTTGATTCCATAAATTTTATTCAAGGCAGCTGCTTCGGTCTGAACGGTCCATGCGGACAACCCCTGATCGACTCTCGTCTGCAACCATTCCGGCACATACTTTTCAGCCTTTTTCAGCGTCTTGCAGTCCGGATATTTATCTTGCACCCACTTAATAAAATACTTGGTATGCTTCCAGTAAGTTTTATAGGTGCTGAAACTGTAAATCTTGCCGGACACCGTATCCGTATCGTGTGCCTTATCATAGGCCATATCGTCTTTCTTGCTGTCTCCGAAGGCCTGCATCGCTGTCAGCTTATCGTAAGCCTGCTGATGCATATCTTTCGAGTATTCTTTATTCCGTCTCCCCATCTCAGGCTCACTCCTTCCTAACATGATACAGTTGTCTCTCAGTTACGACAGCAACCCGTCTCTTTTACTCCCATAACTCAAAAACAACCCCAAAGTCACGAATAGGCACGGCCATTCCGCCATGCTCCTTTTTCTTTCCATTTCCGTCTATTTTGTCCAGACATTTTTCGGTTAAAACCGGTTAAAACAAGAAGTCGCTTCATGTGATCCTTTCGGACTCCACAATCTGCAAAGACACTCTTTTTCACTCCCCCTCAGGGCGGGTCTTGTGTACGACCAAATAGATAAACACTTTTTTACTGGTTATGTGTCCAGGTTCTTTTGTTCCGGTTCTGCCTAAGCGGTCGGTCCCTCGTTCGCTCTTGTGTTTGATTACGGAGTGTTTCAAGATCACTTCGGATATTAGCCATCACCTTCGCGAGTTATACAGCCTGCGTTGCATTCTCATAATTTACAAATCGGTTTCTTTGAACTTCCAAGTCATGTGCAGTTCTACAGTCAGCACAATCACTATCACGACAACTATGAGTAACTAAACCACTTTCCCAGGTTTTCCATTCATGGGATACCGTTTTCTTTTATCTGGATCCGTATCTGATTTCCAGAGATCTCGATTTCGTCCGTCTTTTCGGTTGCTAAGATCGCTTTCACAAAGATTACTAACGTCCTCGCCTGAATCCCTACTGTTCCAATTCGCAAAGGCTACTGCGGAGCTTTTCGGGATTTCCATGGTCGATACCATTTCTTAAGCATCTATATGAACTAATATAAAATTAGGAATATAATTATCATACCCCAAAAGGTCCAAAAAATCAAGATAGATACACAGCTTTAATATATAAATATCGGTTTACCCGTTCATCAGTCGCTCTACGCTCCTGATACCCGGGTAAACCGATATCTTGCTTCTTTCAATCGCTTCCACACCGCTCCTTTCATTAATTCGCTCCACAATCCATATAATCCATCACATTGTTTTTTAGTTGTATTTATAATTTTATTCAATCGTATACACCATATTTATTAAATTTTATAAAATCTTTTTTAATTGTTTTAACAATTAATTTATGTTATAATAAAATTATAATAATACTTAATATAAATATATTTTATTTAGAAAGTAGAAAGGAGTTGTTTGCATATGAGTTCTTCAAACATCTCAAAAAAAACCGAAGAATTTATTATTCGTGCTGGAGAGAAAAAAGAATTTACATCAAGATCCTTCAGCATCAGCAATGACATATTAGCCAGAATTGACAAACTATCTGATGACAACTGGCAATATAGCAAAAAAGCCATCGTGAACAAACTACTTGACGATGCTTTAAGCAAATACGGCTACTAAAACCTAATACGGAAATGGAAAAGAAAAAAGCCCGGCGGGGCGGCCACCCCACCAGGCACGTACCACCACTAACATCGACGAAAGAAGCGGATACGAACTGAGTATATCACCTTTAATGCAAATATTCAATCGGATCCGCGCAAACAAAGGAGAAAATTGAATATGGGAAATTATCAGGATTACTATGACTATGCGGATCTGGATGACAGATACCCTGATCAACAGCAGCATTGGGCCGTCCAAAACCCGTCCAAAGGCGTTCAGGATCCCGTTCAAATCGTTCAAAATAGCCGTTCAGAGCCATTTTTGAGGTATAGACGCAGGCGTTCAAACACCGTCCAAAAACGTTCAGTGAACGAAAAAGCGGCAAGAAATGCGGAAAATAGGCGATACGGGGGGCTGATTTTATCAGGCTTTGTAATTGGTCTCTCTGCATGTTTTATGGAAACACTATTGCACGCGGATCTATTGATACAGGTATGCTCCTACTTATCTGTCCTATGTTATTTTTTTGCTTTGGATCCCATCCGGGCCCTTTATCGATCTATTGCCCCGCAAAGCCGCATTATCCTTGCCCTGGTCACTGTAATGGCTATTGTGGGGCTAATAAGCCAATATCAAGAGTACATTATCATTGCATCACTACTGTCCATAGCAGGATTATTTGCGATATGGAAATGCAATGCCAGCTGGTTAGCTTCAGACAACTGGATGATGAGCGAATACGTTCAGCGTGCGATCCGCGCAGCCAGCGTAGATACGGCCAGAATCGATGAAGTCTGGCAAGCCTACGGACGCCGGGAGTGTAGCACCCTACTGTACGAAATGGGATATGATGTCGCAGAACTGGACCGAATCCACAGAGCCGTCTGGCTGACCGGATGGATGCGCGGATATGCAAAAACAGCTAAATATCAGAAGAAAATGGAAGCTGCGAAGCAACTCCGAGAGGATTATAAGTATCTCAAAGAAAATTATAGTGCTCTCCAGAAAAAAAACACTGAAGCCGAAAGGACTATCAAAGAACTGGAAGCACGAGTTTCTGAAGCTGATTATCAATATACGCAAATTCAGAAACTCTATAAGCAAACTAAAAAGGAAAATGAACAGCTCCTGGCAGCCAACCAGGAACTTCTCGAAGAAATAATGATAGCAGCTGTCGATCCGGCGCCCCCGGCCGGGACCGGGCAGCCTGATCCGGATCAAAACCCTGAAGCTGCCGTTCCGCCCGGCAAGATCATCCACTTAAAGAAAAAAATGGAAACCACAAAAGAAAAGTCACACGAAGAAAAAGTCCTAGAAGCCTTACAGGCCGGCATGAGCCTCAGCGAAGCGGGCAAGTTCGCCGGCTGCAGCAAGAGCACGGCTTACAATATTAAAAAGGCTCACGATGCAACTGCCGCTAAGACAAAAAAATAATAACTGATAACAAACGAAATGACCACAACTGCTATATAATTGTGGTCATTTTTTATGATCCTGAATGTATATTTACGCATACCATATTTTTTTGCGCATTTTTATGCATAATTAGTTACGTATTTCGCGTTTTTTTGCTTGGCATGTACCCCCCTACATGCTGGATTTTTTTCTGACCTTAAAAGTAAAAAATGTGGGGGCGGAATAATTACTATCTGATATTGTTTCATTACTTTTCGGGATACAATGGGAGCGGGAACGTAGTCAAGTGTTTAAGGGTGGAGATTTTTTTAATATCTATCTGACGTAAGGAAAATAGATATTAAAAAAATACTACCCGTCACTTGACTACGTGACACGGATTACGCTCTTCCCCGGAGGGGAAGCAACAGAGTTGCTTTCCCTCCTGCCTTGTTCTGGCGAAGAACCGGGTCCAGCGTCGTACGCTGGTCGGGGGTGTGGGGGTGAACCCCCCACAGGGGGAGCGCGTAGCCCCCTTATTAGTTAATTATTTTAACTAGCTTTTGTTCAAACACCGACAAGAGGGAGCATGCGTAGCATGCCCCTCCCCTTGTTGGTTTGACTTGTTGATATCTTGTTGATATCTTGTTGGTACTTGTTGGCACGGTAAAGTAACCCAGTAACTACATGGGCTATTGCGTTTTAAAGTCAGAAAAAAATCCGGTTTAGGTCAGAAAAAAATCCGGTTTAGGTCAGAAAAAAATCCGGTTTAGGTCAGAAAAAA
>JBJEOB010000026.1:15506-19782 GCA_051880495.1 Lachnospiraceae bacterium
ATCCGGTTTAGGTCAGAAATGTAATATTTACTTTTATGACTATATATGATATAATTTTTAAAAAAAAGGAGATAAGGAGATAATTTGTGAGCAAGGATAGAAATCAAAAGAAATACATTATTGAAAAATCAAATCCCATATTAGAAGCCAAAAATACAATGTCGTTGCAGCAGATGCGGCTGTTTAGTATTTATTTGGCGTACATTAATCCATTAGATGAATCAACAAAACATGTATCTATACCATTGCAAACAATATCGCAGATGATTGGCGTGGAGTTAAACGAAAATGCAATGCATCAAATAGGACGTGCTTGCATGATGATGTACATAGATTTAGTTGATTTCGATAAAGCGGCGAAAAAAAGAGGTGCCATGAAGCTACGTCATATGTTCCAGACGTTTGACGTGGATCGCAAAGATGGAGTTTGGACAGTTGAAATCGAAGCAGACAAGGATATTTTGCCATATCTTTTCGAAATTAAGGAAATGGGGTATTTGAAATACTCATTGTGGAATGTTTTATTACTGAGCAGTAAGACATCAATAAAACTATATGAAATTATGAAAGCTGGTTATGGTCTTAAGAATTACACGTTGCCATTGCAAGATCTCAAGAATCGCTTAGGTGTAGCTGAACATAAGACTTATCAAACCTACAAATATTTTAAACAAGACGTTTTAAATCGCTGCCTAAAAGAAATCAACAGCAAGACAGACATTAAAGTATCCTATGAAGAAATACGTGGTCCGGGAAGAGGGCGTCCTGTTAATGCAGTACGTTTCAAAGTACTCAAAAATCCTGATTTTTCGGATCCTTTGCAAAAAGAGATCATAGTTTCTGGAGATGGAGATAGAAGTGAGTTGCCAAAAGAACCAGAACAAACTGCTCCGGATAATCCGGAACAGGAACAAACTCCGTGCAATCCAGATCCAGAACATAAAGCAGATAAAGCAGAACTTGATTATTACCTTGAGGTATTACCGGAGAAAGTGAAACAGTCAAGAGCGTATCATCCGGAAGAATTGCAGGAAAAAATATTGGCCATCTATCCCGGAATATCTATATCTGCGCAGATGAAATACCTAAAAATAACCACAAGCAGATATTTGGCACGTTTGCGCGCAAATGAGAAAATACGCAGTCACCCTAAATATTACAGCAAGATTTTGGAAAATGTCTTGGAAGAAAACCTGCTGAATCCACCTGCAGCATCTGCTGCTACAGGCGAAGCAGAAGATCAGAATCAGAAAAAAAATATGCCTGGTAGCAGATTTCATGATTTTGAACAAAGAGACTATGATTATGATGAGTTGCTGCGAAAAATCAAAGAAATGCCGAGAAAAAATGAAAATGAATGTGAATAATAAAAAGCCCCAGATTTCCGTTTCTTCTGGGGCTTTTGTTTTAAAAGTAATACTTTTCTAACTTTCAAGTATTACTTTATTATTGCGAACGTATTCTGATATAAGCATATTAATGACACTATTGTTAGTCATTCCCTGAGCTGTGTTGATCGCAGTAAACGTATCCCAAGTGTCCTGATAGACCTTTGCTGTGATTACTTTATCCTTTTTTCTCTTAGGAGGATTATTTACTATTTCTGGTTCTGGAGTTTTATCTACTGCTGTTTTTGAACCTACAAGGGCCTGTCCAGCTCCTGAAAATCTGTTAGTTGTTTTTTCTCTTGGCATTTTATAAAATCTCCTTTCTGATCAGTTCATCTGCTAAGTCTTCGTATGCCTGATGGGCTTTATCTCCCTTATGTAATAAGTTTATAGGTGTATGGCTTACTTCTGTGTCCTTTAGCTGGACTGTTGCCGGAATAATTGTATCCAGGACAATGTCCTTCGAAAAGTCTGCAGCGTGGACGTATTCAAGCAGCTCTCTTGAAAGATTACTTCTCTTAGAATAGTTTCCAATCAGTAGCGCTTCAATGTTATCTTCTTTCCTTACTTCAGATGTTTCATTGATCTGTTCTCTTTTTGCATCCCAAAGCCCGCAGAACAGCTCTGCTCCGCTGACGCTATTTGATGATACATCTGTGCTGATAATGATACTGTCAGCAGCATAGAAAGCATTGATATTGAATACACTCATGGAAGGATTTGTATCAATGAAAATATAATTATATTTATCTAACGCTTGTTTGTTTCTGCTGAAGAAACTCTTCAGAATTTTAGTTCTGCCTTCAAGCAGTGTAATATCTTCTTCTACGTTAAATAATAAAATAGATGAGGGAATAATATCCAAATTATCAAGCTTTGGAATAGGGTGTTCTATAATTACATCTTTGGCTTTTGGCTGCTCTGATGCCCTGTATTTAGCAAAGAGATCTTTCACTGTTATAAAATTCATATCTGCTACATCTATTCCGCAGTTTGCGGAAAGGTTACACTGTGGATCTACATCAATTAACAGGACATTGTTTCCTCTGCCAGCAATTACGCCAGCGAGATTAAAAAGGTTCATTGTTTTTCCGGCTCCACCTTTTAGCGTTGCAAATGTTATTATTTTAGTCATGATCAGTGTCTCCTTATATGGTATTTCTTAATACAATAAAAAGTAATACTTTTATTAATATATAATATTACTTTCAATTGTAATTGTCAATATGACTATATAATAAAAAGCAGAGCTGGAAAAGGAAAACTCTGCTTTGGAAAATATTAAGAAATTGCTTTGATAAAATTGTAGATGGCATTCTGATAGGCTGTAGCTGCCTGGGGCAGGAAAATCGTTTCCAGATCCGGATTTACTATAATTTCGTCTTTATTTATTAATATTAATGAATTAATAAAAATTAATGCAGTGTTTATGCATTGCCGGGGGCAGTGTATCGCAATCAGGTCTTCGGTTTCGGATTCAGTCTTTTGTTCTGTTTCTGCATTTGTTTCCGGGGCCTCTGGAGTCTCCACAGTCTCAGGTGCCTAGGCTTTCTATGATTCGATTTGCGAGATAGCTTTTTCCCACGCCGCCGCCACCAGAAATGAAAACATTTTTTCCTGACATGACTTGGTTAAGGGCATATTGTTGACTGGGCGTCAGACTCATGTATTTCACCACCTTTCTGATAAAGTAATAATTATAATTATATAAAGTATTACTTTATTACTGATTTTGTAATATCTCTTCAATCTTTGCTTCCAGTGCTTCGATTTTCGCAAGTAAACGCGCATTTTCCCGGTCTGCCTGGCGCAGCTGATCACTCATCTTCTTTTCGACTTCTCTTTCCTTCTCCGAGATTGCCTTCTCGAGTTCGTAGGCAGCGTCCTTTTTTGCATCTCTGAGATCTCTGGCAGCGTCGGCCAGTTTCCGTTCGTAATCGGCTGTAAGAGTCGTAATTTTGTGTTCAGCTTCTTTTTCTGCATCCCGGAGGGCCTGATCAGCAGCCTGTTTACCGGATTCAAGCTGTCGTTCCAGATCCTTGCATTTTTCCTGCAGATTTTCTTTTTCTGCTTTCAGATCGTCGTATCCGGATGCCTTTTCTTCGGCTGCAGCCAATTTATCAGCCAAGGTTCCGATGGTCTTATCTTTTTCCAATGCAAGATTGTTGGCTGTTTCCGCCTGTTCCTTCGCGGTTTCAGCGTCTTTGACTGCCTGTGCTGCCGCCTTGGCTGCGGCTTCGGAAACTTTTTCTGCCTGCTCTTTTTCCGTTTTGGTTGCGGTCAGTTGTGCTCGTAGATCTGCTTCCAATTGGTCTTTCAGAGCCTTGATTTCCGCGATTTTACTGTCTTTTTCGGCTACAATTTGCTCTTTCCCAGAAACGGATGCCAAAAACATTGTCCGGATGTTTGCCAAAGAAGCATCCAGGGCCTGTACGTCTACACCGCCCTGTTTCATTGCCTGTCCATCGATCTGATCAGAAACTATCGAAAATAGCCGGCTAAGGGTATCTGCTTTACGTTCCCCCGGCTGTGCTAATCGTTCCAAAAGTTCATTTCCTTGATTAATTACTTCTTCCGAAGCTGCCACGGCGAAATTTGCCATATTCGTTCTCCTTTTCCTTGATTTTTCCTGTATTTATGCGGGTTTCTAAGTATAGTATACGTCTGGGTCTGAAATTTGTCAATATATAATTAATTGTAATTAATTAATTAATTTAATATTAATTAATGAAACAGGGCGGGGATGATCTTCAGGCCCAGCCCCGTTTTTCGCGTAAAATCAGGGCCGGAGGGGCAAATTGCGCTGCTTCATTTAACCTGCAGGTGGAACCGCGTTACTGTTCACACGCCATGATCCGCCCCCAAAAAAACTATCGTCAAATCGCTGA
>JBJEOB010000027.1:0-1664 GCA_051880495.1 Lachnospiraceae bacterium
AATCGCGGGGCACGCGAGGGTAGCCTGCAGATACTTGGCTCATGAGAGCCATTGAGCAGGAAGCCCCCACTTCATAATCTTTGATTTAAGCGGTGGGAGCATGTCACCTTTCAGAAAGTCAAAACGCAATAAAATGGGTGAAAACAAAATTCTCAAACGGATTAGAACAAAAATATTGTTTTAATCCGTTTTTGTGTTATAATACTAATAGATAGTAGTAAAGGAAGGTGTATTTTATGAAGCTGTTAAGGGTTCGTGCATCAAACTATAAAAATTGCTGCGATGATTTTACAATTGATCTCGTGGCGAAATCTAAAAAAACAAGTGAAGATAAAGAATATGAGCTGCAGGAGATTGCAGAGGATTTGTATGTTTTCAATACAGTATCATTTGTAGGTAAAAATGCTTCTGGTAAAACATCTGCGATTGAGTTAATGGAATGCAGTTATTCAATTCTCAGTGAGTTCCGTTTGGAAGATAAACATTATAATTACGATAATGTGAAATTAGAAATTATTTTCTATCATGAAGATTTCATATACAAGTACAACACAATTTTAAAAGCTGATCCGAATTTAGGTAGCAAAGCTAATTTTACAGAGCAGCATATTTACAAGAAAAAATATTATAAATCTAAAGTGAAAGATATTTATTCTGATGAAGGATTCGAGGAAATTGGTGACCTGGGTGAGCTTCCGGAAGATACATCCATCGTATTTTTTGTTCTGAAAAAGCAAGCTACTCGTGCTGTTTACTTTAACTGTGACGGCGAGGGCGCAGACACTTATCGTCTGATGTTCAGAGCAATGAAAACTTATAAAATATCAAAAGAAGTTCTGACGAAAGGGATCAAGATTTTTGATGATAAGATTCAGAGCCTGGATATGATGGATGAAAAGCATTATAAACTTACCTATCAGGATTGCGTAAAAGAACTTTCAGATTCTGAATTGGTTTATATGCTTTCCAGTGGTACAACAAAAGGTGTTTTGCTTTATATTTTTGTAGTTGCGGCGCTGGAAAATGGATTTGATTTGCTGATTGATGAAGTGGAAAATCACTTCCATAAAACACTGGTTGAAAATATGATTAGCTTATTCAAAGATAAGACTGTGAATAAGAAATCTGCAACACTTATATTTACAACCCATTACTGCGAAGTTTTGGATTTGTTTAATCGTCAGGATAACATTTGGATTGCAAAATCGGATAATAAGATTCGTCTGGATAATATGTATGAAACCTACAATATCAGACCGGAACTTTTAAAGAGCCGTCAGTTTTACAACAACGCCTTTGATACTTCTGTGAACTACGAAGATCTCATGGCATTGAAGAAGGAGCTGATGAGATGAAGTATCTGATTATGTGTGAAGGTCCAAATGAACTTGAGATTATCCGAATGTTGTTGGAACATGATAAACTGATTTTTACAGAAGATGACTTACTGAACTTGGTTCCTTATCATGCAAGACAGATTGCAAGCAACCCTACTGTAAAGGCTGCACTGAATCTGTATCATGGAGATGTTCAAGTCTTGCGAATCGGTGACAAATTAAATGATGAACTAAAGATTCCAAAAGAATATAAAGGGAAAATTAAAGGCATCGAAAAGTCCAAAATCTTTCAGTAAAGAAAATGTGGTTTATAATAGAACCCGTTAT
>JBJEOB010000027.1:1764-3981 GCA_051880495.1 Lachnospiraceae bacterium
GAAAAGTCCAAAATCTTTCAGTAAAGAAAATGTGGTTTATAATAGAACCCGTTATGATAATAGTACTGCTTTTTTCTTTTGTTTGAAAGAATCGGTAAGTACCACAAATGCAGGTATTTGTCAATGACGTATTCCGGTGAGTGCTATCAATACAAGGTCATAAAAACCCAGCAAAAGAGTTGATAAAATGAACTTACTCTACCAGCCAGGCAATAAAACTTCATCCATTACGGTATGCGCATTCTCCGAAGTTAAATGCTCCTGTGTCTGAACACATTCACATATTGCGGAATTGCATTCCGGACAAGAGGTAACTCTTGCGGCTGACGCCTATCTCATTTTACATACCTTGCTTTTGGCAAGGATAAATACTTACAGGAGGATCAAAAATTGAAGAACAAAAAAGAAGAAATCTTAAAACAAAAAGAAAAAGCTGAATTCTATCATTAAAAAGGATGTTTTTGCATAAGGTCGAAAAGTGAGTAGTGTTATAAGATAAAAAAGAGTTGCTAAAATGAGGACAAGACAAATAAAATAAAAGAAGCATGTTAAGAAAACGTTGACTTTCTGCGGCACTAAGAATATAATAAACGTGTATAAGGGAGACTACTGCTTTGAATTATGTTGGAGGTAACAGTGATGGTAAAGGCAAGCGAGATTATTAGTAACAATATAATGAATATTATGAAACAGAATGGAAAAAAGCAGATTGACCTTGCAGACTATCTTGGTGTGTCTAAGCAGGTTATAAGCAAGATGCTTACCGGTGGCAGGATGATCAATGCAATTGAGCTACAGAAGATTTCAGAGTTTCTTGGCACTTCCATGGAAAATCTGGTTAAGCGTCCAGAGGTATTTCAAGAAACTAATGCCATAAAGGCATTTATGGGTAAGGTGGAAACCCAGGAAGCAAGAGATGGACTTGAAATTGCAGATGAGATTGCAAATCTTATTTGTTTTTATGCGCGCACCCGTGAGAATGCAGAGGAAATGATGAAACCGTGGGAGGCTTAGAATTATGTGCCGAGTTTTGGATAATAGTCTTTTTGTTAAAGACAGAAAGAAATATATAAAAATAAGTGAATGTGCAACAAGTTTCAATTCACTCTATAATAAAAACAATATTATTCAGGATGATATCTTCAATGTGTTGGAGAATTATGTGGCACGC
Organism: Lachnospiraceae bacterium; assembly: GCA_051880495.1. Taxonomy (GTDB): domain Bacteria; phylum Bacillota; class Clostridia; order Lachnospirales; family Lachnospiraceae; genus MGBC120314. Next base: position 2,936 of record JBJEOB010000027.1, read on the forward strand.
CATGATATGCCATTTGATATGCTAAGATATCCTATTGAGGATACGGATTTGTGTGCATGTACTTTTATTCGCAAGGGACGTATGTTTGTTATGATTAATTCTGCTTTGCCATTATCAAAGCAGATATTTGCTGCAGCACATGAGCTGTATCATATTTATTGTTATTTTGAAGAACATGATTCTGAATTGTTACAATCTGGATCAATTTTGGCATCTAGTATTATAGATGAAGAAGCAAAAGAGATTGAGGATATGGAAGCAAATGTTTTTGCTGCTATTTTATTGGCTCCAAAGGAACGACTTGATGAACAAACAGATGTGTACAATTTATCATATAAAAATATTTCTGTGCAAACTATTCTTAAGATAATGGACATTTTTGCAATTCCATATAAGGCGGCAGTAATTCGCCTTTTGGAGGAAGATAAGATTGATGCAAAAGATGCAAAGAAACTTTTGCAGGTCACTGAAGAAGAGATTAGCAAACAAATGAAACTCACGGGGAAAGCTGCACGTTGGCAGGAAATACATAAGGATTTTATTAGATTTGGAAGTTTATCAGAATTGATGTATGACGTTGAGCAGATGGATGCAGTTTGTGATGAGCGGTTGTCAAGTGATAAGAGCAGATTAACTGAAATAATGAAAAACTTAAGAAAACAGTGAGGTAGTGCCTATGGGAATAGATAAAAAATATGCCTTGCTGGACACTGACTTTTTATATAAATCACATTTGGCAAGAAACGCAAAAAATCATACACTGACAGACTTTGTCATTGAATTTGCGGAGTATGAATTTTTCTGCCATGAAATGATAAAAAAAGAACTGAGCAGACATGAACTGAATCCGGATCCAAATCCTTGGCTTGAAGAGAAAGTTAAAGCTGGAAAAGTGAAATTGTATACAGATCGAGAGATTGTAAGCGAATTAGATTTCAGATGTTGCGGAATGGAGATTTGAAATACATAAAGTAAAGTGTCTGTTGACATGGGAGTAAGCCTTGAGGGAGTAATCCTTCAGGGCTTTTCTTATGCAGAAATTTATG
>JBJEOB010000028.1:0-3937 GCA_051880495.1 Lachnospiraceae bacterium
GATGAGGAAAAACAAAACAATTTACAAAAACAGGGAAAATGTAAAAAAAATGTGACCGTAAAACCTTTTCGCAAGATTTTACAGCCACATTTAATTGATAAAAAATATGTAATTTTATAATGATGCAAGCTTCTTTGCCATCATAGGAATATCCTGTGCAAATCCAAGTGCATCATCCTTAGATATCTCACCTGCCTGATACAAATCAAAAATAGAGTCGTCCATTGTCTGCATACCCATCTTCTTGTTTGTCTGCATTGCTGTAGGTATCTGATATGATTTTCCTTCACGGATAAGGTTCTTAATGGCAATGTTGGCATGCATTACTTCAAATGCTGCTCGTCTGCCCTTACCGTCAGCTGTAGGAATAAGCTGCTGTGAAATAACGGCTTCCAAAACCATACCCAGCTGAACACGAATCTGATCCTGCTGATGAGGAGGGAAAACGTCGATAACACGGTCTACGGTTGCCGCTGCACCAATTGTATGCAGTGTTGAGAAAACCAAGTGACCTGTTTCAGCTGCCGTGATAGCTGTTGAAATTGTCTCAAGGTCACGCATTTCTCCTACCAGAATAACATCCGGGTCTTCACGCAGTGCAGAACGAAGAGCTGTAGCATATGTAGCCGAATCATCGCCCATTTCTCTCTGGTTAACAACTGATTTTTTATGTGCATGTAAGTACTCGATAGGATCCTCCATTGTAATGATATGAGCACTACGTCTTTCATTAACAACATTTATGATTGAAGCAAGTGTTGTTGACTTACCACTACCTGTAGGTCCCGTTACAAGTACAAGGCCTCTCTTACGGCTGTAAAGATCTACAACCGACTCAGGAATACCTAACTGTTCCGGTGTAGGAATCTTTGTTGAAATTGCTCTCATTACACATGCAATTGCATTACGCTGACGGAATGCATTAACACGGTAACGTCCGATTGACCTGTCAGCAAAAGCGAAATCATAATCACCTGTTGCTTCAAAAGCATTTCTCTGGTCCTCTCTCATCATGCTGTACACGATTGCCCTTGTATCCTCAGGCATTAATCGTGGAAAATTCATTGCAACGAGTTCACCGTGCAATCTCATCATTGGCGGAAGACCGACTGTAATGTGAATATCGGAAGCACCAGCCTCTTTACCAATTAATAATATTTCTTGTATTGTAGCCATAATTTCCTCCTGTATTAATCAACCTCGTATGTAACACGGATCATTTCTGAAAGACTTGTTGTTCCGTCTAAAACATATCTTCTTGCAGCGGCCTTAAGTGTTGTCATACCATCAGCAATAGCGGCTGCCTTAATCTGATCAACATCTGCACCGTGCGAAATGATTGATTTTAATTTATTAGATACTGTCATGATTTCGTAGATACCAATTCGTCCCATATAACCGCTGCCGCCACATTCCTGGCATCCAACCGGTTCATAAATCGTATATTCTTTTTCAGGGTGAAGTGATAATTCTTTTTTCTCTGCCATAGTAACTACATGTGGCTTTTTACAGCTCTTACACAGACGACGAACAAGACGCTGTGCAATAACACCAACCAAAGAGTCAGCGATAAGATATGGTTCAACACCCATATCGATAAGACGCGATACTGTATTGGCCGTACTGTTTGTATGCAGTGTACTAACTACCAAGTGACCTGTGATAGAAGCTCTTACGGCAATCTCGGCTGTCTCAGTATCACGAATTTCACCAATCATGATAATATCCGGGTCCTGACGCAGAATTGAACGGAGTGCATTTGCAAACGTCATTTCAGCCTTAACATTAACCATAACCTGATTGATACCATCAATGTTGGCTTCGACAGGATCTTCTACCGTGATAATATTAACGTCTTCTTTGTTAAGTGAAGAAAGCGCAGTATAAAGGGTTGTAGACTTACCACTACCTGTAGGTCCTGTTACAAGTATTATACCATGCGGATTCTTAAGAATATTGTCGAATTTTACAAGATCTTCATCTAACATACCAAGATCTTTCTTTTCCCTCTTAAAACCTGACTTAGACGCAATACGCATAACGACTTTCTCGCCGTAGCAGGTTGGCAGGTTAGATACACGGATATCATACTCGCTGCCGTCTACAAAGATGGTAATACGACCATCCTGAGGCTTTCTCTTTTCTGAAATATCCATGTTAGACATAATCTTAAGACGTGCTGTAATAGCATTTAACATGGATGCATCATATGTAATAATTTCACGTAAGGCACCGTCGATACGGAATCTTACACGAATATATGTTTCAAACGGTTCAATATGAATATCGGAAGCTCTTTCACGCACTGCCTGCTCAATCATCTTATTAACAAGCTGAACGATAGGTGAATTCTCAACATCCTCTCTTCTCGCCTGATCTTCCTCAGTCTCCTTAACAACCACCTGCTGAGCCTTGAACTTATCGATCATTTCCTTGGTCTGCTGTTTACCAAACATCTTATCAAGGAAAATAGCAATATCACTAAGGTTGGCAAGTAAAGGCACTACCTGCTTACCTGTAATAATACTAACGTCGTCCATCGCAATAAGATTCATCGGATCAGCCATGGCAAGCTCTAATATCTGGAAATCACCGTTATGATATCCGATAGGAACAACATTGTACTTACGCATGATATTTTCATCAAGCATATCAATAAACTTCTTATCGATTGTAAGCTTTTTAATATCAGCAAACTTGATATTTAATATCTCACATAATACCTCATTCAGTTTGTCTCTTGTGATTGCACTATTTTCTACAAGAATGTCACCCAAAAGCTTTTTTCTTACCTTCTGGTCTTCCAAAGCTTTGTTTAATTGTTCATTTGTAATAAGCTGTCTGGATAAAAGTGCCTCGCCTATACGAACTTTTTTTCTAAAATTATCCAATTTCTACCACCCTTTACTCGTTTTTACGAATACATATATATGTTAAATTATACCATGATTAAACGATATATTCAACTGTTTGTTAATCAGTTGTTTTAGTTATTTACTGATAATATGTCTGCCGGATTTATCATATATTCTGTGTAGACCGGTGGCTGGATACTTAGCGTTTCCTCAATAAGCTGCGAATACTCATCATCACACATATATCGTAATTCGTTGTTTTCAAAATTAATATACAGCGAACCGTCCGGCTTTATAAGTAAATTATTGTATTCAAAGCAAAAATATGCATCACTTCCATAATCGGAATTTTGTACATATGCCTTAAAAATCAAATATAACTTGTTAAATGGGATTCCCGAATTAATAACATCCTGTTTGTTATTACATACCCATAATCTCACTTCCGATAATTCCATCGACTGCAGTGTTTCTTTGTTGTTTTGGAACAGATAATTGGTATTATCCGTTATTTTGTATAACATTCTGATTGTACTGCTTTCTGTCTGTTCTCTGATTGTTTCAATTGCATCCGCCGATACAAGGTCTATGGTTTCCCTGTTAAGAAGTGATACGTCATCTACATAAGAATCTATTCCATCTGCCTTATACGCCCTGCTCGTATCAAGAAAAACATATCCGTGTGCAACCGCATCATCTATATCTGCGTTACAGCTTACAGTCAGTATGTCACCCGCATTAAAATCAGCGGTTTTGTCAAGTGTAAACTCAAGGCCCTGTATATAGGCATTATCAGATATATTGGCAACCTCTGCCGTTGCAAGAGGCGCTATGCCATTGACACTGACAACAATACCTTCAAACAAATCAATCATTGTACCAACCTTAAGTCCTTCAACTTCAAATACAATTTCCCGTTTTGTAAACTTAACTCCCGCGCTTTTAAATAAATCCTCGTTATCATCTAAATAAATTGTAACAGTATCACCGTTACAAAGATTTTCCTCTTTATCCGCATGAACCATATCATTGAGTTCTGACAGAAGCTGCTCAAAATACGGTTTCTTTTTCTCTTTAATTTT
>JBJEOB010000029.1:0-3875 GCA_051880495.1 Lachnospiraceae bacterium
TATTTAGGGGGTGCATTAGGGGGTGCAATCGTTCGATTGTATCAAAATGGTGGTTACGATGAATCCTTGTCTTTGCGGATACTTACCTAAATCCATGTACATTTGGGAAAGGTGTGAGATTTGAGAATATGGAAATTGAATACCTGGCTCATGTATGAACCATGTCAGTATACAGATACAAATATTTGGAAGAGTATGGTGGAATTGGAACTGTAGATATGTCTGATTTGTTTGAAGAATCAGAAAAAGAGAGAGATAGCACCGCATCTGCGGTGCTTCTTTATGCGAACCCGGTTCGTTAATCCATCGTACATCGTACGCTGATCAATCATCCATTCCTTTTTTTCTTCCTATAATATTTTCTTGCACTTTCTCTTTTACGTGAAAGCCGTTCCTCATCACTCATTTTGGTTCGTTTCTTATGTTGCTTTGGATGCTCTGATAAATCTTGCATTGATTTTCTTGCTTTGTTTTCTTCACTCCACCATTTTAGTGTCCATCCGCCAACATTGTTTACTTTGCCTGCTTTTATTTTATATAGCTGGACAACAAAAGCTTTGGGATTTGTATATGGAATAATATCCTTGTGTTCCTGGCACCATTTTGACAAGTTGCTGATTTCATATAGTATACCGTCAGGAGATACCAATCCCCAGCTTTTCGCATGCACATTTGTATCGAAATTACCTATATTGGGACTTTCTGCGGCAGCTTCCCTGGCAGCTTCAAGCTTTTTCAAATTTTCATCGGATTTGCCAATGATTGATCTGTTTATGGTTTCGCATTCCTGGCTACAGGTAACTACCATGGAAGAAGGGGCGGTCCAGAAGATTTTGCCACAGATAATACACACACGTGTGTTTTTGAGATTCTCTGTGCGGCATTTTTGTGAACAGAAGACTTTGTTTTTATTGTGATATTCTTTACCACAATTTTTACATATTTTCATTTTAGATCCTCTCATTGCATTCAGATATGGTGTAATGTAGCACATAAGGAATACAAATGGCAATACTTGTTTTTTAGTATATCTTTATATACAACAAGAGAGGAGTATTATGATAACGATATTCAAAAATCTGCAAGAAATCCCACAGAATATGGAATATATCGAGTTAAATGACTTGTTTTTCAACCAAAATACTGCTGCCATGATTGATGAACGTGCAGCAGATATCATAAAAAAGATTGATCACGCCAAGCTGATCGACAAGTATAGAATTAGTTCCAGGTTCGACGGAACAACGGTAAATGTTGATAAGCTTTCCACCTCGTGTAAGACGATTCTTAATGTACTATATCACCCAGAAAAGGTATTTTGTCTGAAAGAATGCGGCAACATTGCCTTGGAAATCCTGTATGGTATGAATTCTGGTTATGTATACAGTTATAATGCAATGATTCCCTTTGACATGTGTTCTGTGATTGTACAGGATAAATCAGGGGCGAGAATCATCACTGACTACGAAGAGTTGAAAGCGTGGTGGGATACAGAATAAATGAGCTGTGCACCAAGCATATATGGTGCAACAACTCTCTCTGATATTTTTACAAAGTTCTCAAATCAATCTTATAATCCTCAGCCCCTTCGCCATTTACGGTATAGAATGCAGTACGATGCTCTGCATTGATGTAGATCTTGATATCACCTTTCAATTTCTTGTCAGACACTGCTTTTTTGACAGCCTTTTCGATAGCATCAAGAGATACATTTGTCTCAAAAATCTCAACATTGACTTCGGAGATATTTGTGCGGATTGCCTGAGATGCTTTTTCTTTTGTTTCTTTCAAGATTTCTTTTCCTTCTTCAACGATAGGGCTGTTCATGATCTCTTCTGTTTTGGCTGTAATGGTTTCTGCCAATACCGGTGCTTCTTCAGCAATCTTGTCAGTTACTTTTTCTGCTGTCTCTTTTACGGTTTCGACTGCTTTTGTCGCAGTAGCCTTGATTGTGTTTGTTTTTGGTGTTCTTCTTTTTTTCATAATAACATCTCCTCTTACTTTTTTACAACCGGACTACTTTATCATTAATTTGTGAAAATGTCAAATGACTAAAATACTCCAATACTATATATTCACTTTCGTGCAAATATGGAATATAATATATAGGAAACACATATTGAAAATACCGGTAGTGTAAAACGGATTATGAAAAAATCGAACCCCTTTCCTTGGTTGTGGCCGATTATATTTTGCTTACGGAAACCCTGTCAAGGCTGAATTTAACGGGCTTTCAGCCCGGCCTTGACTGGGTTCCCGACGTAAAATTTTGGTCGTCCAAGCCAAAGAAAGGGGAGGTAAAGGCTAATAACCTCTGAAACCATTGAATTTACTGGGGTTAAGCCGATTTAGGGCATATAAAGTTGACACTACAAAAATACCATAGAGAGTGGAGAATATGACAACAGTAAATAGCTTATCAAAAAAGATAAAGGATGACAAAGATATCCTCCGTATTTTTTGACAAATAGGAAGGAATATCAAGATATATTGAAATCAGATGAATATCAAGTGTCAGATGAAATTGTTAAATACTTAGAGAATTATACTGTATCTTCCGAGAATACTTATCAACAAAATAGATTTATGTGTTTGAAAAAGTACGAAATATTTTGCGAGGAAGAACGTGATAATGTACAGAAAGAGCAGAAAAAACAAAAGATAGAGGATTTAAAGCATCATATCATGGAAAGTGGGGATATGCCGCTAGAAATACATACTTTTACTGACAGATTTGTTTCAGTGATAGATGTTGATATTTTGGATGTATTTCTTATTGATCAAGAACTATATCAAAAAATTGTTTTATCCAATAAGATATGGATTCATCCAAATATTGTGGAGTTTCTGGATAGATATAAGATACAGTCAAAGTATTTTATGGATAAGAAAGCACAATATGTATCAAAAGGATCGGCATATCTTTTGGACAGAAAGATACATGAATTTGATCAGGAAATCCTAGAGTCTGGAACTTCCGTACAAGTCAGACAAATAAATTCTATCACGGATAAAGTATCTGATGAAACAGATATGGATATCTTAGATATATTTATGAATCATAAAAACCTGTTTAAGATGATAAGAAAATCAAAAAAATATAAATTATCGCCCATTCTTGAGGAATTCTTGATGAAGTACTCGAGTGGTAAATCGCAGCCGAAAAATTATTACATTGAAAAATACGATGAATATAAAAAAATTAAAAGCGGAAAGTATAATGTGGTTGGATATGTGAAGATTACCAAATTGACAGATGTCATTAGCATAGAAAATAAAGATATTTTAACTCTTTTTCTACAAGACAGAAGTACATATAATACGGTGTGTCACATGAAAAACTATGATATTGACCAGGATATTCAACAATTCTTATCCTTTTATAAACCAGAAACTAAAAAATATTCAAAGGCTCAGAAAAAAGAGTATATGAGAGCATTTGCGGAGTATAAGAAAAATCAGGAGAATCTGAAAAACAAATCATTGCCAGAAAAATTACTGGCAAATACTCAGGAAGGAAGAATCCATTGGAAGAAAAGAAAATGGAAAAAAACAAGTCAGTATATTGAACAAGATCTGACAGCTTCCTATGAAGGCCATGAATACTTATTTTCAGTTGTCGGTAAAGTAACTGAAAACAATAAATGGAAGGCTAATATGTCTCTGGAAATTGATGGGAGAAAACATGAAGACTTCATCGATAATAAGTATAGAGAATTACTATACCATGAAATACTTCAGAACATTAAGAAAGAGGAAGTGCAGAAAGAAAAGCAGATTTTCAGGGAAATTCACCAAATAATGTCAAATGATTTTGTGGTTCGTACAAACATTTTTAAATGTATTTCGGAATCCCATCATTTAGAAGAAGTACT
>JBJEOB010000030.1:0-3845 GCA_051880495.1 Lachnospiraceae bacterium
TTACAGACAAAGACGGATTAAATTTAAGACCATATCAGTTAAATGCAATTAAGGCAGCAGAAGAAGCGGTAATCAATGGAAAACAGACTGCTTTGTTGGCGATGGCAACAGGTACGGGTAAAACAAGAACGGTATTGGGGATGATTTATCGTTTCTTGAAAACAGAGCGATTCCGTCGTATATTGTTCCTTGTTGACCGTACTGCATTAGGTGAACAGGCGCAGGATGTATTCGAAGAAGTAAAGATGGAAGATCTTTTAACACTTGATGATATTTACAATATTAAGGGCTTAGAAGATAAAACTATTGATAAAGAGACAAGAATTCATATATCAACAGTACAGGGAATGGTTAAGCGCATTATGTACAATAATGGTGAAACTATGCCTGCTGTGTCAGATTATGATTTACTCATAATAGACGAAGCGCATAGAGGATACATCCTTGATAAGGAAATGTGTGAGGATGAAGTTCTTTACAGAGATCAGAGAGAATATCAAAGTAAATACAGAGCTGTTATAGAATATTTTAATGCCATTAAAATTGCACTTACAGCCACACCAGCATTGCAGACAACAGAGATATTTGGTCAGCCGGTGTTTAAGTATACTTATAGGGAAGCGGTTATTGAAGGATACCTTGTAGACCATGACGCTCCACATGAATTGAAAACAAAATTGAGTTCGGAGGGTATTCATTATAAACAGGGAGAAACTGTGACAATATATGATCCTGTTACAGGAGAAATTACTAACAGTGAACTTATTGATGATGAATTGGATTTTGATGTGGATTCGTTTAACAGACAGGTCATTACAGAACCTTTTAATAGAGCTGTTTTGGAAGAAATTGCAAAGAATATAGATCCAGAATCTCCGAGAGAACAGGGAAAGACTTTGATTTATGCGGTAAATGATGATCATGCAGATTTGATAGTTTCAATTCTCAAAGATATATATACGCAGTATGGTGTAGACAATGATGCTATTATGAAAATTACAGGTAGTGTTGCGAATGGAAATAAAAAGAAAATACAGGAAGCTATTAAGAGATTTAAGAATGAAGATTATCCATCAATAGTGGTTACTGTTGATTTGCTAACTACAGGTATTGATGTTCCGTCTATATCGACTCTTGTGTTTATGAGACGTGTCAAATCTCGTATATTATTTGAGCAGATGCTTGGAAGAGCAACTCGTCTGTGTAAGGAAATTCATAAAACGCATTTTGAGATATATGATCCGGTCGGTGTTTATGATTCTCTCGAAGATGTAAATACTATGAAACCGGTAGTTGCGAATCCTTCAACCACATTTACGCAGTTATTAGATGGATTGCAGGAAATGGAAGATGAAGCACATGTGAAGAATCAAATAAATCAGGTAATTGCAAAATTACAACGCAAAAAGAAAAATATAGATTCCAAAACAATGGAGCATTTCATTGATATGTCAGGTGGTATGGATCTGACACAGTTTGTTTTGGATATACAAAACAGAGAACCTAATGATGCGAAGAAACGATTGTTGGCATATTATGATTTGTTTAGAATGCTTCAAGAAAGCAGAACGGATGGTGGAAGACCGGTTGTGATTTCAGATAAGGAAGATGAGTTAATTAGTCATACAAGAGGTTATGGCAATCAGGATGCTCGACCGGAAGACTATTTGGATGCATTCTCAAATTATGTGCAGACGAATATTAATGAAATAGCAGCTTTAAATATTATATGTACAAGACCACGTGAACTTACACGTGACAGCTTGAAATCCTTGTTGCTTACTTTGGATAGAGAGGGGTATACAGTGCAACAGTTGAATACTGCTATTTCTCAGCTTACAAATGAGGAGATGGCAGCAGACATTATCAGCTTAATTCGTCGATATGCAATTGGTTCTGTGCTGATTAGCCACGAGGCAAGAATTAGAAAAGCTGTTGACAGATTACGCAAGGCGCATACCTTTACTATGCAGGAGCAAAACTGGATTAAACGAATGGAAGATTATCTTTTGAATGAATCGGTACTAAATGTACAGGTTTTTGATGAAGATAGCCGTTTTAAGTCACAGGGTGGCTTTGCAAAGATAAATAAAGTATTTGGAAATAAATTAGAAAGCGTCGTTATAGAACTTAACGAGTATCTGTACGATGATGGAGGAAGAACCGCATGACAACACAGGAAATAGTATCAAAGCTATGGAATCTCTGTAATGTTTTAAGAGATGATGGTATAACATATCATCAATATGTAACGGAGCTCACATATATATTGTTCTTAAAAATGGCAAAAGAAACAGGAGCAGAATCTCAGATTCCGGAAGGATATCGCTGGGATGTTCTGAAAGCAAAAAGTGGTGTAGAACTGAAAAAGTTTTATAAAGAGTTATTAAATCATTTGGGCGAGAATTGTACCGGACGTGTGCGTGAGATTTATCAGGGTTCAGCAACTAATATAGATGAGCCTAAAAATCTTGAGAAGATTATTACAACTATTGATGGGCTCGATTGGTTTTCTGCTCGTGAAGAGGGATTGGGAAATCTCTATGAAGGTTTATTAGAGAAAAATGCGAATGAAAAGAAATCTGGTGCAGGTCAGTATTTTACACCGAGGGTTCTTATAGATGTAATGACAAGGTTGGTTAAACCACAACCGGGAGAACGATGTAATGATCCTGCATGTGGTACATTTGGTTTTATGATTTCTGCAAGTCAGTATGTACGTGAAAATACAGATGATTTCTTTGAACTTGATGCTGATACCGCAAGATTTGAAAGAGAAGAAGCTTTTTCAGGGTGTGAACTTGTGCATGATACACATAGGCTTGCATTAATGAATGCCATGCTACATGACATTGAGGGTGAAATAAAACTAGCAGATACATTGTCTAATGCCGGTAAAGAGATGAAAGGTTATGACGTGGTGCTTACAAATCCGCCTTTTGGAACTAAAAAAGGTGGAGAGCGTGCAACCAGAGATGACTTTACTTTCCCTACAAGCAATAAGCAATTGAACTTTTTACAACATATTTACAGAAGTTTAAATACTGATGGCAAGGCGAGAGCTGCGGTAGTTCTTCCGGATAATGTATTATTCGCAGATGGTGATGGTGAGCGTATTCGTAAGGACTTGATGGAAAAGTGTAATTTACATACAATCCTTAGACTGCCTACCGGCATTTTTTATGCTCAGGGTGTTAAGACAAATGTTCTTTTCTTTACAAGAGGGAAGACTGATAAAGACAATACAAAAGAAGTATGGATATATGACCTTAGAAATGATATGCCTTCTTTTGGCAAGACTAATCCATTGAAAAAGGAGGATTTTGATGATTTTGTAACTTGTTATGCAGATGGTGATTTATCTGCTCGTAAAGAAACATACAGCGATGAGAATCCAAACGGTAGATGGAGAAAATTTACTTATGAAGAAATTTTGGCAAGAGATAAGACAAGCCTTGATATTACTTGGATGAAGAGTGATACCGGAGCGAAAGATTATACTCTGGCAGAATTATTAGAACAGATAAAAGAAAAATCTGCTAACATATCTAAGGCGGTAACCGAGCTGGAAGCGCTTATAGGAGAGGTGGAAGAATAATGGATACAAAAGCATTAAGACAAAAAATTCTTGACCTTGCTATTCGTGGCAAATTAGTTCCTCAAGATCCGAATGATGAACCTGCATCTGTATTATTGGAGCGAATTCGTGAACAGAAAAAGCAGATGGTGAAAGAAGGTAAGCTGAAGGCTAAGGATATTAAGAACGATACAATTATCTTTGTGGGTGAGGATAATTTACATTATGAGAAGTTCCAGGATGGAACCGTGAAATGTATCGAGGATGA
>JBJEOB010000031.1:0-75605 GCA_051880495.1 Lachnospiraceae bacterium
CCTCAGCTGAGTTTCATCTCCGTAGCACATAAGTCACTCATCCAATAAATTTTGTACAATCTGACGGATAAACTTTAATCATCCGGCTTTTGGCACAGGAATCTATTTATCTTAATAAAAATTAAAAAAATTTTGTATACAGCTATTGACAAAGCAAAATACAGGTGGTATCTTAAAAACATAAATATTAGCACTCTATCAAGTTGAGTGCTAACAAACAACTGGAACACAGATTTATGAGAAGGAGTGAGGATATGGAGCTTGATGATAGAAAATTTAAAATACTGCAGGCGATTATCCGTAATTATCTTGAAACAGGAGAACCAGTTGGTTCCAGGACAATTTCCAAATATACAGATTTAAATCTCAGTTCGGCAACGATTAGAAATGAGATGGCAGATCTTGAGGAAATGGGTTATATTTTACAGCCGCATGCTTCGGCAGGCAGGGTTCCGTCGGATAAAGGTTACCGTCTGTATGTGGATCATATGATGAAGGAGAAGGAAACAGAGATAAGCGACCGCGAGAAGGAAGTTTCCCAGATGAGGGATTTTCTCATCGAAAAGGTTGATAAGGTTGAGGAACTTTTGCAGAATGTTGCCAAGGTACTTGCCGTAAATACCAACTACGCGACGATGATTTCTTCACCGCAGATTAAAAAGAACAAGTTAAAGTTTATACAGCTTACGCTTGTGGAACCGACGAAAATACTTGCCGTAATTGTTCTGGAGGGAAATGTTATCCGTAACAGGATGATAGAGATACCGGAGGAAATTGATAATGAGGTAATACTTAAGCTTAACCTTTTGCTTAATACCGCACTTAACGGACTCACGCTTGATGAGATAAGCCTTGCAATTGTTTCTACACTCAGGGATCAGGCTGGTGAGTATACGGCAATATTAAACAGCATCATTGATGCGATTGCAGAAGTTGTATCGGGAGAAGATAATCTCAAGATATATACGAGCGGTGCAACAAATATATTTAAGTATCCTGAACTTAGCGATTCGGCCAAGGCAAGCGAGCTTATCTGTACACTGGAAGAAAAACAGGTGTTAAGCGATCTTATTTCCAGCTCGTTGGAGGAAGGTGAGGATAAGGGTACAGGAATCCAGGTATATATTGGAAATGAAACACCGGTAAGCTCCATGAAGGATTGCAGCGTTGTAACTGCAACATATGAGCTTGGTGATGGAATGAAGGGCGCGATTGGAATTATTGGTCCAAAGCGAATGGATTATGAAAAAGTTGTTGAATCTCTAAAAAGTTTGAAAAAACAATTAGATTCAGTATATAAGGACAAATAGAAAGGTGGAGAAGAAGTGTCAGCAGAAAATGAAGAAAAGAAAGAATCCCAAGTTGTTTCTGATGAAGAAAATGTGACAGAAGAAACAACAAAAGAAGCAGCTAAAGAGGCTGATGAAGTGACAGAAGAACCTGTTGAAACAGAAGAAACCCCTGAGGATTCAGATATAGAAGAGCCTGATAAGGAAGAAAAAAAGGATAAAAAAGATATCCGGATTGAGGAACTTACAGACAAATATAAAAGAACAATGGCTGAGTTCGATAATTTCCGCAAAAGAACCGAAAAAGAAAAATCAGCAATGTATGAAATAGGTGCTAAGGACATTATCGAGAAGATTCTTCCAATTGTAGATAATTTTGAAAGAGGATTTCAGACATTATCAGAAGAAGAAAAGGCTGCACCATTTGCGGACGGAATGGATAAAGTATATAAGCAGCTTATGAAGGCACTGGAAGAAGCCGGCGTTAAGCCGATAGAAGCTGTTGGAAATCCATTTGATCCGAATCTTCACAACGCAGTAATGCATGTAGAGGATGAAACACTTGGTGAGAATGTAGTCGCTGAGGAATTACAGAAGGGTTACATGTACAGGGAATACGTAGTACGACACAGCGTGGTCAAAGTTGCTAACTAGGCTGAAAAAAGCCGTACGAATTATCTGCAAGATAATTCGGATAAAAGCCGAAATTGCGAAAGCAATTTCACTCGAAAGAGTAGAAACAAAAGGAAACAAAACATTTTTTTAAATTATATAGGAGGCTTTATTATGAGCAAGATTATTGGTATTGATTTAGGTACAACAAATTCATGTGTAGCTGTTATGGAAGGTGGTAAGCCTGTTGTTATCACTAATACAGAAGGTGTAAGAACAACTCCTTCAGTTGTTGCATTCACAAAGACAGGTGAAAGAATCGTTGGTGACCCTGCAAAGCGTCAGGCTGTTACCAATGCAGATAAGACAATCTCTTCTATTAAGAGACACATGGGAACAGATTATAAGGTAACAATTGATGATAAGCAGTATTCACCACAGCAGATTTCAGCTATGATTCTTCAGAAGTTAAAGGCTGATGCAGAAAGCTACCTCGGTGAGAAGGTTACAGAGGCAGTTATCACTGTTCCTGCTTACTTCAATGATGCACAGAGACAGGCAACTAAGGATGCAGGTAAGATTGCAGGCCTTGATGTTAAGAGAATTATCAACGAGCCTACAGCAGCAGCTTTGGCTTATGGTCTTGATAATGAACAGGAACAGAAGATTATGGTATACGACCTTGGTGGTGGTACATTCGATGTTTCAGTTATTGAAATTGGTGACGGCGTTATTGAAGTTCTTGCAACTAACGGTAACAATCATCTTGGTGGCGATGATTTCGACCAGAAGATTACAGATTACATGATTGAAGAGTTCAAGAAGCAGGAAGGTGTAGACCTTTCAACAGATAAGATGGCACTTCAGAGAATTAAGGAAGCTGCTGAGAAGGCTAAGAAGGAATTATCTTCTTCAACAACAACCAACATCAACCTTCCATTTATCACAGCAACTGCAGAAGGTCCAAAGCATTTTGACATGAACCTTACAAGAGCTAAGTTTGATGAATTAACACATGACCTTGTTGAGGCAACAGTTATTCCGGTACAGAATGCATTAAAGGATGCAGGCTTAAATGCTTCAGACCTTTCAAAGGTATTACTTGTTGGTGGTTCAACAAGAATCCCTGCAGTACAGGATAAGGTAAAGCAGTTAACAGGCAAGGAACCTAACAAGTCATTAAATCCTGATGAATGTGTTGCTATCGGTGCTTCAATTCAGGGTGGTAAGCTTGCAGGTGATGCAGGTGCAGGTGAAATCCTTCTTCTTGATGTAACTCCGCTTTCACTTTCAATCGAGACAATGGGTGGTGTCGCTACAAGACTTATTGAGAGAAATACAACAATTCCTACAAAGAAGAGCCAGATTTTCTCTACAGCAGAGGATAATCAGACAGCAGTAGACATTCATGTTGTACAGGGTGAGCGTCAGTTCGCCAGAGATAACAAGACACTTGGTAACTTCAGACTTGATGGAATTCTTCCTGCAAGACGTGGCGTACCACAGATTGAAGTTACATTTGATATTGATGCAAATGGTATCGTAAATGTATCAGCTAAGGACCTTGGAACAGGCAAGGAACAGCATATAACAATTACATCAGGTTCTAATATGTCTGATGAGGATATTGAGAAGGCAGTTAAGGAAGCAGCTGAATATGAAGCACAGGATAAGAAGCGTAAGGAAGGCATTGATGCAAGAAATGACGCAGACGCAATTTACTTCCAGACACAGAAGGCTCTTGATGAAGTAGGCGATAAGATTGATGCTTCTGACAAGGCTGCTGTAGAAGCTGACTTAAGTGCATTAAAGGAAATCCTTGATTCAACAACACCTGATTCAGTATCAGATGAACAGATTGAAAAGTTAAAGAGCGGCAAGGAAAAACTTATGACAAGTGCCCAGAAGTTATTCGAGAAATTATATTCTCAGGCTGGTGCCCAGGGCGCAGGTCCTGACATGGGTGCAGGTGCAGCCGGAGCTGATGCAGGTGCAGGCAGTTCAGCAGATGACAATGTAGTTGACGGTGACTACCGTGAGGTATAAAATGAGGAGTGCCTTCTAAAAAGGCATGAGAATACGATAATCTGAATAGTCAGATTGTTAAGGATAAGAGGTTTTAAGCTAAGACGAACGGAGTTTCTTTAAAGAGATTCTTATGTCTTAGCTTAAAGCATTTCACAAAGCCCACATAAGGAGTTAATGAAAAATGGCGGAAAAAAGAGATTATTACGAGGTCCTTGGCGTAAGCAGGGATGCTGATGATGCAGCGTTAAAAAAAGCATACAGACAGCTGGCAAAGAAATATCATCCCGATACCAATCCGGGTGATAAGGAGGCAGAAGCAAAATTTAAGGAAGCTTCTGAAGCCTATGCCGTACTTAGTGATCCACAGAAACGTCAGCAGTATGATCAGTTTGGCCATGCAGCTTTCGAAGGTGGCGGAGCAGGCGGCGGTGCCGGTTTTGACTTTAATATGGATGATATCACAAGTATGTTCGGTGACATATTTGGTTTTGGAAGTGGTTTTGGCGGCTTTGGCGGCGGCTCGTCAAGAAGAAACAGCCCGACGCGCGGGGCAACACTTAGAACAAGTGTAAGAATATCCTTTGAGGAATCGGTTACGGGAACTACGAAGGAAATCGATATTGCTTATAAAGATGAATGTGGAAAGTGTCACGGCACAGGTGCCAAAGAAGGTACATCACCGGTGACCTGCCCGAAATGTAAGGGAGCAGGTCGTGTTGTTATGACACAGCAGACAATTTTCGGAATGTCACAGGTTCAGACAGTTTGTCCTGATTGTAACGGCAGCGGCAAGATTATTAAGGAAAAATGTCCTGAATGTTATGGAACAGGTTATATTAACACCAAAAAGAAAATCGCAATTGATATACCGGCAGGTATTGATGACGGACAGAGCATTAAAATTGCCGGCAAGGGAGATCCGGGTACTAATGGAGGCCCAAGAGGAGACCTTCTTGTTGAAGTTCGTGTTGCTGCCAATCCTAAGTTTGAACGTAGTGATTTTGATGTATATTCAGAGGTCCCAATCAGCTTTGCAACAGCAGCGCTTGGTGGAGAAATTAAGATTGAAACCATTGATGGAGCTGTAATGTATGACGTGAAGCCGGGTACACAGTCGCATACTAAGGTAAGACTTCGTGGCAAGGGATTCCCGACTATCAGAAATAAGCAGGTACGAGGAGACCATTACGTAACACTTGTCGTAAAGGTTCCGGAAAAGATGAATGAGACCCAGAAGGAAGCACTTCGTGCATTCGACGAGGCAATGAATGGCGGCAGTCCTTCAGGCGAGGTAAAGAAGAAAAAAGGATTATTTGGTAAATAAAATAATTGATATTGATTTTTTAAATGAACTTTTGTAAAATAGTTTTATAAAAGTTCATTTTTTTATTTCATAGGAAATTGCGTCGCAATTACCCTAAATGATTTGGAGGTACATATATGATTAATATTCCACAGATTAAAGTAGGTATTGTTTCCGTAAGCCGTGACTGTTTCCCGATGTCACTTTCAGAGACGAGAAGAAAGGCAGTGGTTGAGGCTTATACCAAAAAGTATGGCGACATTTATGAATGTCCTGTCTGTATTGAAAATGAAGTTCACATGATGGCTGCATTAAATGATGTCAGAAATGCAGGATGTGATGCACTTGTTATTTACCTTGGAAATTTTGGACCTGAAACGTCAGAGACACTTCTTGCAAAGCAGTTTGACGGGCCTGTAATGTTTGTAGCGGCAGCAGAGGAGACAGGAAGCAACCTTGTCGGAGGCAGAGGTGATGCATACTGCGGAATGTTAAATGCAAGCTACAACTTAAAGCTTCGTAACGTTAAGGCATATATTCCGGAGTATCCTGTTGGAACAGCCGAAGAATGTGCTGACATGATTAATGAATTTGTACCTGTTGCCAAGGCAATAGTAGGACTTAACAATCTGAAGGTAATTTCATTTGGACCAAGACCACAGGATTTCCTTGCATGTAATGCACCGATTAAACAGCTATACAACCTGGGTATTGAGATTGAGGAAAACTCAGAACTTGATTTGTTTGAAAGCTTCAACAAACATGCAAATGACGAGAGAATTCCACAGGTTGTAAAGAGTATGGAAGCTGAGCTTGGTTCGGGAAATAAGAAACCTGAAATATTAAATAAGCTTGCGCAGTATGAGCTTACGCTTCTTGACTGGGTAGAAGCGCACAGAGGCTCACGCAAATATGTCTGTATAGCAGGAAAATGCTGGCCGGCATTCCAGACACAGTTTGGATTTGTACCATGCTACGTCAATTCACGTCTTACGGCAATGGGCATTCCTGTATCGTGTGAGGTTGATATTTACGGAGCTGTAAGTGAATTTATCGGAACAGTTGTAAGCGGGGATACGGTTACACTTCTTGATATCAATAATTCAGTTCCAAAAGATTTGTATGAAGAGGACATTAAAGGAAAATATGATTATACATTAAAGGATACTTTCATGGGTTTCCATTGTGGAAATACTGCAGCAGGCAAGCTTGCTTTCTGTGAAATGAAGTATCAGTTTATCATGGCGCGTTCACTTCCTGAGGAGGTTACACAGGGTACACTTGAGGGCGACATAGTTCCGGGTGATATTACATTTTTCAGACTTCAGAGTACATCAGACGCCAAGCTTACCGCATATATTGCACAGGGGGAGGTCCTTCCTGTAAGAACACGTTCATTTGGTGCCATCGGTATATTCGCAATTCCGCAGATGGGAAGATTCTATCGCCATGTGCTTATTGAGAAGAATTTCCCACATCATGGAGCCGTTGCGTTCGGACATTTTGGAAAGACATTATTTGAAGTGTTCAAATATCTTGGAGTAGAAGACATCGGTTTTAACCAGCCAAAGGGAATGCTCTATAAGACTGAGAATCCGTTTGCCTAGGATAAACAGAAAGGATACAATATGTTATATATCGGTATAGACCTTGGAACATCAGCCGTAAAATTATTGCTGATGGATGAAAAGGGATTAATTAAGAACATTGTTTCAGAAGAATATCCTATCTCATTTCCGCATCCGGGCTGGTCGGAACAGAATCCTACAGACTGGTATGACGGTGTAATTAAGGGACTTAAGAAACTGCTTTTGGTGTGCGACGCGGCAGAAGTTGCAGGAATCAGTTTTGGAGGTCAGATGCACGGACTTGTTCTTCTTGATGAAAATGATGATGTAATCCGTCCGGCGATTTTGTGGAATGACGGAAGAAGCGTTAAGGAATGTGAATACCTTAATGAAACCATCGGTCAAAGTAAACTGTCGAGTTATACGGCCAATATAGCATTTGCAGGTTTTACGGCACCTAAGATATTATGGGTTCGTGAAAATGAGCCGGAGAATTTTAAGAAAATCAGGAAAATCATGCTGCCAAAGGATTATATAGCGTACAAACTTACCGGAGTTTTTTCTACGGAACCATCTGACGCATCCGGTATGCTCCTGTTTGATGTAAAGAACAGAAAGTGGTCAAAAGAGATGCTTGAAATATGCGGCATAGATGAAACGATGCTTCCAAATATTTATGAAAGCTTTGAAGTGACAGGCTGTGTCAGAAAAGAAATAGCAGATGAACTCGGACTTTCGGAGAATGTTAAGGTGGCAGCCGGTGCAGGTGATAATGCGGCGGCAGCGGTCGGAACGGGAACGATAGGAAACGGAAACTGCAATATTTCAATCGGAACATCGGGAACTATCTTTATAACAAGCGATGAATTCTGTGTGGATGATAACAATGCCCTTCATGCATTTGCCCATGCGGATGGAGGATATCATCTGATGGGTTGTATGCTTAGCGCGGCGTCATGCAATAAGTGGTGGATGGACGAGATATTAAAAACCGGGGAGTATGGAAAGGAACAGGAAAATATAAAAAATCCGGGCGAGAATAATGTATTTTTCCTGCCTTACCTTATGGGTGAGCGTTCGCCGCACAATGACCCTGCCGCACGCGGACTGTTCATGGGAATGAGTATGGACACGACAAGGGAGGATATGACTCTGGCGGTGCTTGAAGGTGTGGCTTTCGGACTTCGCGACTGCCTTGAAGTTGCAAAAAGACTCGGACTTAACATCACAAAGAGCAAGATATGCGGTGGCGGTGCCAAGAGTCCGCTATGGAAGAAAATTATTGCAAACGTCCTTAATCTGGAACTTGAAATCGTTGAGTCAGAGGAGGGACCGGCGCTTGGCGGAGCGATTCTTGCTGCAGTTGCATGTGGTGAGTATGCATCCGTAAATGAGGCATGTAAGGCAATAGTTAAGGTTATTGACAGCGTTAAACCCGAGGAAGAGCTCGTTAAAAAATACGAAGAAAAGTATCAGAAATTTAAGAAGATATATCCGGCGGTTTCAGAATTATTTAAGTTATAGTAAGGAGTTTTATTGTGCTAAGATTAAGACCGTATAAAAGATGTGATGCAGAACATATTGTAAACTGGATTAAGACTGAGAAATCATTTTACCAGTGGAGTGCAGGAAGGTTAGGCGAATATCCCATTACAGCGGCTGCTTTAACTGACCATTACGAAAGTATGGCAGACAGAGACGATTTTTATGAGATGACGGCAATGGATGGCTGTGAAGTGGCAGGGCATATGATTATGCGTTTTCTTGATGAGGAAAAAACAAGTCTGCGATTTGGCTTTGTAGTTGTCGACGATACCAAAAGAGGAAAGGGATATGGCAGGGAAATGCTTAAGCTGGCACTTAAATATGCATTTGAAATACTAAAGGTATCAAGGGTTACAATCGGCGTGTTTGTAAACAATACTCCGGCTTATAAATGCTATAAGTCATTAGGGTTTGTGGAAAGTAGCAGTGAACCACGTGAAAATTATAAAATATTGAACGAAGAATGGGAATGTGTCTATCTTGAGATGACCGAAGATATGTTGAATGTATAAGGAGTGCAGAATGGAGCTTATAAATGTAAATGAAACGCCATACCTTTCGCAGTTTAAAAAGCTGTATGAGGATTCATTTCCAAAGTCGGAAAAGAAGCCATTTGCCATGATGCAGAAAATGTGTTGTGAAGGCAGGATGGAGATGTTTGCAATTGTACAGGATGAATGTAATTTTGCCGGTCTTGCTATTTTTGCATACTATGAGGATCTTGTGCTGCTTGATTATTTTGCGATTGAGAGCGAAATGCGGGGAAAGGGACTGGGTTCTGAGATACTTTCTGCAATGAAGGAAAAGTTTGCTGACAGAAGATTTTTCCTTGAAATAGAAAGCGTTTTTGAAGAATGTCCGGACATTGAAAACCGTAAGAGACGAAGAAAATTTTACATGACAAATGACATGAAATCACAAGGGTATCTTGTTTCGCTGTTTGGCGTTGAGATGGAAATACTCTCGGCAGGCGGAGAAATTAAATACGAGGAATATGAGGCACTTTACCGGAGTATTGTCCCGGAAGAATTATTGAAGAAAATAAAATTTATAAGATTTATCTAAGGAGATATGGCTATGAAATTTTTTATTGATACAGCTAATGTGGATGATATCAGAAAAGCAAATGACATGGGAGTGATATGCGGTGTGACCACTAATCCGTCGCTTATTGCAAAAGAAGGAAGAGATTTTAAGGAAGTAATAAAGGAGATTGCGTCAATTGTTGACGGACCGATAAGCGGTGAAGTTAAAGCAACAACAGAAACTGCTGAAGGCATGATTAAGGAAGGCCGTGAGATTGCAGCAATCCATCCTAACATGGTAGTTAAAATTCCGATGACGGTTGAAGGCCTTAAGGCAACAAAGGTACTTTCATCAGAGGGTATCAGGGTAAATGTGACCCTTATTTTTACGGCAAATCAGGCACTCCTTGCCGCAAGAGCAGGTGCAGCTTATGTGTCACCATTTCTTGGAAGACTTGATGACATTTCACAGCCGGGAATATCGCTTATCCGGGATATAGTTGATATTTTCTCTAACTATGATCTGCAGACGGAAATTATATGTGCAAGTGTAAGAAACCCTATACATGTAACGGATTGTGCACTTGCAGGTGCTGATATTGCAACAGTTCCTTATAAGGTTATTGAGCAGATGGTTCATCATCCGCTTACAGATGCCGGAATTGAGAAGTTTAAGGCTGATTATCGCAGTGTATTTGGTGAGTAAATGACAGTAAAAGAGTTAAACAGAAACAGAATATTCAGGCTCATTTATGACAGCAGGGGATGCAGCAGGCAGGATATTGCTGATGAACTAAAACTGTCACTTCCGACAGTTAATCAGAATCTTAAAGACCTGACGGACATGGGACTTATTGCATTTTTGGGTGAATTTGTGTCTACAGGAGGAAGAAAACCGCAGATTATCGTGGCGGCAAAGGATGCTTTTTATACTGTGGCACTTAACATCAGAAAAACATATGTAAGACTGGTGCTGGTTGATTTTCTTGGTGAGGTCGTCGACTCATCAAAGACCTCTCTGGAGTTTGTGGATTCAGATGAATATTCAAAAAAACTTGGAACGCTTACGGATGAATTTATAAAAAAATGTAATATCTCTCCTGAAAAAATTCTTGGTGTCGGTATAACAATTCCCGGCATATTTGACAGGGAGTCAGAGAAAATTGTCGTGGCACCGACTCTTAATATTAAAGATTATTGTATAAATAAGTTGACACGCCATATAAAATATAATTCAATAGTAGTGAATGATGCAAGGGCAAGTGCGTTTACATATCTTCACAAGACAGACAATATGGATTATGGAGTTTATCTTCTTGCAGACCGTGGTGTCGGAGGATGCATTATTGAAAATGGCAGTATTGTCAGGGGAATAAATAACAGAGCCGGAGAAATAGGACATATGACAATTGTGCCTGACGGCAGAGAATGTGCATGCGGTAAGAGGGGATGCCTTGAAAGTTATATTTCAACGCAGACTCTTCCGATGAACAGCGAAGGCGATATATCTGAGATTACGGATGATTATCTTGACATGCTCTCACTTGGTATCGGAAATATTTCCATGATATTTGACGGTCCTATAGTAATAGGCGGAGGGCTGGCATTGTTAATAGAGCCGTTTATCGATGAGATTTTAAAGAAAATTTCTCTGATGAATCCGCTTATTCCGGACGGACCTGATATAAGGATTGATGTAAACAGTAAAAAAGAAGCACTTACCGGAGCTGCATTAATGTTAATAGAGGACTATATACTTAAGATATAACCGTAAGGTTTGGGAGGTATGGATGAGTATTAATGACGAATTGCAGATGTTGGAGAAAAGACTTGCAGATGTTGAACTGGAGGTTAAGTCTTTAAACAGGCAGATTTCTGACATAAGAAATCATATCAGAGAGGAAGCACCTGCCATTAAGACAGAACCCGTCATAAAGGCAGTGCATGAAGAACCTGTCGTATTGGCAGAGCCTGTTGTGGAAAAACAGCCTGAAAGAAAAACAGAGACAGGTAAAAAGGATTATGAGGCGGTTTTTGGCAAGACATTTATGGGAATTTTTGCTTCAATCCTGATTCTTGTCAGTATGGTACTGTTTGCAAATCTCGTTCTTCCGATAATCGGAGATGTGGCAAAGCAGGTATTATTTTATGTTATTAGTGCAATATTAATTGCAGTGGGTCTTATGAAGCTTAAGGGCAATCAGAAGAATTTCTTCTTTCAGGGACTGCTCGGATGCGGACTTGGCGGAATGTATCTTTCACTTTTCTTAAGTAATCTGTACTTTAAGACATTTAATGATATTGTTTTGTTTATCGGCATTTTTATCTGGATTGCATTTATATGCTATCTGTCAAAAATGCAGCTTGAAATCCTCGAGGTTATCGGCTGGATAGGCATTTTTATTGCAATGGTCACGGGTGGAATACAGTGTGATGATACATCGGATGAATTAAAGCTTTTGATTCTTGTAATCTATTATATAATTACGTCAACCGTATTTTTATCTGTTCATTACAAACAGCGTTTTGTAAAAAACTGGTTTGCATATCTTACCATGTTCTTATCAATCTGCGCACTTTATTTATCTGCGCTCATGTTTGGAGAAAATGTCGGATATATATATGCAGTTAAAATCTGTCTGCTACTTTACGTGCTTGTCATTCACGTGGGAACATGGATTATGGCAAAGCTTAGTGACAGCAGAAACATTACCTTTGTTACAGTCATGTTATGCTATACATTCATGCTTAGTCTGCTGGTATATGATATTTGTAAAAATGACATATGGGGAAATACGATTGGAATGATGATTTTCATTGCCACGTGGATAATGCTTGAAACCAAAATGAAAAACATAAAAGAAATATCTTTGTATGTTTTTCAGGGAATTACACTTGCATTTGTGTATTATCTGTCACTTAATATTCCGTTCTTTAATGATTACTGTCATCTGGCATTGTTTATACCGGCGTTATTTGGCGCATCAGTGCTCTTAAAGAAGCTGTCATATAAAATATATGGTCTTATTTATATGATGATATATCTGTTAGATTATTCGATTGACGATACAGTACATCTGGTAGTAGGAGTATTACTGCTGGCAGTGCTTTTTGCAATCGTCTGGCTTGACAGGAAAGAGTATAAGACGGCTGTAAAATTTACTTTATACATTATGCTTCAGGTACTGCTTTATGAAAATCTCTGGGTGGTTTGTACGGTACAGACTACCGTTATCGTATTAAGCATAGTAAATGTTATTGCTATGAAGACCATGTTCAGACTTGCATGGGATACGAAAAACGAGGAAAAGAGCTTTAATATATGGCTTAAATTAAGCAACGGAATAAATATGTTCAGTATCCTGTACAATATCACGTCGTCTGACGGACTGTTAAAATGGATTTCAATAATTGTGGCAATCTTAATCTTTGTCTGCAATATAAATGAAAAAGAATTAAGGGATAAATCCGTGTGGCTGGGAATATATACCGGAGGCAAACTGACGGTACTTATGTATGTGATTATGTCATCATTTGATGTGCCGGACTTTTTGGCAAGTATTGTATGTCTGTTGTTTGCAATTGTGTGTATAGCTGCAGGATTTATACGTTCATACCGTTCGATTCGTATCTTTGGACTGATACTTACCATGCTGAATGTCTTAAAGCTTCTTCTTGTTGACATTTATCATGACAATACGGTCAGTATGGCACTTGCATTTTTTGCAGCCGGCATACTTGTTTTTGGAGTAAATTTGATATATCATATTGTTGATAAAAAAATTGCGCAGAATTCAGATAACTAGAATTATGGAAAAGAGAGGCTTAAGGCATGACAAATAATATTCCGGTACCGGGAGAGTTCTACAGACATTTTAAGAATAAGTACTACCAGATTCTTGCAATTGCAACACATTCGGAAACTAAAGAGAAAATGGTCGTATATCAGGCATTGTACGGTGAGTTTGGCGTGTATGTAAGACCGCTTGATATGTTTATCAGCGAAGTGGACCATGTGAAATATCCTGATGTCACTCAGAAGTTTCGTTTTGAAAAGGTGGCTGCTGCTGAAATAGGAAAAAATGCTGACATTAAATCTGATGAAGAAAAAGTCGGCGAAACAAAGAAAAACACTGATAAATTGGATGATGAAAATAATCCGAATCCGGTTCTTATGGATTTTCTTGACCTTAGAACAATGGATGCCAAGGTAAAATTCATAGCGGAGAACAAGAAGAAGTTAACAGATGAAATAATTAATGCAATGGCGGCGTCAATAGATGTAACAGTACCTGACGGCCCGATAGAGCTTAGATATTCATCATTAAGAAGCTGCCTTCAGACCAAGGCAAAATATGAGATTAACAGGTTGAGATAAAATATTTTAATATATCAGGAGGTAGAATTATGTGGTTTGTATTTGCATTGCTTTCTGCAATCTTTGCGGCACTCACATCGATTCTTGCAAAAATAGGAATTGACGGAGTTAATTCCAATCTGGCAACTGCCATCCGTACAGTCGTGGTTGTTGCCATGGCGTGGGGAATGGTATTTTTAACCAACGCACAGGCGGGTATTTCCTCAATCAGCAGGAAAAGCTGGGTGTTTCTGATTTTGTCGGGACTGGCAACCGGTGCTTCATGGTTATGCTATTACAGGGCATTACAAATCGGTGATGCATCAAAGGTTGTTCCGGTGGACAAATTAAGCGTCGTAATTACACTGATACTGGCATTTGTGTTTTTACATGAGCAGTTTTCCGTAAAGTCTGTAATAGGATGCATACTTATCGGAGCAGGAACTCTTGTAATGGTTTTGTAATACATAATTTATGTAAATTTAATGCAGTGACAAGGTATTTTTTACTTGTAAATACCATACATATATGATATATTATTATAAACTCTTTGCACTGCATTTTATCTACAGTACAATCTGAGCAGGCCGGGGCAATCCTGAGTAGCCGGGTCGCATAAGCGACAGTGGATTTTTACATCTGCGGGACAGTAGTATTATTACTGGGAACGTGGGTGTTTTTTTGTTCGATAGGAAATTTCTTTACAATTTCCTATCCGGTCATACGAATTATCTTTCGCCACATCCCATATTTTATACGGTGCCATAGAGCTATCACACCATTTTAGGAGGTAACTGTTATGGAAGAACAATTTGAAAAAATGGCAATGAAGGTCTCATATGTGAGTATAGTTGCCAACATCCTGTTATCGTTATTTAAGGCATTGGCAGGATTGGTTGCACATTCAGGTGCAATGATAAGTGATGCGGTTCACTCTGCATCGGATGTATTTAGTACATTTGTTGTAATTATCGGAATCAAGATTGCGGCTAAAGACTCTGACCGGGAGCACCCGTATGGCCATGAAAGAATGGAATGCGTTGCGGCAATTGTTCTGGCGACAATTCTTTGTATTACCGGACTTGGAATAGGACGCTCGGCAATTCTGAGTATTAGTTCAGGTAACAGCGGTGATATTGTGATGCCCGGAGTTCTTGCTGCCATTGCAGCCGTAACTTCAATTATCGTCAAAGAGGCGATGTTCTGGTACACAAGGGCATACGCAAAGAAGATAGATTCCAGTGCGTTAATGGCCGATGCATGGCATCACCGTTCAGATTCATTATCGTCAATTGGTGCTCTTGTAGGTATTTTATTTGCAAGAAACGGTTATCCGATAATGGATGCCGTTGCGAGTCTTGTTATCTGCGTATTTATTATTAAAGCAGCATATGATATTTTCAAGGATGCAATAGACAAGATGGTCGATAAGGCATGCGATGATGAGACAGAAGAAAGCATGAGAAAATGTGTATTGGAGCAGGAGGGTGTTCTTGGAATCGATATGCTCCTCACACGTGTATTTGGAAATAAAATTTATGTGGATCTTGAAATATGCGCCGATGGCGAAAGACCGCTTAAAGAAACTCATGATATTGCTGAGAGGGTTCACGACTGCATTGAACGCGAGTTCCCTAAGGTCAAGCACATCATGGTACATGTGAATCCGAAGTTATAAAAAAGTGCTGTCGCTTTGACGAATAAAAATTCGTGAAGCGGCAGCTTTCTCATATCTTCGAAGTAAAACGCCCCATCATGAGGTGAATGCCTAGAACGCAGTTGAATACAACCGCTGAAAATGTGCTGAATCTTTCAAACAGACCAAATACCGCCTTGGGTAACAGAGCAGTACCTATAGGACCGGTAATCATAGCAATAAGGCAGATGATTGCCCATATGCTAAGAGATTTGATTTGTTCTTTTTGGGCGCCGATTGCTGCCAGAACCAAAGCTGCTAATGATAATATCACTACCAATGCGGTAACAACAAGATGCATGAAATTTTGCGGATTTGACGCAGGTGCATCCTTTACCCATGGAAAAATGTTATATCCGACATTGCATACCCATTCCATGGCAGCAAAACAATAAATTCCTAACTTCAGTGTTTTAGATTTACATTCGGCTACACCTATGCAGACTGCCATGATGGAAACTAATCCACATGGTCCGAATAATGCATTAAGCTGACCGGCGAGAGCTTGTGATGGTGCACCTTCTGCACTCAAATCGCTTACCGCCATGCTAAGCCAGTCATATCCCGGGTACGCAAGTGGAGAAAAAACGACCATTGCCGTATAGGAAAGCAAACTTATAAATCCAAGAATTCCAAGCATTCTTACTCTTTTCTCTATCAAAATATATCATCCTTCTTTGCTATAATTTAGAACACTTCGCTTAATGCTGTCACAAACAATTATGCTCTTTGGAATGTTAAGTGCATCTTGTTTGTGACAGTATTAAGGGCTGGGTACTTTATATCAAGCTTTACTTTAAAAACATCCTGATTAATCTGTCATAGAACCTGGTGTATGGCTGGTAGCGCATAGGAAGGTCTATCCAGGTCTTTTTGTCTACGATACTCTTTTTGTGAGAGAAGGTATCAAAACCGAATTTTCCGTGATAAGAACCCATACCGCTGGCGCCGACTCCGCCAAAGCCCATATTGGATGTTGCAAGGTGGATGATGACATCATTTATGCAGCCACCGCCGAATTGAAGGGTGGAAGTGAAGTGACGGATTGCTTTCTTATTTTGCGAGAAGAAATATCCGGCAAGCGGATGAGGCTTGTTTCCGATAATTTTAAATAATTCATCAAGCGATGTGTATGTGAGTACCGGAAGAATTGGACCAAATATCTCCTCCTGCATAACAGCATCGTCCCAGGTTACGTTAATTAGTACTGTAGGAGCAATGCGCAGAGTGTCATGGTCACCAATTCCGCCGCAAATGAGCTTTTCTTTATCGATAAGTCCCATTATGCGGTCGAAATGCTTTTCGTTTATGATTTTACCGTAGTTTGGATTGTCGAGTGGATTTTCACCAAACTGCTTTTTGATTTCCTCTTTGATATATTCAATTAATTGGTCGCGGACGCTTTCATGGCAGTAGAGGTAATCAGGAGCCACGCAGGTCTGCCCGCAGTTTAAGTATTTGCCGAAAACAATACGTTTTGCGGCAAGGCGGAGGTTTGCTGTTTCGTCAACGATACACGGACTTTTGCCACCAAGCTCAAGTGTTGATGGAGTAAGGTGTTCTGCAGCGTTGCGAAGCACCTCACGGCCGACAGACTGGCTTCCGGTAAAGAAAATGTAGTCAAATTCGCATTTTAACAGGCAGCTGTTTTCTGCGCGGCCTCCTGTGATAACTGCAACATATTTTTTGTCAAAACATTTTTCAATAAGTTTTGTCATTACCTTTGTGGTCTCCGGTGAGTATGCGCTTGGTTTAACTACGCATGTGTTTCCGGCGGCAATGGCATCAACAAGCGGTTCCATTGTAAGCAGGAAAGGATAGTTCCACGGACTCATTATAAGGACGGTGCCGTAAGGAACAGGTTTAATGTAACTTCTTGATGCAAACTGAGCAAGCGGCGTAACAACTGTTTTTTCAGATGCAAATTTTCTGATGTGTTTAAGCATATAACTGATTTCGCTGAGTGTAAGACCAACCTCACACATATAGCTTTCGTTACGGCTTTTTCCAAGGTCCTTTTTTATGGCGTCACAAATAATTTCCTCATTCTCAATAATGAGCTTTTTGAGCTTCTTTAATGCTTCGATTCTGTAGCTGACAGGTAAGGTTTTGCCTGTTTTAAAGAAATTTTTCTGTTCATCAATAATATTTTGAATTTCAATTTCGTTCATTTTATTTCTCCATCAAAATGTAGTAGAATTGCTCAAGTTCCTTCGCATCCATAAGCTTTGGAACAGGGTAGAGCGGATTGGCTTCTTTGTCTGCGTAACGGGCAAGCTCAGGGATGTCTTCTTCGCATATGCCTTTAATGGTATCACCGATATTAAGGTCCTTTTTAAGCTGTTTTATCGCTTCGATGAATTTAAGTGCGCCATCTTTCTCGTCTTCGTCTTTATCAGAAATGCCTACTGCAACGGCTAATTTGTGAAGCGGCTTATAAGCGGTTTCACCGTATGCCTCAAGCACAAACGGAAGCAGCACCGAGTTGGCAAGTCCGTGAGGAGTATTATATTTACCGCCAAGAGAATGAGCTACGGCATGTACATATCCAACATAAGAACGTGTAAATGCATTTCCTGCAAGATATGCGGCGTAGAGCATCTGTTTTCTTGCTGTCATATCATTACCATCGTTGTAAGCTGCCCGGATGTATTTGAAAATGAGCTGTACGGCAAGAACGGCATCTTTTCTGGTTCCCGGAATTGTTGAATGACCTATGTATGCTTCTACAGCGTGTGTCAGCGCATCCATACCCGTTGTTGCGGTAAGAAATGGCGGAAGCGAACGTGTTACCTCAGGGTCAAGCACTGCATATCGTGGAATTAGCGGGAAATCGTTAATCGGATATTTGTGTCTTGTTTCGGAATCCGTTATGACCGCGGCAAGCGTAGTCTCACTTCCTGTTCCGGCTGTTGTCGGGATTGCTATAAGAAGCGGCAGTTTATGTACTACCTTTAAAATTCCTTCCATTTTGGCAAGGGATTTGCCCGGATTGGCTATTCTTGCACCAACTGCCTTTGCACAGTCGATTGATGAACCGCCGCCAAAACCTATAAGTGCCTTGCAGCCGTTTTCATTATATAATGACAGTGCTTCTTCAACATTATCGGTTGTAGGGTTGGCAACTGTTTTGTCATAGATGAGACATTTGATGTTTTTGTCCGCCAGTTCGCTCTCAAGATTTGCGGTAAGACCGCTTGAGTGAATAAAATTATCGGTAACGAGCATTACACAGTCAATCTGTTTCTTTTCGAGTAAAGAAGCAAGCTCCTTCATATCAGAGAGACGCTTTGGTTTTCTGTATGGAAGAAACGGAAGGGCAATGTGGAATGCCTGTTGATAAATTCTGCAGTATATTTTTTTTATTTTATTCATGATGTACCTCTCTTTTCGTAAAGTATTCACGCAAATTTACATTAGAAATTATAGAAAAAAGCAAAAAAAATGTCAATGTAGTAGTAAAAACCACGAATTGATGTTAATATATTCTGTGGAGGATTTATTTATGGATTTTACTGTAAATGAGCATGGTTTTTGTGGCAGCTTTTACGAAGGTAAAAGTTTTAAAAATAAAGTAGTTATTTTTGCAGGCGGACATAACATGTCCCACAATGATACTATATCTGCAGGAATGTATCTGCCGGCTGCGGGATTTTCAGTGATGTTTCTGACGATTTGTCAGGCAGCAGGCACACCGGATGAAATGTGCAGGGTGCCTGTGGAATACGTTTCAAATGCCGTAGAATGGCTTAAGGCACATTATAATAATGACAGCCTTAAAATTGGAATTGTGGGCTGCATGGAGGGAGGCACGTATGCACTTCTTGCGGCTTCACTGACAGATGAATTCAGTCTTGTTGTGGCATGTTCACCGTATGATTATGTTATGGAGAGTGTTTCACCAAAATATGTCCGCAATAAGGCATCAACATTTACATATCAGGGCAATGACATTCCATACTCTCCGTGGTTTATTCTGGAGGAGGGAATTTTAAGGCTTAAAATAAAGTCATTAAAAGACAGCCGGTATGGCGAGGGACGTTTTTGCCGATATATTTATGACAGAAACACAACAATCGATAAATCAAGGATTTTGGTGGAAAATATAAATGCCGATGTGCTTCTTATTGCACCGGAGGACGATGATATGTGGTTTAGCAAAAGGGCTGTTTTAAATATGGAATCACAGCTTAAAAGTGCAGGAGGAGGCCGCAGGGTCAGAGCGTCGGTATATGAAAATGCAAGTCATGTGCTCGGATGCAGTATTGATTATAAAAGCAGATGGGGCAGATATGCCAAAAAGACGCTTCCTTACATAAAACAACACAAAAAGGAAGCGCTGGAGGCAGCGAAAGAAAGCAGAACGGAGATTTTACAGTTTTTAAGAGACTGGTAATTGGTGGACACAATGTTATTAAGTACAGCACTTATTTTTTTGACAGGAATGGCAGCGGGATGGCTGGCTGACAAATTAAGACTGCCAAGACTTCTTGGAATGTTACTCACAGGTATAATATTAGGACCGTATGTCCTTAACATGATTGACCCGTCTATTCAGAATATATCTGCCGAGCTTAGAAAAATTGCACTCATAATTATTCTGACGAGGGCAGGACTGACACTTAATATAAATGACCTCAAAAAGGTTGGCAGACCGGCAATACTTATGTGTTTTGTGCCGGCGGCATTTGAAATGGCGGGTATGATTATTCTGGCACCGCTGCTTTTTGGAATATCATATCTTGAAGCAGCACTTATGGGAGCTGTTCTGGCAGCAGTTTCTCCGGCAGTAATCGTTCCGAAGATGATTAAGTTAATAGAAGACGGATACGGTACTGATAAGAGTATACCGCAGATGATACTGGCGGGTGCATCCGTAGATGATGTTTTTGTTATTGTGATGTTCACGGCTTTTACAGGACTTATGCAGGGTGAGAAGATTTCCGTCATGAGTTTTGTAAATGTGCCTGTTTCAATAGTGCTTGGTATCGGCGCCGGAATTATATGCGGATGGCTTCTTAGTCTGTTTTTTGAAAAAGTTCATATACGCGATACAGCCAAAGTTTTAATATTTCTTTCGGTGTCGTTTCTGCTCGTAACGGCTGAGGATAGTTTAAAAACGCCTGTTACGTTTTCATCACTCATAGCGGTGATGTTTATAGGCGTTGCAATGCAAAAAAAGCGTGAAGCTGTGACAAAAAGGCTTTCGGTCAAGTTCAATAAATTATGGGTCGGTGCGGAGATTATGCTATTTGTGCTTGTCGGTGCAACGGTTAACATCCGGTATGCCGTAAGTGCAGGACTTATGTCTGTTGTTTTGATTTTTGGAGTACTTTGTTTTAGAATGCTT
The DNA here is from genome assembly GCA_051880495.1 of Lachnospiraceae bacterium. Taxonomy (GTDB): domain Bacteria; phylum Bacillota; class Clostridia; order Lachnospirales; family Lachnospiraceae; genus MGBC120314. Next base: position 20,774 of record JBJEOB010000031.1, read on the forward strand.
GGAGTTTTCGTCTGTCTCATTAAGACGAACCTTAACATGAAGGAGCGTTTTTTCTGTATGGCAGCTTATCTGCCAAAGGCTACGGTACAGGCGGCTATAGGCGGTGTGCCGCTTGCCATGGGATTTGCGTGCGGTGAAATGGTGCTGACCGTTGCAGTGCTTGCAATTCTGATAACGGCCCCGCTTGGTGCATTTCTTATCGACATTTCATATAAAAAATGCCTGAGTCCGAAAAATGATTTGCAATAATATGTCGTTATGTTATACTGTGCATAGTAAAATTTTTGGAGGAAAATAAGATGTATATTACATGTTTAGACTTAGAGGGCGTATTGGTTCCTGAAATCTGGATTGCATTTGCAAAGGAGAGCGGTATTCCTGAACTTACCAAGACGACACGTGATGAGCCGGATTATGACAAGCTTATGAAGTGGCGTATCGGTGTGCTTAAGGAACATGGTCTTGGACTCAAGGAGATTCAGGAGACAATAGCTAAAATAGATCCTATTCCGGGAGCTAAGGAGTTCCTTGATGAACTTCGTTCTTTCTCACAGGTAATTATCATAAGTGATACATTTACACAGTTTGCAACTCCTCTTATGGAGAAGCTTGGATGGCCTACAATTTTCTGCAATTCGCTTGAGGTTGCAGACAACGGTGAAATTACAGGTTTCAAGATGCGTATTGAAAACTCTAAGCTTACCACTGTTAAGGCATTGCAGTCTATCGGATATGATACGATTGCCAGCGGTGACAGCTACAATGACCTTGCTATGATTAAGGCAAGTAAGGCAGGTTTCTTATTCAAGAGCACAGATAAGATTAAGGCAGACAACCCTGAACTTCCTGCATATGAAACGTATGATGAACTCATGGCTGCCATTAAGAAGGCGATGAATTAATATTTTGTATAATAGGAAATTTCGTACCTGTGCGCCATGCAGTTATATGCATGGCGTATGTGGTATGGATAATTATGACCCAATTTATTTATCTTGTATGTTCTTTTTTGTTGTTCTACGAAGGATTCCCCTGATTAGGGTTTATTATGTTAATTATATTTGTTAAAATATGAAAGAATGGTGTATGACCATGAAAAAAAGTAAGAAAAAATTAATATCTAAAAGGCTTTGGTTCAGCCTTGCTCTTCTGGCAGTATATGCAGTTGTTGTACTTGCCAGTATCTTGGTAATGAGGCGTCTTCTCCTTAAAAATGCGCAGAAAATGGGAGAGCTTATGCTTCAGAAATATTGTAATGAGCAGAGGCAGTATATTTACCATGGTTACGATTACACAAAACTGGATAAGGGCGGATGGCCGAAAAATGCAACATATTTTTTGTGTAACGACAGCGGAAAGCTGCTTTATTTTGATTCAACAATAGATAAAACGCATGAGGAGTTTCAGATGTTTATTGATACTGTCTGGGAAGACCTTGTTGCTGGAAATCTGGAAGGATATAATGTTAATGTAAGGGATTTGGACGGAAACTTAAGAAGTATTTATTATCTTCAGCCTGTTAACGGTATTTGGGCGATTCTGACCATACCGGTCAAAAATATTCTTGACGGAATGGATACATATTATCTGACGATGTTTTGTATATTTGTTGCAGGATTAATAGTAGCCATTATTATAGCTGTAAGAGATTATAACAGTGAAAAGAATAACCAGAGGCTTCGTGCAGAACGAATCGAGATGGAACAGACTGCACACATATATCAGAAGGCAATGGACAGTACGGCTGTTTCATATCGTGAAATATATTTCCTGGACCTTTTAAATGACAAATATCAGATGGTTTTTCCCGATTCTGACAACAATGAGGAATCAGGCAGCTACAGTGAGGCTATAGACAAGCATTTTTTAAGCGGTAAAATTAATTGCGAAAATAAAGAAGAAGTCAGATTATTTTTATCTAAGGATAACATCGTAAACAGTCTAAAAAAACAAAGAGTGCTGGAAACAAAATATAGAAGAATATGTAACAACGACAAGTATGAATGGTGTCTTATTACCATTACGGCGGCAGATTATATTGATGGCGTTCCCATAACTGCAACAATGTCCATAAGAAGTATTGAAGAAATGATCCGTCAGGAACAGGCTGCGAAGGAACTTCTCACATTGGCAGCCAAAAGGGCAGAGAGTGCCAACAGGGCAAAGAGTGAGTTCCTTTCAAGAATGTCGCATGATATCCGTACACCTATGAATGCCATTCTTGGTATGACATCTGTTGCATCAATGAATATTGATGACAGCGATAAGGTGGCAGACTGCCTTGACAAAATTTCGGTGTCAGGCAGGCATCTTCTTGGACTTATTAATGATATTCTTGATATGTCCAAGATTGAAAGCGGTAAGATTAGTATCAATGAAGATGAATTTAATCTGCCGGACCTTATTGGAAACCTGATATCATTATTTGATGAAGAAATCAGGGCAAAAGGGCAGAACTTTAATATAAATGCATTTAGCATTCAACATGAAAATGTTATTGGTGATGAACAAAAGCTTCAGCAGATTTTTGTAAATATTCTCGGTAATGCAGTTAAGTTTACACCTGAAGGTGAAAGTATTGTATTTAGTGCCGTGGAAAAAGAGTCAGACATACAGGGAAGCGGACTGTATGAGTTTGTATTTGAAGATACCGGAATAGGCATGTCGCCGGAATTTGTTGAACGAATTTTTGATCCTTTCGAGCGGGCTGAGGACTCACGTGCAGGTGTTGAGGAAGGCACAGGACTTGGTATGCCGATTGCAATAAATATTGCCAGAATGATGGGCGGCGATATCCGTGTGGAAAGTAAACTTAATGTAGGTTCAAAATTTACTGTAACGGTTTACCTTAAAATCAATGAAAATAAAGAAGTTTCAGTTTGTGAAAATGAAAGTATGAACACCGGACTTTTATCATACGGAAAGCTTGATTTTAATGGAAAGAGAGTGCTGCTCGCCGAAGATAATAAAATGAATGTTGAGGTTATGACGGAACTTCTTGAAATTGCAGGCATTGATGTTATGGCAGTATCAAACGGCAGGGAAGCAGTTGATGTGTTAAATGAGAAACCGTCAGGTTATTTTGACCTGGTATTCATGGACATAAGAATGCCGGTTATGGATGGCTATGAAGCTGCCCAAACAATTCGTAAATCCGACAGGGATGACCTTAAAAATATTCCGATTATTGCGATGTCTGCCGATGCATTTGCTGATGATGTCAAAAGGGCCGTTTCTGCCGGTATGAACGGCCATATTGCGAAACCGGTGGATTTAGCAGTACTGCAGAAGAATTTAGTGAAATGGATTAAGGAGTAGCATGCCTATGAAAAGCAAAAGAGACGTTGATCCGGGCCTTGTCCGGGTGTTAAGATTTATGATCTGGATGTTTATCTGGGAGGTAATAAGCAGGATAGTAGGTGATAGTATACCGTTTGCCGGCCCAATCGAAACGCTTGTTGTGCTTGCTGAGAAAATGCTTCACAAAGAATTTTACATTGCAGTATGGACGACATTTTCGGGGATTGCGGCAGGCTTCCTTGCGGCAATGATTGTCGGAACGTTTCTGGGATATCAGGCATATTTTCATAAAAATGTAGATTTTATGATTACACCGGTAATAGACTTTTTCAGATATATACCAATGATTACATTTACACTGCTTGCAATTTTCTGGTCACATTCGTCTGCACTGGCATTTGAAGTCAGTATATTTCTGGCATTACCTGTGATTTATAAGCATACGCTTACCGGACTTAAAAACAGTAACCAGCATTATCTGAAAAGAGTCCGCCAGATAAAAATGCAGCCGCTCAAGAAAATAATATATATTTATCAGCCGGTTGCGATGCCTGAATACATCCCGGGCTGTCACAGGGCACTTAATATGTGCTGGAAATCGGGAATTATTGCACAGTTACTCGGAAATACAAGACATTCCATAGGTAGTATGCTGTTTACGGCACGTGATGAAGCTGACGTAGCGGGAATTTTTGCATGGACTATAGTGATTGTTGGTCTCAGTGTACTTTTTGAGCAGATTGTGATAAGACTTTTATCTCTTGATAAATACAATGCCGGACGTGTTGATTTGTCAGCGGTATTTGAAGAGCTCGAGGACGAGGAAATTAGTTTATAAATATAATAAAAAGGTTTGCGAGTACAATTAAGCGGCACGCTTGCGCTAATGCTCGCTCACAGCGGTACATAAGGTGCCAAAATACGGCAACCTGAGAGGGAGGATGGATATGTCAATACAGGACAGCTTTAAGATACTTGGAATACAGGAAACATTGGATAAAGATGCAATACGAAATGCTTACAGAGCGTTACTTGCAGATAATAATCCTGAAGAAAATCCGGATGGATTCAAACGCTTGAGAACTGCATATGAGGTGGCACTTGCCGCAGCAGCGAAGGGTGTGCTTTCAGATGATGAAGGTATTAATTCAGACAGGAGGGAAATTATTTCCGAAAATACCGTTTACGGAGTTCAGGTAAGTTCCAATGTACTGTCAATGATGAAAGAATTAAATGCAATAACATTTTCAAGAAAAAGAAGACTTGATATAGATGAATGGAAAAGACTGCTTTCTTTAGATGTTTTTGAAGACCTTGAGGACGGACAGGTTGCATGCAGTATGTTTTTCCGTTATTTGTCGGAGCATTTTCATCACAAGGCACAGGTATATCAGGTTATAAATGATGCTTTTGATGTTGTAAAAAGACAGGACGAGTTTAAGGAATTTATGCCTGGTGAATTTGTGGATTTCATGGTATCAAGAATTGCAGATTTAGAGGGCAGCGGGGATTTCCCGTTTGAGTTGTTAACAGGAAGGGATGACGTGGATGTTGACGGATTTATTATTGAACAGATGAATCTTGAAAGATGCGTCAGACAGAATGATTATGACGGCGCATCAGATATTGTTGATTCCATGAAGAAATATGGATTATCACATCCGTTCTATGAAGCTGAGAGTGCTCTTGTTAAAGTGCATAAAGGGGATAAGGAGGAAGCCTGTGATACTGCAAGAAGACTTATTGCCGAGTACGGTACATGGTCAAGAATTCTTGTTTCCTGTGGCAATGTGCTGTGGGAGGCAGGTTTTTGTGATGAAGCGGTTGCGGCATACAGAGGTATAGAAAGCAACAACATATACGCGGATGTTGAGCGTAATATGGCAGAGTATGAGTATCAGCATGAAAATTATGCTGATGCAATTAAACACTGTGACAGGATTTCTGACTTTGTCTATGATGAAAAAATTGACATAATGGCTAAGAAGATTCTGGATACCGTTTACGAAAAATACACTAAAAGAAGTGACTTAAACGACCGCGAGACAGAAACTCTCATGGCTGCTTTCCTTGAGCTTGAAAAAAACAAAGAAGGTCTTATGTTTGCGCGTAAAAATGCTGCAAGGCTTGATGAAAAGGCATATTATCACAGATTTCTTGGAAGATACTGTTTCTGGCTTGACATGTTTGATGAAGCGCAAGAGGAGTGCATTAAGTGGCGTGATATTTTACAAAAGGAAAGTCCTGATGATAATGACCTAATGGCAAGGACGTATTTTTATGAAGCACAGATAGCGCGTAAACAGGCAGAAAAGTTACCGAAGGGTAAGAAAAATGAAGACATAATAACAAAATATTATGAGGAAGCTTACGAAAACGCACTAAAAGCCACAAAGTTATGGGGAAGACCCGTATATAAAAATTTCTGCATAGATGTGCTTATGACGCTTAAAAGATATCAGCAGGCAGAAGAAATGGCAAATGAGTGTCTCGAAAACAATCCATATGATTACGGAATGATGATTTTCCTGGAAGAGATTTACTATCATCTTGACAGACCGCAGGAGGTTGTCAATACATATATTAACCTGAAAAATGCAGGTGTGGCTGTGGACAGGGTATTTGAATTTGCCGCAAAAGTATTTGTTGATTATGGGCAGTATAATGATGCTATGTCGGTTTATGATGCAGCCAAAGAGGCAGGTATTGAATCCGTAGAACTTACGCTTGTGAGACTTTCGTGTATGGGAAGGAATGATGATGCACATAAATTTATTGATGTAGCAAGAAACATTATTCATGACCTGGAAATACAACGTGAAAAAGATAAAGAAAGTGTTCCTTCTGAACTGATTGCAGCAGCGTATTTTGAAATGTCGAGAATAGCTGATGTATCCGGAGCACCGTTTGCGTATCCTAACGAGAAAAATGATATGCTTAAAAAAGCCATAAAATATGATCCTTCCAATCCTAATTACCTGTATATGTGCGGAAGATTCTGTATGCTCGACGGAAATTACCATGAGGCGATTAAATGGCTGCAAAAAGGCGCGATTAACTGCGAAGGGCATTTCAGGGCTTCAAATATATATGAACATTTGGGATACTGCTATTTTCAGGTAGATGCAAATCAGTTGGCAATAGATGCATACAAGAAAATTATAGATATCGATCCGGAGCATAACAGCGTATACGGCAGAATAGGTGAAGTATACCGTGACTGGCTTCTTAAAAGAGATAATATAATGTATGTAAAGCCTGCAATAGAATATTTATCGGAACAGATTAAAAGAACTCCTGATAACTGGGGATATATCATGGACAGATTTGATGTATACCTTAGAAGCGGTGACTATCAGAATGCGTTAATTGATGCTGACAGGGTGCTTGAATTAAGGCCAATGGAAACGGATGCTTTATATAATAAAGGCCGTGCACTTATAGGACTTAAACGTTATCAGGATGCACTTGAAATCCTTAAAAAAGCAGCTCAGATAATGGAAGGTACCCAGATGAATCTGCGTGTATACAAGGAAGCCGGGCGATGCTGCAGAATTATTCGTGATTATAAACAGGCTGAGAAATGGTATATAAAGGGCAGGAACTACGATACGAGAGGAACAGAGTTTATTGAATGCCTTCTTTATGTGTATGAAGAGTCACCGCAGTGGGACAAGGTAAAAGCTCAATGTTCGTTACTTCCGGGGCTTGATTATGCTATTGAAAAAATGGCTATAGATTTGCTTATAGAGACTGATGAAGAGAAAAAGAAAAACATTTTAAACAAAATTAAAAATGAAATTGATTCTGTAATCAACGGCGACAAGAAGCTTTCTAATAAGGATATGGAAGATGTGGCAAAATGGTCGTGGTATCTTTTTGATGATTTTGAAACTGCTGCAGAGTTTTATGAGAAGGCAATTAAAAATTATTATGAAAGAGACAATTGTGCGAGTGTTGCAGTAAATCTGATGTTTATGTATTATCTGCTTGATAATAAGCAAAAAATTAAAGAGACTGCAGGATATATTGAACGGTATCTGGAAAAGACCTATTATTACAATAAAGAGCTGTCACCTGAAGAACAATTTTCTAATGATTTATGGTATGGTATGGTTAACAGGTATAATATGGCTCTTTACCATCTTTTTCTTGGTGACTTTGAGAAGGCAGAAGAATATGCCAAAATGATGGCACAAGGCTGTCTGTGTCAGCACTGTAAGTATCCTGAATGCTGTGATTATTATGAAGTGCTTGGTCTTATTGATTATTGCAGGAATAAGCCGGGAAAAGGAAAAGAATTCTTCGAAAAGTCACTCAATATAAATCCGTCTAATGGATTATCCGGCTGGATGGCGAACAGATTGAAAATAAAGGAAATGAGGAACTTATGATTGTAGGTATTGATTTGGGAACAACCAATAGTCTTATTGGCAGGTGTACCGAAAATGGAATTGAGCTTGCACCAAACAGGCTTGGTGCATTTCTTACACCGTCGGTTGTAGGAATTGATGAGGATAATGTAATAATGGTGGGCGAAACGGCCAGGGAGTATGGTCTTACGCATCCGGCAAGAGTAGCGCAGGCATTTAAAAGAAGTATGGGAACCGGACAGAAATACACTCTGGGCGACAGGGAATTTGTTGCGGAAGAACTCTCTGCATATGTGCTTAAGAGCCTGAAGGAAGATGCTGAAAGCTTCTGGGGTGAGCCGGTAACGGAGGCAGTTATCAGTGTGCCGGCGTATTTTGACGAGAAGAGAAAGAAAGCAACAAAGCATGCGGGTGAGCTGGCAGGCTTAAAGGTCGAGAGAATAATAAGTGAACCTACTGCAGCGGCAATAGCCTATGGCCTGTATGAAAAGAGCAGAAATACCAGATTCCTTGTGTTTGACCTGGGAGGAGGAACATTTGATGTTTCTATTCTGGAATTGTTTGAGAATATTCTTGAAGTAAGGGCAGTTGCGGGAGATAACTATCTTGGCGGTGAGGATTTTACTGAGATTCTGGTAAAGGAGTTCCTTAGAAGGAACGATATTGACAGGATGAAGCTTAGTGAAGTGATGCAGTCAAGGCTCTATGCGGCCGCTGAAAAAGCCAAAAGGGCACTTGAGCAGACAGACTGTATTGATATTCAGTTTGATATTGACGGCAGGGAGTGCCGGCTTGTTTTGTCAGACACTGAATACGAAGAATTATGTGAAGAACTGCTTGACAAAATACGAAAGCCTGTCCAGCGAAGTCTTTCCGATGCACAGCTTAAGCTGAGTGATATCGATGAGGTTGTACTTGTCGGTGGCTGTACAAAACTTAAGGTGGTAAGAAAATTTGTGGCAAAGCTTTTCAAAAAGTTCCCACAGCTTTCTGTAAATCCTGATGAGGCAGTTGCAATTGGTGCCGCTATTCAGGCTGCAATGAAGGAGAGGAATGCTGCCGTTAAGGAAGTAATACTTACGGATGTCTGCTCATTTACACTGGGCACTGAGGTTTCGGTTGACAGGGGTAACGGATTTTATGAATCGGGACATTATTTTCCGATAATAGAGCGCAACACGGTCATACCGGTAAGCCATACGGAAAGGCTATATACGCTGCATGATGACCAGGAAAATATCAGAGTCAGGGTGCTTCAGGGTGAAAGCAGATTTGCTGCAAATAACCTTCTGCTCGGCGAACTTAATATAAAAGTCCCTAAAAATAAAGCAGGTGAAGAGGCTGTTGACGTGACGTATACATATGATATTAATTCCCTGCTTGAGGTTGAGATAAAGGTTGTTTCGACCGGTGAAAAAGTTAAACAGATAATAAAAGGCCGGGATAACGAGATGACGCTTGAAGAGATGGAAGAAAGAATGAAGGAACTGTCATATCTTAAAGTCAGTCCGCGTGATCAGGAAGAAAACAGACTGCTGATTATAAGGGGCGAGCGTATGTATGAGGAGAGCCAGGGTGACATAAGGATACTGATAGACAGGTATCTGGACGAGTTTGAGCAGGCTTTAAAAAGCAGTGACAGGGCAAAATTAAATGAAGCAAGACGTATTTTAAGCGAAAGGCTTGATGAAATAGAAAATAACAGCCTTGAATGATTAAAAATATTGTACAAAATGCACAAATATGTTATTATTATACCATATATGATTAAATGTATACAAAACATAATAGGAGGTTTTCATGTACTCAGAAAAAGTAATTCAAAAAAATGAAATGAATGAGAAGACAGCTAAGTTTCTTGACAAGTTTGTCAAGCGTGTTAAGGCTAATCCGCCCGGAGTATGTCCTATAGCAGTACAGCTATCATTCCTTCAGAGTGCAAGAAGTCAGACATGCGGTAAGTGTGTGCCATGTCGTGACGGTCTTGAACAGGTTGAGAACATGATGCGTGAGATACTGGATGGTAAGGCAGATATGGACACCTTCAACAATATGGTTGAACTTGCCAGAATGATTCAGGATACTGCAGATTGTGCAATTGGTTATGAAGCAGCTAACATAGTACTTCAGAGTGTTGAATTGTTTAATGATGAATATATGAGTCATATTAACAATCATAGATGTCAGGAAGAAATAGGCCAGAAGGTGCCTTGTATTTCATTCTGTCCTGCTAATGTTGATATTCCGGGATATATTGCGCTTATAGGAGAGCATCGTTATGCAGATGCAATCAATCTTATAAGACATGATAATCCTTTCCCTACGGCATGCGCATTTATCTGCGAGCATCCTTGTGAGGCTAAGTGCCGCAGAGACTTAATTGACAGCCCTGTTAATATCAGGGGACTTAAGAAATTTGCCGTAGACCAGATAGCAGCAGATGCCGTTAAGGTACCTGAGTGTAATGTTGCAACAGGTAAAAAGGTTGCAATCGTAGGCGGCGGTCCTTCCGGACTTACAACAGCATATTTCCTTTCTCTTATGGGACACAAGGTTGTCGTATATGAGGAGAGAGACTATCTTGGCGGTATGTTACGTTACGGTATTCCTAATTATCGTCTGCCAAAGGACAGACTTGACCAGGATATCAATGCAATCCTTTCAACCGGCAATATTGAGGTTAAATACAATGTTACGGTAGGAGAAGGAAAGGATGTCACCATGGAACAGCTCCTTGAAGAATATAATGCTGTATACATTGCAATCGGTGCCCAGATTGGTAAATCAGTTAACGTTGAGGGTGTTGACAGTAACGGCGTGTATTCCGCAGTTGACATGCTTGGTGAAATAGGCAGAGGTAACATTCCTGACTACACGGGCAAGAGAGTTGTGGTTGTCGGCGGCGGTAACGTGGCTATGGATGCTGCCCGTTCAGCAATAAGATGTAATGCTGATGAAGTAACTGTAGTATACCGAAGAAGACAGATTGATATGACAGCACTTCCGTCAGAAATTCAGGGCGCTATTGAGGAGGGCGTTGAGCTTCTTACTCTTAACGCACCGCTTAGAATTAAGGCTGATGAGAACGGAAATGTTTCTGCATTTGTAACACAGCCGCAGATTATCAGTGTATATGACAAGAACGGTAAGCCTTCAGCAACCAAGGCTAATAAGCCGGAAAATGAAATTCCGTGTGAAATAGTTCTTATGGCTATCGGACAGGATATTGTTTCCGAACCATTTGAAAAATATAGTGTCAATGCCAGAAGAAAGACATTTGAAACAGAACCTACGACAAGAGTTAAGGGATATGATAAGGTATTTTCAGGCGGTGACTGTGTATTCGGACCTGCAACGGTTATTAAGGCCATTGCAGCAGGTAAAATTGCAGCAATCAATATTGATGAGTACCTCGGATATCATCATAAATATCTTGATGATATTGCTATTCCAGAGCCGAAGGAAAATGACAGAACACATTATGGAAGAGTTCATCTTACAGACCGTTCTGCCCGTGAAAGAAAGAAGAATTTTGAACCGGTAGAAAATGGTATGTCATATGATGAGGCAATGCAGGAATGCCGTAAGTGTCTCAGATGCGATCATTTTGGCTGCGGTGTAGTGGAAGGAGGCAGAGTATAATGGTTAATATTACAATTGACAATGTTAACTTATCGGTAGATGAGAATTTAACTATATTAGAAGCTGCAAAACAGGCAGATATCAAGATACCTACGCTCTGTTATCTTAAAGATGTAAATGAGATTGGCGCATGTAAGATGTGCGTTGTTGAAGTGGAAGGTACCAATCATCTTGTTACATCATGTAACACCAAGGTAAAAGATGGCATGGTAATCACAACCAATTCAGACAAGGTTGTAGCAAGCAGAAAACAGGTTCTGAATCTGTTACTTGCAAACCATGATGTAAGATGTTTTTCATGTGGTAAGTCAGGTGACTGCAGACTGCAGGATTTGTCTAACGAATATGAAGTAACCAAGTCATGTTATACAGGAAGCGCCGCAAAGGTTCCGGCTAAGAAGGAGAATCCTTTCCTCACATATTATCCTGAACTTTGTATCAACTGCCAGAGATGTGTAAGTACATGTAACAAGGTGGCATGTAACGGAGTCCTTCACAATGGCAAGCTTGGAACAAGAACACTTATTGATGCACCTTTTGGACCGGACTGGAAGGATACCCAGTGTGAAAACTGCGGTAACTGTGCAGAAGCCTGCCCGACAGGAGCACTTATTGCGAAGAACCGCAAGAAATATCAGGTAGGTAAGGTTAAGAAGGTTCTTACAACCTGTCCGCACTGTGCAACAGGCTGTCAGTATTACCTTGTTGTGAATGACAATAAGATTGTAGATGTTGAACCGGCTAACGGACCATCGAATAAAAATCTTCTCTGCGTAAAGGGCAGATTTGGTTCATTTAATTTCGTACATTCACCGGAGAGACTTAAATATCCTCTTATAAAGAACCATGAAACAGGTGAGTTTGAGAGAGCAACATGGGATGAGGCACTTGACCTGATTGCCGCAAAATTTATGGAAATCAAGAAGCAGTACGGTCCGGATTCACTGGCAGGATTTGCCTGCTCACGTTCTCCTAATGAAGACTGTTACATGCTTCAGAAGATGGTGCGTTGTGCATTTGGTACCAATAATGTTGATAACTGCGCACGTGTATGCCATTCGGCAACCGTTGCCGGTCTTGCAATGACGCTTGGCTCAGGCGCAATGACAAACCCTATTGCGGATATCACAAATGATGTTGACGTAATCCTGCTTGTCGGTTCCAACCCTGAAGAAGCACATCCGGTTATCGGTATGCAGATTCGACAGGCCGTTGAACGTGGTACAAGACTCATCGTAGTTGACCCGAGAGATATCGGTCTTTCAAAGAGTGCAGATATCCATCTTAAGTTAAAGCCGGGTACTAACGTTGCATTTGCCAACGGTATGATGAATGTTATTATCAACGAGGGTCTTGCAGATGAGGAATTCATCAGAACAAGAACCGAAGGATATGAAGAATTAAAAGAAATAGTTAAAGAATATACACCGGAAAGAGTTGCAGAAATCTGTCATATTGACCCGGATCATTTAAGAGAAGCAGCCCTTATGTATGCGAAGGCAAAGAAGGCGCCGATTATTTACTGTCTTGGTGTTACGGAACATTCAACAGGTACGGAAGGCGTTATGTCAATGTCCAACATGGCTATGCTGGTTGGCAAGATTGGCCGTTCAGGCTGTGGTGTTAACCCGCTTCGTGGACAGAACAACGTACAGGGTGCCTGTGATATGGGTGCAATGCCGGGTGATTTCCCGGGATACCAGAAGGTTACTAATCCTGAGGTTATCGAAAAATTTGAAAAGGCATGGGGAGTTGAACTTAACAAGAAGCCTGGTATGCATGCAACAGATGTATTCGGTGCAGCAATCCGTAAGGAAATCAGAGGTCTTTTCATCTTCGGTGAGGATCCGGTAGTAACGGATGCAGACCAGAACCATATAAAGAAGGCTTTAAGCAGTCTTGATTTCTTTGTTGTATCTGATTTGTTCATGACAGAAACAGCACAGTTTGCGGACGTTGTACTTCCGGGAACAAGTTATGCCGAGAAGGAAGGAACATTCAGCAATACAGAACGAAGAGTTCAGAGAGTTCGTAAGGCAGTACAGCTTGAAGGAGAAATGAGACTTGATACAGATATCTTTATCGATCTTATGAATCGTATGGGATATCCGCAGCCACAGCTTACATCTGAGGAAATAATGGATGAAATTGCTTCACTTACTCCAATCTTTGGAGGTATCAGCCACAGAAGACTTGATAAGGGTGAATCAATTCAGTGGCCGTGCCCTGATAAGAATCATCCGGGAACGCCTATACTTCATGTCGGTAAGTTCTCAAGAGGACTCGGCTGGTTCTATCCTGCCCAGTATACTCCGAGCGCAGAGCTTCCTGATGAGGAATATCCGTTTATTCTGATGACAGGACGTATTCTCTACCATTACAACACAAGAGCGATGACAGGTAAGACTCCGGGACTTATGGAGAAAGCAGGACATTCATTTATTGAAATGAATACTGAGGATGCTGCAAGACTTGGTGTTGCCAATGGCGAGAAGGTAAGAGTTTCATCAAGAAGAGGTACTCTTGTGACAACTGCAAGAGTCGGCGATAAGGTATCACCTAAGGAAACATGGATGCCATTCCATTTCCCTGATGGTAATGCAAACATCCTTACTAATGCGGCACTTGACAAGTATGCGAGAATTCCTGAATACAAGGTATGTGCCGTAAAGGTTGAGAAGATTGAAGAACAGCCTTTTGAACTTCCGGAATAGGATTTGTATTTTTAGAGAATATTAAAGTATAATATCTAGCGGCAATGTACAATGGTACAGAGCCGCTAGAAGTATTTAGGAGGTATGAAAATGGATGAAAATCATATTTATGTAGCAATCGACTTAAAATCCTTTTATGCCTCTGTAGAGTGTGTCGAGAGAGGTCTTGATGCACTTAATACCAACCTCGTCGTGGCTGACGTCGAAAGAACACAAAAAACAATCTGTCTTGCTGTATCACCTTCACTTAAGGCGTATAAAATACCGGGAAGGGCGAGACTTTTTGAAGTTATACAAAAGGTTAATGAGGCAAATGAGGAAAGACGCCGCAATGCACCGGGATATAAGCTTTCCGGCTCGTCGTATTTTGCAGATGAGCTTAACAGTAATAAATCGCTTGCAATTGATTTTCTGGCAGCACCGCCGCGTATGGCACTGTATATGAAATACAGTACTGACATTTATCACATTTATCTGAAATATATTGCACCCGAGGATATTCACGTTTATTCAATAGACGAGGTATTCATGGATGTAACCCGGTATTTAAAAACTTATAAAATGACGGCGGCAGAGCTCACCAGGAAAATCATAAAAGAGGTTTATGATATGACGGGAATAACTGCTACGGCCGGGATAGGCACTAATCTTTATCTGTGCAAGGTGGCGATGGATATTGTTGCAAAACATGTCGAAGCAGATGAAGATGGTATGAGAATAGCACAGCTTGATGAAAAAACATACAGGAGGCTCTTGTGGTCACACACACCGATTACTGATTTCTGGAGGGTAGGACGCGGTTATGCAGACAAGCTTAACAAAGTCGGGATATACACGATGGGTGATGTTGCAAGATGTTCACTTGGAAAGCAAAACGAGTTCTACAATGAAGAACTTCTTTATAAAATGTTTGGTATAAATGCAGAACTTCTTATTGACCATGCCTGGGGATATGAACCATGTACAATAGCTGATGTAAAGGCCTACAAACCTGAGAACAACAGTATAAGCTCCGGACAGGTACTTCATTGCCCGTACGATTATGAGAAAGCAAGGCTTATTGTATGTGAGATGACAGATCTTCTGGTGCTTGATATGGTGGATAAGCATCTGATGACAGACCAGATAGTGCTTACGCTCGGCTATGATATCGAAAATCTTACTGACGCAGGGCGCAGAAAGGCTTATAAAGGTGAAGTAACAACAGACCACTACGGACGAAGTGTTCCAAAGCATGCCCATGGAACGATTAATCTGGCAAAGAAGACATCGTCTACAAAACTTATTATGGATGCAGTGACAAAGCTTTATGACAGAATAGCAGATAAAAATCTTCTGATAAGGAGAATAACTGTCACGGCAAATAAGGTCGTTGATGAAAGAGATGCACAAAAATATGGAAGCTATGAGCAGCTTGAGTTATTTGCTAAAGAGGATAACGGTCCTGATGAAGAAGAACTTGAACGTGAGCGCAAAATGCAGAATGCTATGCTTGACATAAAGAAAAAATTCGGCAAAAATGCAGTAATTAAGGGAATGAATCTATGCGAAGGAGCGACGGCAATTGACAGAAATAAGCAAATCGGCGGACACAAAGCATAATAAATATGAGGATATAATAGATATGCCGCATCATGTGTCAGAAAAACATCCGCAGATGTCAAGACATGACCGGGCGGCACAGTTTTCACCGTTTGCGGCACTTACGGGATATGAGGAAGCAATAGATGAAACTGCAAGATTAACCGATAAGAGGATAGAACTCGATGAGAACAGCAAGTCGGAGTTGGATATGCGCCTTGCGAGCCTGTGTATGCAGCTTGAAAAAAAGCCTCCGATTACCATAACATATTTTAAGCCGGATGAAGTAAAAGAGGGCGGACGGTACGTTACGGTATGTGGACGGTTAAAAGGAACGAGCAATGTTGATAACAGCATAATTTTAGAGGATGGAAGCAGATACAGGTTAGAAGACATTATAGATATTGAAAGCGAATTTTTGCGTTAATATTGGACGAAACGCAATAAATGGTGTATTATAGGTAGCAATGATTGGATGATTGGAAGTATGGTATATGAAAATAAATAATCTTTCGAAAGAATCAGCTGTATCTGAAAAGGTTAAAACAACTTCCGTGAGTGCAGACGGTGTCTGTGAAAAACAGGAGGCAGTTATAATTACAGAGCATACAATGGATATCATTGTAAATGAAAAGAAGGTAATGCAGCTTAGCTGTACGGGAACTAATCTTTGTGAGCTGGTTGTAGGGCGTCTTGTCACAGAAGGAATAATTGAAACGGCTGATGATGTTGAAACCATACAGATATGTGAATCCGGTTTGAGGGCAACAGTATTTCTTGCCCATGATATACAATTTGAGGAAATAATTACAAAAGAACAGACATGCTGCACGCAGAATAAGGTCTTTTCGCGCAGTCTGTCGCAGAAAGAACTAAAAGACGTTAAGCCTGCAGTCTGGAAAAATGAATGGATTTTTAATATGGCAAATGAATTTGCAAAAGATTCAGGAATTCACAAGGCGACAAAGGGAACTCACTGCTGTTATCTTGGCGTTGAAGGTGACGTAATTGCTTCGTTTGAGGATATAGGACGTCATAATGCAGTTGATAAGGCGATAGGGTATGCGCTGATTAACGGTATTAGTTTTAACAGATGCATATTGTTTACAACAGGAAGAGTTCCTACAGATATGGTAGCAAAAGCAGTTGCGGCAGGCATACCGGTGCTGGTAAGTAAAGCTGTGCCGACTGATGAAGCTGTAGCGATGGCAAAAAAATATAAGCTTACCTTGATTTGCAAGGCATGGCCTGACAGATTTGAAATTTTCAATGATGCACGACGGGAGATATGAGAATGAAAGTTAAAGATATGTCACAGGATGAACGTGTCAGATATATGACAACTGCACCGATACCCGGGCTTATAAGCCAAATGGCGATACCGACAATAATAAGCATGCTCGTCACATCATTTTACAATATGGCAGACACGCTGTTTGTGGGAAGAATTAATACGCAGTCGACAGCGGCTGTCGGTGTATCTTTTTCGGTGATGGCACTTATTCAGGCAACAGGATTTTTCTTCGGACATGGTTCGGGAAATTACATATCCAGACAGCTTGGAGCAAGAGAATATGAAGATGCAGAGAGAATGTCAGCGACGGGATTTATTTCAGCTGTAATTGCGGGAATTATCTTTGGTGTTATAGGAATTATCTTTATTGATCCGATATCAGTGGGCCTTGGTTCAACGCCGACAATTCTTCCTTACACAAGAGCATATTTGAGGATTATATTTATGGGCGCACCATTTATTATGGGTTCGTTCGTATTAAATAACCAGATGCGTTTTCAGGGAAGTGCTTCACTTGCAATGGTTGGTATTGTAAGTGGTGCGGTGCTTAATATAGTTCTTGACCCTATTTTTATTTTTGGACTGGATATGGGAGTTGCAGGTGCGGCACTGGCTACCGTAATAAGCCAGTTTATAAGCTTTTGCATACTTCTTTATATGGATATTACAAAGGCTGCAATTAAAGTAAATATTAAAAATTTTACGCCAAATGCACATTATTATGGTAATATGTTCAGAGGAGGAATTCCTTCTTTATGCAGACAGGGAATCGGAAGTATTTCTACAATTATCTTAAATACAGCCGCAGGTAATTACGGTGGAGCAATGGCAGATGCTGCAATTGCTGCGATGGGTGTTGTATCAAGAATTTCCATGTTTGCCAACTCTGCACTTATAGGCTTCGGTCAGGGTTTCCAGCCCGTATGCGGAACCAATTACGGCGCAGGCAGATACACAAGGGTGCGGGAAGCATTTATCTTTTGCGTAAAGGTAGGAACTTTAGTATTATTTGGTTTATCAGTAGCAGGATTTGTATATGCAGGTAATCTGGTAGAACTTTTCCGTGATGACCCGGATGTAATTGCTGTCGGAACGGTCGCGTTAAGGGCACAGTGTATTACATTTACGCTTAACGCATGGATTATTATGTGTAATATGATGTTACAGACAGTTGGAATGGCATTTAAGGCGTCGGTTGTAGCTATTGCAAGGCAGGGCCTGTTTCTGATTCCTGCATTGTTAATTTTACCAAAGTTATTTGGACTTTTCGGAGTGCAGACAGCACAGACAGTTTCAGATTTGTGCTCATTTATATTAGCTGTGCCGATGGCAGTCAGCGTTCTTAAGAATTTCAAAGAGGACAGAAAGGATGGAATATAATGAAAGCCTGGGAAGAAAATATCAGAAAGGTTGTACCGTACACACCGGGAGAACAGCCAAAAAAACAGAATATTATTAAATTAAACACAAATGAAAATCCATATCCTCCAACGCCAAAGGCTGCGCAGGCAGGAGTTACATTTGATATGGACCTTTTAAGAAAATATCCGGACCCGACTGCATCAGAGCTTATTGATGCACTTTCAGAAAAATATAAGGTTAAAACGTCACAGATATTTGTCGGCGTAGGTTCGGATGATGTTATTTCAATGGCGTTTCTGACATTTTTTAACGGAAAGAAACCGATACTTTTCCCGGACATAAGCTACTCTTTTTACAGCGTATGGGCAGACGTATACAGAATTCCGTATGAAACACCTGCATTGGATGAGAACTTTAAAATCATAAAGGAAGACTATTATAAGGAAAACGGCGGTATTATTTTCCCTAATCCGAATGCACCTACGGGTATATGCGAGGACCTTGATTTTATTGAGGATATTGTTTCACACAATGAAGACTCTGTTGTGATTATTGATGAGGCATATATTGATTTTGGCGGAAAATCAGCACTTGAACTTATTGATAAATATGAAAATCTGCTTGTAGTCCAGACGTTTTCAAAATCGCGTTCAATGGCAGGTATGCGAATCGGTTATGCCATGGGCAGTGAAAAGCTGATAAAGGCAATGAATGATGTTAAGTTTTCAATAAATTCTTATACGATGAACCAGCACTCATTAAAGCTTGGTGTGTGGGCGGTTAAGGATGATGCTTATTTTGAAAATAACATTTTAAAGCTTGTAAAGACGAGAGAAGAGTCAAAACTGCGCCTTAAGGAACTGGGCTTTGATTTTCCTGATTCCAAGGCAAACTTTATCTTTGCCACACACAAAACCGTGCCGGCAAAAGAAATATTTGAGGCACTGCGCGAAGCCGGAATTTATGTAAGATATTTTAATCTGCCGAGAATTGATAATTATCTTAGAATCACTGTCGGAACTGACGGGGAAATGGAAGTATTCTTTAATTTTCTTAAGGATTACCTTGCAGGCAGACAATAAAACAGTACTTTTTGGAAAATAATCCAATATTTTCGTATTAAATACATAAAATTTGCTCTATTCTATTAAAAGAATAGGGCATTTTTTATTTGATAGGAAATTGCTCTGCAATTTCTCTATCTTGTTGAAAGGAATTGTAATGGGACAGTCAAAAGAAATTAAGTTATCGGAAAAAGACAGAGTATTTCGTGAATTTGCATTAAATGCCAATATGTGGGCAGTTATTTTTAAAGTATGTACACCGCTTGCCATTTTTCAGGTGGTCAATCATTTATTCACGATTCTTGATACGATGATGGCTTCGCACATCAGTGCAGCTGCCGTCTCAACGGTGGCATACCTGTCACAGCTTCAGCTTATGATACAGGCTGTCGGAACAGGTCTTGCGGCAGGAAGCTGCATTAAGATAAGCGAGGCGTATGGTGCGGGTGATTACGAGCTTGTTAAGAAAAGAATCAGCTCGCTTATTACAATCTGTTTTGGACTTGGTATTGTGGTAATTACGTGTCTGCCGTTTGCACCGGTGCTTCTCCGTGTGACAGGCACACCGGAAAATTTTATTGCGATAGGCTCAAGATATTTTATTATTACACTTCTTGCAACAGTATTTGGTTTCTTTAACAATGTGTATATTGCAATAGAACGTTCACGCGGCAAGTCACAGAGGATAATGTATCTTAATATGGGAATTATGATTCTTAAGCTTTCACTTACGGCTGTGTTCGTTTACGGCTTAAAGAGTGACATTACAATGATTGCCGTTGCGACACTTATTTCCCAGTTTGTTTTGTTTGTCATAGCAGTCAGGAATCTTTCAAGAAAAGGTGAAGTATTTGCATTTTCACCTTCATACATCAGTATGAAGAAAAATGTAACTGCGCCTATGATTAATGTATCATTCCCTGTAATTATTGAGAAAATTGCTTTTGCAATGGGCAAAACGGTTATAAATTCAATGAGCAAAAATTATGGCGAGCTGACCGTCGGAGCACTTGGCATTTCAAATAATATCGACGGAGTGGTTACAAATGTGCAGAATGGATTTCAGGATGGCGGTGCTGCAATTATCAGCCAGAATCTGGGAGCAGGTAAACGTGACAGGGCTCTTGATGCATTTAAAAAGCTTCTGGTTATAAATGTAATCGCCGGATTTGTCGGCTGGGCGCTTATTAATATTTTTATCGACCCGGTCACATATCTTTTTGCAAACAGTACAGAAGGCTTCAATGCGGATTTTCAGCAGACCATTATTCATGTGCTTCGATATGATTCTTTTGGAAGCTGTGTGCCTCTTGGCGTTAACTGCGCAGTGATGGCACTGCTTTTTGGATTCGGAAAGACCAAGCTTACGCTTGTTGTCAATTTCTGCAGGGTGTTTGTGTTCAGAATTCCTGTACTGTGGGCACTTCAGAACTTCACAACGCTCGGAAGTGAGAGTGTTGGTATAGTAATGGCAGTAAGTAATATATGTACAGCCATAATGTCGTCTGTGATTGCTTTTGTGGTAATAAGAAAAATTACAAAGAAAAATTAAATGCGACTGACTTCATTGACTTATGCCCAAAATATGATAGAATTAAATGTAATTGTTTATATTTAAGGAGAAAGTTATGGAAGCTAAGATGTACAATCATAAATCCATTGAAAAGAAATGGCAGAAATATTGGGAAGAAAATGAGACATTTAAGACAGATGTATGGGATTTTAGCAAGCCTAAGTTCTATGCATTGGACATGTTCCCATATCCGTCAGGCGTAGGCCTTCATGCGGGTCATCCGGAAGGATATACTGCAACTGATATAATTTCAAGAATGAAGAGAATGCAGGGTTATAACGTATTGCATCCGATGGGATATGATTCGTTTGGTCTGCCTGCAGAGCAGTATGCCGTGAACACAGGTAATCATCCTAACGGATTTACCGAGAAGAACATCGCTACATTTACGGCACAGCTTAAGGAGTTAGGATTCGATTACGACTGGTCTAAACAGGTTATAACATCTGATCCGAAGTTCTATAAGTGGACACAGTGGATTTTTAAACAGTTATATGAAGACGGTTATGCAAAATATGTAGACATGCCGGTTAACTGGTGTGAAGAATTAGGTACGGTTTTATCTAATGATGAGGTTATTGACGGTAAGTCAGAGCGAGGCGGTTTCCCTGTTGTGAGAAAGAATATGAAGCAGTGGGTAATTGACCAGCCTGCTTTTGCTGAGAAGCTGTTAGAAGGTCTTGAGGAGATTGACTGGCCTGAATCAACTAAGGAAATGCAGCGTAACTGGATTGGCAAGTCGACAGGTGTTGAAGTAGATTTCGATATAGTAGGCGGCGGAAAGTTCTCGATTTACACAACATGTATTGAGACTATTTACGGTATTACCTTTATGGTTCTTGCACCGGACGGACAGCTTGTTAAGGACCTTATGCCTCGCATTGAGAATAAGGAAGAGGTTCAGGCGTATATCGCTGAGACACTTAAGAAGAATGATATGGACAGAACTGAACTTAATAAGACTAAGTCAGGCTGCCCTCTTAAGGGAATTTATGCAGTTAATCCGGTAAACGGTAAGGAGGTTCCTGTATTTATCGGTGATTTCGTACTTGCAAATTATGGTACGGGTGCCGTTATGGCTGTTCCTTCACATGACCAGAGAGACTTCGAATATGCCGTTGTGCACAATATCCCGATGATTCAGGTTATTGATGGCGGTGATGTATCAGAGAAGGCATTTGAAAAGTACGATTATCTCGGTAAGGGCTGTAAGCTTATGAATTCTGAGGAGTTCACCGGAATGGTTGTAGAGGATGCCAAGGAAGCTATTACAGTTAAGCTTGAAAATAAAGGTGTTGCACGCCGCAAGGTTAATTATCACTTCAGAGAGTGGATTTTTGCAAGACAGCGTTACTGGGGTGAGCCTGTTCCTGTTGTTTATGATGAAGAGGGTAACATTCATACACTCTCAGATGATGAACTTCCTCTTATCTTACCTGAGCTTGAGGATTATAAGGGTAAGAACGGCAAAGCTCCGCTTGAAAATGCAACTGAGTGGAAGAAGTATGATCATAATGGTATCAAGGGTACCCGTGAGACATCGACAATGCCGGGTAGTGCAGGCTCAAGCTGGTATTACTTAAGATATATTGATCCGGATAATGATAAGGAATTTGCCAATCAGGAACTGCTTAAGCACTGGATGCCTGTAGATTTGTATATCGGCGGACCTGAGCATGCAGTCGGACATCTTATGTATTCGCGTATCTGGAACAGATACCTTTATGACAAGGGCTTATCGCCTGTTAAGGAACCGTTTAAGAAGCTTGTTCATCAGGGTATGATTCTCGGTGAAAATGGTATCAAGATGGGTAAGAGATTCCCTGAATATGTTGTTAACCCAAGCGACATTGTAAGAGATTACGGTGCAGATACATTAAGATTATATGAAATGTTCATGGGACCTCTGGAAGCCTCAAAGCCATGGAATCCACAGGGTGTTGAAGGTGCGAAGAGATTTATTGTAAGAGTGTATAACTTCTTTACAAATCCTGATAATTTATTTGACGGTGAAGACAAGGCATTAGAGAAAGTATATAACCAGACAGTAAAGAAGGTTACCAATGATTTTGAGGCGTTAGGCTTTAATACGGCAATAAGCCAGATGATGATTTTCATGAATGAAGCATACAAGGCAGGTAAGTGTTCACGCGAATATGCAGAAGGATTCATTAAGATGCTTTCTTGTGTATGTCCGCATGTTGGAGAAGAGCTTTGGGAAGCTTTGGGACATGATAAATCAATTGCTTACGAACCATGGCCGTCTTATGATGAGGCCGCATTGGTAGAGAGCACTATTGAGGTGGCTGTTCAGATTAACGGTAAGGTTAAGGGCGTTGTTATGCTTCCTGTGGATGTAACAAAGGAGGATGCAATCAAGGCCGGCAGGGAAGCAGTAGCAGACAAGCTTACCGGAAATGTAGTTAAGGAAATCTATGTTCCGGGCAAGATTGTAAACATCGTTTGTAAATAATTGAGATTATTCATAAAAACGGGCTGTCATTTGATGGCTCGTTTTTATGTGCATTTTATAAAACACTGTTTTCAAAGCTTAAATCCAGTGTATTAGTGTGCGTGCTTTCCATGTGGGCAAGTTTGGATACAGCGAATCTAAATTGGGGAATATATAAATTTGCCTTGTTTTATTATTCCGGTCTCATTAAATGTCAACAGCCAGGTGGTCTTGTCCGTTCGAAACACAGAATTCGTTTGCAAATGATTTCGTGTGTTTTCACAGGTGGCAGGAACATAATCTGCATGTGCTACTGAACTGTGTGAGCATAGCGAGTTTTCAGTAGCACATGCAAATAAAGATTGCGACGCCACCTGTGTTAAAACACTAGAAACATTTGTCGAATCTGTGCCGAACGGACAAGGCCATCTGGCAGTCGACAGAAAATGAGACAGGAAAAGTAAGGCAAATTTAATATTCTCCCAATTATACGAATCCCTGTATATAACTTGTCCACATGGAAAGCAATACACGAATACACCCGTTTTAAGTTTTGAGAGAGGTTAAAAAAAGCATAGAAAAAAGGGACTGTACATTGACAGTCCCTTTTATGTTGAATGAAATAAATTCAATCAATTACTTGTTTACAGTGTCCTTTAATGCCTTACCAGCCTTGAACTTAGGTGCCTTAGATGCAGGAATCTTCATAGCCTTTCCTGTCTGTGGGTTCTTACCGGTTCTAGCAGCTCTCTTAGCAACTTCGAATGTACCGAAGCCAACTAACTGAACCTTTCCACCCTTTGCTAATTCAGCTGCAACAGCTTCTGTGAAAGCCTTTAAAGCCTTTTCAGAATCCTTCTTTGATAATTCAGCCTTTTCTGCAATAGCAGCAACTAATTCTGTCTTGTTCATTGTAAAATTACCCTCCTTGAGTTTAAATACAAACTGCATTCGCAATTTGATATAGTACTTTTATACCACCTTAATTTGTTCTTGTCAACAAAAAAGAGGAAAAAAGTGCCTTTTTTCAACTATTCTGCAAGAATTTCCCATTTTTTATATAAATCTGACAGTATTTTTTCATATTCTACACGCGTATTGTGTAATTCGAGGAGCTTTGTGGCATTTGTGGCATTTTCAGGGTCTGCAAGCTCCAAATCAAGTTCTGCAAGCTTCTGTTCAAGATTTTCTATTTCAGTTTCAACTTTTTTTAATTCATTTTTCTGTTTCCTGAGTAGTGCCTGTTCCTCTTTGGATGATTTCCAGATTTGTTTCTGCTCGAAGTTATCACAACTTACAGGAGTTGTGTCATCTTTTACTCCGAGAATATCATACTTTTCAAGGTAGTAGTCGTAGTTGCCCTTAAAATCAGTTAGTTTTCTTCCCTTTAATTCAAGAATTCTTGTCGCGGTTGAATTGATGAAATAGCGGTCATGTGATACATAAAGCACGGTTCCTGCATAGCTGTTTAGTGCATTTTCAAGAATTTCCTTTGAAACCATATCGAGATGGTTCGTCGGCTCATCCAGAATGAGCAGGTTGGCGTTTGAGAGCATCAGCTTGGCAAGAGACACACGTCCCTTTTCGCCACCGCTTAATTCTGAAATTTTTTTAAATACGTCATCTCCGGTAAAGAGAAATGCCGCCAGAGTATTTCTTACCCTGGTGTTATTCATGTCCGGGTATGTATCCTGTATTTCATCAAATAAAGTCTTGTCGTTATTAAGTACATGATGTTCCTGGTCGTAATATCCGATCATAACATTTGTACCAAGGCGGATTGTACCGCTGTCTGCTTCAATAAGGTTATTTATAAGCTTTAGAATTGTTGTTTTGCCCGTACCGTTTCCGCCAATAAGCGCAACTCTTTCGCCACGCTTTATTTCAAAGCTGATGTCGTCGAAAAGAACGTTGCTGCCAAATGATTTTTTAAGACCGTTTACCATAAGCACGTCATTTCCGCTTACTATCATAGGCTCCAGCGTAAGATTCATGCTTGCATTTACCTCGGTCGGCTTCTCGATTCTTTCCATTTTATCAAGCAGCTTTTCACGGCTTTCGGCACGCTTTATTGATTTCTCACGGTTGAACTGTTTTAATTTGTCAATTACGGCTTCCTGATGTTTGATTTCTGCCTGCTGCTTTAAATATTCGTTAAGACGTGCTTTGCGAAGAACTGCCTTCTTACCGGCATAATCAGTATAATTTCCAAGAAAAACAGTGCAGTTTCCCTGGTCGATTTCTATGATTTTGGTGACAATCCTGTCGAGAAAATATCTGTCATGTGCTACGATAAGAACAGCACCATCGTAATTCAGTAAGAATGTTTCAAGCCATCTTATCGAGTCCAGGTCAAGATGGTTGGTAGGCTCGTCCAACAAAATGATGTCAGGTTTTGTAAGCAGAAGTTTTCCTAAAGCGACGCGCGTTTTCTGACCGCCTGATAAGCTGTTTACCTTTTTGGAAAAGTCTTCCTCCGTAAAACCGAGACCTTTAAGAACTCCGGTAAGCTCGCTTTTGTATGCATAACCGTTTTCCTGTTCAAAACGATGACTTAAGTTGGAATATGTATTCATCAGTTCGTCAAGCTTATCAGAGGATGCGGATGCCATCTGCGTTTCAAGTTCACGCAGACGGTGTTCCATCCGGATAATATTTTCTTTTACCGACAAAAGCTCGTCATAGATTGTGTTTTCTGAGTCATTATTCTGGTGCTGCGCCAGATAACCTATCGTTTTATCCTTTGCAAGAGTAACAATGCCGTCATCTGCACTGACTTCACCCATAATTATTTTAAGAAGGGTGGATTTACCTGCACCGTTGATTCCGATAATAGCGGCCTTTTCCCTGTCTTCAACGTGGAAGGATACATGCTTTAAAACCGGTGTGGCATCAAACTCCTTGCAAATATTGCTGCATGATAAAATCATGTTATTTACCTCTCAAAAATTTTTTTTATTATATCATGTGAGTATCATTTTGACAAACTGTATGGTTAGTGGGTATAATAAATATAATTATGGTTTATTTTGGAATGGCGAAAGGCAGGATTTTTTAATGAAGATAAACGAGATGTTTAAAGAGGATAAAAATGTTTTTTCTTTTGAGGTTTTTCCACCGAAAAAAGACAGCCCGATAGAGGTGGTATATGATACATTGGAGCAGCTTTCAGAGCTTAAACCTGATTTTATAAGCGTTACTTACCGCGCGGCGGGCGATTTATCTGATACATCCACATGTGATATAGCTTCACTTATAAAGAATAAATACAAAGTTGAATCTGTGGCACATTTAACATGTGTTAATTCTTCAAAGGAATCTGTATCGCATATACTTGAACAGTTTAAGAAGAATAATATTGAAAATATACTTGCATTACGAGGTGACCTTATTCCTGATAAAGAACCATTAAAACAATTTTCGTATGCAAGCGACCTCGTGTCGTTTATCATGGAACATGGTGATTTCGGCATTTCGGGTGCATGTTATCCGGAAGGACATGAGAATTCACAGACACTCGTTGATGACATATTAAATCTTAAAAAGAAGGTTGATGCGGGTGCATCGCATTTAATAACACAGTTGTTTTTTGATAATAAGGTAATGTATGATTTTATGGAAAAAATTAAACTTGCCGGAATTAATGTACCTGTTGAGGCGGGAATAATGCCTGTGTGCAATGTAAGCCAGATTAAGAGAATGATTTCAATGTGCGGTGCTTCGGTTCCTGCAAAGCTTGCGAGAATAATGCAGAAATATGGCGATAATCCTGATGATATGAGAGAAGCAGGCATTGAATATGCGACAGAACAGATTATAGAACTGCTTAACAGGGGAGTCGCAGGGATTCATTTATATACAATGAATAATGCGTATGTTGCAAGGAAGATTTCACAAAATCTTAAACCATATTTAAAAAGGTAATAATGATGGAAGAGATAGTTATTAAGGAATTAAATCTGCATGAGGCATTGCGGTATATGGGGCAGCCCATGGAGGAGTGCGATGACCGTATTCTTGATAAAGTCAGGGAAAGTGAGGAAAAACTGTTAAAGGCTGTTCGTCCAAGGTATGTATATCAGTGTTTTGATATAGAAGAGCGTGAGGACGGAATCGGCTTTGGCGGCACGTCACTTATTTTAAGGGGAAATGATATAAGAAATCATTTAAAAGGCTGCAGTAAGGCAATACTGTTTTGTGCCACGCTGTCATCGGAGGTAGACAGGCTTATCCGTGTGGCAGAGATTAATGATATGCTTGAGGCACTGGCACTTGATTGTCTGGCAAGTACCGCTATTGAGCAGTTGTGCGATAAGCTGGAGCTTCGTTTAAAAGAGGAATTTGCCGAATACAATATGACCTGGCGTTATGGAATAGGCTACGGCGATCTTTCAATTTCAAGCCAGAAGGAATTCGTAAAGGTTCTTAATGCATCAAAGCTTATAGGATTAAATGTAACCGACAGTTATATTCTTACACCAAGAAAATCAGTTACGGCAATTATCGGATTGTCGAAGGACAAAATAGAACAGTCAAAAAGAGGATGCGCATCATGCAATCTTAAGGGAAACTGTGCATACAGAAAGAAAGGTAGTCACTGCAATGTTTAAAGATTTATTAAAAAAAGAATTTGTTATTTTGGACGGCGGAATGGGAACAATGCTCCAGAAAGCCGGAATGGCCATGGGAGAAACACCTGAATTACTGGGTATAACCGCCCCGGACCTTATTATTGACATTCACAGACAGTACATTAATGCCGGTTCAGATATTGTCTATGCCAATACATTTGGCGCTAACAGATACAAGCTTGAACATTGCAATAAGTCAGTGGAAGAAATAGTTACAGCCGCAGTTGCCAATGCCAAAAAGGCGTGTGAGGGAACGGGAGCACTTGTTGCGCTTGATATCGGACCGATTGGACAGCTCCTTGAACCGACAGGTTACCTTTCGTTTGATGAGGCCTACGACATTTTTAGGGAAATAATTATTGCCGGTAAGGATGCCGACCTTATTGTTTTTGAAACAATGACAGATCTTATGGAGGTTAAGGCGGGCGTTCTTGCTGCAAAGGAAAACAGTAATCTTCCTATAATGTGTACTATGACATTTGAACAGAACGGCCGTACATTTACAGGCTGCAGTGTATCTGCAATGGCACTGACACTTACGGGCCTTTCGGTAGACGCAATCGGTATCAACTGTTCTCTGGGACCTAAGGAATTATTGCCGGTTGTTAAGGAACTTTCAGAATGGACGAACCTTCCTATTGTTGTTAAACCTAACGCAGGTCTTCCTGACCCTGTGACTAACACTTATAATGTTATGCCGGATGAATTTGCACAGTGCGTTAAGGAAATGCTTGCGTATGGCGTAAAAATTCTTGGAGGATGCTGCGGAACCAATCCGGATTATATAAAGGCACTTTCTGACATGCTTCACAATGAAAAGCATGTTGAGACAAAGAAAACCATCCCTGCTGCCGTATGCTCGGCAACCAATACGGTTGTCATCAATCAGCCGAGGATAATAGGCGAGAGGATTAATCCTACGGGAAAGAAGCTTTTTAAAGAGGCTTTGTTAAACCATGACATGGATTATATTCTCAATCAGGCATTGGAACAGGTTAACGGCGGTGCAGATATTCTTGATGTCAACGTCGGCCTTCCGGGAATTGATGAGAAGCAGATGATGATTGAGACGGTGAAGGCACTGCAGGGTGTTGTTGACGTGCCGCTTCAGATTGACTCGACAATTCCTGAGGTCATAGAGGCAGGACTCAGGGTTTATAACGGAAAGGCAATCGTGAATTCCGTAAACGGTGAGGAAAAGTCACTTAGCACTGTTCTTCCGCTTGTTAAGAAGTATGGAGCATGCGTGGTAGGCCTTACTCTTGATGAGCGAGGCATTTCCAAATCGGCTGACGTACGTTTTGAAATTGCAAAGAAAATAATGGAGCGCGCCATTGAATATGGCATTCCAAAGGAAAATATATTTATTGACTGTCTTACACTTACGGCTTCTGCAGAGCAGGAATGTGTTATGGAAACACTTAAGGCACTTAAGCGTGTCAAGGATGAACTGGGACTTAAGACGGTGCTTGGAGTTTCAAATATTTCATTTGGTCTTCCAAACAGAGAGCTTATTAACCATAATTTCCTCACTATGGCATTGACCCACGGACTTGATCTTCCGATAATCAATCCTAATGTAGCGTCAATGACCGGTGCTGTCCGTGCATACAAACTGCTTACTGCTATTGATAAGGATTCAATGGAATATATTGCTGCGTTTAACGCACAGAAAGCTGCGGGCGAAACACAGGATAATTTGTCAAAAGATACCGGGGCTTCAAAACAGCCTGATCTCATTCAGGCGGTAGAATCAGGACTTAAGAATGAGGGTGCAAAGATTACGCAGGAACTTCTTAAGACCATGGACCCGATGGAAATAATAAATGAAATGCTTATACCGGCACTTGATAAAACGGGCGAACAGTTTGAAAAGGGTAAGATTTTCCTGCCTCAGCTTATTCTGTCTGCACAGGTGGCACAGGCGGCATTTGATGTCATCAAAAAACACATGGTGTCATCTGATAATAAGCAGGTAAGCAAGGGAACAATCGTTATTGCAACGGTTAAGGGCGATATTCATGACATAGGAAAAAATATCGTGAAGGTTCTTCTTGAAAATTACGGATATAATGTTATTGATTTGGGCAAGGATGTTGATTATCAGGCCGTTGTTGACAGCGTAAGGGAAAATAATGCCAAGCTTGTCGGTCTGTCTGCGCTCATGACAACGACGCTTGTATCTATGGACAAGACAATACAGCTTCTTCGTGAAAATAATCTTGACTGCAAGGTAATGGTCGGAGGCGCAGTCCTTACACCTGAATATGCCAAGCAGATTGGAGCGGACTTTTATGTAAAAGATGCAAAAGAATCAATTGATGTGGCGAAGAAGGTATTAGAATAAAGCTTTTGAACTTTTGAACTTTTGACATTTTAACTTTTGACACTGATATCACGTTGACATTTTTTTGACAAAAATATATAATTAATGTATTAAGTTTTTATAAAGCGGTTATCAGATAGACAGAATATGGAAGGTGAGTTGCAGTGGAAGAGAAACATATATCCAGTGCGGTAATCAGAAGATTACCAAGATACTACAGATATTTAGGTGAATTATTGGCAAGCGGAGTTGAGCGCATTTCTTCAAATGAATTGAGCGAGAGAATGAAGGTTACGGCATCTCAGATTCGTCAGGATTTGAATAATTTTGGCGGATTTGGACAGCAGGGATACGGATATAATGTTGCATATCTTCATTCGGAGATTGCCAAGATTCTCGGTATTGACACTTTGCATACCATGGTTATTGTCGGAGCGGGTAATCTCGGACAGGCGATTGCCGGTTATGCTGATTTTGAGAAGAGCGGATTTATTGTCAAGGGTATTTTTGATATCAATCCGGAACTTACGGGACATTCAATTCGCGGAATAAATGTACGAATGATATATGAGATGGAGGATTTTGTAAGGGATAACAATATTGAGATTGCAGCGCTTACAATACCTAAGGAGAGTGCGGTCGAAGTTGCCAATATACTTGCACGTGCAGGAATTAAGGCAATCTGGAATTTTGCACATACAGATTTAAGTCTCCCGAAGGATATTATAGTTGAGAATGTTCATTTATCTGAAAGCCTCATGCGTCTGTCATACAATATTGTAAGCAGCAAGCCTAAGAAATAACAAAGAGGGTGATATATTATGTCAGATTTTTCAATTGAAGTTATTGAAGAAAATCTTTCAAAGATGAACGTACCAATTCTTACATTGGATGAGAGATATAATATAGTTATGCCTGATAAGGATAAAACACCGCAGATACGTAAGCTTGAAGCCAAAGTCAATGCCTTGTTAAAAAAACAGGGTAAAATCACTAACGACATCAAAGAGGTCAAAAAAATCAAAGCGAGACTCTTAAGTGAAGTAGTGGAGAATATGGATGATTCAGGTGACGGCTCAGAGCGTCAGAAGAAAATGGATAAGACACAGAAGCTTATCTCTGAAGCCAAGCAGAAGCTTGAAGAGTTAGAAGATTCGGAGCTTGAGATTCCAAAGGAAATCAAACAGGCTAATCAGGAGCTTTTGCTTGAATTTATACAGACGTGTTACGGACGGCTTAATACGAACAGGGAGGATATTGAACTCCTTAACAAGTGGATTAATAATACACGTATTGAGTTGAAGAAAAAGCTTGTAATCAAGCAGGAAAAGGAATTAAAAAACAACGATATTTATACATATATGCATGACCTTTTGGGACCTGATTTAATCCAGATGTTTGATGAGGCGGATGCGCAGAATAATGAATAAAATAATTATTGGGACTGTGACCATGCAGCAGGCTGGATGGTGTATCAGTCCTTTTTGTATAGGATTATGGGAGGCTTTTAGATGAAATATGTATTAGACGGGCAGCAGATACAGGCATTGGATAATTACTCGATAAATGATGTAAAAATTCCGGCGGCAGTGCTTATGGAGAGGGCTGCACTCGGAGTGTGCAGCGTGGCAGCATTTAAATATAATAAGGCGGCACGCATTGTCAGCATATGCGGTATGGGAAACAATGGCGCGGATGCCATGGCATGTGCGAGAATTCTTGCAGAAGCAGGATATGATACTGTGGTATGTCTTATTGGAAATACAGACAAAGCTACCGATTTGTGGAAGACACAGTATGAAATAATAACAAATCTGGGCATCAAAGCTGTAACATTGGACGATGCACTTGCTTATGATGTAATAATAGACGGAATTTTCGGAATTGGACTGTCACGCGAAGTAACCGGCATTTATAAAACGGCAATAGAGCGTATCAATGAATCACAAAGGGATGTGATTGCGGTAGACATTCCGTCAGGAATATGTGCAACAACGGGAAAAGTAATGGGCACTGCAATAAAGGCTGTTGAAACGGTTACATTCGGATACTATAAGACAGGGCTTATTCTTTATCCGGGTGCGGAGTATGCAGGAAACATAACACTGCATAATCCGGGCT
Source organism: Lachnospiraceae bacterium (assembly GCA_051880495.1). GTDB lineage: Bacteria > Bacillota > Clostridia > Lachnospirales > Lachnospiraceae > MGBC120314. Next base: position 53,207 of record JBJEOB010000031.1, read on the forward strand.
TTGCACCGTTAGAAAGGCTGGATGTTGGAACAAAGAAATTTATCTATGAAGAGAAAGATTTAAAAAGGCTGCCTGTAAGAAAGCAGGATTCCAATAAAGGAACATACGGCAGGGTGCTTATTGTTGCAGGCTCACAGAATATGAGCGGCGCAGCATATTTTGCCGGGAAAGCTGCATACAGAAGCGGTGTCGGACTTGTAAGGCTGATGACTGCAGAGTCTAACCGTGAAGCAATACAGAAATTACTGCCGGAGGCGGTGCTGTGTTTTTACGACAGGATGGAAAATGAGGAAATTGCAGAACAGGTAAAGTGGGCAAATGTCATAGTTATAGGCCCGGGACTTTCAACAGGCACTCTGGCAAAGGAACTTGTATTTGCCGTGCTTGAAAATGCTGATCTGGCAGGTAAAAAAGTAGTAATTGATGCAGATGCGTTAAACATTCTTGCACAATGCGGCAGGCAGAGGCTTGCCGAGGGCTGTATTATTACACCGCATCTTGGAGAAATGAGCAGGCTTACGGGTTGCACAATACAGGAAATAAAAGAAAATATTATAAATTCGGCGTCTGATTTTGCAAAAGAAAACAACTGTATCTGCATTCTTAAGGATTCAAGAAGTATAGTATCAGATGGCACCGATACGTACATTAATGTTTCGGGAAACAGCGGAATGTCAACGGCAGGCTCCGGAGATGTCCTTACCGGAATTATTGCAGGAATGCTGGCAAACGGAATGGACAAATATGACGCAGCGGTGCTTGCAGTGTACATTCACGGTCTTGCAGGGGATTTTGCAAAAGAAGAATTCGGCGAATATTCAATGACGGCTGATGATATAGCTGACAAAATAAAAAATGTAATATACAAATAGAACTGAATATACAACCACAAATCGGCAATAATAGGGTTAACAAATAATGGAGTGTGAATATTGTGGTTATAAAACGAGGGGATATTTTTTATGCTGATTTAAGACCGGTTGTGGGGTCGGAACAGGGCGGAATAAGACCGGTTCTTATTATTCAGAATGATATAGGAAATAAGCATAGTCCGACGGTTATCTGCGCGGCTATAACATCCAAAATGAAAGCAAAACTTCCGACACATGTGGAAATTGAAGCGGACAAATATGATATTGTCAAGGATTCCGTAATACTGCTTGAACAGTTGAGAACCATTGATAAGAGAAGGCTTAAGGACAAAGTATGTCATCTTGACAGGGAAGCAATTTTAAAGGTCAATAGGGCTCTTAAAATCAGCCTTGAAATGGATACATATTGACGGAAACACGGCAAAATGCTATATTTGAGGACAGATTATAATTTAGGAGATGTACATATGAAAGACGAATATGCTCTTGTGGGTATAATAACATTTTTACTTTTTGTGATAATAGATAATATACTGATTGGATTTGCATCGGCTACCAAGGATGCCAATGTGAGTGAACTGACAAAAAGGGCTGAAAACGGAGAGATTAAGGCTCAGCGAATACTTCATATGCTTGACCAGCATGTTAAGTTAAACATTACGGTTCAGATGATTACAATGGTATTAAATATTGTGATAGGTGTATTTTTATTAAGCATTCTTTCAGGCTATTTTGAGGAAATTTATGCAGGAAATGTACTTGCTGTTGTACTGGTAATACTCTTTATTTCAGTTTTTGGTATTGCAATTCCTGTAAGAATCGCAAATCTTAATCCTGATAAAGTGATAAACAGGTATTTTGGACTGGTGCGTATCATCTTAATCGCACTGCATCCGGTTACATTTGTAATCAATTTCGTAGGAAACTGTCTTTTAAGGCTAATTGGTATTAATCCATATACGGATAATGATAATGTGACTGAGGAAGAAATCATGACAATGGTAAATGAAGGTCATGAGCAGGGAATAATTGAAGCTGATGAAGCTGAAATGATTTCGAATATTTTTGAGTTCGGTGACAAGGAAGCTGTCGATATAATGACACACCGAAAAAATATCGTTGCGCTTGACGGCAACATGACACTTGAGGAAGCAGTTACATTTATGCTTCATGAGAATAATTCGAGATATCCGGTATATGATGGTGATATTGATAACATTATAGGAATTGTACACGTTAAAGATGCACTTAAGGAATACGGCAATCGTGCCAAGGCGGAGGAATGTATCAAAAATATTGATGAGATTCTTTATGAGGCAAAGCTGATTCCTTGTACGAGAAATATAAACGATCTTTTCAAGCTGATGCAGCGTGAAAAGGTACATATGGCAATTGTTGTCGACGAGTATGGCCAGACAGCCGGTCTTGTGACAATGGAAGATATACTTGAGGAAATAGTTGGTAATATTCTTGATGAGCATGACGAGGATGAAGAACAGATTATGCTCAGGGCAGATAATACATATGTTGTAGACGGTTTAACAACACTTGAAGATCTGGAAGAAGAACTGGGCATTACATTTGACCTGGAAGAGGATATTAATACGCTTAACGGCTTCCTCGTATTAAAAATCGGAAAGATACCGAATGAAAGCCATGTGGGCACTGAGATAGAATACAACGGTTATAAATTTAAGATTCAGAAGGTTGAAGGAAGAGTAATAAGTTCTGTAAGCATTACCAAAATTATGGACGAACCTGCACAGGAATCCGCCGATGAATAATTTCCATGATTCAGGAAACCCTTTGTGATGGAGGGATGATACATGGAAGAAAATAAGAAAAATGAAGCCATAGAAAAAATGGGCGAAGCGCAGGTGGAAAAATGTGGCAGCAGGATACACGTTATGACCATTATTGGCGAGATAGAGGGACACGACAATCTGTCTGCCAATAATAAGACGACGAAGTATGAGCATTTGCTGCCCAAGCTTGCAGCTATAGAAGAGGATGAATCGTGTGACGGTGTGCTTCTTATTATCAATACTGTAGGCGGTGATGTATCGGCAGGACTTGCGCTTGCTGAAATGGTAGCCTCCTTAAGCAAACCCAAGGTCGCACTCGTAATCGGAGACTGCCACTCTATTGGAGTTCCACTGGCGGTTTCCTGTGATTATTCATTTATTGTCCCAAGCGGAACTATGATAATACATCCGGTCAGAATGAATGGTACAGTGATAGGGGCACCGCAGACATATGAATATTTTAAACTGATTCAGGACAGGATATTGGGTTTTATTGCTTCTCACAGCAGGGCTGAATTAAAAAAGCTTGAAAAAATGATGATTCACACGGGAATCTTAACGAAGGATCTCGGAACCATTCTTGTCGGAGAGGAATGTGTTGACAAGGGACTGATTGACAAGGTGGGCGGTATTTCGGATGCATTTTCAAAATTACACCGGTTAATAGATGAAAAAAACAGTAATTAGGGCATGACAGCCATATTCTCATAAATTGGGAATGTGGTTGTTTTAATTTAAAATAAATGATATAATATTATCCAAATAGCGTCGGAGGAGCATATGGATTTATTAAGAGATTTGTTTCTTGGTATAGTGCAGGGAATCATCGGCTTTATGCCGGTCAGCAGCTCGGGCCACATTGTTCTGCTTGGAAGGATTTATAAGATGGATGCAGATTATCTGAATCTGCTGATATGCTTTTTAAAGATGGGTTCACTTGCTGCAATAATCATAGTAATGTTTAAAGACATCATGAAAATTATCATCGGGGCATTTCAGCTTATCATGGATGTCTTTTCTAATGTTATAATATTTTTTAAAAAACTGGCAGGTGCAGATAAGGATGGATATTATGTACTGGATACCAATCCGTATAAAAGACTTGTGCTCATGCTTATAGTTTCATCTGCTGCCACATGTGTTACGTCGCTGCTGCTTAAAAGTGTTGCGGATAACTCTCTGGAGATACCTCTTATGACCGGTATATGCTTTATCGTGTGCGGTGTCATAGTAATATTTGCCGAGCGTCTGGCTGACGGCAAAAAAGCTCTAAGGAACATGGGCGCTTTTGATGCTGCGGTAATCGGAGTGGCACAGGGCCTTGCAATTATGCCGGGTATTTCAAGGGTTGCACTTATATATGCAATGTCGAGGGCACTTGGATACAGCAGAAATAATTCGATAAGATATACATATCTGCTTTCAATACCGGCTATTGTGGGATATTCGCTGCTTAGTATTCACGGACTTGCAGGAACAGCTGTTTCAGTAAGCGGTCTTATAAATATACTGGCATCGACAGTTGTATGTATAGTATTTTCATGTCTGTTCATTAAGCTGATGTTAAATATTGTAAAAAAGGGAAGCCTTATCCCGTTTGCATTATATGGTCTTGGAATCGGCAGCTTTGTTACGGCATTTAGTATTTTATTTTAAATCTGAACAGGCGTTTGCGAAACTACTGTATTTATGATATTAAACAAGCTTTGCGGGTACAAATTAAGTGGTAATTGTGAGCCGCCGGTATTTAGGTGCCGTATTGTGGCACCTTATGTACCGCTGCGAGCGAGCATTAGTGCAAACGTGCCACTTAATTGTACCCACAAAACTGTTTATGTGATAATTAGAATAGTTTCGCAATCGCCTGAAGCTTGAAAGGAGAATTACAGATGGCTTCTAAGAAAACAAGAAGAAAGACTTCTACTGCGGGGAAAGCACCGTCAGGAAGAAAAAAATCACAAAAACAAAATGAATCAATTTTCGGTGAGGTAATTTTACTGCTGACAATTGGTCTTGTAATTTTATTATTTTTAAGTCTGTTAGGGGTATGCGGTGCGGCAGGAGAAATGATAAGCAAACCGTTTTTTGCGCTGTTTGGAATGCTCGGATATGTATTCCCGTTTGTTCTTGCAGTAGGAATAGGTGTTCTTGTAAAGAATCATTTTAACGGAATTGCCAAGATTAAGTTGTTTGGTCTTGCACTTGCATTTGTTGATGTATGTGCATTATTCAATATGATGGATAACCGTGTTGACAGCACTTTGACCTTTAAAGAAATCATCGAAAAAAGCATACTCGACAGAGTCGGCGGCGGAATAGTCGGCGGCGGAATAGATAAGCTTTTGTCACCATTTGGTTTTGGCTCGGTTGTCATAGTGTGCGTACTTATAATAATTGGACTTGTACTGTTCACGGAGCGTTCTTTCATCAATGGCGTAAAGGAACAGAGCACCAAGGTATACACAAAGACTAAAGAAAATATTGAAAGTTACATAATTGATGCTGAAGAAAAACAGACAAAGAGAATGGAAAAGAAGGCTGTTGGTGTAGCGTTTGACACTACAATTCCAAAGGATGGAATTAAGCACAGCGATGTGCGCGTTATCAACGAGAAGGTTGCAAAAAACAAGGACAAGTATTCAGAGGATATTTTTGAAATTTCTCCTGTTGAATCTTCAAAAACGCAGGCAGATAAAGAGAAAACCACAGTGGAACACACAGCTGACAAGGCTGAGAAGAAACGTGATGACAGTGTAGTACCTTATGTTGAGCGTATGATAAATGAGCATGAAGAAGATATTGATGCTGCGGAAGTATTAAGACCGGTCATGACAAAGCAGACAGAATCCGTAACTGCCACAGAGCCGGAAGCAAAACCGGTTAAGGAAGCACCTGTTAAGCAGGATAAGCATGAGAGTGCCGCACAGGAAAAGATGGAAATCAGTCTTGATAATAAAGAATCAGATGATTACAGATTCCCGCCGATTGACCTTTTAGACAGAATGACGTCAAAGAAGAGTTCTAATATTGACAATGAAAACGCGGAGACTGCAAAAATACTGCAGCAGACATTACAGAGCTTTGGTGTAAATGTAACCGTTACAGATGTAAGCTGCGGTCCGTCAGTTACACGTTATGAGCTTCTTCCCGAACGTGGAACGAAGGTAAGCAAGATTGTTTCACTTGCGGATGACATAAAGCTTAATCTTGCAGCGGCTGACATACGAATCGAGGCGCCTATTCCGGGTAAGGCTGCGGTTGGTATAGAAGTGCCGAATAAGGAATCAGTGGGTGTCGGACTAAGAGAGTTACTTGAGTCTCCTGAATTTAAAAATCATCCTTCAAAGATTGCATTTGCGGCAGGTAAGGATATTGCAGGAAAGGTAATAGTTGCTGATATAGCCAAGATGCCTCACCTTCTTATTGCAGGTGCAACAGGCTCCGGTAAATCAGTATGTATCAATACAATTATTATGAGTATTTTGTATAAGGCAAAACCTGAAGAGGTTCGTCTTATCATGGTAGACCCTAAGGTCGTGGAATTAAGCATGTATAACGGAATACCGCATCTTCTGATTCCGGTTGTAACAGACCCTAAGAAGGCGTCACAGGCACTTAGCTGGGCTGTTGCAGAAATGGATAACCGTTATAAGAAGTTTGCAGAGGTAAATGTGCGTGACCTTAAGGGATATAATGAAAAAATCGATGCACTTAAGGATGTTGAGGGAGAAAAGCCTAAGAAGCTGCCACAGATTGTCATAATTATTGACGAGCTTGCAGACCTTATGATGGTGGCACCGGGAGAAGTTGAAGATGCTATCTGCCGTCTGGCACAGCTTGCAAGAGCATGTGGCATTCACCTTGTAATTGCTACACAGAGACCGTCAGTCAATGTTATTACAGGTCTTATTAAGGCAAATGTTCCATCCAGAATTGCATTTTCTGTATCATCCGGTGTGGATTCGCGTACAATACTTGATATGGTCGGTGCAGAAAAGCTCCTTGGCAAGGGTGATATGCTGTTTTATCCTGCGGGATACCAGAAGCCTGCAAGAGCACAGGGCGCATTTGTGTCAGATAAGGAAGTTGGAAATGTTGTAGATTTCCTTGTATCAAACCAGGCTCCGGCTACATATAATGAAGAAATAGTAAACGCAGTTAACAATGTGACCATGGCTGAGAGCCAGAGGTTTGGAGAAGACAGGGACCAGTATTTTGCTGAAGCCGGAAGATTTGTAATTGAGAAGGAAAGAGCTTCGATTGGTCTTATACAGCGTTTTTATAAAGTAGGCTTCAACAGGGCGGCAAGAATTATGGACCAGCTTACTGATGCCGGAGTTGTCGGACCTGAAGAGGGAACCAAGCCGAGAAAGATACTTATGACAATGGAAGAATTTGAACAATATTTGAATGGTAGTGAGGGATGAGTATGAAATTAGCAGAGCTTTTGCCGGATTTACAGTTTGAAGTATTAAATGGCAGTACGGATGTGGAAATAAGTGATATTGTCATGGATTCCAGAAAAATTGTCAGGGATTGCGTATTTGTTGCAATTTCAGGTGCCAATTTTGACGGACATGATTATGTGTTAAATGCAGCGTCCCAGGGGGCATCTGCGGCTATCATTTCAAAAGAAATTAATCTTACGGGTGTCGGCGATATGACGGTCATACGCGTTGATGATACCCGTTACGCCGCAGCACTTATGTCGGCTGCATATTTCGGATATCCTGCCAGAGAACTTTTTACAATCGGCATTACAGGAACCAAGGGAAAGACGACGACAACCTATATGGTTAAAAATGTGCTGGATGCGTGCAATATTAAGACAGGACTTATAGGAACGATAGAGACAATAATTGGAGACGAACATACACCGTCGTCAAATACTACACCGGAAGCATACACAATCAACCGTGCATTCCGCAAAATGGTCGATGAAGGCTGTAAGGCAGTGGTCATGGAGGTATCTTCACAGGGACTTATGCTTCACAGAACAGCAGGAATTATGTTCGATATAGGTGTCTTTACCAATCTTGAAAAAGACCATATCGGTCCGAATGAGCATACTTCGATGGAGCATTATATAAAATGCAAGGGTATGCTGTTTAAACAGTGTAAGATAGGAATTGTTAACGGTGATGATGAGCATACTGATAAGGTAACAGAAGGCCACACATGCAGTATTGAGACATACGGACTTAAGGAGGGACTTGATTATCGTGCGGAAAACATCGAGTTTTTCCATGAGGCAGGCCATATCGGAACAATATATGATGCTGTGGGAAAAGTAACGGAAAAGATTGAACTGTCAATGCCGGGAATATTCAGCGTGTACAATTCATTATGTGCAGTTGCCATTACAAGTCATTTTAACGTGCAAAAAGACGCACTGAAGGCTGCACTTAAAAATGTCAGGGTAAAGGGGCGCATTGAGCCTGTTAAGGTTTCAGATAAATTTACATTACTGATTGATTATGCGCACAATGCAATGAGCCTTGAGAGCATATTAAAGACTCTCAGGGAATATAACCCGAAACGGCTTGTGTGTGTTTTCGGATGTGGAGGCAACCGCTCAAAGGACAGAAGATTTGAGATGGGAGAGGTTTCCGGAAAATATGCAGACTTTACCATTATTACATCAGATAATCCGCGTTTTGAAGAACCGCAGGATATTATTGATGACATTAAGACCGGAATTGGCAGAACGAGCGGCGAATATGTAGAAATAATTAACCGTAAGGATGCCATTAAATATGCAATTGAAAATGGCAGGGAAGGCGATATCATCGTCCTTGCCGGCAAGGGACATGAAGATTATCAGGAAATCAAGGGGGTTAAATACCCAATGGACGAGAGAGTACTGATCAAAGAGGTCATGGAAGAGTTATGTTTGCAGATGTAATCGTTGATATTTCTCATGATAAACTGGATAGGACGTTTCAATATATTGTGCCGGATGAACTAGATGACCGTCTGGTAGTCGGAATGCGTGTAAATATCCCGTTTGGACAGGGAAACAAAATGATAACCGGTTATGTAATAAGCATTACCGATACGCCGGTCTATGAACTGTCAAAGATGAAATATATACACTCTATCGTTGATGAAAATGTCAGGATAGAGGGAAAAATGATTCAGCTTGCGTCATTTTTGCGTCACAATTACGGCGGCACGATGAATCAGGCTTTAAAGACGGTTATTCCTGTAAAAGAAAGCTCTGCGAAAAAGGAAAGAAAAAGCATTCGAAGAATTATTTCAACTGACAGGGCGAATGAACTTATCGAAATATTTGATAAGAAACATTCTGTTGCAAGAAAAAGACTGATGGAAGCACTTGTTGAGGATGAAATCATTGACTATTCTCTGGTGACAGGCAAATTAAATATATCATCTTCTGTGATAAAATATTTTGAAGAAAACGGCTATATCTGCATAGATGTTGAAAGCTATTACAGAAATCCCGTTAAAGTAACTGATGGCAGACAGGATGCAGTAAAACTTAATGCGGCTCAGAGTATAATAGCTGACAGTATAATCGCAGATTATGATAATAACATCAGAAAAACATATCTTATAAAGGGTGTTACCGGAAGCGGCAAGACAGAGGTTTATATGTCTGTTATAGAGCATGTTCTGTCACAGGGAAGGCAGGTTATTGTACTTATACCTGAGATTGCACTTACGTTTCAGACCGTTATGCGTTTTTATAAGAGATTTGGCGACGTTGTCTCGATTATGAACTCAAGACTTTCAAAGGAAACACGTTATGATCAGTTTGAACGTGCCAGAAAGGGCCTTGTGAAAATAATGATAGGACCGCGCTCAGCACTTTTTACGCCATTTGATAATCTGGGCCTTATTATAATTGATGAGGAACATGAGGGGGCGTACAAGAGTGAGACCATACCGAAATATCATGCGACCGGTGTGGCAAAGGAGCTTGCCCGAATGAATAATGCGTCTGTCATACTTGGCTCGGCAACACCGTCTGTTGACAGTTATTACAGGGCACTTACGGGAGAATACAGGTTATTTTATTTAAATGCAAGAGCTGTGGATTCGGCCAGATTACCGGCTGTGTCGGTAACGGATCTCAAGGAAGAACTAAGAAAAGGCAACCGTTCCATCTTTAGTATGGAGCTTAAAGATAAAATAAAAGACCGCATTGAAAAAAAACAGCAGACCATGCTGTTCATTAACAGGCGTGGGTATTTCGGATTTATTTCCTGCCGCTCATGTGGACATGTTATGAAATGTCCTCATTGTGATATCTCGCTTACATCGCATAAGGATGGAAGGCTTGTATGCCACTATTGCGGATATTCACAAAAGCAGGTATCGCAGTGCCCGAAATGTGGTTCTAAATACATCAGTGCGCTCCGTGGCGGAACACAGATGGTAGAGGATGCTGTTTTAAAAGAATTTCCTGATGCAAAGGTGCTCAGGATGGATATGGACACCACTAAAGGCAAGGATGGACATGAAAAGATATTATCATCATTTGCATCGGAAGAAGCAGATATTCTGGTAGGAACGCAGATGATTGTAAAAGGTCATGATTTCCCGAATGTTACGCTGGTCGGAATACTGGCGGCAGACATTTCACTTCATGCTTCTGATTACAGGGCGGCAGAGAGAACATTTCAGCTCCTGACCCAGGCTGCGGGACGTGCCGGAAGAGGTGAACTTCCCGGTGAAGTTGTTATTCAGGCGTATGATACGGAAAATTTTGCGATTGAGGCTGCGGCCAATCAGGACTATGAGCAGTTTTACGAGCAGGAAATCATGTACAGGACGCTGATGGATTATCCGCCGATATCCAACATGCTTATGGTGAAATTCTCATCAAAATATGAGGATGCCCTCATAAAGGCTGTCGATACGATACGAATCAGAAAAGATAATGTCAAGGTAATCGGACCGGCAAATGCCGCGCTTTACAAAGCAGAAGATATTTATAACAAAGTAATTTATTATAAGGCAAAGGAATATGAAACGCTTACTGCAATCCGCAGTGAGATTGAACAGTTCGTAAGAAATCGTGATGATTTCAAATACGTTAGTATTCAGTTTGATTTTAATCCGTTAAATTCATAAATACAGGCGTTTGCGAAACTATTAAATTATAAATTAAAATATGTTTGTGGGCACAATTAAGTGGCACGTTTGCACTAATGCTCGCTCGCAGCGGTACATAAGGTGCCAAAATACGGCAACCTAAGTACCGGCGGCTCACAATTGCCACTTAATTTGTGCCCACAAACATATTTAACATCATAACTGAAAAAGTTACGCAAACGCCTCATTCATAAATTCCATAGGAGGAGATAAAAATGGCACTTAGAAATATCAGAGAACTTGGAGATGATGTTTTAAGAAAAACATCAAAAGAAATTAAGGAGATAACACCAAAGGTTACAGAACTTATTGACGATATGTTTGAGACAATGTATGCGGCTGACGGTGTCGGACTTGCCGCACCACAGGTGGGAATTTTAAGGAGACTTGTTGTAATTGATATCGGTGATGATAATCCTTTAGTAATGATAAATCCTGAAATTGTTGAAGTAAGAGGAAGCCAGACAGGATACGAGGGATGCTTAAGCGTACCGGGAAAAACAGGAAAGGTCACAAGACCTGATTATGTAAAGGCTAAGGCATACGATGAAAATATGAAAATGTATATTGTTGAGGGTGAAGGACTGCTGGCAAGGGCAATCTGCCATGAACTGGATCATCTTGACGGTAAGATGTATGTCGATTTGGTTGAAGGTGGTCTGCTTGATGCGGCTGCAGCAGGAGAGGATGAAGAATAGTGAAAGTTGTATTTATGGGAACTCCGGATTTTGCCGTGGGTACGTTAAAGGCTCTTATTGAATCTGAACATGAGATAGCTGCAGTTGTAACGCAGCCTGACAAGCCAAAGGGAAGAAGCAGGGAACCTGCTATGCCGCCGGTCAAGGAAGTTGCACTTTCGGCGGGACTTACCGTGTATCAGCCGGTAAAAGTAAGAGAGGAATCATTTATGGAAGTCCTTAAGGGTATTGCTCCTGATGTAATCGTTGTAGTTGCATTCGGACAGCTTCTTCCAAAGGCTGTACTGGAGATACCGCGTTATGGCTGTGTAAATGTACATGCTTCGCTTCTGCCGAAATACCGTGGCGCCGCACCTATTCAGCAGGCGGTTATTGACGGTGAGGAATATAGTGGAGTGACGACAATGCAGATGGCGGCAGGTCTTGATACAGGTGACATACTTATGCAGTCGGTAAGAAAGCTTGATGCCAAGGAAACAGGCGGAAGCCTTTTTGACAAGTTAAGTGTGGATGGCGCAGCCCTCCTTATTGAAACACTTAAAGCGATAGAGAACGATATAATAACGAGGACACCGCAGAATGACGCAGAATCATCATATGTGGGCATGCTCGATAAAAATTCAGGAAAGCTTGACTTTAGCAGGGATGCAAAGGAGCTTGAATGTCTGATTCGCGGACTTAATCCGTGGCCGAGCGCATTTACATCATACAATGGTAAAATGCTTAAAATCTGGGATGCTGACGTGGTAGAAGGCGATTATCCGGGATTTGAATGCGGTCAGGTGGTTTTTGTCGGCAGGGATGATTTTATAATAAAATGCGGCAAAAATGCTCTTGCAGTAAAGGATTTACAGCTTGAGGGCAAGAAACGCATGGATTCAAAATCTTTCCTTTTAGGTAACAGGATAAACGTTGGAGAGAGTTTATGGCACAATCAGTAAATCTGCGGGGCATTATTCTTGATATACTCATGGAAGTAAATGAAAAAGATGCTTACAGCCATGTGACAATCAATAGTGCTCTTAAAAAATACCAGTACCTTGATAAGAGTGAAAGAGCTTTTATAAGTAAGGTATCACAGGGAACAATAGAAAAGATGATATATATAGACGAGGTAATCGATTCATTTTCCAAGGTAAGTGTGGCTAAAATGAAACCGGTTATCAGAAATATTATGAGAATGTCTGTATACCAGCTTTTGTTTCTTGATGGTGTACCTGAATCGGCAGTCTGCAACGAAGCGGTAAAGCTTGCTGATAAAAGGGGATTTCACACATTAAAGGGATTTGTTAACGGTGTTCTTCGAAATATCTCACGTAATAAAGATAATCTGGATGTTGCAAAGACACTGTCGGTAAAATATTCGCTTCCGCAGTGGATTGTGGATTATTTTACCGATAATTACGGTGATGAGACGGCAGAGAAAATATTTAAAGGCTTTGAAGAGGAACGTCCGACTTATGTAAGATGTAATACATTAAAATACAAAAAGAGTGAAATAATTGAATCGCTGAAAAAACAGGGTGTAACAGTGAATGAGGTGCCGGAACTTGATGATGCATTAATGATTTCAGACTATGATTTTATAACAGGTCTTGATGCTTTCAGAAACGGATGTATATACGTGCAGGATATAAGCTCAATGCTTGTCGGACATGCAGCATCACCTAAGGAAAATGACATGGTTATTGATGTTTGTGCGGCGCCGGGTGGTAAGAGTATTAATGTGGCATTAATGCTTAACGGCACCGGAAAAGTGAAGGCAAGGGATATTTCTGCCAATAAAGTTATGATGATGCAGGAGATGGCACAACGGCTGGGAATTTCCAATATGTCGGTTGAGGTCTGCGATGCACTTTCGTTTAATCAGGAGGATGAAGAAAGTGCTGACATAGTTATCTGCGACCTTCCCTGCTCAGGTCTTGGAATTATAGGTCGAAAGTCAGATATCAAATACAAGATGACAAAGGAAAAGCAGGATGAACTTGTCATTCTCCAGAGGGATATTTTAAGGGTGGCATCACGTTATGTAAAACCGGGCGGAAGACTGGTATTTTCTACATGTACAATCAACAAATGTGAAAATGAGGATAATTATCGTTTTATAATTGATGAGCTTGGGTTTAAGCCTGAATCTCTGGCAGATGTACTGCCAAAGGAATATGCCGCTAAAACGGCAGAGCTTGGTTATGTGCAGCTTTTACCGGGCATACATCATACGGATGGATTTTTTATATCACGTTTTATAAGGGAATAATAATGGATATTAAATCACTTAATTTAGAAGAATTAACAGAATTTCTGGCGGGCATTGGCGAGCCTAAGTTTCGTGCAAAGCAGCTATATGAGTGGATGCATAAAAAATTTGCCGAAGATTATGATGAGATGACTAACATTCCTTCGTCATTAAAAAACAAGCTTGCGGCTGAGGTTTCGTTTACGGTTTTAAAACCGCTTGAGGTACTCATTTCGCAGATAGACGGAACAAGAAAATATTTGTTTGGATTAAATGACGGAAATGTTATTGAGAGTGTTTTTATGCGGTATAAACACGGTAATTCGGTATGTATTTCATCACAGGTAGGCTGCAGGATGGGGTGCCGTTTCTGTGCATCGACACTGGACGGACTTACAAGAAATCTTACACCGTCTGAAATGTTAGAGCAGATATATGCAATTTCAAGACATACAGGAGAAAAGGTGTCAAATGTTGTAATAATGGGTTCAGGTGAACCGATGGATAACTACGACAATGTTTTAAAATTCGTTGAGCTTCTGACAGATGCAAACGGAATAAATATAAGCCAGCGGAATCTTACGATATCGACATGCGGAATTGTCCCGAAAATCCGTGAACTTGCAGAGCATAAATTTCAGTTTACACTGGCAATATCGCTTCACGCATCGTCGGATGAAAAGAGAAGAGAACTTATGCCTGTTGCAAATGCGTATTCAATAGCAGAAATAATGGATGCATGCAGGTATTATTTTGACATGACGGGAAGGCGGATTACATTTGAATACAGCCTTGTACTTGGTGTAAATGATACGAAGGAAGATGCAAAGAGGCTTATAGAACTTATAAAAGGACTTAACTGCCATGTAAACCTCATACCTGTTAATCCGATAAAAGAGCGTAATTACAGGCAGTCAACAATGCACTCAATAGAGTCGTTTAAAAATCTTCTTGAAAAAAATTCAATAAATGCTACTATAAGAAGAGAGATGGGCAGAGATATTAATGGTGCCTGTGGACAGCTTAGAAAGAGCTACATAGATAAGAAAGCAGAATGGGAGGAGTAATATGCAGGCTTATTCGGCCACGGATATTGGCAAAGTTCGAAAAGTTAATCAGGATACTGTATTTTGTTCGGCAGAACCTGTTGGCAATCTTCCTAATCTGTTTATTGTAGCAGACGGTATGGGAGGACACAATGCGGGAGATTTAGCATCAAAGCTTACGGTTGAGACTATAGTAGATATGGTTTCCTCGCTGGATGAAACTGACCCGGTATCCCTGATGAGTAAGGCGATTGTGAGGGCAAATGAAGCTGTCATAGGGAAAGCTAAGGAAGCAGAAGAATATAACGGCATGGGTACAACTGTCGTCGTCGCCTGTATAAAGGACAAGATGCTGTACGTCGCCAATGTCGGAGACAGCAGACTGTATGTAATAAACAGGAGTATAACCCAGATTACCAGGGATCATTCTCTGGTTGAGGAGCTGGTGAGTATGGGGCAGCTTGACAGAAAGGCCGCCAGAACCAGTCAGAATAAAAATATAATTACACGTGCAATTGGTGCAATGAAAGATGTAATGGCAGATTTTTTTGAAATTAAATTAAAGGATAAAGACCGTATATTAATGTGTACAGATGGTTTGACCAATATGGTTGAGGATGACGAGATACTAGGGCTTGTAAAATCAAAAGATTCAATCGAAGCACGTGTTCTGAAGTTGATTCAGAGCGCAAATAATCACGGTGGCAGGGATAATGTTGGAGTTATCCTCATAGAAGTGTAAGTAGGAAAGATAATCCGAAATCTATTGGAAGGAAGAGGAAATATGTTAGAGAACGGTACAATTATAGCAAATCGTTATGAAATTCTCGGTAAAATCGGTACCGGTGGAACCGCAGACGTATATAAGGCCAAGTGCCACAAATTAAATCGCTATGTTGCAGTCAAGGTATTGAAACAGGAATTCAGTGAAGACAGGAATTTCATATCAAAGTTCAGAATAGAGGCGCAGTCAGCAGCAGGAATGTCACATCCGAACATTGTAAATGTATATGATGTAGGCGATGAAAACGGCATTTATTATATAGTTATGGAACTTGTTGAGGGAATTACCCTCAAGAAATATATTGAGAAAAAAGGTGCACTTGAATATAGAGAGGCGATAAGTATTGCCATTCAGATTGCACAGGGTATAGAAGTTGCACACAAACATAATATCATTCACAGGGATATTAAGCCGCAGAACATTATTATTTCAAAAGAGGGTAAGGTAAAGGTAACTGATTTTGGTATTGCCAAGGTGACAACGGCCGATACCGTTAATTCAATGGCGATGGGCTCTGTTCATTATATTTCACCTGAACAGGCACGTGGCGGTTTCAGTGACGTTACAAGTGATATATACTCATTTGGTATTACTTTATTTGAAATGTGTACCGGAAGGGTGCCGTTCGATGGTGAGTCTACAGTTTCCGTTGCGCTTATGCATATACAGAATGAATTGATGCCGCCGTCGACATTTAATCCTA
Source organism: Lachnospiraceae bacterium (assembly GCA_051880495.1). Taxonomy (GTDB): domain Bacteria; phylum Bacillota; class Clostridia; order Lachnospirales; family Lachnospiraceae; genus MGBC120314. The sequence continues at coordinate 69,472 of JBJEOB010000031.1, forward strand.
ATATACCTATAAGTCTTGAGAAAATCATACTTAAGTGTGCACAGAAGAGGGTTGACAGGAGATATCAGTCGGCAACGGAGCTTATTGCTGACTTAAAGAGGGCACTTGTATCGCCGTTTGAAGATTTTGTGGTGATTGCTGACGATTATGATGCATCGCCGACTCTTATGTTTACACCTGAGGAAGTTAATCAGATAAAGACACAGACTAATGTGTCAGCAGGCCCGAGTATTGACTTTGGAATGGGCATTGAACATAATGATGACATTAATGACGATGTCCATGATGATTACGATGAAAATGAATATGAGGAACAGTATTTTATCGGTGGAAATGATGACGATGACGACGATGATGATGACATAGGCGTCGTACGTGACGGCAATAAGATTGATAAGATAATGGTCTGGCTTGGTGTTGCAGTGGCAGTCGTTATTGTAATTATAACAATTGGAGTTCTTTTCAGGGTATTTACAACGATAAACAATGCTGCAAATGATGACAACAAGATACCAAGCATGACGACAACGCCGACGGTTCCGGTGGATGAAGGTGTCGAAGTCCCGGCACTTATCGGACTTACAGCCGATGCGGCAAAGGAAGAATTAAACAGCAGGGGGCTTGGCTTTAAGCAGAATCTTGAGGCATCAGATATAGTTCAGAAAGGACTTGTAATAGGCCAGAGCGTTGAAGAGGGCGTTCATGTTGCTAAAAATACGCAGATTATTGTTACGGTAAGTTCTGGTTCAAAGTCATTTGAACTCATTGATGTGCTTAATCAGACAGAGGCCAAGGCAATTGAGGTTCTTAAAGGTTTAAATCTTAATCCGGTTACTGAATACGAGTACAGTAATGATATTGAACAGGGAAATGTAATGAAAATGTCGCCTGTTGCAGGTTCACAGGTAAAGAGCGGTGATACGGTTACACTTGTCATAAGCAGGGGTAAGAAACAGACGGAGTGTGTTGTGCCAAAGATTCTTGAGCTTGACGAAAGTGAGGCAAGAGAAGCACTTGACCAGGCGGGACTTGTTGCACAGCTTGGCGGTACAGCCAGCAGTTCGACAATACCTGCAGGCAAGGTAATTGCACAGAGCTATCCTGAAGGAACCAAGGTTGCTGCCGGAACAGTAGTAGAATATATTTTAAGTACCGGCAAGAGCAACAAGATTATGAAGGGAAGAGTTACAATTTTCAAGGCATGGGCAACTGCACAGGCTGTTCCTGAAGGCTTTGATGAGGAAAACGGAACTAAAGAAGTCCAGGTAGTATTCAGACAGACGAAGGACGGTCAGGACTACAGCAATGAAATTATGACCTATACTGACATGAATACACTTGCAGACCAGTTTGAACTGACATTTGACGGAATAGCTGAGGGAGTAAGTGACGGTAATGCGGAAGTTTACGTACGCTATTCATGGACGGATACAACGACGGGAGAACCTAGGATATATACAACCAGCGTTCAGTCGATTTATCTTACATTATCAGAGGATATAAATTAATGACGGGTAAGATAATAAAAGGAATTGCCGGCTTCTATTACGTATATAAAGAAGGTACCGGCTTATATGAATGCAAGGCAAAAGGAAATTTCAGAAACAAGAAAATAAAACCGCTTGTCGGCGACAATGTTGAGTTTGATGTTATTGATGAGGAAAAGCTTCTTGGAAATATCGTAGATATACTTCCAAGAAGTAATTCTTTGTTAAGACCTGAGGTGGCGAATGTGGACCAGGCAGTAATTATTTTTGCGGTTAGCGAGCCACAGCCCAATTTTAATCTGCTGACGCGTTTCCTTATCCGTATGGAAATGGAGCATGTTGATACCATTATTTGTTTCAATAAGGATGAGCTTGTGACGGATGAAGAAAAGGAAAGACTTCGTGACATTTATGCAGGAAGCGGATACAGAATCGTATTTACAAGTACATATGAGAACCATGGAATTGATGAGCTGAGGAAAATGATGCTTGGAAAGACGACTGTTCTTGCCGGACCTTCGGGTGTCGGTAAATCTTCAACAATCAATATGATTTATCCGCATGCATTGATGGAGACAGGAACAATCAGTGACAAAATAAAAAGAGGCAGGCATACCACCCGCCATTCTGAGCTGTTTCATGTGCAGAACGATACATTTATTCTTGATACACCCGGTTTTACTTCACTTTACTTAGATGAATTTGAGAAGGAAGAACTGCGGTTTTATTTTAATGAATTCAGTGAGTATGAGGGAAAATGCCGGTTTAACGGCTGCCTTCATGTGAATGAGCCTGACTGTGCCGTAAAGAAGGCGGTACTGGACGGAAAAATCAACAAAATCAGATATGAAAACTATCTGGAAATATTTGACGAACTTAAGAACATAAGGAGATATTAAAAATGAACATTTTATCACCATCAATTTTATCGGCGGATTTTACGAGGCTGGGCGAGGAAATAAAAGCAGTAGATGAAGCAGGAGCAGAGTATATTCATGTTGATGTGATGGATGGCATGTTTGTACCGAGTATTTCGTATGGAATGCCGGTCATAAAGTCAATCAGAAAAGCTACAGACAAGGTGTTTGATGTTCATTTGATGATAAATGAACCGATACGTTATATAAAGGATTTTGTTGACGCAGGTGCGGATATTATAGGAATCCATGTGGAAGCCTGCAGTGATGTGACCGCAACACTTGCTGAAATCAAGAAATATAATAAAAAATGTTCAATAACAATTAACCCAAAGACTCCGGTGGAGGCTGTAGCTCCATATCTTTCAATGGTCGATATGGTGCTTGTAATGTCGGTAAATCCGGGATTTGGAGGACAGAAGTTCATAGACGGTTCACTTGAAAAAGTACGTGCCATAAGGAAAATGATTGATGATGCAGGACTTTCGGTGGATTTGGAAATAGATGGCGGAATCAACGAAGACAATATCGTTGCTGCCAGCGAAGCAGGAGCTAATGTTATTGTTGCCGGCTCGGCGGTATTTAAGGGTAATCCGGCAGAAAACACACGAAGGTTCCTTGAAATGATAAATAAATAATCCGGATTAAGGCGGTACACGTTTTGTGTATCGCCTTTTTTGACAGTACAAGGTGCCACACGTATTAAACAGGAAATTTTTACATAGAATTAACACATGTTTTACATATTTTGGACATATTTTTTTTCTAATATATGTTTAGGATGTCAAAAGCCAAATGATTAAAATATATCTGTCAGCTTACACAAAATTTATTAGATGAGTGACTTATGTGCTACGGAGATGAAACTCATCTGAGGTTCATCGCAGTGTTTAGCACATCGGAACGAAGAAATAAATTTTGTGTAAGCTGACGAAGAAAATTAATCATTTGGCTATTGACACCATAATCAATATGAAATAAAGAAATGGAGAAAAAGTATGGCTATTGAAGTATTCAACAGGTACGAAAAGAAATTTCTTCTGGATGATAAGACGTATTATTCAATTATCATGGATATACAGGATTACATGGAAGATGATGTGTACAATCTGGATAATGATTTTTATACGATTGCCAATATATATTATGATACTTCTGATGATGAGCTAATAAGAAAATCGCTTGAAAAGCCTGTCTACAAGGAAAAATTAAGACTAAGGTCTTACGGTGTGCCTGACATTAATGATAATGTGTTCCTTGAAATCAAAAAGAAATATAAAGGGATAGTAAACAAGAGAAGAACCGAATTAAAATTGTCAGATGCATACAGGTTTATGAAGGATGAGATTTCGGCAGAGAAGATTTTTAATCAGGATGGAAATGCCAATGAGCAGGTTCTTAGGGAATTGGAGTATTTCAAGAAAATTTACAAACTTGAGCCGAAGGTTTATATAGCATATGACAGAAAAGCGTTCTTTGCAAAAGACGATCCGGATTTCAGACTGACATTTGATACCAACATAAGAACCAGACGTGATGATGTGAGCCTTGAGGCAGGAGATTACGGCGAAAAACTTCTGCCAGACGGTTTGTGGCTTATGGAAATAAAGATAAAGGATGCGATTCCGCTGTGGTTTGCACGCATACTCGCAGAAAAAGGATTGTGTCCGGTTTCGTTTTCAAAATACGGTACGGAATATAAGAAATATTATAATAATAGTCTTGGAGGAAAGATGATATGTTTGAATCAGTATTTGGTGCAGCACAGACAGAGTCAGGAATTACAGCTTATAGCGCAGTAATAAGCATACTGGCTGCTGTTATGTTTGGAATAGTTATAGGTGTGGTTTATATTTTTTCCTGTAAAAAAAGGTGTAACAAAGATTTTGTCATTGGACTTATGCTTCTTCCGGCAATTGTTTCGGTTGTGATTCTGCTGGTCGGAAGTAATGTAGCGAGAGCATTTTCAATGGCGGGAGCGTTTGCGCTAGTAAGGTTTAGAAGTGCGCCGGGAAGTGCCAAAGATATCGCCATAGTATTCTTTTCAATGGCAGCAGGTCTTGCGTGCGGACTTGGATTTGTATCATATGCAGCAGTGTTTGTTGTTGTCGTCTCGGTATTTTTGCTTGCATTATCACTTATATGTATTCCTGACAGGCTTGAGGGTAAAAAGCAGTTAAAGATAACCATTCCGGAAAACCTGAATTATACGGGAGTGTTTGAAGAGGTATTTGAAAAATATCTTAGTGAAAATGCACTCAAAAGTGTTAAGACGACCAACATGGGAAGTATGTTTGAACTGACCTACTATGTAAAGGAAAAAAATGAAACAGATGAAAAAGCATTTATAGATGAACTAAGAACCAGAAACGGAAATCTTTCGATTTCTCTGGGAATGATACCGGATGGTAACCAGGGTGTTTTAAATTAGTATGTAAATTAGCGCAGGAATTGCGGGCACGTTTATATTCCTGCGCAAAGACTTTCTTATTTCATGGCGTTCGCCGTAAATTCCTTGTTTTTATTATTAAACCGTGATATAATTCTGTATATTAGGTGTATTGTGTTTATAGTGTTTTTGGAGGGCAGCTATGAAGGTTTATAAAGAATTATTCGGTAAATTATCAGATGGCACACCGGTAAGTGCATACACATTGGACAATGGTATGGGTATGACTGTCCGTGTAATGGATTTTGGAGCAGCCATATTAAATATCAATGTTCCTGCTAATGACGGTTGTGTGGATGTATTGTTAGGACACAGAACCCTGGCGGGATATGAAGACAATGGTTCGGCGCACGGGGCAGTTGTCGGCAGGAATGCCAACCGCATAGGTAATGCGGAATTTGAACTTAACGGGAAAAAATACTCACTTGACGTGAATGACAGGAAGAATAATCTTCACGGCGGTTTTGACAGATGGTTTGAAAGAATGTGGGATGCAACACAGGGTGATGAAAATGAGGATGCCTCAATTACATTTTCACTGTTAAGTCCTGATATGGACCAGGGATTTCCGGGAGAGGTTAATATCAGTGTTACATACACGCTGACCGCTGATAATGAGCTTATGATTCACTACAACGGTGTACCGGATAAAGATACAATAATTAACATGACAAATCACAGTTATTTTAATCTTAACGGACATGACGCCGGTTCAATAAGAGACCATATCGCTATGATTCGCTCGGATTATTTTACTGAAACAGATAATGAACTTATCCCTACAGGAAGAATGATACCTGTTAAGGGCACACCGCTTGATTTTAATGAGCCAAAGGAAATCGGACGGGATATTGATGCGGATTATGAACCATTGGTATTTGGAAGCGGATACGACCAGAACTGGGCACTTGACAATGGCGGAGAGTTGCAGCTTGCAGCCTGGCTTTATGCAAAACATACGGGAATCAGAATGGAAGTATATACAGACCTTCCGGGAATTCAGATGTATACAGGAAACTTCTTAAATGATGAAGGTAAGGACGGGGCCGTCTATACAAGAAACAGTGGTGTTGCGTTGGAAACTCAGTATTTCCCTGATGCGGTTAATCATAAGGAGTTTAAATCTCCGGTTGTCCGTGCGGGAGAAGAATACGATACCACGACAGTGTATAAGTTTGTTGTGGAACAGGGGTAATTGCAGACAATGAAGAATAATCAGTTTTTTGCCATGCTTTCGAGAATGAAATATATTGACCGCTGGGGGCTTATGAGAAATACAAT